>JBHPFW010000001.1:0-109440 GCA_042571645.1 Nanobdellota archaeon
ATTAAAGCCATTGAAGATGATTATGATCTTGCTATTGGATCAAGAGCATTTTTGTTTACATCTATAACATAGTTGTCTCCATATTTATTCAATATTTTTAAATCATTTCCAGTTCCTGCGCCTATGTTTAGAATTTTTAATTTTTGTTTTGTTATGTGTGTGTTTTTTCTTTTAGTGGCTTTAGAGAGAAGTATATTTATAAGATTATTTTTTGCTTTGAACCAGAAATCTGAACTTTTTTGTCCAGCTCGATAATCTTTATAGTCCATATTATCAGCTTCTTTTTTTATGTTATTCTTTTTTTATGTATCTTGAACTAGTTTTACTTATATTTTCCGAGTAGGCTGTAAATCCTTATTTTGAATAGATCCAAAAACATTTTGATTGAGTCTTTTACAGGGCTAACTTTGCTTCCAGCACTATTTATCCAAGTTATTGGAATTTCTTTAATTTTATATCCTTTTTTCTTTGCAATAAATATCGCTTCGACATCAAACCCGAAATTGTTAATTGTTAATCTTGAAAATATTTCTTTAGCAGTCTTTTTCTTGAATAATTTAAACCCACACTGCGTATCTTTTATACCCCACGTCGCTATTGTTTGAACAATTTTATTGAATATTCTTCCTATAGCTTCTCTATAGAATGGTTGGTGGATCTCTATTTTAGCGCCAGTTATAGCTCTTGATCCAATAGCAAGATCATAATCATCTTCAATGGCTTTAATAAGCCGGGGGAGTTCTTCTATGGGCGTACTTAAATCCGCATCTGAGAAAAGGATTAACTGTTTATTTGCTGAGAGAATACCCTTCCTTACAGAAAAGCCTTTACCTTTGTTAGAATTATTCTTAATTATTCTTATGTTGGAGTTTATTTTTTTGACTATTTTTATTGTGTTGTCTGTGCTTCCATCATCTACAACAATAATTTCAAAATTAAACTTATTTTTTTTTAGATAGGACAATATCTTTTTTAGAGAGTTCCCTATTCTTTTTTCTTCATTGTATGCAGGGATTACTATAGAAATCTCTTTTTTTTCCATCTTTTCTTCTTTTTCTCTTTATTTCTTCTTTTTCTCTTTATTAATTGCGGTAGCTCTAGTAACTTTTGTGATTTCTTGCTCGATATTATCAATTTTTACATAGAGCCTAAATATAAGATAGAACAATAGTATTATGCTTCCGTAAATCAACAAATCAATTGGTCTGCCAATCCCAAAGAATCTTGAAAGATAATTCAGTGAATTAGGCATGATAGAGAATACTATGACAGCCAACCAAATTATACCCCAGAATAATAATTCTTTTATGCTTATGTCTTTTTTCTTGTATCTTATTACAGCTCTGCTTAATGCAAATAAACCAAAAATCAATAATATAATTTGGATATATTCCATAGTTAACACCCCATTTCATGTATTATCTTTTTTGTATTATTTAGTTAATCTCCTAAAAATCATTTTAATACCGAGCTCAAAACCTTTAGTCCAGCTCTGGCCCTTTTTAATTGCATATTCGTCATATATTACTGTTATGGGTACTTCAACATATTTTAAGTTATTTCTTATTATCTCATGGAATATCTCTCCAGCATGCTCCATCCTATCAGACCTTATATCTATTGCTTCTGCTGCTTTTCTTGAAAGCGCCCTCAATCCTGATTGAGAATCTGTTACTTTTATTCTATAAAGAAAAAATACAACAATTGTCCCTAATTTGAGGACAACTTTTTTCAAGAAAGGAATATTAACAGCTTTTCCTAAAAATCTAGATCCTAAAGTTATATCTGCTTTTTTATTGGTTATTGGTCTGATCAAATTCTTGATGTCTTCTACTCTATGCTGACCATCAGCATCAAAAGTGATTATTATATCAGCCTTGTTCATTAATGCAAAATCTATGCCTGTTTTAAGCGCTGCTCCTTGGCCTCTATTGATTGCGTGTTTCAATACAATTACTTTCTCTTTCTCTGCTACTTTTGCAGTATTGTCTGTACTGCAGTCGTCTATGATGATTATGTTTTTATAGCCACCTTTTTTAAGATCTTTAATTACCTTCGCAATTGCTTTTCCTTCATTATATGCAGGTATTACTACGAATGTGCTTGCATTTCTCATTTCCCAATAAAAATAACCCCTAATACTATCAGTGCTATTCCCAACCATTTATATTTGTTCATTTCTTCATTTAGATATTTAATAGAAATTAATGAAACCCATATGTATGATAATGAGGTTATAGGATAGAGAACAGAAAGATCTCCATATTTAAGAGCTATTATAAATATCAGGGCACTACTAACATAAAAGAAGAATCCCTTAATCAATTCAAAATTTTTTAGCTGTTCTAGAATATTAAAATTAACATGCTTTGCTCCTCTTTTAAAAAAGAGGGAACCGAATGCGCCGAGGATTGTTGCGAAAAAAACAATCAAGAAAGTCCACCATTCAGTCATGATTTGCACCCCATCCAATTAATGATACGCCAACTACTATGACTGCTATTCCAACCCATTTCCCTGTGGTCATTATTTCAGACAAGAAGATCATGGATAATATAGACACCCAAATAAAACTTAGGGCTATGAAAGGATATAGTACACTTAATTCCCCGTATTTGAGAGCAACAATCAGGAGAATTGCCCCCATTCCATAGAAAAAGCAACCAATTATCAAGTTGTAGTTCATAATAATAGCATAAAAAGATAATGAGAGCTTATTGGCACCAAATTTCAAAAAGAGTTGACCTAATGAAGTTAGCAATGTGCATAACAGCACTATTAATATGGCAAAAGGTCTTGTTTTATTTTTCAGTTTCTTTTTTTTAGTTTTCTTTTTCATCTTTGGTTCCAAATGAATATTGCCATATTTTTTCTGAGATTCAAAATTTTTGTTGAACTTATTAACTATCATCATTTTATTTTGTCCGTAAGTTTTAAAACAGCTAAAAATCCTCGTATATATAATTTAATCTGTTCAAGTCTTCTTATTCTTAAGATTGATTTTATGATAAAAGATGGTCTGAAATAAAATTCCTTATATGCTTTGTCTCTAAGTTTTTTTAGTCTTTTAACTGATAATTTTTCTGTTCTTAGAATTGGTTCATCAGGCATTTGCACCCATTGCTCCCAACCCATATTATTCACAATTAAACCCTTTATTCTTGCAATATCATGCAATTCGGTTCCAACTAAAGGTATAGCGACAAAAAAGTGTGCAAGAACCGGATCAATCTTCTTAGCCAAGTCTATGGTTTCTTTAACTGTTGCATTGGTTTCTCCAGGATGTCCTATGATAAAACTTGCTGACGCAGGTATCCCCACTTTATGAGTCATTTTGAATGCTTTAATAACTTCTTCTTTTGTTATATTTTTCTTCATCAAGTTAAGAACTTTTTGAGAACCAGACTCAACACCATATCTGATTAGATAACACTTAGCTTTCTTAAGCTTCTTCAGTTTTTCCATATCTATTGTATTTACTCTGCTTAAACAATTGAAATGCAAGTCATAGTCCCTTTCTATGAGTCCATCCAGAATAGCATTAAATACTTTATTATTTATGGTAAAAATATCATCAGCAATATCAATTACTTTTATATTAAAGTTCTTCACGAGATGATCTATCTCGGCTAAAACATTTTTTGGATTTCTGAATCTCACCTTTCTTTCCCAGATGACTTTTGAAGCGCAATACGTACAATTATAAGGACAGCCCCGTGAAGTAAAAATTGCTGCAAACGGCTTTGTTGGAACTCTTTGACCAAATCCCACATGATGTAATGGCACACAATATTTTTCTACAGGAAGAAGATCATATGCGGGGAATGGAAGTATATCCAAGTCTTCAATAAGCTCTCTTCTTTGATTGAGTTTTATTTCCTTTCCGTCCCGATAACAAATACCCTTCACAGTCGATAGGCTTTCTTTTTTCTGGATAGTTTTTAAGAGTTCTACTAAAGTTATTTCTCCCTCACCTATTATTCCAAAATCGATTGAGCTATAATACTTCAAGGTTTCCTTGGGTAATGCAGAGATATGCGCACCACCTATTATCGTTATTATATTTGGATTAATTTCTTTACAAATTGACAGAATTTTACATGATTTATTCAATGAAGGAGTGAATGAAGTTGTTCCCACAACATCGATATCTTTAGGGATATGGTTCTTAATTTTATTAAGGGGGATTTGTAAAGCATTCGCATCAAGAATCTTTACCTCAAAACCTTTTTCTCTTGCATACGCAGCTAAATAAGCCAATCCCAAAGGAGGAACAACTCCTTCTGCATAGGATACTCTAGTGTATACGTCACTATACGGTGGATTTATTAAGAGTATTTTCATTTTTTGTCATCTTCCAAGGCATTTACTTGATTTATAAATCTTTCGTTCAAAAAAATAAGTCCCTATCTTCTTATTTTCTTTACAATTAAATCAGCGATTAAACCAATAAAGCATATTTGCATACCACCCAAAATAAATATAATAGACAAGTCCGAAATATTACTGAACCAAAAGGCCTGATAAATAAAATATCCCATACCAAGTATAAAAAACAATAAACCTGGAACCAAAAAGAATTTTAATGGTTTGAAATACATAACCATTCTTAATATTAATGAAGTAAATTCAAAAAAATGGAATGGGCTGATAGATGATTTGCCGATTCTTTTCCGATAATCTATTGGAACATATTTAACATCATAACCGCTTGTTAAAGAAGCTAATGTAATAGTTGTTGTGAACGAAAAACCCTCGGGAAATAAGTGCATAAACTCTTCTGCAATTATTCTTTTGAAGATTCTTAGTCCTGAATTGAGATCTGGGATTTTTTTAGAAGTTAAGAAATTTGCCAGAGCTCCCAAAATAAATTTAGCAGGTCTTCTTAAGAATGGTACTTTGACATTTTTTCCTGTTCTTGATCCAACCACCATATCATAATCCCGTGTGTGTTTAAGGAGGTCAGGTATGCTTTTTGTGGGGTATGTTCCGTCGGCATCTATGATTAGTATCCATTTACCTTTTGAGGCATGTATACCTTTCTTTAAAGATGCACCATAACCTTTATTCTCCTGATTATTGAGCACCTTTATCTGAGAAATTTTGTTAAGAATTTTAAGACTTTTATCAGTCGATCCATCATTTACAGCAATTATTTCATACTTATTATTTGTTTTGTCTAATATCTTCTTAATGTTGCTGATGGTCTGCTGGACAGCTTTTTCTTCATTATACACTGGTACTATTACAGATATGTTGCATTCTTTCATTTTCTTTGTCTCCTTTTGCTTAAGAAAGCTGGTATTAAAAAGCAGAATATAATGGCCGCGGAAAGCAATCCTTGGAGTATCTGACTGAAAAAAGGTGCATCGTATCTTAATAATATGTTACTCCCAACTTCTGCTTTGATCAACATGAAGCCCGTATTTGATCTTTCTATTTGAACTTCTTTCCCATTCATAAATGCATGCCAATTAGGAAACTCATGTAATTTAACAAGCACCCACTCCCCTTTTTTGAATGGTCCTTTTATATTTATTTTTCTTGGATTGTCGAATTCTACATCTAGCTGCACAGGATATTCAACTTTTTGAATGTCTTCCTCTTTGTTTACTACATAATCATATTTTTCCGGCACATAGTTCTTAAAACCTACAACTTTAAATGCATTCTCTTTTTCGTATAATGCCTTTTCTTCCATCAAAATCTGGGAAATCTTGACTTTTTCAGCTAGGCTACCCGCATTTGTGTTCTCGAAAATTAGGATTGTACTTTTAGGAAAGAACCCAATCATGCCTTTTTGTTTTAATATCTTATCGAGTTCTGTCTGATTTTGTTTCGATTTCTCAATTAATTCTTGTAGAGTTATATTGTAAATTACATTAAGAGCGTTATCCCCACCAGGCATACCGATACCAATTATTATGTATTTTGTCCAAGCCAGACTCAATAGATTTTTTATGTAATGTGAAGTGGTATTAGGTGGTACTGATCTTTTTCTTTCACTATATGTTTTTTCCCAGAAAATTCCTGAATGAGAAAAAACACCATAGCCAGAAGCATGTCCTGTTGAAGGCTTATTTGTAAAAATTGGCAAAACACTATCAACAGCACTCCCATAAAGACCATAAGTTATTGTCCTGCCAATGGGAAGGCTTTTTAAGAAAGCCATTTCTTCAGCATATACTTTTCCAGTTTGTATCTGTTCTGATTCATATTCATTAACTTTTTGATAAGTGTAATTGCCATAATGAAAGATCAGTACTAACAAAATAATGGCGAAAACAATCTTTGCAGTTTTGTTCTTTATCTCGAATATTCTTGGTATGATTAAACAAAAGCCAAAGAAAATGAATAAAGGAACCCTATCAAAAAGAGCGGCTCGTTTTAGGATAGAATTCAACGGAGTATAATACAATAGGGTGTAGGAAAATATGGAAAACATTATTATCAAAGGAAGCAGATTGTCCTTTTCTTTTTCTTTGAGGAGGTAGTATACAGAGATTCCAATTGCACAAACTGCAAGAATAGATATGTAAAGACCCAGAATTATTTTTTGATTACTAATTCCGGGTTCTCCGAAGATGTATTTAAGAAGTGTATTTATCGGGGGTGCTGCAGCTGATAGCCAATTATTCGTAACTCTCTTGCCGAATAGCAGATTCCCAAAACCAAATGAATGGTTTGTATAGTAAACAGCAGCTAGGAGCCATGTTAAGATACCAATAACAAAAACAATACTTGCTTTAAGTATGCTTTTGAGTTCTCCACCTTCGAATAAACTCTCTTTTTTTACAATCTTTTGGTGTAATTTAAAGTAAAAGAAGATAAATGCAGCTATGCCAAATGATATATTGCCTAAAAACGTATGTGCAAAAAATAGCGTTACTGCAGCAATTGCTGTTGGAAGATAATATTCTTTTTGTTTTAATGATTTGAAAAAGAGAATGAAAAATATTGGAACAAATATAAAAGAACTCATCATTTTTAATAGGCCTGTGTTGAATCCTATGGCCGTCATGTATGGTGAGATGAGAATAAACAACGATGAAACAAGTGGCCATTTGCTTTTGAGTAATCTAGACAAAAGAAGCATTCCTATGAGTATATTTACGAAAGTAAAGAATACGTAGTAATTATATACTTTATTCAGACTGTAATCAGTCATAATTTTATTGTAACCTATTGCAAAATAGAAGAAGTAAGGTTCTGAAGCATAATCTGGAACGCCCATCTCTTGCCAAAACATAAGTATGGGAATTTCTTTGTATTTTTCAACACTTTGAACAAAATCATATGCTTGCACATAAGTTGCAACTCCGGTTGTTCTTTGAAGTTTATCTTCATTCAAGACCGGAGAAAAAATTAATAGAATGAAAAGTATTATTAGAAGTATGTTAATTGGTGTTTTTGAATTTATGTTTTTATTAGAGAATATCTCTTTCAAGAAGGAAGTATAGTCAGCTCTTTTTGTTAATGATAATGATATCGGCAATAAAAACATTATGCCAAACAAGATTAGTTTGTTTACCGGCAATCCAATAAAAGTGAAGAAATAGGCAATAATGAAAAAGACATAGGTAAATGCTATTGACGCCAAATATCGTTCTGCAAATGAAAAATTTTCATCATTTTTTTTGATTAATGTAAATGAAAGAAAAAATCCGGGAATTGCCAGGAGCATGATAAACACAATAAATAGTGGTTCAGGAAACATCATCAAAAGGAAAGAAAATGCAATTACTAATGATGAGTTTATTTTGTTTTTAAAAAACCACAAAGCAATAAGCAATATGATTGATATCAATGATATTGGGCTTTGAAAAATTTCCCCAAATGATATGTTTTTTGAGTAGATACTTAATAGAACTGAATTTATTATAGATAAAATTATTACTATGTCTATATTATCTATACTTTTTGTTTCTTTGCCTATTTTTATCTTCAAAGCAGACCACCTTTTTTAAGAAATTTGATTTTATTTAAATATGTTCTTAATTTATCATGTTTTATGAACATAATTATTGAAAAAAGCAGAGTTATAATGCTGATAATTGCTCCAGTCAAAAAGCTTTTGGGTCTGTAATAAAAAGTGATCATGTCATCTTCTGAATCTACATCTGTGGATATTAAACCATCTTTATTGGTTATTTGTTTATTTTCTCTAGTTTTCCATCCACTCTCAAAGTTTTGGTTTATGACCAGGAGAGATTTTTCTTTCACATCTATTTTAATTTTGATTTCATTTGGTGTGAAACTTGTAATTGTAGCTTCACTTATTTCAGTCTTATTTGTCTTGGACATGATATAAGCTTCTCCATGATAGATCGGATTTAATGATCCATTAATTAAGTATTTTGGTTTAGCAGCTGGCAGTAATGTGAAATGTTCATAACAATTCACAGTTCCTTTATTGAGAAGCATATTAGTGTGCATTTTACTCCCATAGACAGAATCTAAAGCGGGAATAAAAATCTGTTTCTGTTTCCACAAAGCTATAGCTTTGTTCGCATCCAATAATCCACTTTTTCCATCAAATGTAATTATGGGGATGCCACCTTCTTTTGGGAACACAGGATTGCCTATTCTCAATTCTTGTGTTTGGTAAAAGTTCTCTCCCGGAGAAATACCCTCGAATGCTTCAGCTGGAACAGGAAAAGCCCTGGATAATTCGGGTTGATTAATAATGAATATATTGACAATCAATAAAGAAATCAAGACAATTAGTATAATGTTCATAGTCGATTTTTTAATTTTTATATCCTTTTTTCCAGTTTTGATTTCTTTTATATTGCTTAGTCTGGTAAGAGCTAATCCTGAAAAAATGATTAAGAAAAATGTAAAGAGAAGCTTGAATCTTATAGGATTTCCTGCAAAAAATTTCACAAAGGGGATGTATTGAGCAATATAATAAAGATTTACCGGGGAATGAGTGCCCATTGTTAATAGTGTACCTATCACTATTATTCCGAGTGCTTCTTTTTGCTTTCTCCAATAAAAAAGAATGCCTATTAGTGCAAATAAGAAAGGCAATATTCCAAAATAATTAGATGTTGAATACCAAGTTTGTTTTCCAATATCTGAATAAAATTCGCTGTGCACATCATTTCCTTGAGTTCTGCTAAATAAGGATGTTGCTAATGCCTTAGGAGTCAATCCAATTTTATCAGGATATTCTCTATCACGATTAATAACCTTGTTTATTTCTAGGGTTGGTAGAAGCTTGACTGAGATAAACATCACACTAAAGAGCATAACTATTGCTACTACTGCAATCACCTTTATTTTGCTTTTTTTGCTTTTATTATTATTGCTAAATATGAGCTTAAACAAACCATGAAGAGCTATTATTAAAGCTGCATATGTAAAATCGTATGGCAAGCCTCCTAAGAACATGAATCCCAGAAATAACCCGCTTAAAGCAGCATACTTAATTTTCTCATATGATTTAAGATAAAATAAAAATGCCCAAGGTATCCAGGCTATTAATACCCATGTCCAAAGACCTTCTGTTAGGTGGGCAGCAAGGTAAGATGAAAACATAAACATTGAAGCAGTCAAGACTGAGACTCTTCTATCTATTTCATAGTGTCTTGATAGAAAATACATACCAATTAAACCAATAATTGTATGGAACAAGTAACTTATCTTAATCCCTATTGGGACGCCCAGCAACAATATAATGATAAACAGAGGATAAAATGTGGAGGAGTAAGCGTGTCCTATCATTGTGTTTCCCCCGCAATAATAAGGATTCCAAAAAGGAATCTGGTTGAATTCTAGAATGGTTTTTCTTTCTACTTCAGGATAAAAACCTGTGAGTCCGAAATCTCTTTGACCCATGCTGTTGATATTTTTAAGAATAGGCGAAGTGTAAATCACAGCTAAAGCTATGAGTATTATAAGAAAAATTCCTTCTTTTCTGATAAATTTTTTAATCAGATCTTTGTGTTTGTCCTTCATTCTTTCTCCGCTATTGCTATCAATGATATGCCAAAAGGCAAACTTATTCCAAGATTAATAAGAAAATTCTCGATTTTTAACACTGTAAGTAAAGCAAGATTGAATATTTTCGGCATTTTAAAGACAGAATGATCTGATCTTGCCTCCCCGGGATTCTTGGTTCTTCTAAATATTTTAAAAATCAGTATCGGAAGAAATAAAAAACTATTCCAATAATACATTCTCCTAATTTTAAAACCTTTATTGGCCAGAAGTTTTTTTAATGATTTTTTAGAGTATCTTCTTTTATGTTCATTAACAACATCATGGTCATTCCATAAGAATTGGAATGCCGGCACAAAGATAATGAATTTTCCACCAGTCTTTAAAACCCTATAAGATTCTTTTACACATTGATTGTCTTTGTTTAGATGTTCTAATAAGTCAAAACAGACAACATTATCAAAGTATTTATCTTTAAATGGGAGCTTTTCAGCATTTCCGCAGATTATCTTCATTCCCTTAAAGACATCTGGATTTGTGAGAAGTGTCTTAGAGGAATCCAAGCCATAAATATTAAGTTTTTTTCCTTTTGAATAAGCTCTGGCGTTTATGCCTGTGCTGCAGCCTATATCGAGGACTTTATCACCCTCTTTCAATATTTTATTTGTGATTGCGGATATTAACCCTCTCCTACCTATAAACCACCAATTTTCCCTTTCCAGTTCACTGTATTCTGCTTCGTACTTTTTTTCCATTTTATTTTTATTTTTTATTACCAAGCCTTTTTCTCAGCTTAAGAAATTTGGCGCCCATAGAAGATATTTCATGTTTCCCATATCCTTTTTCAAATAATCCAACCCTCATTCTGAAAAGTGATTTAATGTAATCTGTGACTGTCTTCCTTATATGAACTCTACTATCTTTGTCTTCAATCCAGCCAACAGGAATTTCAAAAATCCTATATCCTTTCTTTTCTGCAAGCACCAATAGCTCAGTATCAAAGAACCATTCATCATCTTTGATTAAAGGGATTAATTTTCTGGCTACATCTTTTCTTACTGCCTTAAAGCCGCACTGGGCATCTGAAAAATGTGTATTGAGAAACATCCTGACAAGGAGATTATATCCTCTTGAAAGAATCTCTCTTTTAAGGGATCTCTTAACAGCAGCATATGACATAAGTCTTGAGCCTGTACCAACGTCAAAACCATTAACTAACGCAGAGATCATAACTGGAAATGCATCTAATTGAGTTGACAAATCAACATCCATATAACTTACAATGTCTGCCTTGCTGTCAAGCCAAGTTTTTCTAAGGGCTCTGCCTCTGCCTTTTTGTGGGATTCTGACATATTTTACTTTATTATATTTTTTTTGCAATGCTTCTCCAACTTCTTGTGTTTTATCAATAGAGGCATTATCTGCAATTACAATTTTCCAGTCATATCTGAATCTTTTTTTTAAGAACCCCATGAGTTGTTTTACACTTTTTTTTAATATTTTTTCCTCGTTGTATACTGGTATGATGATATCAACACTAATTTTTTCAATATTTTTGTTTGTCATCTTATTTTATTTCCCCATTGTTTTGTACTTGAATAGACTTCCAAGATGTTTTAGGTAATCTATATAAACATTAAATCCTAATTTGCTTTTTCCAAGCTCTCTATCCTTGAATATGAAAGGTATTTCTTTAACTTTATTTTTTGAATATCTGCCTTTGACCAATATCTCAAGCAATATTTTGTAGCCTTTTGGTTTGAGTGTCACACCTTTAAGGATATCTTTTTTGAAAAAGAAAAAACCGGACATGGGGTCTTTTACTCTAGTTAGGGGTCTTGCCATTAATGTTGCCCCTTTAGATATCATTTTTCTATGAACAGGCCAATTTTCGCACCCGCCGCCTTTGACATGTCTGCTACCCACAGCCACACAGTTACCATCTTTTATTGCAGCCACAAGTTTTGGAATCATTTTAGGAGGATGACTTAAATCTGCATCAATAACTCCAATAATATTTCCTTTTGCTTCTTTAAACCCTCTGATCACAGCAGTAGCCAATCCTCTTTCTTTTGTTCTCCTTATTACTCTTATTTTGTATTTTTTAGGCATTTTTTGTGCAATCTGCCAAGTCTTATCAGGAGAATTATCATCAACAATGACTATTTCATAGTCTTTTTTCATATGCTTATAGATGAGTGGAACTATCTTTTTGATGTTTTCAGCTTCATTGTATGTTGGGATTATTATACTTATCATTTTCAGATGATTCATTTTATTCTATTTACTTCTGATATCAATACTCCCTGAATTGTGATGTCTTTTATTTTTTCCAACTCAAGTTTTGGCTCTGAAGCATTTATTGCAATGATATCAAACCTAGGTGCTTCTGCTCTTGCAGGATCCAGTCTTGCATTAACTCTTTGAGTCGTTACACCATTTTGTTTCAAATAATCCTCATATTCAAAGGAAGTTCTCAAGCAGGGGTATGATGCATCTCCATATTCTGGTTGGGAAATTTTATCCCATGCTGCCCGGCATTCGAGTTGAGCTTTAGAAGAGTAAAGATCATAGTATAGGTATTTTATGTTATATTTTTTAAGCAATTCTTGTCTGAGTTCTGCATTATTGCCATAAAGAATCACAGCAGCATCAGCAATTCTTTTATTTACATCAACAAAGGGATTTGCATGTGTTCTTCTCATAATTGCTACTTTTCTTCCTGTCAATGAATTTAGTGCAAAACCAGTTTCTCCATGAGTAGTTAAGAAAACATCCTGCTGAGCAGTATTTTCTTTAATCCACTCTGCAATGTTTTGCATGCCAGCCATATCTGCTGAAAGTTGAAAACCATTTTTAGTCCATTGATTGTTTTTGAAAGCATTGATTGTTGTAGAAAAGCTGAAAAATGAAAAAATCAGAACGGTTATGATAAAAGCATTAAGATAACTCTTTCTTGATTGTTCTGGAGAAGACTTTTTGATCAGCTCATAAATGAAAAATAATCCTCCAAATGCAAACATATATTTAGCTAGTGTAAAAAATAGGGGAAATCTATAATGACCAAATGAAGTTCCGATAAGTGGAACAGTTATTATTGGATGAACCAGCCCAATAAATCCTGTGACGAGTAATAACCACGGAATCTCCTTCAATGCTTTGTTTTTAATTTTGAAGCCTGTAACTAATCCTACTAAAGCAAGTACTGATAAAACCCCTGCTATCAGTGAATTAAAATTAGTGAACAATTTTATTACCCTATTGAAAGCGGCACCGATAGTTGCAGACTCTACGCCAATTCCCGTATATTCCTGCCAGGGATTTAATGTTTTTCCCTGATATACAAACATTAGAGGCCACCAAAATAGCATAGCTATTAAAATTCCTATTATGATAATCGGCAAGAAGAAAATTATCTCTTTTTTTATTGTTAATAAAATGTTTTTTGTGTTTTTTATTCGTAATTTTCCTTCAGAAAAATTAATATGTTCAGATAAAATATTTTTTAAGAACATAAGAAATATAAAAAGACAGGCTCCCAAAAATACTGTTATGTGTTGTATACCTGTTAATCCAAATATTACTCCTGCAAAAACTCTTGATTTAATATTTTGGTTTGCGAAATAAATTCCCAAAACAAATAGAGGAATTACTGTGTATTTTGCAGCTATCGATGGAGCTACATTTGGTATTAGTTGAACAGCCCAAAGAACAGAAAACACAACAGCAAGATTCTTGTTTTTATATGTTTTTAGACATAGGAAGTAAAGTATTATCAATGTTAGTGCAGTGAGAAAGACAGGATAATAAACAGCTGCTGCTCTTAATGCAGAAGCTCCAGAAATCCAGGAAATAGAAGCTGCTGTTAAATGGCTTAGCCAAGGATAATGTTCGTATTCTTCGATAAAATGTGAGCTTTGGAATATTGAACCACTCTCAACTATGTGGTTTACATGGCCAAAATGATAGTAAACATCTCCTCCATAAACAGGTCCGGGCATTTGTTTAAGTTTTGTAAGAGTGGAAAACTGCATAAAACAAAGTATTAGTATAATGGCGATAAGCACCCATTCTTGAATTCCAATTTTCTTAATTATGTCTGTTATTTCTGTTATTTCTGTTTTTTCCCTTTTTTTGATAATTCTCACCCAATATGCTAAAAATTTAATTACAGGGTTTTGTAAATAACTTCTTCTGAAGAAATTTGATCTCTATAAAACGATTTTATATCTATTAATACTGGTTTTTCCATGATATTTGTCAGATTTTTAATTCTAATCTTCTCAAAATCTTTATGGGGGCTGATTATTATTACAGCATCAGCTTTGATTTTGTCAATATCTTCAATTGTAATTTTATCGACACTAAAGTTATTCTTTATTTCTTCTTTGCTGAGTAAAGGATCACATGCAATTACTTCTTTAGATTGTTTCTTAAGATGCTGAATGACTTCTTTGGCTTTGCTGTTCCTCGCATCTGGAACATTCTCTTTGAATGTCAAGCCAAGTATCAGGATTTTGCTGTTTTTGATGTCTTTTCCAGCTTCCTTCAACGCTTCTTCTGTTAGATTTACAACATGTTCTGGCATAAATTCATTTATTGCTCTTCCTGCGAGAATTATTTTTGGATTATAGCCAAGTTGTTTAGCTTTCCAAGTTAAATAATAAGGATCGACACCAATACAGTGCCCGCCAACTAATCCAGGGGAATATTTGTGAAAATTCCATTTTGTTCCAGCAGCTTCAAGAACATCGGTTGTGTTTATATCCATCTTATTGAATATCAGTGAAAGCTCATTAACAAGTGCTATATTAAGATCTCTTTGGATATTTTCAATTACCTTCGCGGCTTCTGCTGTTTTGATATCTGGTGTTGTATGGATTCCCGCATTCACTATAGCACCATATACCTCTGCTATTTTTTCTGTAGTTTTCTTATCACAGCCACTTACAATTTTGATAATTTTATCAACCGTGTGTTTTTTATCCCCCGGATTTATTCTTTCTGGACTATAACCAACAAAAAAGTCAGATTTGTATTTCAACCCAGAGCTTTTTTCTAATATCGGCACACATATTTCCTCAGTAACTCCGGGATACACAGTTGACTCAAAAACAACAATAGCGCCTTTAGAAAGATTCTTGCCTATTAGTTCACTGGCACTCTCAACCAAGCTGAGATCTGGAACTTTTTCTTTGGTGATTGGTGTTGGGACTGCAGCTATTATGATATTTCCATCTTTAATTATTGTTGGGTCATTGCTGAGTTCAATATTGAAATCTTCTAATTCTTTTTTAGAGATTTCATTAGTTGTGTCTATTCCTTTCTTTAGATTATCGATCTTTTCTTGGTTAATATCAAAACCATATGTTTCGAATTTCTTAGAAAATGCAATTGCTAATGGCAAACCAACATAGCCTAATCCAACTATGCATATTTTAAGATCTTTAATATCATCTGACATTAAGTTACCCCCAATCAATTACTTAATATTGTTTAATGATTATAGTGTTATATGATTTGTTTGATGAATCATTGAGCAGCGTTTCTTAATTCTTCTATTGCTTTTTTCCTGTCTTCTGTATTGAAGATTGAGTTTCCTGCTACAATAACATTTGCTCCTGCTTCAACAGCAAGTTTGATTGTTTCTTTGTTTATACCGCCATCAATCTCAATATCTCCATCAAATTTGCTTCTGAGTTCTTTTATTTTGGGCAGTACCTCCTCAATGAATTTTTGTCCGCCAAAACCAGCATAGACAGTCATGAGAAGAACCATATCCACTTTGTCAAGTATTGGTTCAATAATTGATATTGCTTTGTCTGGGTTAAGTACTATGCCTACTTTGACACCCAAAGATCTTACTTCTTCTATTGCCTTAGCAAGTTCTTCTGGTTTTCCATCAAAAAGTTCTCCATGGAATGAAATTATATTTGCTCCAGCTTCTGCAAAAGCCTTTGCGTATTTTAATGGTTCTTCAATCATAAGGTGAACATCTAAAGGAAGTTTTGATTTCATTCCTTTAACAACGCAAGGCCCAATAGTGAGATTATCAACAAAATGACCATCCATGACATCAATGTGTATTAAATCTGAAGAATCTTCTACTTCTTTTATTTCTTCATTTAGTTTCCCAAAATCCGCAGAAAGTATTGATGGTGCTATTTTTATTTTTGGCATCTTAGTTTTTCCCCTCTACTCTTTCCCCTCTGCTTTCAAAATCTTGTCTAATCGTTTCTGGTGGCGTTCTCCCTCAAACTTTGTGTTTAGCCATATCTCAACAATTTTCAAAGCAAGATCTTCATCAAGAACTCTGCCGCCCATAACCAATATATTTGAGTTATTATGCTTCCTGGACATTTCTGCAGTAAATTCATTATGACATAATGTAGCTCTTATTCCTTTGATTTTATTAGCTGCCATAGACATACCTATGCCAGTACCGCAAACAAGAATTCCTCTTATATCATCACTATTGGCTTCAGCTACTACTTCAGCAACCTTTAATCCTATATCAGGATAATCGCATGATTCTTCAGAACTGCAGCCATAATCATCTATCTCAATTCCTTTTTCTTCTATGTATTTTTTTACTGATTCCTTGAGTTTGAATCCACCATGATCAGAGCCGATTATTATTTTTGTTACCATTTTTAATACTGTTAACTTATTTCCTTTTAATAATTCTTTTTGCTGCTTCAGCAATATGTTTTTCTGTCAGACCATATTTTTCATAAAGATCATCAGGACTTCCAGACTCTCCAAAAGTATCTTTCACACCTATTCTTTCAATTATTGCTGGATGATTTTCTGCTAATACTTCTGCAACAGCACTTCCTAAGCCACCAATAATATTGTGGTCCTCTGCTGTTACTATTGCTCCAGTTTCTTTTGCAGATTTGATTATGATTTCTTTGTCTATTGGTTTTATTGTATGAATATTAATGACTCTTGCAGAAATATTTTCTGTTTCTAGAATTTTTGCTGCTTCTAATGCTCTATGGACTAATGCACCAGTTGCGATAATTGTCATGTCCTTGCCCTCTTTTAGCTGAACTCCTTTTCCAATCTCAAATTTATAATCTTCATCAAACAAAATTGGTGTTTTCATTCTTCCAAGCCTTAAATAAACAGGACCCTCATAATCTGCTAAAGCCATTGTGGCTTTCTCTGCTTCTATTGCATCTGCTGGGCTAATTATCGTCATGTTTGGGACGGATCTTAATGCGCCTACTTCTTCTATTGCTTGGTGGCTTGCTCCATCCTCTCCGGTGAGTAAACCTGCATGACTGCCGACAATTCTTACATTTAATCCTGAATATGCAACTGAATTTCTTATCTGTTCAAATGCTCTTTCTGCAGCAAACACAGCAAAGCTGCTTGCATATACAATTTTTCCGCAACTTGCTATTCCTGCAGCCACACCAATCATGTTTTGTTCAGAAATTCCCATGTTAAAGAATCTCTCAGGACATTCCTTTGCCAATGAAGCAGATTTTGTTGAGCACGATAAATCCGCATCCAATGCAACAACATTTGGATTACTAGCTAACTTGCACATTGCTTTTCCATATCCATCTCTTGTTGCAGCTTGTTCAGTCATTCTAATTCCCCTAATGCGTTATCCAATTCTTCTTTTTTCGGTGCTACACCATGCCATTCTGCTTTGTTTTCCATGAATGAAACGCCTTTGCCTTTTGTTGTATTTGCAAGTATTGCTTTTGGTTTTCCTTTTTCATGAGGTACATCCAAAGCATCAATAATTTGTTTTATATCATGGCCATCTATCTCAATTACTTTCCAACCAAATGCTTGCCATTTTTCTTTTATTGGATAAACACTCATTACTTCATCAACATTACCATCAATCTGGAGATTGTTATTATCAATGAAAACTGTTATATTATCAAGCTTATAATGTGCAGCAGCCATTGCTGCTTCCCAAATTTGGCCTTCCTGCATTTCTCCATCTCCTACTACAACATAAACCCCATAAGCTTTTTTGTCAAGTTTTCCTGCTATTGCCATTCCAACTGCCATACTAAGACCTTGACCTAAGCTGCCAGTTGATGCTTCAACTCCTGGTATGAGTTTTTTGCTTGGGTGGCCCTGCAACATGCAGTTAATCTTTCTTAAGCAGTCAAGCTCTTTTTTTGGGAAAAATCCTTTTTCTGCTAAGCAAGCATATAATGCTGGAGCTGCATGTCCTTTGCTTAGTACAAATCTATCCCTGTCTGGCCAATCAGGCTTTTCTGGCTTAATATTAAGCTTGTAGAAGTACAATGCAGTCATCATATCTATAGCAGATAAACTGCCTCCAGGATGGCCTGAACCAGCTTTTTCAAGCATTCTCAGTATGTCTTTTCTGAGTTCCTTTGCTTTATTCTCTAGCGCTTGGATTTTTGCTTTATCATCAGCCATATTACATACCTTTACATAAATTCATGCAATGCTAGAATTAGCTCTTGAAGCCTCTAGCACCCCCTTTATTCTATTTCAGCCTTATTTCTGCTGGTTTTTAAATATTGTTGTTAATATTTGTTATTAATATTATAAGAGGAATTATTTACAATATGGAAAATTAATATAGACTGTTAATTTCTAAATTGAGTACTATTAAGTGATTAAAAATAGAAAGGTTTAAATAGTAATGTTCTTTTAAAGTAGTTTATGGCTGAACTAACAATAGCAGAATCTGTAAGGCATGGAGAAAGCACGAATCATGATAGGAACATTTTGGAAGAAGCCCAACATATTAATTCTGAAATAGGCCGCGACATCTATAGACTTGAATTACTAACTACGACTGAATTACAAGAATTAGCTAGTGGATTAGTTGAATATATGTCTGATCCAATGCAACAAAGGGAATTATTGACTGATTATGGCTTATCACTTAGTGCCCAGAGAAATGGTTCTTATAAATCGACAAGCCCCATATTGGGTACTGCAAAAAAACTTGATGAATTTCTCATAGAGTGTCATTCCAAGAGAGCCAATTCAGGCATTACCAAAGATAGAGCTAACGAAATAAGTTTTCTTTTTCTTTCAGCAAGTGACAACCTTCATTTGACTAGAGAATTTAGAAAGGGTGTATTTAGTTCTGGTCTTGATTTTGCAATAAAAGAGAGAGAAAGCGAATTAAACTCTACTGCGATTTTATATGTTGAAGATTTTCTTAGGAAAAAAATAATTCCTGAAAGATATTCTGCAAAAGCTACTTATGCAAAAATAGGTGAGATGATGTATTTTCATAGAGATCATGTTTTTAAAAGTATTGGCAGAGAAGCAACCCAGGAATTAGGAACACAATATGAAACAAAAACATTGTGGAGCCTACATGATTCTTATGAAAAAAAGAGTGCTTATACTTTAAAGCAGATGATGTTTGCTAACGACTTAATCGGAACTTATGTATCTAAATTAAAAAAAGGTCTTGATAAGAATATGAAAACTCAAATAGTTGACTCTGTTGAAAACCTTCATCAGATACCTTACTTACTTAAACCCATACTTCTTTGAATTTGAATTCTCTCAATTATTTTCACTATAGAAAATAATTATAATACAATACCCATATATCATAATTTATCATACTTCCAAGAGATACCTTTAAATACAACCTCTTTACTTCCAATAATCGTGAACGGTCATAGCGGCTTGGTCCTACCGGTTCTCATTTCGAACACCGCAGTCAAACAAGCCTACGTTCCTGGCGGTACTGTACTTCGGTACGGGAAATCAAGATAGCTGTTCACACTTATTTTTCTATAACTTCTATGAGAAAATTTCTACAGTTCCTACAAGAGATTAAGGAATAAAAACTTTATATAATCCTGACAAAACAATTATACTTGCTACAATTATTGACAATGTAAGAAAAACTGCAAATCTCCATCTGGGTGGAAAAGTATCAGAAAAAGAAGTCATTCTTTTAACTGCTCCCCCAGTATCTAAAACCTTACCCGCTACACCTAATACTTCTGCTGAACGAGTATATTTGTCAAATTCTCTAAGAGATATGTTTTGTTTTTTTAGATACAAATTAAGTTTAGCCGAGATCTTATTATATCTTGAAATCCATTTCTTGAAATCAATGTTTTTTCCTTCAACACCAATAACCTGATGGTATAACTGCCTGAGCAAATCAAGCTCTCTCAATGCCAGAGTCTCATTTTGTCTTATTAATTTTAAAACATTTTCAATCTTCTCAGAACTGAATTTGAATTCCTCTAATCTGACATGTTTTAAGAACACACTAATATGCTTTTCATCCTTTATTATTCTCTCTAGTGCATTTTTTAGATTTGTGAGTTTCTTCCTCAGAAAATCAGTTAGAAAGGGATGTTCTCTTAGCTCAAGTTCTACTTCATATATTGCTTCTTGCAAATCAGGAATTAGCTCAGCACTAAGTTCTTTTATCTCTTGTTCTTCATCCATAATAAAGAAACAGATTGTCTAACTTATAAATATTTAGTTATGAACTTATCTATGAAACTTCAAATGTTTATAATATTTATAAAAAACCAGTCAACAAACTAAAAACACCAGCTCTCCAGAAAATTAAAAAGAACATGACTATTACAAAAACTATAAGAGCTATTCGAAGATTATTATATTTGTATTCCAACTCTTCTACTTCTTGTTCTAACTCTGCAATAGCTGGTTTGTCTACAGATACTAATTTTCCAAGCATTCGTTTTATTGCAAGAAGATTTGTAATATCAGTTGAGTCTAAGAATTCTTTATTTTCAATCTCTTTAAGAACTCCGTGATGTTGATTGCGCAAAAGAGAAAGATGCTTGTCAATTTCACTCTTTGGAGAATTATTCTTGATTATTGATATTAATTTTTTCTCATCATTCAAAACTAAATCTACTAATTCTCTTACTTCTGTTATTTTTTCTTTTCCTTCTTCATGAACTTTGACCAGCAAATCCTCATTTATTACTCTATGAGGTTTTAATAATTGAATCAAATTATCCAATTTTTTATGAAGTTTTGGTATTCTGCTTAGTAATTCTTCTAATAATGGCTCGTTGTTTATAACAGCTAAAGCCTCTTCATCCATATCATGGAGAACAGCTTCATCTTTCTCAATAAAATCCTTGAGTTTATTCCTGAGATGGCCTAAAGAAGCAACATCTTGTGGACTAAGAACATCCTTGCCAGATATTTCAGAAAGAAATTTCTTAAAGTCATGTAAAACCTGGATTTCTAATTCAGACCATAAAACCGGATTCTTTTCCCTGAGAAATGATCCGAGAGGGGCTTCCTCTTTGAGTAATTCATCTAAAATTTCCTGTAAATGAGAGAACTTTGCTCTTAGATTATCATCAATCTCCTGGTTAGGCATTAAATCCTTAGTTAACTCAATAACTAACTTATGCAGCTTTGGTATAAATTGCACAATATGATGGAGCTCTTGTTCTTTGTTCATAAGCCTTATATAAAAGAATTTAGTTTATAAAGTTTTATTATATTTTTCTTATTTTAGCTACAAAAAAACCCTGTGTGCTGGTCAAATTCGGCCAGAATCGTTTGCAAAGCTTTGTTTTCTCTGTTAAACCTGGAGTTCCAATATCAACATCAATTGGCTCTAACTTAATCTCAGTACCATATTTTTCCAAAGCCCACTCAATTACTTCTTCATTCTCTTCTGGCTCAAGACTGCAAGTAGCATAAACCAATACTCCATTCTTTTTCAAACACTTAAGGGCCGCTCGGACTAATTCTTTCTGAAGAGATGCATTGTTTCTTATTCCTTCAATATCTCTTTTATTAAACCACTCAGGATCTGTAGAAAAATTACCAGAGCACGGAGCATCAAGCAAAATTTTGTCAAATTTCATTTCAAAATCGTCAACAAATCTTGCATCTTTTTGATACAAAACTGTGTTTTTACAGGAAGTTCTTTCTATATTGTTTTTTAGTGCAAATAATCTTTTGATATCTGCATCAATTGCAACAACTACTCCTTTGTTTTGCATCATTTGGCTAAGCTGAGTTGTTTTGCCGCCTGGAGCTGCACACATATCCAAAACAGTTTCACCTGACTGAGGATCAAGAATTTCAACTGGAAATTGTGCTGATGCTTCCTGGATATAATAATATCCAAATAAGTATTCTGGTGTAGCACCTATAGAAAAATCTGCTTCTACAAAATAACCGTATTTTAGCCAGGGTATCTTTTCTAGTTTTATTTTATTTTTTGTGAGGCGCTCAATTAATTCTTTTTCTTTTATTTTAAGAGTATTTGCTCTAATTGACTGTCTTAATTCAATTTCTTCTGGCTTTATTTCCTGGCCAAGTTCTTTATATCTGTTTAGGAAAAAATTCATTTTGATCTTATTAATTTATTATTTTATCGAACCAATTCACATTCAAACTCATTCAATCTCAAGAATTATTCTGCCTTTTACATCGTCGATCTTCTTGATAATATCATGGCCTTCTACTTTTTCTTTGATTTCTTTCCATGAATGCTTTTTTCTTAATTCCTTCAGCTCTTTGATAATTGTTTCAATTTTCTGGAAGTTTTCATAGATGATTTCGCCTTTTCTGTGGTTTTTTTCTGTTGTATCTTCTAATTTCTTAATTTGCTTTTCCTGAGCTTTGATTATTACCTCATACTTATTCGAAGCTTTTCTTTTTGTCTTTTCTTTTTCTTCTGATTTCTCTGTAATAACTTTCTCTGTGAGTACACTATCTAAAGCTTCATTATATGTTTCAAAATGTTTTTTCTCTGATTTAGAAAATGTTTCTATTGAAAACGGCACAATATCCTTTGTTTTCTCTTTGTCCATGACAACTTGAGGATCCTTTTTCTTTTTCAGAATAGCTTTGATTAATTTTAATATTAATTTTATTTCTTTATCCTTCAGTTTATTAGGATGTTGTTTTTCATCTAATTTTGCTTCTGCTAATATTTCTTTTCCATACATCCCGCCAAAAGTAACATCAGAAGCAATAAATTTAATTAAAGAATCTTGTTTTGTTTTTGCAGCTAAGTCTGTTAGTTTTGCTTCATCTAACTCTAACACATTTATCTCTGATTTTGGAAAAACATAAGGTTTTCTTGGCAATATATCCCTATTCTCCCATCTTTGCAGCTCCATTGGAGAAAGTATTAAGAAGTTTTCATCACACAAGATTACATTTCCTTTGTTAAACAATTCTATTACTAAATTGTATTTTAGATCTTTTGTCTCAAGAACTACAATAACTATTCTTTCAAAATCCTTTTGCTGGATCTCTCTAATCCTTGCATTCCCCAGTTTCTTACGCAGATAAGAACAGAACCCAGGTGGTTTTAATGGCACCTCGATTTTTGAGCTTGCCAGATATATGAATTTAGGAGTTATTCTGATGAATTTCTTGCCTAATCCAGTTTTATGTATCTGAAGCAGCAACTCCTTTTTGTCTGGCTGGAATACCTTGTCTATTTTACCATCTAATAAAGGCTGCATTTCCTCTACAATATACTTTAGTTCCAGTGATGAGAGTTCTTCTTTCATAATATTAGGGATTAAATAGGTTGTATATTTAAAAGTATTGGATATAAAGGATGTGTAGAAAATCGAAGTCACTGACAACTGCTGAGCCTACTCCAACAACCACCTAGTTTGAGAGGAGGGGGAAGCCCCCTACGGGGATACTCGCTAATTGAACATCACTTACTTCAGGCGAAGCCCGTTAGTGACTTGCGAAGCAAAGATTTTCTACACAGCCGAACATAAATTAAAGAAATAACAAATAAAATAGTTAAAAAAATTAAACAATTTAACTGATACTTATCTCTGGAGGAGCCATTGTTGTCTCTTCAGGCAGATTCTCAGAATAAATCTTGATGTCTGCTTTTTCCTTTAGAGAGTTTATGTATTCAATAACTAATCCTTGTTGTTTCTGCAACACCAGAGTTTCCTTTATCTGGTCTTTTACATCCTCAAGATCTGCTTCCTGAGCAGGAATCTTTTCAATTAGCGTAATTATATGATATCCGAACTGGGTCTTTACTGGATCAGAAATTTCTCCTTCATCAAGCGAGAATGCAGTATCTTCAAACTCCTTTACCATTTGGCCTCTTGGGAAAGTATACTCCCCGCCAGTATTCTTGCTTCCAGGATCATCAGAATATTCTGTTACAAGATCAGCAAAATTGTCGTCAGTTATCATATCTTTTACTTCATCTGCTAACTGTTCTGCTTCTTCTTCTGTCCTGTTATCTAGACCTATAAGGATATGTGCTGCTTTAACCATTTCTTTTTCTGAGAAATCAGCAGTATTATCTTCAAAGTATTCAGCAATCTCATCATCTGTGACTTCTGCTTGAGTGCCTACAGTCATATTAAGCAACTGCATAATTAATATTTGCTTTTTCATTGTACCAAGGAATTCTTCCTTAGTAAATCCAACTTCAGTAAGTTTTGATTCCACACTCGCAAATGTGACCCCTTGACCTAGGGAGCTTTCCACAATTGTAACTGCTTCCTCATCTGATATTTCAGCACCTTGCTTTAATGCCTCCTGATAAAGAAGTTTTTGTTCTATTGAAACATTTAAGAACTGACTCAAAGGAAACATTGAGCTGTATTCTGGTGGAATACCTCTTAAGAAAAGGAACATATTATAATCTTCTTGAAGCTCTGGCAACATAATTTCTTCTCCATTTATAGTTGCAACTGTAACATCATCAGCACTTGGCCAGACATATTTACCAACTACTATAACCGCCAAAATAACAATAATCCCTATAACCGCAGCTGTAGTGGAAAGTTTTTTTTCTTTCTTAGCTTTTTTATGAACTTCCCCATGTTTATGTTCTGCATGTTTTTTATGCTTAGAACCATGAGTGTGTGTTTTATGAGTCTTTTTAGTCATCTACAAAACCCCCAAATCTTTTTTATAATGATCAATACAGATTTAATAAGGGTTTTTAAGGCCTTATTAATAAATATTGCGCTTGTTAAGGCTTTGTCCTAAATGAAGGTTAGCAGCATAAGGTCGAAACTTCATAAATTTTAGAAGATAATGCGTTGTGGGGGGTTGCCCCCTACGGGGACACAGCATCTTTAAAATACACATCCAAAGTTTCGAAGCTGCTAACCCGAGCATTAGCGAGAATTTAGGACAAAGCCGCTTGTGAAATATAAGGAATGTGCCATTTTCAAAAATAAACATTTATAAAGCACCTAAGCAACCCCAATTCTGAAATGGTTTTAGAAAAACTAGGAGAAAGCCTGAAAGCTACTTTAAACAAGGTTACAAGTGCTCTTTTTGTAGATGAAAAACTAGTGAACGAACTAGTTAAGGAACTCCAGAGAGCTTTGCTGCAATCGGATGTTAATGTTAAGATGGTCTTTGAGCTGTCTAAAAACATAAAAGACAAAGTGCTCAAATCAGAAACTCCAGGAGCATTAACAAAAAAAGAATGGCTAATCAAGGTTGTCTATGATGAATTAGTAAAATTCCTAGGAGAATCAGAAGCAAAAATAGATGTTGATAAAGCAAAAAAGCCTTTCAAGATAATGCTGGTGGGGTTGTTTGGTAATGGAAAAACAACTACTGCAGGAAAATTAGGCAAATACTTCATGAAAAGAGGCCATAAAGTTGCATTGATTTCCACAGACACTTGGAGACCTGCTGCGTTTGAACAATTAAAGCAGCTTGGTGCAAAAATAAATGCTGATGTTTTTGGAGATCCAGAAATTAAAGATCCAGTTGAAATTTACAAGAAATTTGAAGAGAATATAAATAAATATGATATTGTCATTATTGATACTGCTGGTAGAGATTCATTAAATGATGAATTAATTGAAGAACTAAAGAAAATTAACAATGCTGTTTCTGCTGATGAACGTTTACTAGTAATGGCTGCTGATGTCGGTCAAGCAGCACTTGATCAAGCTAAAACATTCCATGAAACAACTGATGTAACTGGAGTGATCATGACTAGATTAGATGGTACTGCTAAAGGTGGAGGAGCATTGGCTGCGTGTTCTGCTACTGGAGCAAAAGTCAAATTTGTTGGTGTAGGAGAAAAGATTGATGATTTAGAATATTTTGATCCTGAAGGATTTGTTGGCAGACTTTTGGGAATGGGCGACATAAAAGCTTTAATGGAAAAAGCCAAAGAAGCCATCACAGAAGAAGAAGCTCAGGATTTAGGAAAGAAATTCTTGAAAGGAGAATTTAATCTTCTTGATATGTACGAGCAGATGCAAGCTGTCAAGAAAATGGGGCCATTGTCAAAGGTATTAGAGATGATACCTGGCATGGGTCAAATGAAGATCCCTAAAGAATTAGTTAATGTTCAGGAAGGCAAGTTAAAGAAATGGAAGTTTGCAATGGATTCCTGCACAAAAGAAGAACTTGAAGATCCAGACATAATGACTCAGGAAAGAATTTCAAGAATTGCACAAGGTTCTGGAACTTCTAACAGTGAGTTCAGAGAACTCCTCAAACAATACAAGCAGGGCAAAAAAATGATGAAAATGTTAAAGGGCTCTGGAGGAGGAGACATGAAAAAGATGCAGAAGATGATGTCCAAAATGCAGAAAGGCGGGGCCGGGATGAAGTTTTAATTCTTAAAACCATCATCATTAATAAGTTCACCAGCGCCCAGAGTGCTAAGCATTTTCTGAATAGTTTTGCATCCCAATCATGATTGCGAGATACGATTAGATCATGGTTGGCACTCGCCCTGGTGAACTTAACATAGAAACTTAATACGGCATTCTCAAACAAAAACACTGATAATAACACCAGCTAAGAATCCAACAAGAACTCCTAATACAAAATCAACTACACCATAGTTCATCCATTCATGAGCAGAGATTAGTTTTCCTTTAGATCTTATTTTTTCAAGCTCAGCTATTCTTTCTTCAATTGCCTTTTTTATCTTGTCTCTGTTTTTTAGATCTTTTACATCAACTGCCAGGACAATATCTTCAACAGAATGTTCTATCCATTTTGCAAAATCATTTTTGTGCTCATTAATATGATGCTCAAAACTGTCTTTTGACATAACATCTAAAGCCTCAATCAATTGGTGAAGACTGCCAATAGAAGCACCCATATGAACATTAAAATGCCTTGACTTCTTTACATTACCAAGTAGGTCCGCTGCCTTATCAGGAGTTAAATCAGAAACCTCAGCTAATTCCACAAAACCACCTCTTTTTAAATAATTAAATGAGTCATTATTTATATTGTTTTTGGATTTATGTATTTCGCATTTCGCACTAAAATCTGCCAATATATTTAAAAATAAAGGCATTTTTGGAAAATCTACTATATATGGGGGTTTTTAGATGAGTGAAGATAAAGTTTACGATGTTATTGTAATCGGTGCAGGTGCTGCAGGAATGACCTCAGCCATATATACCTGCAGAAAAGAACTCTCCACATTAATAATTGCACCAGAAGTTGGCGGCCAGACAAATCTTACAAGCCATATTGAGAATTATCCTGGTTTTGAAGAAGCATTGGCTGGCTGGGATTTAATGAGCAAATTCAGAAAACAAGCTGAAAGATTTGGAGCAGAATTTATTACAGGAAAAGTAACAAAAGTTGAAAAAATAGCAGAGCATGATTTCAAAGTTTCTACAGAAGATGGAAAATCATTAAAATCAAAATCAATAATGGTTGCTGCAGGAAAAGTCCCAAGAAAACTTGGCGTGCCTGGAGAAGATGATTTCTATGGCAAAGGTGTTTCTGTCTGCGTGACATGCGATGCACCTTTTTACAAAGAAAAGATTGCTGCTGTTGTAGGCGGTGGAAATTCTGCTGTTGAAGGCGCATTAGAATTATCAAATATCGCAACTAAAGTTTATTTGATTCACAGAAGAGAAGAATTCCGAGCAGATGAAATTAGTATAGATAAAATAAAAGCAAATGAAAAAATCGAACTTCTCACAAACTCAGAAGTCAAGGAAATCAAAGGAGAACAATTTGTTAAGAGCATTAAGGTTATGAATAACAAAGATAATTCAGAAAAAGAAATTGAAGTTGATGGCGTATTCACAGAAATTGGGTATATAGCAGATACTTCATTTGTCGAAGGTGTTGTAGATCTTAATGAAAGAAAAGAAATAACTATTGATTCAAATAACAGAACATCACAATCAGGAATATTTGCAGCAGGAGACATAACAAACGTACCCTATAAACAAACAGTAATCTCTGCAGGTGAAGGTGCAAAAGCTGCATTGGAATGTTACAAATATGTTACAGGTCATGATTTAGGAGATTCAGTTAGTAAATAAATCAGGGGGGATATATTATGAAAAAAATAAGTGTTATTGGTGCAGGATATGTTGGTTCAACAACAGCATTGAAACTTGCACAAGATAATCTTGGAGATATTGTGCTTGTAGATAGGGAAGAAGGCCGACCAAAAGGTTTAGCCTTGGATATTATGCAGTCATTGCCATTAGTTGGAAGTTCATCAAAGGTTACAGGAACAGCAGATCCAAAAGACATCAAAGGTTCTGATATTGTAATAATTACAGCTGGAAAGCCAAGAACACCTGGAATGACCAGAGAAGACTTGATGAGAGATAATGCAAATATTGTTAAGAGTATTGCAACATATGTCAAGGAACAAGCTCCAGACTGTATTTTAATTGTGGTTACAAATCCTTTGGACATTATGACTTATCTTGCTAAGCAAATTACTGGCTTTCCTAAGGAAAGAGTTGTTGGAATGGCAGGCATACTTGACTCAACAAGATTCAGGGCATTTATTGGAATGGAACTCAACACAACAGTGCATGAAGTCTCTGCTTTAGTTCTTGGAAGCCATGGTGACTCAATGGTGCCAGTACCTGAGTGCTCTACAGTTTCAGGAATCCCTATAACCAAGCTAATGGACAAAGAAGCTATTGATAGATTATCTGAAAGAACAAGAAAAGGCGGCGGAGAGATTGTGGGATTGCTAAAAACAGGTTCTGCTTATTATGCTCCTGCTGCATGTATTGCAGAAATGGTCAGAGCTATTGTTAATGATGAAAAGAAAATCCTGCCTTGCTCAGCACTTCTTGAAGGAGAATATGATGGCAAAGAGGTCTATATTGGTGTACCAGTAAGACTTGGATCTAAAGGTATGGAAAAGATTGAAGTCATAGACTTTGAATCAGAAACCAAAGAATCCTTAGCCAAAACCATAGAAGCAGCCAAGAAGAACATAGAAACTCTGAAGGGTTTGGTTGAGTTTTAGGATTTTTTAGTTAATTCTTTTAATCTTTTTTCTAATTTTTATGATAGTTCTTAGTCATCTATTACACAAACTTTTTAAATTACATAACCTGATTTCATTAAATAAAATGGAACATCCAGAATCTCCAAAACCTATAACTCCAATGCCTGACAAGTCCAGAAGCAGGATTAAGCATATTGTTATGGGGGTAGTTATTCTAATTATAATAATTGGTTTTGTTAATGTTGTGAATAATAATGTAAGATTCGCATTCTTAGATGAAGAACCTCCAGAAATTCCTGATGAGCCTGAGCCTATTCCAGAAATGCCTATAGAAGAACCAGAACCGCAACCTCAGCCATTATCTTATGCTTTAACTCAAACATTTGAATCAGTTAATCATGCAAGAGCTGCCTTGGCAGTTGACATAGATAATGATGGCTTCATAGATATAGTAGCTGGAAATGATGGACAGAATTATCTGATAAAAAATGAAGCTGGCGCACAATTTGCAGAGCAAGAGCAATTTGGCAACAGCCATACACATGCTGTAGCTGTTTTAGACTTTGATAATGATAATGATTTAGATGTAATATTTGGAAATTACGGCCAAAACAAACTTTTTGTGAATAATGGTGATGGTAGTTTTACAGAAAAAGATGAGTTTGGCAATAAATACAGAAATACAGAAGCACTTGAAATTACAGATATTGATGGCGATGATAAAGATGACGTAATTGTGGGTAATTACAATCAGGAGAATGAAATATATCTAAACAATGGAGATGGTACTTTCACAAAAGACCTAAAGCTTGGTGATTCATACACAAAAGACATTATTGCTGAGGATTTTGATGGTGATGGCAAGAAAGATATACTTGTTATAAATTATAACCAACAATGTTATTTATTTATCAATCTTGGATCTGGAAATTTTGATCAAAAAGAAGTGTTTGACATTGGCTATTCAAATGCAGCAGCAGCAACAGACTTTGATAATGATGGAGATGTTGATGTTGTGCTTGGGAATTATAACCAACCAACATATCTATACCTAAACGACGGAAAAGGAAACTTCATAAAATCAACAGAACTGATAAATGGTTATATTCATGATATTGAAGCTTCAGATATAAATAAAGATGGCAAAACAGACATAATTGCTGGACTTTATGAACAAGAAACTTCTATCCTGATTAATAATGGAGATAACACATTTAGTTCTAAGATGCAGTTGCCTAAACTTTACATACATGATATTTATATTGGAAATATTGATACTGATTCTGGTGATGAAATTCTTATTAGCGCAGATACCAACACGCTAATGCTTTTCAATAATCCCTAAAAAAGCGGAGGAAAATAAAATGGTTAAGGAACTAACTGAAGAAACTTATGAAGATGCTCTAGGTGAAGAACTCCCTATATTAATAGATTTCTGGGCTCCTTGGTGCGGTCCATGTAATATGCTGACTCCTGTTATTGAAGAACTATCAGAAGAATACCAGGGAAAACTCAATTTCTATAAAGTAAATACTCAAGACAATCAAACTTTAGCAGAAAAGAATGGCATAAGAGGCATTCCCTGCTTAGTAATATTCAAAGAAAACAAAGAAATTGGCAGAATTGTTGGTGCATTGCCAAAGGAATCTTTGAAAACTAAGATTGACGAGATTCTGGGTTAAATATTAAATTTTTAGAAATTCTTATGCAGCCTGATTGTCTCTATAAATCAAATTAAAAGGCACAACTGGTTTTTCTATCACTGTTCCTCGGTCAATAGGATTATTTTTATCCTTAGGAATAACTACCATGAAATATGGTTTTTCTCCAAAATAACTTGTGGCAAACGTCTGTCCGCCTAAGTTTTCAGTTATTCTTTGAACACCATACAACCCCATTCCGGAAGACATTGCTAATCTTTCATCAGCAAATCCGCTTAAGCCCTGAACAAAACATAAATTAGAAATATCTCCACCAGTTATTTTGTGTAAATACAGTGGATTTTCTTGATATTTCAGAAGTTTGTCTTTTAATTCATCAGAAATTCCTCTTAATTTTTTGCCTTTTTTTAACCATTCTCCTGCTTTTTTCAGCATTTGATCTATTGATATTCCTGCCGCATTATCTCCAACAGCCATATAATAACCATCTGCTAATTCCCTTAATTCAATTGAAATTTGCGGTGTGTAATGTTCTGCTCTTCCAGAAGCTATATCCTTCTCAATCTTCTTTACCGCATTGTTTACAAAATTAGATAATACCCCAAAAAACATTCCTTCAGAACCTTTAGGCATTGAAGTAATTTGATTGTCGAGAATTATTTTTTCTGTTTCTAAAATGTCTTCTGGTCCGACAATTGGAAATAACCTTCCCCCACAAAGAAATCTTAACTGACCAGCTGATGCAACATCATTTCCTAATTGATACATATCAACCTCATCCAATAATAATCCGTCTACATGATATTCTACTATTAAGCTTTCAACAGCTGTTTTGGCAGGATAACTTAAGATCCTAGCTATTTGTTCTGTATCATTCAGTTTGTTTAATAAAGATTCTGTGGTTTCATTAAGTTCATGCTGATAAATGTTCAACAGAACATTAGCAATAGGTATGAGTATATGACCAATATCATGACCAATATCATACCTTTGCTCAAAATCGCCAAATAAAGGATTACTCATTGCCTTAAGCATAGTGGGACTATCTTCATCTTCTTCTCGAATATACATATGAGTATCAAAAAGTGGCTGCAAAGCAACCATACGCAAATAGTCACTAATCCCAGGACAACTATCATTGAAATGATTATTATAAATATTATAATAAAGATGATCTCTTAGTTCTAAAATGAACTTTTCTGTATCTTTTAATTCACCTGCCTTCCTTTTTTTCAATAGATCCATAACTGCTTCAACATTTAAACCCTGATAACCTTCAAGTTTTGGCACATAGTTCTGGATATAAGAATAAGCTGACCTGATTACTCGCTGAGCTCTCTCTATAGATAAATCTGTCATAATTTGATAGGTGATTTAGAGTAGCTATATAAATATTTCGGTATTTTTACTACTTTTAAGTCAGAATTAACGCAGAAATTCTTTAATAAACTGGTCTCTCTCAAGAATGCCAAAACTTCCTTTCTCAGCATTTTTTTCACTAAATTCGGATAAGCCATCCCCCTCTTTACCTGGCCTATAAATCATAAACGGTACAGGCTCTCTTGTATGAGTTTTAACAGTTATTGGAGTAAAATGATCTGGAAGTACTGCCATAGAAACATTATCTTTTAGATTACCCTCTGTCTCAATCTTTTCTAGTACTCTACCAATAAGGCGTTTATCAAAATCCTCAATTGTCTTTTTCTTCAGCTCTGCATCCCCTTCGTGCCCTGCTTCATCAGGAGCTTCAACATGAACATAAACAAAATCATGATCAGCCAGAGCATTAACACAAGCATCTGCTTTTCCCTCATAATTTGTATCATACAAACCTGTAGCTCCTTCAACATTTATCACATCTAAACCCGCATAAACACTCATGCCTTTAACTAAATCAACAGCAGAAATAATTGCTCCTTTCATACCAAATTTCTTTTCAAATAATTCCATTTTTGGCTTTTTTCCTGGAGACCAAGGCCATATTGAATTTGCAGGATCTTTTCCCTCAGAAATTCTTTTCTTATTCACAGGATGATTATTGAGAATTTCATGGGATTTTTTTATTAATTCATTAAGAACATTTGAGGTTTGAACACTGTTCTCATCATTATCATTTTCTGGCTTAATAAGTAATTCATTAATATCTTCGCCGAGAAAATCATGAGGTGGGTGGCAAATTATTTTTGAGGAAAACTCCTTTTCACAGTCTTTATCTTTTTCACCATCTTTATTATTCTTCAAAACCAATAAATGTCTGTAACTCAAACCATTATAAAACTCTATTCTATCGTTACCTAAATGTTCATCCAAATCTTCAATCAGAACTTTGGCTTCCTCATCAGAAATATGACCTGCAGAATGATTTTTTATTTTTCCATCGATAACACATATGAGATTGCATCTCAATGCAACATCATTTTTATCAAGTTCAACACCCATACTAGCTGCTTCTAAAACACCTCTGCCTTGAAAACATTCTCTTGGATCATAACCCAAAACAGTTAAATTAGCCACAGCAGATCCCGTAGGCATTCCTTTTGGCAAAGTAATCAACCTGCCAAGCTTGGAATTCTTAACTAACTCATTCATATTTGGTGTATCAGATGCTTCTAATGGTGTTTTTTTGCCTAAAGAATCAATAGGATAATCAGCCATTCCATCCCCGAGAAATATTAGGTATTTCACTTTGAATCTACATGCCAAGAACTTTTTTTACATCTTCCAAATTTGGCTTAACCTTAATAGGTGCATTTGCATACTTGCTTTCTATTCCTTCAAGTTTGCCCTGGTGATAATTAACAACAACATCTGGATCTTTTAGTATATTCCCTGTCAGTATTCCAACAACACTTTCTGATTTATCTATGACTCCTGCCTCAACTAACTTCTTCACACCAGCTACTGTTGCACAGCTCGCTGGCTCTGCACCAATTCCTGAGCTATCAACTATTGCTTTTGCATCCATTATTTCCTGTTCTGTTACATCTTCAACAATGCCTTTGCTCCATTTTATTCCTGCTACTGATTTTTTCCAGTTTACTGGATTACCTATTTTAATAGCTGTAGCCAAAGTATCAGGATCTTTTAGTGGTTCAAAATCTTTTCCAGTAGACCACATCCTATAAAATGGATTTGCACCATGAGCTTGTATTACACCAATTTTGGGGATTTTATCTATTATGCCTAATTGCTCAAGATCTTTAAGGCCGTTAGCTATTGCAGTATTATTTCCAAGATTGCCTCCTGGCAAAACAATCCAATCTGGCACTTTCCATTCCTGTTGTTGTATCAACTCATATAATATTGCTTTTTGACCTTGTGTTCTGAATGGATTTATTGAATTAAGCAGATAAATATCTGGTTTATCACAGACTTCCTGTACTAATTTCATTGCATCATCAAAATTTCCCTCAATCTGCAATGTTTTTGCTCCATAAGCTAATGCCTGAGATAATTTTCCATAAGCTATTTTTCCCTCTGGTATAAAAACAATGCTTTTCTTGCCACAGCTCGCAGCATAAGATGCCATACTGGCAGAGGTATTTCCAGTTGAAGCGCAAGCAACAGTATTTGCACCTAAATAATTTGCATGTGTCATGCCTGCAGTCATACCTCTGTCTTTAAAACTGCCAGTGGGGTTTTCCCCTTCATGCTTTAAGCAAATATTTGGAATCCCTGCAAATTTTGATATTTTCTCACTGCAGTAAAGATTGGTATTGCCTTCTATTCTTGAAACAATATGTTTATCAGGAACATCAAGAATTAACTCCTTATATCTCCACACTCCAGAGCTATAAGGGAATCTCTTAGCACCATATCTTTTGTCAAACTCTTGTTTTAGATTGAGTTCTTTTAAAGCCTCAATATCCAGTACTACTTCCAGAAGATCTCCACAATCACATCTATACCTAACTTCATCTATACCATATTCCTTTTTGCATTCTATGCATCTAAGCACTGTTTTTGCCATAAGAAGTACTGATTTAGTATGGCTTTTTATATTTTATGGGGTTAGTTCAATAATCATAAAGGGCTTACCAAAGGCAAGCCCTCACCTTCTTTTTGTTTTTGGGCTTCGGAGGTATAAAAGAGTATAAAGGGCTTACCAAACAATAGGTAAGCCCATCTCGGTCTTTGGGTGTATTACAAGGGGTAGTTTATGACTGAGAAAACTCAATCAACAACTTCACAAAAGCCATGATAGCCAGTTAGTAGTTAATAATTACTGATGAAACATAGCTTTTTTTTGATTCCAAAAAGAAGAAATTGCTGTTAAATTGTTCCAGACTGTTTTTCAGAATTCTTCTTTGGAAAATAAGACCTTTCTGTGATTATTGGTTGATTCGAAGGCCAAATAGGGCTCTGAATATCAAAAGAAAGTCAAATAGAAATTTTCAGAATTCAATAGAACATACAAAAGAAATATTAAAAAAATTTAATTTATTTGTTTTTACCCGTTCCCTTGCTTGAAGATTCTTCTTCATCTTCTGATTCATCTTCGTCTTCATCCTCAGTTTCAGACTCATCTTCATCTTCAGAATCTTCTTCATCACTGTCTTTGTCTTTCTTGGATTTACTCTCTGTTTCGGTCTCTGTATCTTCTTCAGATTCTTCTTCATCTACATCCTCAGCATCAGACTCATCTTCAGATTCTTCATCTTCAGTTTCTTCTTCATTACTGCTTTTGTCTTTCTTAGACTTGCCTTTTGATTTCTCTTCAACTTCAGACTCAATCTCTGCTTCGATCTCTTCAACTTCAGAATCTCCAACATCTTTCTTAGCTTTTATTTTAACTTTGATCTTGTTTTTCTTTACTTCAATTTGGGCATTAGCCTGGCCAGCTTCTTCAGCCATACCAGAAACCATTGCTTCAATTTGAGCTCGTTGTTCTTCTGAAAGCTTGCCTTTGATTTTAACTTCAATTTTGTTTTTTAGAACTTTTACATTCTCAACATGTTCTTGAAGTTCTTGCTGAATCTCAGTTACTTCTTCTAATTCACCTTCAGCATCACCATTGCCAATCTCAGAAATCTCTTCTTCTACTTCTTCAAGAATCTCATCATGCGCTTTTTGAGCTTTAGCAGCCTTGTCAAGCTTTTTCTGAGAAATCATGGATTGTACTTCAGCTAATCTTTCTTGAGCATGAGCTAATCCCTTTTTAGCTTTAGCAGCTTTATTGAATGTTAAAGCCAAACTTATTCTCTCCATAGCTCTTTCTAAGCCGTATAATGGGCTATCAGGTGTGATTCCTGCTTCATCCTCAACTTCTGGTTCAAGCTCGATTAATTCTTCTTCAGTTTCTTCTTCTGTTTCTCCCGCTTCGTCATCTGAACCATCTGTTTCTCCAGCTTCATCTGTACTATCATCAGATTCTTCATCAGAGGTTTCTTCTGAACTTTCATCTTCAGTTTCTTCTTCTAATTCTTCCTCTGTTTCATCTTCAACTTTGTCATCAGAACTTTCTTCATCTGTTTCTTCAGCTTCATCAGAGCTTTCGTCTGAATCATCTATTTCGTCAGATGTGTCATCTGTACTATCTCCAGAATCATCATCTGAACTTTCATCTTCAGAAGTTTCTTCTTCACTATCAGATGTGTCATCTGTGCTATCCCCTGACTCATCATCTGAGCTTTCATCATCTCCAGATTCAACAGTTATACCCTCATCTTCTGAAGATCCCTCATCACCATTAGTGGTGTCTTCTTGGGCTAGTGCTCCTGCAAATGCAGTAAGCATCATAATTAAAATCACAAAAATTGTTGTTATTTTTTTCATTTTTATATCCTCCACGGATTTGTTTATAGTAAATATGTTAATATATTAAAACCTTGCTATTAATGGTTTATTTCCTTTATTCTCTGAAATTTTATTATTATTTATCCTGCAACTCCGAAATACCGGGATTTCAGGGTTATTAAGCCACCAAATACCTTTTGCTTGGATTCTATCATCATAAAACCCTTAAGTCTCTCCCTAGCCCAATTTTCAACCCTTTTTCCCATTGTGATCAACTCCATTTTGGCTGTAATCCTTGTTTTCTTCATTTTAGTTATTTTTGGTTATATGTCCGTATACAATGTATTTTTGTCATTTGTCATATTTTTATGAGTTTTAATAGGGCTCACCAAAAAAGGTAAGCCCAGAGGTCTTTGAGGGTGGGTATGTACCAACAAGCACATAAAGTGGCTTATCGATAATAAACCACAAAACCCTTATTGGCAAGAAAGTAGTTAATTATTATCTTATAAACTCTAGCTTTAAGTTAGATTAGAAAGGCTTCTAATATCCTTAGTAGTTCGGGATTGTTCATTTATAGTTCTTTAAGAAAAACAAGGTTTTTTTTGCCTCTTTTTTCCTTATGAATGACTTTACGCTCTTCTAGCTCCTTGAGAAGCCCGGAAATCTTGGCTTTAGAAAATCCAGTTATAACTCTTAAGGTTCCTTGTTCTACCTGACCTTCTCTCTGCTTTAAGATATTCACTATCTGCTCTTCATCCTCTTTAAGATGCTTCTCCACCATATCTACAGTTTCCTTGACTATTTCCTTTTCTCTGATTACTTTTGGTTTTCTTAAGATTAAAAAACCTATAATAAGACCTGATAGAATGATGATAAATGTGAATGCCAATAAACCAACTCCTTTTTTCGGTGTTTCATATAGCACTAGTAGAGAAATCTCTTCATCTTTGCCAAGATAACCAAAATCCCACTCCAGCACCAAACTTCTACCATCAGAACTTATGCTATCTGCTGCTGGAAACATATTCTTTTGGTTTTTAGTCTTTCTTAAATAGGCTTCTTCTGGCAGACTTAGTTCTATATTTAGCTCATTAATAGTTATGATGGGCTTTAAGCCAATAACAAAACTTTCTTTGTCTAAGTAGTATTTTGTGTTGAATGTATATCTTATTGAGGTTATATTTTCAGCATTTACTGTTGTTGTTTTCTCCTTGCCATATAGATTATTATCAAGATAAAGGGAAAAAGCACTTGCATCAGAGGGTATATTAAGGTTAAAAGGCCCTGAAAAAGATTCACTGAATTTCACTGTTTTATCTACCACCACAACATCATCAACAATATAAAATTTAGATGTTTGTTCAGTATATTGTTCTGCAGTCACAGAATTAACTAATAGTATAATTAGAAATATGCTGATAGATAAAATTCTAGAGATTTTTGCTTGCAATGCCATGTTTTTATGGGTATTTTGAGCAATTATATAAATTTGTTGGAGAAAAAGCTCTGCAAAAACTTGTCTTAGTGCTTACTGAACCTCTTAATGATAAAGTAGATCACATTAAAAGTCATATAATTCTTGTTCCTTGGTCAGATACTCTTGTGATTATGCTAAAAGTCTCAATACCTCTGCAATTGAAGACTTTTTCCATGCTCTTCTGTATATCTAATGCTATTTTAATGTCATTTGTAGCTGCAAAAACACTTGGTCCTGAACCGCTTATTGAAAAAGCTGATGCTCCAACATCTAATGCTGCTGTTTTAACTTCATTAAAGCCTGGAATTAACTTTGCTCTGAAAGGCTCAACAACATTATCAACCATGTTTTTTGCAGCAAGCTCGAAATTGTTATTTTTTATAGCGCTTATAAGATTCTGTAAATTTTCCTCATTTCTATTTTTATCTTCTTCTTTTATTTCATCCCATTTTATTATATCTCTGGCTTCCTCTGTTCTAATCTCAATATCTGGCTTTACTACAACAAAAATTAAGTCATTCACTATACCTAATTTATCAATACCTAATGGATTGCTGCTGGTTATATTTACAAAGCCCCCAAATAAACATGGTGCTAGATTGTCTGCGTGTTTTCCTGGTTCCAAATTGATCCCAATCTCCAGTAACTTTTCTTTGCTTAATTTATTTCCGAAAAGTTCATTTGCTGCAACTAGTCCAGCACAGATACTAGCTGAACTACTGCCTAAACCAGAACCAACTGGCAGTCCCTTATGAAGAACTAACTCAACACCTTCGTCTATATTTAATTCATCCATTATTGCTTTTACTGCTATTGAAGCAAGATTTTCATTGGAATCTTCTGAAACTCTTCCTTTTTCTGCAAATACTTTTAGTTTAATGGTTTTCTCGTGAAGTTTTCTTGCCTGCAGAATATCTCCTGGACCTTGTAAACAAGCACCCAATACATCAAATCCTGGCCCGCAATTTCCTATTGTCGCAGGAGAAAACACAGTCACATACTCACTACCTGCATCATTGTCTTTTAAGATCAATTTTCTAAGATCAACTTTTTCTTCTGCAAAATTCATTAATTCCATTTTATCATCAGTTCCTGGATTCACCCATATAACTCAAATAATATCTTAGCTCCTAATTTTGAGGTCATATCTCCCTGATCTTTTTTTGGATTTATCTCAACTAGATCTATCTGCTTTAAATTTTTTAGTTTTTTTAATCTTTGGAGGAAATATAATAATTCTCTTGATGACAAGCCACCTGGCTCACAATAACCTGTACCTGGAGCAAATGCCGGATCAACTGCATCTATATCAATTGAAAGATATAATGATGGAAAATTCCTAGATAATTCCATTAAACTATCGCATACTTCTGTAATTCCATCTTCAAAGATTCTTTTCATAGTAAAACAGGCCATATTGTTTAAAGTTATGAATTCTTTTTCCTGGCCTTCCCAATTTCTGATACCAACTAAAATTACTTTTTTTGGATCGATCAGTTTTTCATCAATAAGCATTCTAAGATAATCCTCTTGTGTGGGAGTTCCAGAACTTGACATTAAATCAGGATGAGCATCAAACACAATAACACCCGCTCCCGGATTATTTTGGAAGAATGCTTTCATTAAACCATAACTTACTGAATGATCTCCGCCTAGAAATATTGCTTTTTCATTGTTTTGATTAACTTTTTTGCTGGATTCATATATTTTCTTTTGGCTTTCCTCAATATTATTCTCATCAAGTTCTAATGCTTCAATCTCAAACTTTGGCTTTAAACCATCTTCATTTACAAATAACTCATCAAACTGCTCAATAATCTTATCTGGTGCTAAGTTTGCTCCATTACCATGTCCTAACCCGCCACCTGAAAAGGGTATTTTGATGATTTTCATGCTTCAGGTAAGTTCATAGAGTTTTATAAAGGTTCTTCAATAAGAATTATTTTCAATATAGAATATAATTCATTTTGGCTTAATTCTGCTAAAATTTTATAAATACAGCCAAAATCCCTTAATTAAGACTAATTAAGGAGTGACTTAACATGGGAAGAATAAAGACATCATTGGTCAAACGAATTACAAACGAAGCAATAGCAGCTCATCCAGATGAAGCTAGCAAAGAATTTGAAAAGAACAAAGCTTTTGTACAAGCATCTACAACTGTAATGTCCAAAAAAATGAGAAATGTTATTGCAGGGTATGTGACAAGACAAAAAAAGAATGCCAAAGAATACTAATATATGTATCAGTGAATTTATTTTCTTTAGTTAACATAAAACAAAAAGACAACAAGGAACCGTGGGGGTGACAGACATGTCAGAAGAAAAAGCAGATAACTCTATTTTTGTTGGTGAGAGACCATTTATGAATTATGTGACAGGAGTAGTGATGCAATTTACAACAAAAAACGCAAGTGAAGTGATTATCAAAGCCAGAGGAAAATTCATTTCCCGAGCAGTAGATATCGCAGAGGTTACAAGAAAAAGATTTCTAACAGATTCATTAGATATAAAGAACATAGCGATTGACAGCGAAGACTTCCAAAACAAAGAAGGCAAAGAAGTCAGAGTCAGTACAATCGAGATTACGCTTGGAAAGAGATAAAACTTAAATTATTTTAAATTATTATTTATTCACCAATAATCTTAACCATAACTCTTTTCTTTCTCATACCATCAAACTCAGCATAATATATTTGTTCCCACGGACCAAAATCCAATTGGCCTTTAGTTATTGCACAAGTAACTTCTCTGCCCATAATTGTTCTCCACAAATGTGCATAACCATTATCTTCTCCAGTTTGATGATGTCTGTAATCTTTCTTTTGCGGAGCGAGTTTCTCCAACCATTCCTGAAAATCCGCAATCAAACCAGATTCTGCATCATTTATGTAAACAGAAGCAGTAATGTGCATTGCATTAACCAAAACAAAGCCTTCTTTTATCCCAGCTTCATCAATGCATTCCTGAACATCATCAGTTATGTTGATGAATTCATGTCTTTTGCTTGTATTAAACTGTAAATGTTTTGTATATGATTTCATAGGAAATAGCATTTTTTGGTTATTTTTAATTTTTTCCCATACCCTTTAAAGTGGCCATATTGGCTAATTTCGACAAATATTGCCAAAGAACATATTAACTACTTATAAGTGATTAAAAATAGAAAGGTTTATATAGTAGAAGTACAAATCAATAGCCAATATGACTCCTTCACCTGAAAACATCGCAGATGCAGTAAGTACAAGTCAAGACTTTCTTCCAGCAAGAGAAGAATTTATTACTAATTTTCCTACTCCAGAACTATCAATTGCAAACGCACCTGGAAAAGCTATTGATAGTGTAATAAGCGCACTTGAAGATACCGCTTTCAATTTGGGCGTTGACAGTTATTCTGTTGCAGAAAAGATTGGGTGGCGACCAAAAGAAGTTGAAGAAATGTACAATGCCGCATTAGCAGGTGCAGGACTTATTGCAGGATTTGTCGGATTGGCAGCAGCCCTTCACGTATATGCCCATCGTGAAGAACTGGCTTCTAAAACTAGTAAAGCAACAAAAAAATATTTTACAAAATTAACAGACGCAGCTTACGCAATAGCTCAGGGTAAAGAATTAATTCCTAAAGCAAGTAAAGCAGCAGAAAAATACCTCGCAAGAAATGAAAAATTGTTTCTATGGAACCAACAACGAAAGTATGAAAATAAGTTCTCAGATAATAGAGAAGAAAGAAGAAAATATAGACAATTTGAAGGAAAGATAAATAAACTTTTTGGTTATTGTTCGAATGGAACGCAAAAAACAGTTGCAAGAGGAATAATAGTAAATGCGATTGAATCTGAAAATCCTTATGCAACACTTAGCTCTGCTGTGAGAGAAATAAATCCTAATATGAGCACAAGTGAAATGAAAACTATTGCTCATAAATATATTAGTAATTAAATATTCTTTTTAGTGAATTAATTCTTAGAATAATATCAAAACCCATCCAATTTCCTTTGCTTTTTATCATGCCTTTCTAAATACTTGGGAGGGTTAATTGCTCTGAATTCAAAACCAAAATCATTTAGCATTTTTTCTGTGTTTTTGGAAATCTTTGGTGCAACCAATATTCCTCTGACTTTGTCTAAGCCTTTTGCTTTCTTAATCTTTTCCACATACCTACGCAATTGACTTACTGCTTTCAGATCTCCTTGGAATCTTTTGCATTCAATAACAACTAAGGCATTATCTTTATCATAACCAAACACATCAATAAAACCATACTTAGTGTGTTCTTCTCTTGTTAATGGTTTAAAACCATCTTCAATTAAATTTGGATCATTGAATATCATGTCAGCCATATCTTTTTCTGAACCAGCTAACTGAATTTTCTGATCATCTTCTAATGGATGAGTATTAAGAAAATGTATTTCTTTTATCTTAAGATCCAAATATTCCTTTAATCCTAAATTTTTTGTTTTAAACAAAATATGATCTTTATTAATTTCCAAATCAAAACTGCAGCCTTCTTTCATATAATTTATAGGGGTATTTCCTTTTGGCTGGTGTATCAGCAAAGTATTATCTGCTTTTATTATTACAACTCTATCTCCTACTGGAAGAAAACTCTCTGCTCTGCCAGAATAAACAACTTCACAATTACATCCAAAAACTACTGTTTCATTTCTGGCTATAGCTTCCTGAATAGTATCACTAAATTTATTGAACTCCAATGCAATGCCCCCAATTATGCGAATCTTTCCGCTAGTCTAAAAGGCTTGAGAAGGGTTTTTTAAAGTTTGCTGTAAATTCTTAATATTTCTTAAAAGAATATTGGTTTCTAATTGATTTAAAAGAATGAATCACCCCTTATCCGCTAAAAGTTAATTTAAAAGATCAATGCACATTACAAAAGAACATACAAAGTTTTATTAAAGGTCCTAAAATAAAAGTATAAATGCAAAGAACATATTTTCCGCCGAGAGTGCCAGAAATAAAAAGTAGATTGCTGGATGAAGCTTATATAGAAATCTATAAATCTAGAGCGGATATTATAAAACAATTCGATACTGGACAAGCATGTTTTATGGGCGGGTCTATTGATTATAATCCCGGTCTGATTCTGGATGTAGCATGTGGATGCGGCGGTTCTTCTTATAATATAGCGAAGAAATTCCCTGATTCAGAAGTAATTGGAATAGACAAGGACGAATCAGCTCTAGAAGTTGCAAATGAACTTTTTAGTGATCTTGAAAATATAAGCTTTGAGTCAGGAAATGTTTATGACTTAAAAAGATATCGAGGTGCCGCAAGCATAGTAAGTGTTCTTAACTCCTTACATCATTTTAACAATTTGAGGTTAGCATTAAAACAAATTTATGATTCCTTGCAGCAAGGAGGAGAGTTCTTCTTCCAGGATTTGGATCGTATGGCGCAAGATAGTTTTTTGGAAAAAATGGTTATTGGCGGCTATATTCTTTCAAGAATACTAATCCCTGATAAGGTATACTTAAAATTGGTTAAAAGGGATGCCCTTTTTTTAAGCCTTTTATCCTCTGTAGCTGCTTATACCCCTTTAGAAATTAAACGTGCCCTCGAAAAAGAGAATTTTTCTGTTAATTTTATTGAACCTATAGAAGAGTCATATAGAGGATTTGCCTCTAAGTAAGTAAGAAATAAATGAGCCCGAGAGGATTCGAACCCCTGACCTGCCGGTCCCTGGCCAGAGTTGCAATAGCAGACTCTTGAAGCCGGCCGTACTATTTGCCTTAAGGCAAACCCACAAATCGCAGATTTGTTGTATCCAGACTATACTACGGGCCCATATTAGCTAGCATGATTGGGGTATTTAAAAGATTTATGGCGAAAATGGTCATTAAATCACCAAAAATCATGAGAAAACTTAAAAATAACCCCTTATTACCTTATTTAAAAATGTTAAATAGGCTAATCGGATTTATTGGGGCTGGAAAAATGGCTCAAGCACTTATCACGAGTTTGCTAGATACCAATACAGTAGGTTGTGGGCAAATTATTGTTGGTAATAGAAACCAGGAAAAGCTTGAATTACTGCAAAAAGAAACCTGTGTACAAGTAGCAGCTAACAATATTGAAGTAGCTAAAAAATCAAGTATCTTATTTCTTACAGTTAAACCGCAAGATATGGATTCATTATTGGATGAAATAAAGGATACTGTAAAAGAAGACCAGATCATAATCTCAATAGCTGCAGGTATTAGTATAGAACAATTAGAATCAAAACTTAAAGCGAAAGTAGTAAGAGTGATGCCTAACACTCCCTGCATTGTTGGAGAAATGGCTGCTGGTTATTCATTTGGAAAAGGAATAAAGAATGATGATAAAACTGCAGTTGAAGAATTGCTTAATGCTGCTGGAGTTGCAATTGAAGTTGAAGAAGAAAAACTTGATGCAGTTACTGGACTTAGTGGTTCTGGGCCTGCATTTGTTGCATTACTAATCCAAGCATTTCAGGAAGCAGGAACTAATCAAGGTCTCAATAAAGAAGAATCTACTAAATTAGCAGTCCAAACTTTCTTAGGTACAGCAAAACTTTTGAAAGAAAAAGAAATCTCTGCAGAGGAATTAATCAAAATAGTTGCCAGCCCCGGTGGCACAACTGAAAAAGGTTTAGAAGTACTTAATAATTCTAATATCAAAGAACTTATTGAAAATGCAGTAGTTGCTGCAGCAAGAAGAAGCAAAGAGCTAAGAAGCAAATAATTATATGTAATTGTGATTAACATGAATGTAACAGATATGGCTAAAAAAGCAAGAGAATCCTCACTAAAATTAGCTAATTTAGATACTAATACAAAAAATAAAGTACTTGAAGCTATGGCTGTTGCTATTGAAGAAAATACTCAACAAATTCTTGAAGCTAATAAAAAAGATCTTGATGAAGCTAAAGTACTAGTTGAAAAAGGTGAAATGAGTAATGCTTTATACAAAAGATTAGTTGCAGATGAATCTAAAATAAAACAAATGGCTGAAAGCATAAGAAGTGTTGCTAAACTTGAAGATCCTGTTGGTAAAAAAATCTCTGGTTTAGAACTTGACAAAGATCTTGAACTCTACCAAATAACCTGTCCTATCGGTGTTATTTGTACTATTTTTGAATCCAGACCAGATGTTGTACCCCAAATTACAAGCTTATGCTTAAAATCAGGTAATGCAGTATTACTTAAAGGGGGCTCTGAAGCTATTAACACAAATAAAGTAATGGTTGAACTACTAGCAAACTCTGGAACAGATGCTGGGGCTCCTGAAGATTTTGTACAATTATTAGAAACTAGAGAAGATATTCAAAAAATACTTGATTTAGATGAATATGTTAGCTTAATTATTCCTCGGGGAAGTAATGCCTTAGTGAAACACATTCAAAATAACACCCGCATTCCAGTACTAGGTCATGCTGATGGAATTTGTCATGTTTTTGTTGATAAAGAAGCAGATATAGACCTGGCTGTTAACATTAGTGTTGATTCTAAAACTCAATATCCTGCTGTCTGCAATGCAATGGAAACTCTTTTAGTAGATGAAAGTGTTGCTGAAGAATTCTTACCTGGAGCAATCAAGCAGCTCCTAGAAAAAGAAGTAGAGATCAGAGGAGATGAAACTACAACTAAAATTGCAGAAAGTAACAATCTCAAGATCAATAAAGCCGAAGAAAAGGATTGGTCAACAGAATATAATGACCTAATATTATCAATCAAAGTAGTTAAAGATCTTGATGAGGCTATTTCCCATATAAACAAATTTGGCTCAGGACATACAGATTCAATTGTCACAAAAAACCAAGATACTGCTAAGAAATTCCTTGATGAAGTTGATTCTGCTTGTGTATTCCACAACTGCTCAACAAGATTCAGTGATGGGTTTAGATTTGGCAAAGGAGCAGAAGTTGGCATTTCTACAAATAAGATCCATGCTAGAGGACCTGTTGGATTAGAAGGCCTAGTAATTTACAAATACAAACTTTATGGAAAAGGCCAAATTGTTGCAGAGTATGGATCAGAAGGGAAAAAGTTTACTCATAAAAAGATAGATTAAGAAACATTCTACTTAAATATAAGAAATCACAATTCTGTCAACATTCAATTTATCCAAATTTTTAGGCAGTTTTTCATTTATATAATACTGAGTATTTCCCTTTAAGATTAATCTATGAGGGATAGTTATGTTATCGAGAACAAAACTGTAATTCATGCAATCTGCCCTGCAATCATCAACCGTGATGTGTTTTCTTTTTGATAATTTATCACAATTTGCACTTAAACACAACCTAGTTGTTGTTGTGTAAACATATGGAAGATGTAAAGATGATTTTAAGCCGGATTTTCTTAGATCTAAATTAATACCCTGAACAACATTATCCAGTTCTATCCTATTTACCCTGTTTTGTTTAAGAAATTCCTGCAAAACACTATTTTCAACATTAGTCTGTTTGAAATAATCATATGCCTTCCTTGGAATTTCTCCTTTTAATAACTCTGTTCTCGGACCTTTTTTTTGTTCAACAAGGAGCCTCCCAAGCGATAGTTTTAGATGATTCAATAATTTATCACCTACAATTCTATTTAACAAACCAAAGTCATTAACAATAACTTCTGCATTAGGCATATTAATACTAATTAATCTAAGAATTCCGATATAAGCCTGGAAATATTTCTCAGTAAGAAAAGGAGTGACAAAAGTAAGTTTCTTATTCTTTTGCTTGCACAAGTCAAGTACAAATAACATTTCATCTTTAGAAGGAATTAATCTTTGACAAAATTCATCACCAAAATAAATCCTTTCAAATGAATCCAACAAAGTATGAGATTTATTATCAATTTTTAATTTTCCTTTAAGTTGTATCAAGTCTTTTACCCAAATAGCTTTTTCGCAATTCTTGGGGATGTCAAAATTAAGTTTTTCCAGCTTCTTTTCCTTTCTCCTCTGTAAACTAATAAAAAATCCTTTTTTTTTCTCAAATTTTATATCATTAAGATAATTAAAATCAAAATACAATCCAAAAAGTCTTGTCAGCTGATTTTTGTTTGAAAAGAATATCCCCTCATAATCATCATTTTTATCTGAGAAACATCTAAGGAATATTTTGCCATCATTCTTCAGAACTCTGTCTATTTCTGAGAGATATTTTCTTCTTTTATTTGGCAAAATTGAATGATAACAACCTATATCGATAAGGATATCAAATTCATTATCTTTGAAGAGAAGTTCTAAGGCATCTCCAACAAATAATTTTGAGGATTTGCATTTTTTTTCTGCTAATCTTATTGCTGTTTCAGAAATATCTATTCCAGTAACATTAAAACCGTTTTTCTCGAGGAAAGCTGTGTTTTTTCCATCTCCGCAGCCAAGGTCCAGAATTTTTAATTTCTGATAATTTTTTTCTTTTTTTAGATCTCTAACTATCTGCTTTATTTCTCTATCTGGTCTGTTACCCCATGGAAGTCTGCTTACTTTATTATTCTCATAAAAGCTTTCCCATTTCTCTTTTGGTGTTTGTTCTTTTATTGGCATTTTCATATTTTACATTATAGCTTAATAAAAAGAGCTGTTTTTCGGCAATGAAAAACCGAATGAATTCTCAAATAATTCTTCTGCTTTTTCTTGATAATCTTTCTTGCTGCTAATTTTGGTTAATTCTTTCACTAAACTTACCACTTTTGCCTTTTCTTTTGTTGGAAATCTTCTTCCAGATATCTTAAGATGACTTACTCCTGCATTCTTAAGTTTAGGTATGTCTTTTACTGCAAAAAAGAAGCCCAAAGGCAGATTTCTTAGTCGTTGATTAATTATTCTTGCCTTATCCTTGCTTGCCCCTATAACTTCAAACTGATTATATAAATTACAGATATGATCCACGCCAAGAATGTCCTCTGTACCATGCTGATATCCGCAAAATCCGTCCTCATTCCTGCATAAGTCATTTGCAACAAAACATTCAAACTCATTGTTTTTGTTTTTCTGGACTATCGGCTCAATTTCCTCTATTTTTATGTGCCTAGGTAAAACAATTTTTTTTGCTCCTAATCCCGAATAGAATTTTGCAGATTCTGAATTATAAACAGATGCACAAGTGCTGATACATATTTTGAAAGTATTTAACAAATCCTTATTTTCTTTCTTATTCAACCACAATAATAAGGACAAATCAGAGATAATAATTCCATTAACCTTGTATTCTGCTAATTTTCTTATTTCTTTTTCTAATTCTTTCAACTGTTCTTTTGTATAATATGGAGAATTAAGAGTATAATAAAGAATTTTTTTCTTTTTTCTGCATTCCTCAGAGATTACCTCTATTTCCTTAAAACTTTTTACCTGAGATTGCTCAAAATAACGTCGGTTAGGTGAAGCGAGATAGCCATATTTCTTTTTCCACCAACTTGTTAATGCCCCGCAGTAAAATTCATCTGCCCCTGCTTTCGCTAAAGGTGCTATTTCCTCAACTGATTTTATTGGAGTTGTTATTTTCATCTTTATCTCTCTTTAAAACTATCTCCATGATTGCCAAACATTCTTCCTGCCAGGACTTATGGCTTGATCAAAATCTATAACATATAATTTTTTTCCTTCCTTATCAAAACAAAAATTACCAGAATGTAAATGCCCATGAAATATTTTAAGATCGTCTAAAACACGAATTATTTTTTCTCTAACTTTATTATATTCCATGAATTTATCCACATCCTGAATCTCACTAATTGAAACCAGATCCCTACCTAAAACCTTACTGTATACCTTAATAGATTCATCTTTCTGCTTATAGGCCATTAATTCTCCGGAAGAAGGACTACGTACAATTGGTTCGACAGGTATATAATCAAATCCCGCTTTCTTCCATGCCTCTTCTGCTTCAAAAGCCTTTTTCCAAGCAAGAAAAGCTTTTTCAGATATTACCCTAACAATTATTTTCCCAGCTAAATTTCCACCAAGTAAAATTATATCTGAACCAGTTTTTTCAAATATCTTTCTTGTAGCACTAGATCTTCTAAAGCCTCTCCTATCCTGCTCAAAAAACTCAGCACGTTGTTTAGAATATAATTTCAAATGTTCTGTCTTATCGGAGAGAAGTTCAAGAAAGTTTTGTGCACTAGCCTGACTAAGAGGATAATCTGTTCTATGAAGGAAAAGTTCAACTAGCGACACACTTTCAACAGATTTTAACTGAAATAAAGAACCAATTGTCATGGAACACAGGTAATCTACATGATCTACATCAGTATTATCTACATCAATAAAAAGAAGTTGCTCTACTAGGATAGCGCAGGAATCTTTCTGATATTTAGCCAAACCCAAACCACGCAAAGCCTCATCTTGCTTGTATAGATTTCTATGCCTTAAAAGGACGGCAAATTTCTTAAGTTTCTTTGGTAAAGAATTAACTATTTTATTAAATTCTTTTTCAGACAATCGTCTATTTAATATATAAAATTCTTTTTCATTTATTATCTTTGGCACTAATTCTGATTTGAACCGTTTTAATTGTTTTCTAAATTCTTCTAGAGTGATTTTATTTTTACAGTAACGCTCAATAAAACCATATTCAAAGAGTTTTTCCCTTTTATCATCCGACAAAAAAGCCAGAGGATCTATTTTTATTCTATTAAAAGAACTAAAGATATTTGGAAAATTAATAGAAATGATTGGATAGAGAAATGGTATTTGATTCATTTCTTATCACCCTTAACTTCATCCAACTTTGTCTTTAAAACAAGATTACAATAACCATAAACCATTTTTTTGTCTAGTTTGCCTTTTCTCGGAAATAATTCAACGATGATATAAGAAGAATCCCCTTCTGATTGTCTCTGAAAAAAAGAGAATGTCATTGAAGAGTTTATATCATCATAATATTTTGTTGCTGCTGCTCCAATATGATGAGTTGTATAAAAATGCCTGCTTAATTTCAATCTTGCTTTATTTTTGAGAAACTTTAATCTTAACATTACACTAACAACCCCCTAGCAATCAAATTATTTTGATTTTCCTTTTGATGTAATCAACAAATCCATGAATTTATTACAAGTATCTTCAATTGAACCCTCAGATCTAAGCCTCAACTCAATTAGTAATTCCTGCTCAGGATCTCCATCAAGAATTATTACTGCTTTTTCCATGATTTCTTCAGCTGCCTTATAGATCTTATCTAATGAATAAATGCCTGGATCAAGGCTTATTATGGCAGCATTCCGCTTTTTGTCAATCTCAATATTTTCCAGCATATTGTATTTTTGCATATATCCTTCTGGTAATGGATTGTTTTTAAATTTAGCCTCTTTATGGACTAAAACTTTATAAATAAACTGGGCTTGATTTGATAATATGAGAGACACAATAAAACATGCTAAAAGAATTGTAATCAAGATAGGTACAAGTGTCATAACTGACAAAAAAGGTAGAATAAATTCTAAATATATGAAAAATCTTGCCAAGCAAATTATGGGTATAAAAAGGCAAGGCAAAGAAATTATCATGGTTAGTTCTGGTGCTATTGGCTCTGGCATGGAAGAACTCCAACTCAACCAACGCCCAAGACTCATCCCTTTAAAACAAGCTACAGCAGCTATTGGCCAGCCATTAATGATGCAGGCATGGAGAGATGTATTCAAGAAATATAAGCAGTCAGTAGCTCAGCTTCTTATAACATATAAGAATTTCTCTCACAGAGAGACATATCTTAATTTAAGAAACGCATTAGGCAAACTCCTGGCTTTAGGAGCTATACCTGTTGTGAATGAAAATGATGTTGTTAGCATAGAAGAAATAGATGCAACCTTTGGGGATAATGATAAACTTTCCAGTATGGTGGCTACTAGAATGGATGCTGATCTTCTGATAATATTATCTGATGTTGACGGACTTTATGACCATAATCCTAAAAGAAGAAAAGATGCAAAACTCATAAACACAGTCGAAAAAATCACTAAGGAAATTGAAAAAATGGCTTTTGATGACAAAAGCTCCACTAGAGCTGTAGGGGGAATGAAAGCAAAAATTGAAGCTGCAAAAATCTGCATGGAAGACTGCTGTCAAATGATAATAGCAGACGGCTCTGAAAAAAATATACTTACAGAGATTTTCGAAGGTGAAGAAATTGGCACAATATTCTTATGCTCTCCAAAAAAACTCTCAAACAAAGAAAAATGGATATCTCATTCAAGATCAAAAGGAAGCTTAATTATCGATGATGGAGCAGAAAACGCTCTAAAAAACAAAAGAAGTTTATTGCCTTCAGGAGTCAAAGGATTAAAAGGAAGTTTTGAAGTAGGAGATGTTGTAACTCTTATCAATAATAAGAAAGAAATTGGCAAAGGCCTTACTGATTATTCCTCAAGTGAACTCAAGAGAATCAAAGGCAAAAAAACAGACAAAATAGAGAAAATCCTGGGCTATAAGAATTATGATTCTGTTATAAGAAGGGAAAATCTTATAATAAAGGAATAAATTCCATTAATTAAAACTTACTTGTTTAAAAATGGCAAAAGAAAAAGAACTTACACAGGGAATTACTGTAAAAAAAGATGAGGATTTTGGTGAGTGGTACTCCCAAGTAATCCAGAAATCAGAATTAGCTGATTATAGTGCTGTCTCGGGTTGTATTGTGTTTAGGCCTTATTCTTATGAAATCTGGGAAAGAATCAAGCAATTAATGGACGAACGTATAAAGAAACTTGGTGTGCAAAATGCTTATTTCCCATTATTCATTCCTGAATCCTTGTTAACAAAAGAAGAAGAGCATGTTGAGGGTTTTGCTCCAGAAGTAGCTTGGGTTACACATGGAGGAAATACAGAACTTGGTGAAAGACTAGCTGTTAGACCAACATCTGAAACAATTATGTATGATTCTTATTCAAAATGGATCAGAAGCCACAGAGATCTTCCACTCAAATTAAATCAATGGAACTCTGTCGTAAGATGGGAATTCAAGCATCCTGTGCCGTTCCTTAGAACCAGAGAATTCCTTTGGAATGAAGGACATACTGCTTTTGCCACAAAAAAAGAAGCCGAACAGGAAATTAAAGATATTCTTGAAGCTCAAAAAGATGTTGTTCACAATAATTTAGCATTATATGGCATAACTGGCAGAAAATCTCAGAAAGAGAAATTTGCTGGAGCAGAATATAGCATGGCCATGGAACATTATATGCCTTCTGGAAAGGCCATCCAAGGTTCTGATGCTCATTTTGATGGTCAGAATTTTGCTAAAGCTTATGATATAAAATTCTTGGATAAAGATGGAAAATCACAATATGTTTGGCAAAATACCTGGGCTATTACAACAAGAATGATTGGAGTAATGATTGCTGTTCACGGCGATGATAAAGGTTTAGTGATACCTCCAAGAATGGCTCCTACTAAAGCAGTTATTGTTCCTATTTTATTTGACAAAACCAAAAAAGAAGTTCTTGAAAAATGCAATGAAATCAAAAAAGAACTGGAAAAGAAAAACCTTGCAGTACATCTTGACGATCGTGAAGAAGTCAGTGCGGGCTGGAAATACAATGAATGGGAGTTAAAAGGCATTCCAATAAGAATTGAACTCGGCCCTAAGGATCTAGAAAAACAACAAGCAGTTGTTGTAAGAAGAGACACTGCAGAGAAAGAATTTATTCCACTAAAAGATGTTTCTAAAAAAGTAAATGATTTGCTTGAAAACATGCAAAAAGATCTGTTTGAGAAATCCAAAAAAATGATGCTTGATGCTATTGTCAGTGTTAAAACCGAAGAAGAATTCAAAAAAGTTATTGAATCTGACAAGATTGCTAAAGCTTATTTCTGCAATGACCCTAAAGAAGAAGAAATAATAAAAGACAAATATGGCGGTGCAAAGACTTTGTGCAGTCCACTTGAAGACTCAGCCAAGAAAGGAAAGTGTATTTTTACTGGTAAAGAAGATTGCCAGATATTTTTGTTTTGTAAGACTTATTGATTATTTCTTGTCTTTTTTACCTACATCCAAATCAATTACTCTCCGGGTCGGGTCTGCATTATATCCTGATCTATTTAATTCAATTTCTCTAATTTCAGGCAAATCTCCCAATCTACCCATCCCCATAGTATCTGGTAGAGGCGGTGGTTGAGATGTTTGTGTTTTAATTGCAGTTAAATTATACAATGCCTCCACCATGTTTCTTGTACCAGAAGTTGTTGATCTAACCCAAGAATCTCTATCAACCTTTTTATCAACAGTAAATTGAGCTGCATGAGAAACATTTCCTGTCACTACCAGATAAACTGTGCCTTCTGCTGCAGAACTTAATTGAGATAACCTATTCTGACAACTATAACCAAAAACCTTCAAGTCCCCAATATTTAAATACTTCCCGAGTCTTTCCTGATAGTCAATTCCTTTTCTACCGCCAATGATAACTAGCCTGTTTAAATACGGTCTTGAATCTTCTGGTACTTCAATAGAATCCGGATCATATGCAAGAGGATAATCTGCTGGTTTATCAAAATCATCAGAAATTGCATTAATCTCATAAAAATATCTTATCAAAAGGTCCTTTTTTTCCTCTCTATCAGCAATATTGGATAATTGAACTAAAAAAGGCCAATAAAACATTTCTCCCTTAACTGACACATATCTTCTTCCCCTTACTAAATCTATGTCATCTCCAATATCAATATAGCCAGCTGAATTTCTGATAAGGTCCTCCTCCAATCTCCACAAATCTCTTCTTATTTGTATGAGATCTTTCAAATGATCAGAGACGAAACTAATATCTTCTTCTAGTAAAGTAATAAGATCCTGATTAAAGGGATGTTCCTTTCTGACAGACATGCTCAATTTATTATAAATTTTATCATATTTTCCTTGGCGTTCAATTGATTCATAAATATCAATTATTTCTTCCATAGCTGCAAAATCTCGCTTAGCATAAATCTCACCAAGTTTAGGAAACATAGCTCTTAACTCATTTCCTCTCTTCAAATCTTCTCTTAGTTCTTGAGCAATATCAACATAAACTTCATGATTTTTTAGAAAGTCTACTAGAATAATTGCATTGTTGACATTATCTTTGAGCACCTCTGCTACAACAGGAATACGATTTTTCCCTTTACTAACTAAATAACTCAGGCGCCTATCACCATCTAAAGCCAACCACTCATTAATATTTCCCTCATCTATATATTTAGAAAGAGGCTGATCCTCGCCATAATAATAAGTTGACAAAAAGCCACATACTGTTTCTGGTTCCTCAAATGAACCAAACTCCTCTGAAAATCTCGCTCTAAGACTAAAGTCTGATTTATTCATCGAACTTAAAACAAATTGAGGATTAGGAGAATTTCTACCTCGCTTATATTTCTTGTGGAATTTCCCAAGTTCTTCATTTAATCCTATCTTTTTTTCAATTGTGCCAGAATATAATTCATAAACCTCTAAAAATGAAGCAATCTCATTTCCTATAATATGAGGAAGTAAAAATTGCTTCCTGTCCATATCAACGACTATATTGATAATTCTTTCTAACTCAATAGTCTTAACATAAGTTGTTTGCAAATAATCTCTGATATCTTCTTGTTCAATTCCCCTATAAATATCTCTAGCATATTTTAAATTTTCAATTACATATCCCAATGCAAGATTTCTTAATAAATCCAAAGAAGATCTTTTTGTTTCAATTACTTTGGCCAAATAAGGAAATGCCTGAGCAAACTCATTTCGTTTTTCTTTAACTCCAACTCCTGGAAGAATCTCTTTGACTTCATCTTGCTGTTCTTTCATCCTATAAAATAAACTAATATCGTAATCAACTCGTATATCATCCAAAGAATCATTCCATTCAGAATTCCCTAATTCCGGATTTTTAAGCAGTGCTTCAAGAGATTTATGTGCAATCTGACTCTTTTTTGTTTGAGAATTAAATCGCTCTTGTAATTTCATTGGCTCTGGCAAGAAATACATCTTTTGCCTGAAAAAAGGCAAACTATCTAATAACTGAGTTATGAATAAAAGATGTTTATTATATGTTTTTCCCCACCCATAAATATTTTTCCGATAATAAGATCTAGCTGAACCCCACTTTTTCATATATGTTGGTGAGCTAAACGGAAAACCAGCTATTGATTTAAACCTTGGAAAATTTTTAAGCATATACGGATCTTGTTTTATTTGATTTTCATAAAACAAAATTTTTCTTGTAGTGTCCATGTTAAGACAATTTGGACCATCTGAATGCAAATAAGCAGCCCACAAGAAATATTTAGACTCAAATGGCAAATCCAACTCATCAAGGAATGATGGGGGTTTATCTTCTACTATTAAGCCAGGATAATCAAAATAATCCATAAGTAAACAAATATCAACTAATGGGAAAAAATCATGAGACCCTGGAACAACATCAATAGCTCTTCTTTCTAAAGGATCAACATATTTAGTAGGCAAAGGCATGTAATCATACTTCATACGCGCTGAATTACTTTCTTTCCCTGGTTTCTTCTTTACCGTTTGTTTCTTCTTAGATCTTTTATTATTTTTATCACTAAAATATCTTTTCGCCATATAAACGGTTTCAGAAACACATCTCCTTTAAATACCTTTCTATATGTTACCACTACGGAGTACTTCATCTATAGAGAAGCTTATAAAACCCATCACAAATCCTTAATCTCAAACACTAATTTTACAACACTCACAAAACACAATGCCATTATCAGCATGCTTTCAAAGCCATAACCTAATCCAATGTTCAATAATTCCTTTCTCCTGATTAAATCAAGATATGCTATAAAGAATATTGCTAAGAATACTAGAAGAATTATTCCATAAGATATTATTAGCTTTTTTTTGTGTGTCATTTTATCTTTATAAATCCATAAAGAATTATCCCATTAATTATGTTATTTCTTAATTCTTTAGAAAGCTTATTTATATTTGGTTCGAATAATAAATTAATTTTCCTCTTTAATTTCTTTTCATATATTGATAAATCAAGTTTTGATTCTTTTGATTCAACAAAGATATCTATATCGCTATTTTGATTAAAATCACCTTTAGAACAACTACCAAACAAAATTAGTGATGAGGGAAATAGTTTCTCTTCCAGATAATTGACTAAGCCAGATTCATTTATTTCATGAATTATGTAATTTTTCTTATAAAACTTATATTTCCTATTCTCACTATTTGCATAGTATGTGGGGTACAGTGTGTCTTCTTTCTTTTTAACCAACTTAAGCTTCACAAGATCTTTAATATGCTTTATTACAGTTGCATGACTTAATTTCAATTGCCTAGCAATACCCCTGATAGAGAAATCTCTAGAAGAATATTCTATAAACAGCTCTAATATTCTATAATTATTGTTTTTGAAGGCTTTATCCATTTTAATTGGTCAAATAATCAACCATCTGGTTATAAAAATGACCAGAAGTATATAAATTTTGCGGATTAGTTTAAAAAGCATTATTGATAAGGTTTAAATAAGACCTATTGATCCCCGGTTTAATGGCAAAAGAAGAAGAAGTCATACCTCTTACTTTAGATGATCTGGATCGTATACAACATAGACAAATAATCACAAAACTTAAAGAATTATATAGGGGGGATACTCTAAGGATTCTTGATATTGCAACAGGAATGAGTGCAACAAATCCAGGAATAATAAAAAAATTATCTGAAGAAAACATCCCCTTTGAATTTGTTCTTTCAGATATCTCTCCTGGTTTATTAGATATGGGTTATTCATTCGCTACAGATTATCTTGGACAAACTGGAAAACTTATTTGCGTATTAGCAGATGCAACAGATTTAAGAAAAGAACTAACAGATATTCCTGATTTCCACAAAGATGGTGCAAATACTATTAAACTTGAAAAAATTTTAAGAAACCCCCATTACAAATTTTTAAGAACAGGCTATGATGGATTAAAAAGAAAGGTAAATTTTAATGATGCAAGTTTTGATTTGGTGCTTGGAGAAACACCATACTTCAGCATGCAATTATACGCAGAATCATTAAGAGAAGCTGGAATGATAGTAGATTTTAAAGACGCAGTCAAAGAAGTCGCAAGAGTTCTTAAACCTGGAGGATATCATATAATTATGGAAGAAGAAACTGAATCTATTAATAAAGAAGTGGAACGTACTCCAGATGCAATGAAGAAAGCACAAAAAAACTACACTGCCAATATCATTGCTGAATTAAATAAACATCTTAAACCAATATCAATTATTTCAGCAATGGAAAAACATACTACCCACAGAGAATATGACCCAACACTCATTCGCCAACCAGGAGACATTATAAAATATGCTCTCATCGTATATCAAAAAGAATAATTCTCAATCAACAGTAAACAACCTAGAATCACTAACCTTAAACAATTTTATTCTTGCACCTGCATCTAACCAGCCATGAGCGTAATTCAAAGCTGCAAACGCTGTAACAATGTCTCCTTTGTCTTTGAAATGTCCAGCATCTGAGTAATATCTTTCTGCCATGTCTAGAAAATCTTCTGCTTGTGCCTTTTTTTCCTCAGTAGAATCATCTATTCCTTTTTCTTTAATCATATCTAAAGCTTCTTTTGTAACAGAGAAGTATTTTTCCAGTTTTTCAGGAGTTATTGTGTTGTTCATTTTTTAAGAAATGGATAAAAAAATAGTTAAAAAATTAATTTTTCTCTTTAGTTGCTTCTCTTTTAACATCTAATGGAACTACACCCTGTTCAAACTCCAACTTAGCAATTGCAAGAGTATCATAATTTATTTTCTCAAGCTCTTTTTCAGACAGCTTTACCTTAAACGGAGCACCCATTGCTATTTGCAAAGCTCTGCTTCCGATAATCCTGGCTTTTTCATATTTTGTATATTTTTTTTCTTCAGCCATATAACGATCACCTACAAAATTTATTTTGGAGGTGCCAGAAATTCTCTGATTTCTGATCACCTACAATTTTACAGACTTTCTAACTTCTTCTGATTTTTTAACTGCAAACTTGATCATTTCTTTTATTTGATCAATAGTAAGATCTAACTCTCCGCCTTTCTGCAAAGCACAAAGCCTGCCATCAGCTAAGACAGCTACTGTAAGTCTTGCATCAATTGCTTCCTCTTCTTCAGGTATTGGATCAACAATTAAATGTTCTCCAATCTTAAAAACTGTTACAGAAACAGGTGCATCGGTCAAAGGCAGTTTCTTCTTTGTCTTGTGCTTATAGTCGAGAGTTTCTCCATCATATTCAGGATACACTGCATCTTTCAAAGCCAATAACGCAGCAAGGAATGATGCATCAAACAAATTTCCTGCAGCATTTATAGGACAGACATCAACAGAAACCATCCAAACTTTTTCTCCAACCTCTATACAAAGATCTTTTGTATCGATAAGCTTAGATTCCCTTAATGCTCTATCAACTATCCTTGCCAATTCAATTGACTTTATATTTGGAGGACCTGATTCGAAATCAGGAGAAGCCAAAGGCAATAACTCAGTATTCACTGACATTGTACCTTCATCAGGACTGTCTGGATACGGCGTACCAATGCTTAATTTTACACCAGCTAAAACTTCTGTGTCTCCTATCTTTACTCTGGCTGAGCCCTCTGCTGTACCTATTAATCCTGATTCAAACTCTATGTTTCTGTATTCATCTGTTTTTCTGCCATCAAACCTAACATTTTTGTTTAAGCATGCGATTATGTGTTCTTTCATATCTCTATTCATTCTTACCCTCTCCGGTGTATTTCTCTTTTAGTGCTTTTTTTTGGATTTCGTAAATCTCATTTCCTACTTCTTTAGCCTTATCAAGTGCATCAAATAAATGTTCTTGATCAACATGGCCATCCATTTGTAACAAGGAAACTTGCCCTGTGCTTGGAATTATAGCAACTGGAATGTCTGCTACTTCTCCTTCAGAAGCTTCTTCATTGTAATCAAGGTCAATAAGAACTTCTCCATCAATAACTCCTGCAGCAACAGATACAACTAAATCCGTCATCTTTATGCCTGCATCTGCTAAAGCCATAGAGGCAGCACATATACCTGCACATCTGCTTCCTGCATCAGTTTGTGGGAGTTCTATGAATACATCCACAACCGAATTTGGAGAATCTCCAAGATCAATTACTGGCAATAATGCCTTTTCTGTAACCATGGATATTTCCTTTGATCTTCTGCTTCCTCCTGGTCTGACTCTGTCGCCCATTCCTGAGAAAGGCATCATGTTATATTTGCATCTTAGTAATCCTTTTGAAGGATTTTTTAAGAAAGAAGGATAAAGATCTCTAGGACCATACACTGCTGCATATGCAATAGTGTTTCCTATTTTGAAATATGCAGAACCATTTGCTCTTGGTATTACTCCTGCTTTTGCTTCAATCTTTCTTGTTTCTTCTGGTTTTCTTCCATCTGATCTCTTGAATGCCATTATTGATCACCTCTATTCTGCTGAGGACTCGGCAAAGGAGCATCTAAATTTACTTCTTCTCCTAGTTTTTTGAGTTCTCCTATCAAATAATCCTTTACCTTGTCTGTTAATCCTGACAGATGTGATTTCTTTTCTATCATCTTTATTGCATCAACGACTATGCGCTCTTTTTCTGGCTCGCCGGAAAACCATATCCAACCATTCTGGCCGACTATGATCTGAGCACCAGTAGCTTTCTTTATCATGCTTACCATACTTCCCTGCTTTCCGATTATCCTAGGAACTTTATGGGTATTAACAGATAATATTCTGCCCCCTCTCAATCTTCTTAAGCCAGGACCTTTAGTTGATACGTCAATTAATTTTTGGGAAGTAACTCTTGTTATTCTTGCTGCCAGATAATCACCAATTGCAAAATACCTTGTAAGATCTGCATCTTTTGGGATGAAATCTGATGAAGCTTCTGCTAGTGACAGTACAGCTGTATATGGAGAATTTGTTTTCACTCTCCAACCACTCATAAGAACATCAGAGACCTTGCAAACAATCGTGTCTCCTCTCTTAGGAGAGTAAGCTCCTGACATAGGAATAAGTTTGATAACTTTTCCATCTATCTTTACTAGACCAAGCATGCCTGCTCTAATATCATCTTCTAATCTATATGTACCATAAGACGGCAGATAATCCATACCTGCTGCCAATTTTTCTCCAGGCACAACTATATCTCTATCTTTTGTTAATAATTCACTCATTTTTTATTCACCTTGTATCTCTTAATCATAACAATAAATTCATTTCATTCATTATTATCTATTTTCTTTCTATTATTTATCTACTTGTTTATTCTATTTTTATCTCAGCAGAACCGTGCGTTATATTGTTAAGTTTATCCATTAACTCTCCAACAATACCCGCAGGAAGTTCCAAAACACATGACAAACTCCCATCTTGATTCCATGATTCCTCTTTTGGCTTTCCAAATTGCATTATAACAGGATAACATTTTCCTGCAACAGTTGCTGGAATTCTCATAGAAACATTTTTTGTCTCAAATCTTATTGGTAGTATAGGCTGAAGTTTTTTTACTATATCTTGTATTTGATCTTCTGCTGATTTAAACTCATCTATTTTGACCTTTGATTCTGCTAGAGCATTCTCAATTCTCTGTCTGGGATGTGGAATTTTTGTAGTTGGATCAATTGCATTCTTAGCAATTATATCCGCTACCCTATTTCTTTTTTCTTCTCTTAACTTAGCCCTATATTCTGCTGTAAGTTGGATTTCTCCTTCATCAATAATTATTTTAGATACTTCTGCAGAATTAGTTGAACCAAATAATTCTTGCATTTTCTCTTCAGATGCTAATAAACCTTTTTGCATGTCATGAAATACTTTATCAGAATCAATGATATCCGCGACATCCACATCTCCTTTAGCTTTGTATTCCATTGCCTTATCAGCATCTATAGCTATCTCAAAATTTAAACCGCCTTTTTTTAGCTTAGCCAAATTGTGTGATATTTTTTCCCTGTCCATGAATTGAGGTTGTTCTCTCATTTTTTTATCCAAATACTAATCATTTATTTTTTGATTTCCTTCATTATTTTCTCTATATCCTCTTTTGATAACTTAGTAAAAGTTGGATTATCCTTTTTTATGTAGACACAATCAAGTCTTTCTGCACTGAAATTATCATCAAGAACTTTGTTTAAAGCTTTTATTGCAAGTCGAAGAGCTTGGTCAACAGTAATGTCTTTTTTGTATTCCTTATAGAGTATTTCCTCTATCTCATCTTCGCCTTCCCCTATTACTGTAGCGTTATATCCAAAAAATATCCCTGTTGGGTCTGTTTCAAACAAAACAGGTTTGCCGTAATCTATTCCAGCAACAAGCAAAGACACACCAAACGGCCTCAAACCACCTGATTGTGTGAAGTATTGTTTTATATCGCAAAGATCTTTTACAACAGTTAAGACATCAATCGGACTGTCATATGTTACTTTGTGCTGTTGTGATTTTAATTGTGCACGTTCTATTAGCACTCTTGCATCTGAGATTATTCCTGCTGCTGTTGCAGCAATATGATTGTCAACCTGAAATATTTTCTCTATTGATTCTGGAACAATTAGTTTGTCTATGATTCTTTTATCTGTGACTAACAATACTCCGTCCTTACATACTATTCCAATTGCTGTTGATCCCTGCTTAACTGTTTTTTTAGCATATTCAACTTGAAGTAATCTTCCATCTGGACTGAACATTGTGATTGCTCTGTCATAACCCATTGCTTGATGATTCATTGGCTGCATTTTAATTTCCTCCTCTTTTACCCCTTGATTATTATTCTATTGTTTTCGTTTTAATTTTATTATTATTTTATTAATGATATTAAGTTAAGCCGCCAAATAATTATTAACTGCTTTCTTCATTATACCGCTAACTCCTATTACCTGGACAGCTACTTCTTTGCCATCAATGTCTTTAATTAAAGCCATAGAAGCTCTCATTTTATCAATATTTTTATGTGTAACTTTTACTATGCCTCTTTGTGTGATGGGTTGCCATTTGTCTTTAAACAGCCTTAAACTCATATCCCCAACTCCTTCTTGACCATACAAATCCAGCGCAGAACCTCTAATTTTGCCTGAAACAGTCCCAAAATCGTCTATTTTGCCTTTAGAGACTATTTCGAAGACTAGATACCTATTACGGTCCTTTAAAGTGGGTAATATTGTCTTTAATTTCTTTTTTATGCCCAACACCTTATTAAGGTTAATATCAATTTGAGAAAACACAATTGGGCGCGTTCTCTCTCTTCTCTCACAGAATTCTTAGATGAAAAGGTCCTTTATAAAGGTAGTGGTTTTTTAGTTTGCACTGGACATTTATGCCAAACAGATTTTTATACCATTTCTCAATACCAATAATAAACAAAACCAAAAGATTTATATATAATTATATCATATAAACTTATATAATGATTAAAAAACCCAAAATGTCATCAAAACAAGAACTGAAAATATTACATCAACCAAGATTAGACACAATTATGATGATAGAAGAAACAATAAAAGAACATGGCGGAGAACTCGGTAAATTCCAGATGTGGAGAAAACTTCCTAAGGCAGTTATGTATCAAACATATTTAACAGTTCTTGATTATTTGGAGTATTCTAATAAAATAGCTTTTGACAAAAAAGGTAAAGTAGGATGGATATTTAGTCCAAATATCTATAAAAAATTCAAGAGTAATTCAAAACTTAAAAGATAATCTGATTATTTAAATACTGATTTAAATATGGCTTTTAAACTACTCATTTTTCTTGATAAACTTTAAATAACCTACCAAAAACCCGCTTTAGGACCCTTATAGTGCTTGAGGTTGGGTAATATGAGCTTAGATGAGAAAGTAAAAAAAGAAGGAAAATATTATGTTGGACTTGATGTAGGGTCTGATTCTGTTCATGCAATTGTATTAGATAAAGATGGCAAAGTTGTTTTTAATCCTAAATCTTTAATGCACTTTGGAAATCCAGTTGATACAGTAAAAGAAGCTTATGAAATAATTATAGAAGAAGTAGGAAAAGAAAATATTGCTGCAACTGCTTTTACAGGTTCTGTTGGAGAAACAATAGCAAGAAACACTAGCACATCTTTTTATTACGATACAATTTCTATTCCAGCAGGTGTAGAAGTTATTGCGCCAGAAGCTGAATACATAATTCATATCGGTTCAAAAGATCCGTATTTTTTTGAAAGAGAAAGATTAAAAACACAACAAATTTCATCTGAAGCAGATATGCCTTCATCTTTTGTATCAGATAGTCAAACTGGCACAAAATGTGGTGGCGGTTCTGGAATTCTAATTAATAAACAGGTAAGAAGATTTTTTGGAAAAGAACACCCAATTAATATAGAAGTTTCAGCTTCTGAAGAAAACAGACAGGAAACACAAAAAGAAAATAGGGACAGATTACAAGCACAAGTAGAGAAAATACATGAAACTGCTTTAAATGCAATAACTAGTTCTGAAAAAGACATTGATGTCGGGGGGAGATGTGGTGTTGTAATACACTCCGATATGATTCATCTTCAGAATTCAGGGGAAGGAATTCCCGATATATTAAGGGGGATGTATGAAAGGATTGTTAGTAATTATGTTACTGATGTTATAAGGACAAGAAAACTTGATGGAACTAAAAATGCAATTGTAAGTGGCGGTGTTTTTCTAAATAATTATGTGTTTGATTCTATTGAAAGACAACTAGATATTAATATAAAACGGCCAGATAATTTTGAGAAAATAGGTGCAGCAGGAGCTGCACTAAATGCATTAAGAGAAAACATACAAACAAAACTTAACTTTGATAGTTTAGAGAATGTTATTGAAGCTCAAAAAGCAGAAATAAGATTTGCTGATCCGATATCATCTGCATTGCATAGAGTCCATGATTATTCAGATGAACCAATACTCGAAGAAACAGAAAATGGATTAATAATTTACAAAACTCTTGATGCTAGCCAAAAAAAATCTGTTGTTATTGGAATGGATGGCGGTTCAACAACCACTAAAGCTTTAATTGCAGACGCGGATAATCTTGATATACTTGCAGAGATCTGTTTGGATACAAATGGCAAGCCTTTAGAAACCGCCCAAGAAGTTTTCAGAGAAATAAGAGAGTATATTGGAGACAGAATAAACATAAAGGGGATTGCTTATACTGGAAGTTCAGGAGCATTCTATAATAGATTATTTACTGACAATACTAAAAACCCCGAGCTTGCTAGTACTGATATGACAGTAGATGAAATAACTTGTCATGCTCGCGGTGTCAAGCATTATAACTCCCAGGTCGATACAATATTTGAATGTGGCGGCCAAGATGCTAAGTATACAAGATTTAATGCAGATGGAACAGTAAGTAAAGCAAAAATGAACCTTAGCTGCATGGCTGGCACAGGACAATCAATGAAAAACATACTCGATATGGTCGGGCTTGATTTCAAAACATTTGAAGAACTTGCATTAAAAGCAGAAAGAACTCCCATTACAGATGAAACTTGTGCTATTTTTACAGAAGCTGGAATTCTAAAGTTGGTTGCATTAGGTCTTCCAAGAGAAGAGATTGCGGCTGCAATTGCTTATGGATTTATGGGTGGTTATGCAAACAAATTTGTTGGTAATGAAACATTTGGAGAATATGCATCTGCACAAGGAGGGCCGTTTAAGAGTAAGGCAAATTTAGCTGCTTTAGCTTTGCATACAGAAACAGAGGTTCATGCATTTCCTCACAGACAATTATTTGGAGCTTTCGGTGCTGCAATTTCAGTTTATAACGAGATAGAAGCAATGGAAGCAAAAGGTATTGAGTTCAGATCCAAGTTTAAAGGATTGGATATAGCTGATATGTATTTTGAGAAAAAAACTGAAAGTTGTAGTGATATGCTTGAAGAAAACAGTTGTGGTAAAAAAGATTGTAGTTTAGGAACATATACCCTTGGTGAAGACACAATATTTTCAGGAGGCGCATGCCCAAAAGGAAATACTGATACAGTTACAAAAAAGGCACCAAATTATACTGAAATTTATAAGAGATTACTTGATAAAGAATTAAAAAAAATCGGAGTTAAATCAATAGATGATATATTAGATGGTGATGGAAAAGTTATTGAATCAGGTAAACCAAGAATATTTATCCCGAGAAGTTTGACATTCTTGAATGAAAAAGGAGTATTTTATGCAAAATTATATTCTTCTTTAGGCTTTGATGTGGTTGTTTCTCCTGAATCAAATGATGAAATAGCAAATTTAGGAATAACTAATTCCCATACAGAATCATGCTATCCTGCAAAACTAGCAAATGGTCATGCAACTTTTCTTTCTAAATATTTAAGAGAAGAAAAAGATGGAAAAGCAAAAGACAAGCTATTACTTGTTAATGCAATTAGTGTTGGAGAAGAAAAAAGGAAATTCTGTCCTTATGTTGCCGCATCAGGATTTGTTGCTAAAGGAGCCTTAAATCTTTCTGATGATGAAGTCTTACTTCCAGTACTGCATTTTGATGATCCAAATTATAAGATAGATGATGCTATCTATAAAGACATAGCAAGAGCATTTGGTAAAGAAAAATTCAGAAAAGAAGATATTGCAAGTGCTGTAAATATTGCTGAACAGGAACAAAATGAATTCTTAGATGGAATTTATACTAAAGGAGAGAGATTTATAGAAGCTATAAAGAAAAGAGGGGAGAAAATCTTTTTAGGAGTTGGGAGAGGTTATACTGTTTTGGATAATAAAGCAAATTCAAATGTTCATGATTTGTTTGCATCTTATGGTATGCATTTTATTCCTGCATTCTTTTTGAGAACTCCTGATGTAGATCTTGATAAGATAGCACTAAATATGTATTGGTTCCAGGGACAAAATATGATAAAACAGGAAGTGGGTGTTACTCAAGATAAAGATATATACGCAGTAAGACTAACAAACTTTAACTGCGGCACAGATGGTATGTTACTATATCACGAAGGAAGAATAATGGATGTAGCAGAAATGCCCTTTTTGATTCTGCAAACAGATGGCCATAATAGTAATGCTCAATTTGGAACAAGGATACAAGCTCATAGAGAGGTTGTAAAAACTCATACTCCTAGAGAGGTGCATATAGATGAGCTCCTGATTGAAAAACCAGAAGCAAAAGATCTTGACAATAGGACTATAGGCGTCCCTAGTATGGGAGATGAGAATGCAAACTTACTAGTGGCTGTTCTAAAATCACTTGGATATAAAGCAGAAGCTATTCCTTCAGGAACTGAAGCTGCAAGTCATTGCGCAAAAAAAGTCTTAACAACAAACAATTGTCAGCCATTTACTTTTGTAACAGGAGAAACTCTTTCATGGATTAATAATATGGAAGAACTAGGTTATGATCCAAATAAAGATTTAGCTATACTTTTACCTGATGCAATGGGCCCGTGCAGATTTGGGCAGTATAGTGTCATTATGAGAATGTTTTATGATCAAGCTGGATTTAAAGAACTCCCTGTTCTTTCTCCTTCTGCTCAGAATGATTATGCAGACATGCCTATACCAAAAAAACAAATACGTCTTATGACAAAAACATTCTATAAATCCCTTATAGCTTATGATATATTGCATAATACTCTGCTTAGAACTAGGCCTTATGAAACAAAGTCTGGCCAGACAGATCATGTTTATAACGCATTACAAGAAAGATTTTTAGAAATCGTGGAGAAGGGGTGTAATACAAAACAACTTCAGAGATTCATGCAGGAAGCCAGTGATAAATTTCAATCAATTCCAATAACAGATGATGAAAGAAAGCCAAGAGTGGATATGCTGGGAGAGATTTTTGTGAGATGCCAACCAAAATCAAATCAATATTCTGTAAGAACATTAGAAGAAAATGGTTTAGAAGTTTATACTCCTTCAGTAGCTGAGTGGGTTGATTATATAAATCGGAATTCTATAAGAAAATTCTGGAAGGATAAAAGATATGGTGAAATGGTTAAATCAATTATTAAAGGGGCTTATGGTCATCATATAAGAAGAAAATTAGTCAAACCATTTGAAAACTATTTAGATGGCAGAATAGCTCATAATCCTCTTGAACTCATAGATGAGTGTCAAGAACGTTTGATATATCATCAAGCAATTGAAGGAGAATCACCTATATCAATAGCAGAAGCCTATCACTTTATGACAGGAAATTCAAATGGAGATGTTCCAATATGTGGAATCTATGAAGTTGGACCATTTGGTTGTATGCAGGAAACAGTAGCAGCTGCTATGATTCAATCATTGATCCATAAAACAAGAAGGTCTGAAGATCACCCAGGAAAAAGGGTTATCCCTTATATGCATGCAGTATTTGGAGATTCTGAATCATCTAATCTACATCCAGAGATTGCTGCTTTTGCAAAAAGCTGCGATGCAAGAAAAAAACTAACTAAGAGTTGATAACAAACCCACTGGACACAATTTTCGCAAAAAGCGAAAATGTGCATTTTCAGCTGTGCTGAAAATTGCATTTACGGTACAAGAGTATTTAAATCAATTCTGGCTTACGACTAATATGAAACCCTCGTAAATAAAATAATTTAGGCAGCTAGCACCAAGATCTAATCCTAAACCCACTGGACATTTACGGTGCAAGAGTATTTAAACCAATTCTAACTACCCTTTATTCACAATGTGGACTCAATTAATGCATCATGACAATCTGGCTAAGACAAAAACAAGCCATTTCAGGAGAAAATTCCATCTTAATGAAGCAGAAAAGAAGTATATTGCAGATAAAGGCTTAGACCACCTGAGAAAACAGGCAGAATTTGTGATCTCTACAAAAATACTTCATCCTCTAGCTAATGATGGATATCAAACACCTTATTATGGACATCCAATATTCAAAGCTCAGCATGCAACTGCAACTTGCTGTAGAAATTGCATTAGAAAATGGTGGAGATTCCCCTCAAATAGATCTTTAAACAAAACAGAGTTTAGTTTTATTGTAAATTTAATAATGAAATGGGTGAAAAAAGAAATGGAAAAGTATGAAGACTCCTCAAAAACAAAGCAACAAAGAATTACAACCTTGTCGGATTATCACACAGAGGAACAAAGAAAAGCAACTACATAAATTAACTAATCCTTATTTATCAAGTCTTTAACAACTGATATTATAAACATCCTTGAAATACTAATAAATGGCATTAGAAGAAGGGTACCTGTAATATACATAGTTATTGAGTGAATCATAAACAACAATATCATAAACTGATTAATAACAACAAAACCCAAAAAAATAATTAAATAAACCGGCACTAATATTTTAGCATTCTTAAAACCCAAAACAAAACTATTCTTAAAAGATTGCCATACTGATTTTTTGTTTGAAATTAAAGAATAACTCAAAGGCATAAGATAAATCAGCAGCAGAAAAACTAAAAAAGTAACTACACCAAAGACTGTTATTCCTGAAACACCAAACTTCTTGCCCATTCTCGTCTGAAAAGCAACAAGTATGCTTAAGAAATGATAGACTGCAACAGGTACTAACCAAAAAAGATTAACCAAGAAAAATTTCTTCACATAATCAAAAAGTCCTATTCTATTTTTTTTCTCCTGGCAAAAATTAAGGCAGAACCTCCAACTTATGCCCTGAAAAAAAGAATATATCACTAACACAACCAAGCCAAGCAACAAATAGCTAAAGATTATGTTTTTAATATAAATTCCTGAAAATTCATTTAAAGTGAATACATCCAATAAACCAGAATTGCTTCCGAGAGCTTTGCCAAATTGTTCTGAATTCTGCATTGCAACTATTCCAAGCTGTTGGATATTTTCTACAATTTTTGCAAATATGTTTGCTGTGAAAAATCCAAAAAGCAATAAGAAGAAAATATCAAAGAAAACCGGTAAAGCAAGAGAGAATTTAACTTTTTTTAGCAAACAGAATAAATCAATAACCTGAATATAAATAGCGTGCTTCTTGATCCTGTCCTTTACATTTCTTATTTTTGAGGATTTCTTCATCTTTTCTCGAATATAAAAATATGCCTTAATTTGCTTTAATTCAAAAACTCTTGTTCTATTAATGAACGTATTGCTTCTAAATTAGCTCCTGGAATTGGTTTTCCATTAACCATAAATGTTGGTGTTCCCTGAACACCTCTGGAAATACCTTCATTTAAATCTGCCAGAACAATATCCTTTTTTTCTCTTGAATCAAGGCATTTGTCAAACTGTTGTCTATCCAACCCTACAGAGTCTGCATATCTCTTCAAATTGTTTCTGCTAAGATCATATTGGTTCGCAAACAGCATGTCATGCATCTCCCAGAATTTTGCTTGATCTCTGGCGCATTCAGTTGCCTCTGCTGCCAATTGAGCATCAGGATGCATTTGCGATAAAGGGAAATGCTTGAAAACAACATTTATATCGTCACCATAAATTTGAAGAAGCTGTTTTACAATAGCATGGCCATTCTTACAAAAAGGACATTGAAAATCAGAGAACTCTTCAACTAGCACACTTGCATCAGGATTAGTCCCTCTTTCTAAAGCTCCTTCTCCACTGACCAAAGAATCATAATCCGCAGTCGGCATAGTTGGTAACTTTATTTCCTGCTTAGGTGTTGGGAAAATTTTATCAATATTAACCATTACAATTCCCAAAAGCACTATTAGCACCAAAGCACCAGCTGCAAAGATTCTGTCTTTAGTGACAAATTTCTTTGTAGAAACCCCTTTTTTCTTTTTCATTTTTGATTAAGTAAAAAGTTAAAAAAAAAATTAAAAAATTAAGCTCCGCAGGCTGCAGCAATGTCTGTATCTCCTGAACTGCCGAGACCAAATCCTGGTGAAGGACTAGCTGAAGGAACTTCTTCATTGCATTCTTCTGGCTGTTCATTGAAACTATTGCAGATTCCTGCTAAATAACTTGATGGAGATCTTCCTGCATTAGACTGAACACCATTAATGATCAATGATGGAGATCCTTGTACCCCGTACTTATCATTCAAATCCTTATGTACATTAAACTGAGGGTATCTTCCTCCAGACCATGTGGATTTGTCTCCGAAAAGCTCTGTAACCTTAAATTCCTCATCAGTTGCTTTTACACAGGCCTGTAGTTTATCTTCATCAATGCCAACTTTTTCTCTACAAGCAATTGACTCTTCATCCGTGCCTGAAGTTCCTGACAAGAAGCAGAATAAGAAGTCATTATACTTTTCAGGTTGTTCTTCCTGAACACAGTAATGCACTAACTGCTCATCTAATTCTCTTTTTCCATGCATTGCATAATCAACAAACTTGATGCTGAAATCGATCTTATCACCTAAAAGTTTTGCTACGGGCAACATTCCTTTTTCTGCCTGAGTACCAAATGGACAGTGTGTCATCACAAACAGCTCAACTACTGGTTTGTCTGATTTTGGGACATCTGCTGGAGCTTGCTGAGCTTCTGCAGGTTGTTCTGGTGGCTCAACTGGCTCATTCAAATCTATTCCTTGAGGAAATAAGAATTTGCCGTCTTTTGTTATATATGATGTGAATGTCTGACCATTAACCTCAAGTTCTGCTTTATACAATTCTCCTTCCTCTGTAATACTTTTAATTGAAGCAGAATTACCTGGCTGCAACAAATTTGTGTTGACATAATCAACTACTTTATTCTTTGCATCTTCAGAAGATAATTCTTTTTCTGTTAATGAAGAAAAACCATCTGTAAATATTGATACTGCAAGCAAGATTACTGCGATAATCGCAATAATTGCCCATGAATGAGCAGAAATGCCATGACACCCCTTTTTAGGTTTCTTATGGCTGTGTTCAGCATGCTTATGATGTTCTTTACTATGCGATGTGTGTTCGTGTTTTGTCAATTAATACACCCCCTGTTTATTTATAATTAAGTTAATAGATCACCTAAAAGGCGTTGCTTTTTAAATATTACGGATTTCAGAAATGAAATTCCCTTAAGAATAACAAAAACTCGCTGCTCGGAGCTATCCACTTGCTAAAGCCAGTGTTTTACGCTCCTCGCTTTATCACGAGTTTTTGGAATTAAAAAGGGCGCACTAAAGAGCGAGGTTTTAAACACTGAGCCATTTTTAATAATATTAACAATAAACTATTTAAATAAAACCCTAAAAATATCCTCTAAAACACTCAAATTAGCAAATAAGGGGGCGTGGCGAAATGGAAGAATCATTACATGGTAATGCAAAAAAGCAATTTGATATTGCAGCAAAGCAGATGAAGTTAGATGATGATATGACTACTTGTTTAAGACTACCTGAAAGAGAACTCACAGTTAATTTCTATGTCAAAATGGATGATGGAAAGCTCAAGACATTTACAGGCTTTAGAGTACAGCATAATAATGCTCGTGGGCCGTACAAAGGAGGCATAAGATACCACCAAGATGTCAGCATAGAAGAAGTAAAGGCTTTAGCTACATGGATGACCTGGAAATGTGCTATTGTAGATATTCCATTTGGTGGAGGCAAAGGTGGCATAATTTGCAATCCAAAAGAGCTTTCAGAAAAAGAGCTTCGAAGAATTACAATTGCATTCACAAACTCAATAAGCAGAATCATAGGACCTAATGTGGATATACCTGCTCCCGATGTTAACACCAATCCTAAAATAATGGGCTGGATTGTTGATGAGTACAGTAATATTGCTGGCTATACAGAACCAGGAGTAGTTACTGGAAAACCTTTAGAACTAGGTGGCAGTTTAGGAAGAAGAGAAGCTACTGCTCGCGGATGTGTATGTACAGTCATTGAAGCCTGCAAAAAACTAGGCATTGAGGTAAAAGGAGCAAAAGTTGCAGTACAAGGCTTTGGTAATGCCGGCAGTATTGCTGCTGAATTACTTGAAGAAGTAGGAGCTAAAGTAATTGCTGTAAGTGACTCCCAAGGAGCCATTCTTTGTGAAGCTGGTTTAAGTATTAAAGATGTTATTAAGCACAAGGAAAGTACAAAATCAGTTATTAATTTTCCTGGTTCAAAGAAAATTTCAAATCAGGATATTCTCGAGCTTGATTGTGATGTCTTGATTCCTTCTGCTCTTGAAAATCAGATTACTAAAGATAATGCTGACAAAATTAAGGCAAAGATAATAGCAGAAGCAGCTAACGGCCCAACAACACCAGATGCAGATGATATATTGCACAAGAATGAAGTGCATGTTATTCCTGATATCCTCGCTAATGCTGGCGGAGTTACAGTCAGTTATTTTGAGTGGGTGCAAAACAGACAAAGATATTACTGGACAGAAAGAGAAGTTAATGATAAATTAACACAGAAAATGATAGCTGCGTATAATGCTGTCTTTGATACTGCTCAAAATGACAAAGTCAATATGAGAACTGCGGCTTATTTAGTTGCAATTCAAAGAGTAGCAAAAACTGTCCAAATTAGAGGAACTCATTTGTAATTAATTTATTTTATTATTTCTTTTTTAGTTTCATGATTAGGGACGCCGCCAATATTGAGATTTTTGCGAAGTGCGGCACCATCATCCGTGAGCCCTACTGCAAATCTAAATGATTTGAGGTTAGGGGGTTGCCCCCTACGGGGATAGCCGATCATGGTTTAACAAATGCGACAGGGCGAACCCGATGGTGCCCGAACAAAGCGAGTCTTCGCAAAAATACGCCAATTCTCAAAAAGGTTTAAATACTATTAAATATTACATCACAAAAAAGAGGTGGCAATACATAAGTCACTTCAAGCTATGTTCTTGGAGAGGTTAAAATGTCAAAAGAAAATGAACTAAAAACATTAATCATTGAAAACTTTGGCCAAGCAGCATTGCAGCTTCCCGACATATATGAAAAAGGATGGACATTTCCTTTGGCAGAAGATAATTTAGAAGAAGCAGCAGAGATTCTTGTTGATTTTGCAAAATCAGATGTTGTTGATGAATTACCTCCACTTGTACATAGAATCTCACGAACCTTTGAGGATTTAAAAGAGTCTTATACAGGTAGAGATAATGTTTATTTTGCATCTGGCATGTTTGGACACGAATTAGGAAATATACTTGGAATTATTGTTCCATCCGCTTATAACATTATTAAAGGCGGGAAACCTTTCTTAGATGAACCAGGAAGAATTGATAAATTCTTAGCAAGTTTAACAACTGATAGAGTGATTTCTTTGGGAATATGTTATCTTGCTTCATCTGGAGATGAACAATTTCTTGCAAAAGTTCCTCTTACTCAATTACAATATGTGTTTATGTTATATGCATTTGAGCCTAGTGGAAGGAAAACAGCAAAAGTATTCCCAACACCATCTGAAGATATTTTTAGTCCAGAATATTTAGCACTCTATCATATAGCTAGAAATGCCCCAACAGATTATGATATTAGAGCAGAAGAAGATGGAGATAATCTAAAAATAAGTTTACAAGATTATGGAAAAGGCATCCTAGACAAAAACGAAAAACCTCTTCCTCCAGAAAGATTTCATGAAATATTTGGGGAGTTCTCGACGACGGGCGGAGGATTAGGACTTCAAATAGCTAAAGCATTAATAGATTTACGAGGAGGATATATTGAAGTTATAACAAAAACAAAAGACAATCCGGCATTTGCATACAGAACTGATACAAAACAAGATTACCTCTATACAGGTCCGCTTCAACCTAAAATAACTTCAACAGGAACTATCTTTGTTCTTAATGTCCCTAAAGAAATCACATAACAATAAAAAATGTCACTAAAAAAACTACTCACAGGTGTTGATAAAGGACTAGTTGAAAAACTAGAAGCCATTAACAGCAGAATAGCAAAAAAAGATAAAGATTCGAGTAAAGCTTTTTTGGGAGCACTACCTGGTTTTGTTAAAGATTCTGTTGAACATGAGTTAACAGATTATATTGAAAGATTTGTGTCTTTAGGAGAAAAAATAATAGATCAACAAAAAGATCATGCACCAAATTACTTTGGCAGTCTGCATGGAATCGTATTCGGATTCATACTTAATAAAGTCACAGATCATTTAGACGCAAGTTTTGATTTGTGTGAAAAAATATCAGACATTGCACAAAAACCTGCTTATGCTGGAAACTTAATGTTTCATTTACCTCAACCACTCAGAACATTCAAAGATTATGATCTTGATCAATATGTAAAAGATGCATTTGAATTAGCAGGAAACCTCGCTCTCACAAGGGACGGAACAGATATAACTTTTCCATTTCTAGAAAAATCAGCTAAGGTAGTAAAAACATTTCATAAAAATAATTTAACACAACATCTGGCTGGAATTTATGATGCGGTTGGTAAAATTGCTCAGAAAAAAACAAAAATGGCTTTAAATTTCTTTGATGAGTCTGCCTATTTGATTAAGACCGGGATTGAAAAAGGCTTGAGTAAAGAACAACTAGAAAATGATGTAAAAGAATTTGCGAGATTTGGCCAAAAATTAGGAGAACAAAACATTCCTGACATGAACTATTTTTTGGAAGAAAATGTTGCAGAAAAGTTAAACGCATATTCATTGGTTAGACTTCAAGGATTTCTAGAAGGATATATGTCTGCGAGCTGCTCTAATTATTCGCCTGCACAAGAAGCGGAAGAGCTCATGCCTCTTCTAAAAGAACTAAAAATCCAAGGAACCAAGAAACTCGTGACTCATGAAATTGGATATGTAGCCAAAAAATTACCAAATCCATTTGAAAAAGGCCAAACATTTCCATTAAACGACAAAGACCTCCAAGAAGTAGTAGAAAATATAGATGAAACAAGTGCAGCACTATCTGAAATGATAAAAATCAGCAGATATATTGGTACAGCTAAACATGAATATTCAGAACCAGACCAAATAAAGCTGTGCTCAAGAATATTTGGACATGATCTAAACAATGCTCTTAACTCACCAGTTTGCGCATATAACACAATCCTACTTAAAGATAAAGAATACAAAGAAATTTCTGGAGAAATTAATACTTATTTAAGAAATCTTCTCGAACTAAGAATCATGGGTCTATCCACAGCATATATTGCTTCGGAGGGTAATGAAGAATTTCTAATGCAAATTCCAAATGATCAAATAGAATATGCTATTCCTTCTGATAAAAAACAATCAGATTACAGATTAAAAGAGCTAAAAACTGTTGAGGGCCACATATTAAATCCTGAATGTCAAGCTTTATATCAACTAGTGAAAAATGCCAAAGGAGATTACACTATCGATATTCAAGAAGATAAAGATAACACAATAATAACTTATCAAGATAACGGTCCTGGAATTCTTGACGAGGAAGGGAATCCACTTCAAGCAGATAGACTTCATGAAATATTTGGAAGTTTCTCAACTACAGGCGGAGGATTAGGACTTCAAATAGCAAAAGCACTAATAGAATTAAGAGGTGGCTGGATTGATGTTATGACTAAAACAAAAGGAAATTCTCCTATTCATTATAATACAGAAACAGGTGTTGACTCAACTTATGGCGGAGATCTAAAAAAAGGAACTATGTTTGTTATGCATGTGCCAAAAGAAATATTATAATTCTCAATGTATCCTGAAATCGATCTTATCAAAAGCCATAACAACTAAACTGACCTTTAATTTTTCTGTGTAATTGTTAATTCCCTCAATGATATCCTCATCGGATTTTCTCTCTCTAAAACCCGGGATGCCCAAAAGAACCAAGTCAGAATGCTGTGAATGCTCATTGATAATGTCTTTCATATCTTCTTCTTTGCCTGTAAGTATGTGTAATTCAACATTTTCCATTCTTGACTCTGCAATTATTTTCTCAAGTTCCTCTCTATGATATTGCTCATCTTTATCATCTTCAACTACTTTGAATATTCTGACAGTTGCCTTTTGCTCTAGCCATTGTCTAGAATGAGTAATCAAATAAGCCAGCATAATCATGAAATTTCCATTATGCCTTGTATTCCACCAAACATCTATTGTTTTGAAATTTGAAAAACCAGTTTGATTCCTCATTATAATTATATTCTTATGCAGACACACCATATCAGCAATTACTTTATTAAGTTTCATCTGTCTATCAAAATCTATAAGCACAGTATTCAACGGTCTGTCTCCTAAAGTTTCTGTTTGAAGTATTGTGGTAATGGTATCTTCAAAATTATCTGACATGACAAATCTTGGATATATCTCCAACTCGTGCTCCTTCACATATTCTTTCATTGAGTCTTCGAATTTCTCTCTTTCCTGATATTCATTCTTAAGATCTCCCTGTGTTAAAAAATAAAACTTAGTAATACCTCTCTTAGAGCTTATCCAATGAAGGACTGTTGCCAGTGGAGTTTTATTTACTTCATTTGCATTAAAAGCCACTATTGTTGGGCGCCAATTCTTCTTGCTTTTTTCTGAAGCAGCCATGTGCTTTAACAACTTCCTAAATAATTGGAAAAACACACCATCCCAAACACTCTCTAGTTTTACTGATGTCTTTGTTTTGTAAAGTACATAGAAAACTAGAAGTTGGAAAACAATACTAACAACCATGATGATTGGATTGAATAAAAACATTATGGCATAGCATGCAAACATACCAAAGAATGAAATTATAACAGGAGCATTGAATGTTGGCCTATAACTTGGGTTCTGAGATATTTTTTCAAAAAACGCAGCTCCATTAATCCAACCGTATACACTCAGGAAAAACATAGACACAATCTGTGAAACTATCTCTAAGCCTCCTGAAAAAAGTACGCCTACTGCTATTATTAAACTGAATATTATTGCCACTCTCGGTTCTGTCTTGTTTTTTCCTATACCTTTTCCTAAAAAGCTTAAGAATCTTGGAAGAATCTTATCATCTACCATTGCTCTCAAGCATCTTGGTGCTGTCATAAGTGTGCTTAAAGCTGAGGAAGAAGTTGCCATAATAACACCCAACAATACAAGTTGAGGTACTACAGCAATTTTCTGGATAATATACGGATCAGAAGAAAGCTGACCTGGAGAAGCTGCAAAAGACATTTTGATAATAAGTGCTATATATACAATCATTGTAAAGAAGATTGCCACAAACGTACCTCTAACCAAACTTTTTCTTGCATCTTTTAACTCTCCGCTCATTCCCACACCAGCATCTATGCCTGTTACTGCTGGGAAATACATTGCAAACGCAACCCAGAAAGAAAAAGCAGAAGTACCAACTAAAATACCATTTGTTGGATCAACTGTATTAGGTCCTAAAAAGATTGATACCAAAGACAAAATAATTGCTGCAAGAATTAAATATTGTAGTTTCACCACAAATCTTGCTCCAATAAAAACCATGATGCCGAATATCATTAGTGCTATTAATGAGACATAAAGCTCAGGCACTATTATATTAAATGATGAAAGTACACTAACAATACCTCTAGCAAATGCTATAGAATAAAATGTTGAGGCAATTGTCTGCGCCAAAAAAAGAAGTATTCCCAAACTGCCCCCAAACTCACTGCCAAGACTTCTCGAAATCAAATAGTACAACCCGCCACCTTTGACATTAATATTTGTGGCAATTCCTGATATTGAAAATGCAGTAGCAATTGTAACTGAATGAGCAATTAGAATTATAATCAACATCTTAAACAATCCTACACTGCCAAGAACTTGAGGAGCAATATAGTACATTACTGCACCTAGAATAGCCAGTGTAGAAGGCATAATCACACCAGAAAATGTACCAAATTTATTCTCTACTCCACTATGACCGTTACCGTTTGCTTTCATATACTTCCCCAAACCCTGTTTTCAATAAACAAACCCTGTTTTTAATAAAACTACTTGAAGGGTATTTATAAAATTTCTGCTTGCTAAATTCCAAGCCCAAATATGGAATAAACAATGTTTATTTAAAAATGATATTTAAATGAAGTCCTATTTATTATCTTGTATTACTTCACTTCTTGGCATACTCAAATATCATCTTATCAGTAAATATCTCTACAGGAGCTTTGTCATCAGTGAGAACCAGTATATTAGGATCAAACTCTATATTCTCATGATTAAATTGAACAAAATGAACCATCATGAATAAGTCTGCAAGCTCTGATTTTTGCTGATAATTTTCAATAACACCAATATTTTCTGAAATAGTGCTTAAATTATAATAAGATTCGCTTCCCAAAACCAAGAAATTAAGGGAATTTTTTACAGGCACCAACCAAACATTATCAAACACAGACTTCATGGTATTCAAAATAAAACCAAGAACTTCAGAATTTCTGTCTGTTGAACCGACATTTATTGCAACAACTCCTTTTTGCTTGAGATGCAATTTAACTTCTTTGAAAAACTCTTTTGTAGTTAAATGAAAGGGTATGTAAGGTTGCTTATATGCATCAATTATTATTGCATCATAATATTTTTCTGTTGTCTTAAGAAAAACTCTGCCATCTATTTCATAATTAACAAGATTTGAATTTAGTTCATTAGTGTTATCTTTCATTCCAAAATATTTTCTGCCAACTTCGAGTATGCTGCTGTCGATTTCAACCCCGTCTATATTGATATTTGGGAAAAAATAATCATATTCTCTGGCAATAGTACCTGCAGCGATCCCAATTATCAGAATTTCTTCTGAATCATTTTTCAAGAGAGGAATGATATTGAAATAATCCCAGACACCATTTATGATAATTTTATCAGGATCATAGATTGAATGGGTGGAAACACCCTCATTAAGATGAAGGTTTATTCTACCTTCATTGTCCTCGACAACCTGAATATAATTATATATTGATTCATCCTCAAAAATTAAGCCATTAACGGGCTTTATTGTGTTAACAAAAAAAAAGAGAAAAACAGCCAATAATGGAAATATTAGAAATAATTTTGATTTTCCTTTTTTTCTTAACAAACCAATACTGCTAAACACCATTAGAAACAACGCAAATAATATTATTGTTCTTGCTGTTCCCATAAAGGGTATGGTGATTAATGCCGGGATAAATGTTCCAATAATACTGCCAACAGTTGATAAAGAATAGATATTTCCTGCAGTATTCCCGACTTTAGTTAATTTTGAGGAGCAAACTCGTATTGCATATGGACTGACCATGCCAAGCAAAATTAAAGGTAACGAAAAAAGAACAATAGTAGCCACCAAAGAACCATAAAACAAACCAATTGAGCTTTGATCTATTGCTGTTAGTGATAATGCCATTATTGGTTTAGAGATTAATGGAATCAATGCAATAAAAAAAGATGCCCCAATAATTATTTCATACAGAAGAAACTCATCAACAAACTTATCTCCTAATTTTCCGCCAACATAATAGCCTATTGAAAGAGCCATCATTATTATTCCAATTATATTAGTCCAGACAAACAAAGAACTGCCAAAATAAGGCGCCAATAGCCTTGATGCAGACATCTCAATAGCCATAATACTCATGCCTGAGATAAAAACTACTAGCAAGAGATATTTATGCTGCATATTCTTCTTAAGCTTCTTTAGCAATCTTCTCAAACCCCCACATATGACTGAATAAGGCAAAATAAGGAGTTATATTAATCTTTGGTTATTAGAACGAAAGGTTTATAAACATCTCCTTATCTTCTAATGACTTCAAAGTAGTGAAAACTACTCAAAGAGGATCCAGGAAGAAAATGGCCAATAAAAAACAGATCTTTCACAAACCAACACCTGAGCAAATCACCAAGGGAAGAGAAGCTGTTGAATATTATTTTAATATAGACACAGACAGCCCCACTAGTGAAATAATCACTGCTAGGAATGAACTTGTTGATATTCTCCAAAATATTGATCCAGAAAAACAATACCTAGAGATAAAGGGTGATTTGATTCCAGATGATTTCTTTTATACAAGAAAAGATAAGACTGACAGTCGTCTATCGAGAACAGTTGCAAACAGAAAATTCATGAAACACGGACCAGAAGTTATGTTTCCAAGATACAGATCAGTTGATGCAGCTGTTAAAGCGATGCGAGACCAAAGAAAAGTTCCAGTTTATGTTAGGGAAGAAAAATTTGATGGATTAAAACCCGGATTTTATTGCGCATATTCTTTTGTTCCAATAATACCAGGAAATGATAAAAGAAAAAGAAAAGTGCCGTTAATAGAAGTTGTGGATGGTTCTAAATTGTTTGCTTACGCACTCCGACAAGGAACAGGTATTGAAATAACTCCTTATTCTGATTCAGAAAGAGTTGAAACAGATGGAGGAACTGTTAAAGTAAAAATCCCGTCAAGAACCCCTAAGAGAGGAAGTTATGAGTTCATAATATCTGCCATCCCTATCGTAGATAATGATAAGAAGTATGCTATTGCAAACAGCATAGTATCAAATCATGATTGCGCAGATATGCTCCACAAAATAAGATATAAATATGCTTATGAAAAGGAAAATTCAAGAGTTTTCAATTGGGATGTTCATGATATAGCAGGATTCTATGCAGCAATACAACATTACTTGGAAGAAGAGCATAATATGATTCCCTTGGCCATGTCACAAATACCAATACCTTCTCAAGAATTTATCAGACTGCATGATATGCTCAGATACAATACAGTTATCTCCACAAAAGAACATGAAGAACAAGAACAAGAAAAATTATATTCATTAAACAATGCTGAAAGAGAAATCTCGCTTCAATTCATAGCCCAAGCACTTGGCCATAATGAAACATTGTTTGCTAAAGGAACTAGAGATGGAAACTTTAAAGATTATGATTATAGAGAACTATCTAGAACTGCATAAATTCTTTAAAATTAAGAAATATATCTTAATAAAAAAAAGTTTAATACACAAAATAATGTTCTGCTTTGAACTTTCTTGTGAAGTGATGGAAGTCATCTGCGTAAAGTTTTTCTGCTTCAGCCTTGCTTAGTTGAAGATCATGCATTTCATCTTTTGTTGGTTTTCTCCAGATAGTGCTACACTTTAAGCATTTATAATAAGAAGTTTTCTGTGCTTTACATTTTGGGCATAAATTAGGACCTCTGTTCCTAAGGAAAGTTCCCTTTGAGAACAAAGAAGTAAAAGGATCCAAGATAGAAGGTGATTTAATAACAGAATGTGTTTTTGTACTTAATGGTTTTTGAAATGATTCACCAGATTCCTCGAGATATTTTTGAAGATCATCTCCAAGTTCCTGCATTGCCGCGCTTACACTTTCATCAACTAATGCTAACATATCAAAATCATCCTGTCTCTTAAATCTTTTATACTCTGCAAGCTGTTCTGGTGTCCAAACATATGTTCTCACAGTCATTGTTGTTCTGCCCAAATGATAAGGACCTTTTTGATATTCTTGATGATAACCCATCTCTGGCCTGGTTCTGTAGAAGAAATGAACATTCATACAAAAAAAGCATTTTCCATTATCCACTGGTTTTCTTGCGAGAAGTTCTATCTCTATCATTGAACCTTCAAAAGCTGCAATTAGATGAGGGGATTTTGCTTTTGACATACTTGCATCATCCTGCATTATAAGATGTCTTATATTGGTTAGATAAGGCTTAACCCAATCCATGTACATCTTAATTATGTCATAATGTTGTCTAAGATATTTTAGGGTAAATGTCCTCTTATTTGCCATCTCGTCTCTTGTAAATGCTTTCCATGTTAGGAATTGTTTGATTTTTCTTTTTAGAACACTTCTAACCTTAACATTAAAATCTGTTAGCTTATCCACTGCAGCACTAACTGATTCATGAGTTAATGGGTGAACTGAAAAAAACAGATCTGGCAAAGCTGTAAATTCTATCTCTCTTGCCATACCATAAACACTGCTTGGGTTTTTGGCACCTTGTTCAACCATATCAATCCAGTAACCCTTTAATGCTATTTCAGCTGCTTCTGAACCTTCTGCTGCAGATTTATACAAATGCGCTCTTTCATCAAGCATCCTCAATTCCCTTACTAACTGGAACATCTCCTTGACCATTTTGCCAATAGTTGCTAGAAATTGAGAAGCCTTATCTTGTTGCAGACCTAATTTCTGCTCAGAAGCACCAAAAAAACTTGAGAATTCTGAGGCTGCAAAAACATCTGATATCTTTTCTATTATGGGATAATGTACTAGCTCTTGAAGATTGGTAACAGCCCAGTAATAGATCTCTTCAATTGATTCCTTAAAGACCTCATTAACTAATCTAGCTCTTCCCAGAGGCATTGGCCAGTTCGTCTTCTTAAATACTCTAAATGCCTCTTCTGCATATTCTTCCTTAAACTTTTCATGTGCAGGTCCAAATTCTGTTATTTTAGCCAATTTATACCTCTTTTAATGCTTTTAATAGACTCTAACCTATCTAGATCCCTTTTTTGTTATCTTTATTTAAAAAAATTGTGGAGAAAAACGCATTAAAACAGGCAAAACACCAAGACAATATTTTTAAATCATCATACAACTGTTCTAGCCATGAAATACCTATACTTAGTCAATGTATATCAAAGGCTTGATTCCACAACAAAACGCCTTGAGAAAACACATTATATCTCAAAGCTTCTCCAAGAGACTGAAATAGAGGACCTCCCCCAAATCACACAATTACTGCAAGGCAGAGTATTTCCTCCATGGGATGATCGCAAAATAGGAGTAGCAGCAAAATTAGTGTTAAAAGCAATTAATGTTGCTTCAGGTATTGATGCCAAAAAAATAGAAAACGAATGGAAAAAAACTGGTGATCTAGGAATAGCTGCTGAAAATTTGATTGGCAAAAAAAAGCAAGCGACATTATTTTCTCAAAATTTAACAGTAAACAAAGTTTTTTCTAATCTCCAAAAACTTGCCAGCTTAGAAGGCATTGGCAGTGTTGATAGAAAGATTAAATTAATAGCAGAGCTTCTCACAAGTTCTCAAGCACAGGAAGCTAAGTATATTGTTAGAACTGTTCTGGAAGAATTAAGAGTTGGTGTAGCAGATGGCAGTTTGAGAGATGCAATTGCCTGGGCTTACCTGCCTAAAGTTTCCGGGATCTTCTTCAGATGCAAATGTGGGGAACTTAATCCTGCAAATAAAATTTGCTTGAAATGCGGAGAAGAATTGAATAAAAAATATAATGCTGAGATAAAGACAATTAAAGAAGACAAAGCTTTCAAAGAAAATGAAATTCTAGAAGTTAATGATGTTAGTGAGATAAAAGAACTTAAAGGGATAAAAATAATTATTTCTAAAGACGAGAAATCTGCCAGAGAAATTTATAATTATTTAGTTAATCTTGTCCAGGAAGCATATGATGTTGTTAATGATTTTGGAGAAATTGCTAGAATCGCAAAAACAGAGGGAAGAGGTGGCTTGTTAGGTGTGGAATTAGAAACACTAAAGCCAATAAAAGTAATGCTTTACCAAAAAGCCAAAGGCATAGCTGATGCTTTTGAGACAGTAGGCAAACCAGCTGCTTTTGAGTACAAGTATGATGGGTTTAGATTACAAATTCACAAGAAAGGAGATGAGATAAAACTGTATACTAGAAGTCTCGAGGATGTTACTGCACAATTCCCTGATGTTGTTGATGCAATAAAATCTCACACAAAATCTAATAACTTTATTCTTGATGCAGAAGCTATTGGTGTTGATCCAAAAACTGGTAAGTACAAACCATTCCAACAAATCTCTCAAAGAATTAAAAGAAAATACGACATTGATAAACTTGCAAAAGAAGTTCCTATTATTGTTAATGTTTTTGATGCTATTGAAATTGACGGGAAAAATCTTATAAAAACTCCTCTTAAAGAAAGAAGAGAAAAATTTTGCAGTATTATTGAAGCAACTGATATTTTTAGGCCAGCAGAACAACTTGTTACAGATGATGAAGAAAAAGCTCAAGAATTTTATGAAAAAGCCCTTAAGTTAGGAAATGAAGGAGTAATGGCAAAAAATCTTGATTCGCCTTACAAACCTGGTTCGAGAGTTGGACATGGAGTTAAAGTTAAACCAGTAATGGAAACTCTTGATTGTGTTATAGTTGGAGCAGAATGGGGTGAAGGCAAACGTTCTCAATGGCTTAGCAGTTTTACTATTGCTGTAGTTGATGAAGATACTGGAGAATTTGTTGAGATTGGCAAGGTAGGCACAGGCATTAAAGAACTTGAAGAATCTGGCGGTGTGACTTTCCAACAAATGACTGACACATTAAAACCATTAATCATCACAGAAAAAGGCAAAGAAGTTTCTGTTCACCCAAAAATAGTTGTTGAAATAAATTACGAAGAAATCCAAAAATCCCCAACTTATTCATCAGGTTATGCATTAAGATTCCCAAGAGTTGTTAATTTAAGAACTGATAAGCCTGCTGATGAAGCAAGCAGTGTTGGAATGGTTGAAGATTTATATCATGGTCAGAAATAGATTTCAAGGGAATGGTATTTCTTCGCTTAATCCCTTCCTTGAACTTCTTTTTTTAGTTTTATAGTTAAACTCCATGACAACTGTATGGAATTTATCAACTGGAACGTGTCCACTATACTCGATAAAATCAGCCTCCTTCCAATAACGATATGTGAATCTCCCTATCTGCTTATTATCCCAGAAAAGCCAACTTCTTTCAGTGAATGTGCCAGAAGACCGTATACCGCTCTCGTGCTTTATCTTCCATTCTCCCCCAAATTGTTTAAGATAATTGAAGAAGTTAGGAAACGCCTTTAGAGTATAATTATTGTGCAAAACTGGAGGCACCATTTTGTCCCCAATCATTCTCAGTTCACTTGGTGTTATCAACCGTTTATCGATTTCTGCTATCAGTTTCTTTAAGTCATCACTGACTTCTTTAAACCATATCTCAACATTATCAATATCTTTATGCTTGATTAGTTCATCCAGAAGTTCTATTAATCTTTCCGCTTCTTTTTCTCCTTTAACTTGGCCGAGTCTTTCTTTTAGCCAGGGTATGAGTTCTATGACATCATGCTCTACTTTTTTAATCTCATCTAATGATTCATTAAGCCATATTTTACCTAAATCAATCTTGGCATTGTCATGCAGAACTCTAATAAGTCTTTTCCAGTGATATAATATGTCTTTTTCAACATCTGTTATATCTCTCATGACAAATAAAGAAGCGGGTTTATTTTTAAAGTAATCGGAAACATTTATATTTAAACATAGTTTAAACAAAGCAATGAAAGAATTATTTACTGCTTTACAACACAAATTCATGAACGAAGTAAAAAAGAAACCCTTCTTTGACACTTGCTTTTTCTTTTATATGTTTGAACACAAAAAAGAATTAGAGCGTGCAGAGAAAATGAAAGAGATTTACTTAACAAGTTTTAATGTTCAGGAAATTCTTTACAAAGAAGATAATGTTGGACATAATATCAAGCATGAAATAAGGAAATTCCTAAAAGACAATAAAGACAAAATCAAAGTTGTTGATGTTGATGTTTTCCCAGGAAATGTAGAGAGGGAAAAAGAATTTGTTAATAATATTGATGAAAACATTCTAAAACACATTGAAGATGCTTCTGATGCAGTTTTACTGGCAATTGCTATTAAGACAGAAAGCACTATCTACACAAGAGACAAACACCATTTGTTTAATGCAGATTTAGAGAATTATGTAAATGAAAAAGGTGTTAAGGTTCTGAATACAATTGAATAAATATATTTGAAAGGAAATAATAAAATGACTAAAAAATCTTGGGGTTGGGGTGCTGCTTCACTAATAACCGCGGCAATCGATATTCCGTTATTCTGGTTTCCTTTTGTTGGATCCTTACTAGCGATTGTGGCAATTATTCTTGGAATAATAGCAATAGCTAAAAAAAGTGGAAAAACAATGGGTATTGCAGGATTAGTTCTTGGAATATTATTGCTAATAGTCTCTTTGATAATGTTATTGATTATATCAAGAAGATATTTTTAATATATGAATTAAAATAAACGCCCGCGCGAGGAATTCCACAACCACACATTTGTATGATTCTCTTGAACCCCGGTTTCAGCCTTTTTACTTCTAAAAGAACCGCAAGGCTGTGTACTTTATGGCGATCAACTAAATGATCAAATCCACTATACTACGCGGGCATTTAAGAAGAGAAATTGTAAGGTGTTTTTTAAACTTATTGCTTAATTGCTATAGTGCTAGGAGCCTTTCTCCCAACACAAGGACCATCTCTTACCTCAAAACTAGCACTTTCTAAATTCTTTCTAACACTACCAGCACAACTATAAGTAGTCAATATCCCGCCTTTCCTAACCAAAGCAGAAATATCCTTGAAAAACTCTTCTGTCCATAACTCAGGACATTTTTTTGGGGAAAAAGAATCTAAAAATACACAATCAAACTCAGATTCTGCAATATTTTGGATTGTCTCGCGAGCATCTCCGAGTAATAATGTTATTTCAATATTATCTTGATTATAATTATGATAATTCGCAGCATCTCTGATTATCTCATAACAATCAAACTCAGGATTAACTTCATTTGTTTTCTTTAATATTTCATCATCACTCTCAAGAGCAAATATTATTATCTTACAATCCGCACTATATTTTCTTATCTCATCAATTGCTGCTGCAGAATTATATCCTAACCCGAAACAAACATCCAATATCTTAATCATTTTCTGCTTAGCAACTAATTCCTTGAAATTACTTGGCTCGGCAAACTTCTTAACAGCTTCTTCTTTAGCTCCAGAAGTGGAATGATAAGTCTCATCATACTCCTCATTATGGAATGTTATTGAGCCGTCTTTAGTTGTTACTTCTTTCATATTTGCTAGAAACCTGTATAGATTTATAAAAATATTTTTATTCTGGAATTTTAGGACCCTCATAAAAATAATTGATGTGAAACTGACAATCGACACAGCCACTTATAGCCCCAATCGCGTGAGATAAGACTATGCCAAGAAATTCTTCACGTTCTGCATTCAAAAGTCCTTCCTCATCAAGTTTTTTCTTAAACTTGTTTAATTCTTCATATGAAGCCAATGCTTCATCTGCCTTAAAATCTCCCCTACGAGGTCTTTTTATTTCTTCATTCGGAAGTTTAATAAGTTCTTTTACTGAAACATCATTCCTCGTAGCATAAGCAGTCAATATATCATCACTCAATCTATCAATTTGCGTTTGAGCTAAAGCCATACTTTTTCCCAACAATATTTGCCTATCTGTTTCAGAGCTAAGGAGTCTATCTACTTCCTCTTCAACTGAATCAGATTCAGTTATGCCAGAAGAATCATCTATTTCTGGTTTGGCTAATCCTTCTTCTGATAAGTCATTAGAATCAGAAGATTTGACATCCGATCCCTCCATTAACCAACCCATACCAAAATAAAGAATAACACCCGCTACAATAAAAGCAATAATAGTTAACTCCGCAGATTTCCCCAATACATCTCGAGCTTTTAGAGGACCATCATGTGATGCACTTAAATGAGTATAACGACCAGATTTTTTAAGATGACTTTCAACTTTTTTTATTATCTTTTCAAGACTAATTATTTTACTATTTAATGCTTTTTCTTTTTCCAATAAGCCATCATATTCCTTTGTTCTTTCAGGATGTTTTAATCTTTCTCTCTCTAAATCAAGTCTTTCATCAAATAAAAAAGTCATTTTTTGTAAAACATTCTTCATAACCTTAAATGGCTTAGATGTAATTATAGTTCCATGTTCTGAAGAAATTTCATTTTGTTTAAGAAATATTTCAACTAATTTTAAACATTCATCATCTGCTTTCTCAGCAAAATCAGCATAATGAATTAACTCTTCAGATTTTTTTATCTCTTCTTTTAATTTTTCTAATCTTTTTGGCCAATTATGCTTTTTTTCAGATTTAACCTCTGCAAGAAATGCCTCTTGATGATCCTGCTCATATTTAATTATTTTTTTAGATAATTTTACTAATTTTTTGTTCGAAGATGTATAAGCCATAAAATATGTCTGGAGTCTTTATTTTATAAATTTTATTAACTTAAGCAGCTAGAAAATCATATATCTTTATAAACCTAACCTATTCCCCCCAATAATATGTTAGAAAGAGTCCAAAAAATCATAGCAAACTCAGATTATTGCTCTAGAAGAAAGGCTGAAGAATTAATCAAATCTGGAAAAGTTGTAGTGAATGATGAATTCATCACAATAGGCGATAAAGCTGATCCTGAAAAAGATACAATTTATGTTGAAGGAAATGAGCTTAACACAAAAATAAAGAAACTCTACATTTTATTCTACAAGCCCCAGAATTGTGTGACTACTTTATCAGATCCACAAGGAAGAAGGACTATTTTCCATTATATAAACATTAAGGAAAGAGTAATACCTGTTGGAAGGCTGGATGTTAAATCAGAAGGGATATTATTATTAACAAACGACGGTGATTTTGCCAACAGTGTAATGCACCCAAGATATGAAGTTACTAAAACTTATGAAGTAGAAGTTAGTGAAAATATAAACAAAAAAGATTTAGCTCACATCACACAAGGAGTTCAAGTTAGTGATAAAAAAGGGAAATTCAGAACACGACCAGCAAAAGCGAGGTTTATCAAAGGCAAAAAGAATGCAGCAGAAATCATAATTCACGAAGGTAAAAATCAAATAATCAAAAGAATGATGAAAGCATTGGGATATTCTACAACTAAATTAAAAAGAACAAAGATAGGAAACTTGACCTTAGGAAATCTTAAGCTTGGAGAACATAGGGATTTAACAAAAGAAGAAATAAGACAATTAACTAAATCCACTTCTTAATTCTAAACACTATCAACATAAACACTCCTAGACCAAACATAAAGGCTATTACTCCCCAAAACCCCCAAGTTTCTTTAGCACCGGGAAGATTAAGAAAATTCATTCCATAAATTCCTGTAATGAATGTCAATGGCAGCATTATTGTTGCAATAATACTCAGCATCTTCATGACTTCATTCATTTTATTTGACAAAGAAGACATATGCGCATCAAATGTCCCAAGAATTGCTTCACGATAATTCTCAATCTTATCTGAAACCCTGACTGAATGATCATAAGCATCTCTGAAATATGCCAGAGATTCTTTGCTGATTATCGCATAATGCCCTCTGGCCAGCAGTGCAAGTTTGTCCTGTTGAGCAATTGCTATTCTTTTTATGCCAAGAATTTTTCTTTTTAGCTCTAATAATTTATTCAGATGTTCTTGTTCAGGATTTTCAGTTATATCTTCTTCTAATCTATCTATCTTCTCATCTACTTTCTCAAGAACAGGATAGTAATTCTCTAATTCAGAATCAATCAAATCATGCAGTAAAAAATCAGGGCCTTTTTTCATTAAATGCCTTAGACGTTCTTCATGCATCTCTATCTTTTGGAACATTTCAGAATCAGACAAATGGCTGCTTATAAGAAAATTCTTACCCAGAACAAAATCAATCTCATTTAACTCAACTTCCCTATGTTTCATTATACCATAAAGAACAATGTAAAGGTAATGTTTGAATTCCTCAACCTTAACTCTTGATTTTCTTGTATGAAGATCCTCAACAGTCAATGGATGCAAACCAAAGATATCTCTTATAGCTTCTAGCTCATCCAGGCTCGGATTAATCATATCTACCCAAATAGTCTTATTATGCTTATTTAGAGCTTTTAGAGTTTTCCTGCTAAAATCGACTTTCTCTACTTTTCTATTTAGATAGAATACCTGTATCATTTAGCACCTCTTTCTCATTAAATTAAGAGTGATTATTTAAAAAGTTTCTCTGAAATACACCTAGAAATCAACTGGGAAATAAACCCGTCTTATTGTCAGATAGGCCAAATAAACCAGTATCATTATGACTGCATAGTTTTTCTTTAGTTTTTCATTCTTCCACAGCAGACCAGATAGTATTAGTGCAGTGATAAATTTAACAGGCAAATCAAAGAAAGTTACAACTTTCGCTACATTATAACCAGAGATTAGAGCTCCCAAACCGAGAGCTAACATAGGATTAGTTATATTGCTGCCTATAAGAACTCCTGCAGATATTGCAGACCTGTGTTTTTTCACAGCAAGCATTGCAGTTGTAAGCTCTGGCAATGCTGCAGCCACTCCAAGTATTATAACACCAAAGAATGAAGCACTGATATTGAGGCTTTCAACAATCTTTTCTGAGTAGTTTATAACAAAATGAGCAGAAACAGCCATAATAATGAAGCTTGCAAGTACAACAATCATGTTTTTAGTTAGTTTGTTAGTAATGGATTTTTTTTCTTTATTGTTGTTTTGTTCTTCTTTCTTGAGAAAATAAAGATAGCATAAATACCCCCCAACCAATATTGCGCCTTCAATTCTTGATAAAAAGCCATTTAAAGTAAACAGAAAAAGAAGCGCAGTCGCACCCAATAATCCACCCATATCTTCAATTAATTGCCTTTTATGAACTATTATCACACCTAATATTGCAACAACACTCAAGACAAAGTTCTGCTGAAATATATCTGAACCCAGATTTGTACCCAGAACTAATCCTGACAATACATCCATATGAACAGGATTTATTAGAATCTTTATACTCGCTATTACTGCAGTCATTATCTCAGGCAAACTGGTGCCTATTGCCAATATAGTCATCCCAATAAATGTATCAGACAGTTTAAATCGCCTAGCTATAGCAATACTCCCATTTATAGCATAATCAGCACTAAGAACTACTGCTGCAATTCCTATAAAAACAATAATAAAATCAATTAATAATACCATAATTAAGAATTTTATGTCATGTATTTAAAAAATTTTTCTAATTTAGGGTAGTTGGGGGTGATTAAGATTGAACTTGAGCTGAAGTACCAGTGCTTTATGTAGTTGCTTTTTTGTTAAGCTGCATCTGAGCTATTATTAAAGCTATTGGGCTCATAAAAAACCATAAAAGAAAGAGAACAATTGAGGAAAAACCAGTTAGTTCATTAATTGCTTTGCAATATTTCCAAAAAAAGAATGCACTACAAAAAAGTGCGATAATAGAAAAACCTATAGGAATTATCATTATATCTTGTGCAGATATTCCTAAAATTCCAGCAACAAAACCAGATATAGTCATAACAGGTATCAAAAGGAATGGAATAAAGAAAAACAATAAACTTGGGGCAGACTTTGTATTTCTTTGTAATTCTTTGGTTGTAGAAACCCACCAATACAAGCCATAAAATCCAAATGTAATAAATACAAACAAAAATACCAGAAAAGGATTTCTTTTCTTAATCCCGCCACTTTGAGGAGGTGATGTTGAGCTAGATTGAGCAGGAACTCCAGCTCCAGCAGCACTAATAGCTTCATCAACCTCTTCTGGCTTATATCCCTGCTGTAAAAGAACCTGCTTTAGCTGTGCAGGAGTATATCCCTGAGCTTCCTGTGTTTTTAAGTATTGAATTAATTGAGGATTAGCCATATTATTAAAATTCAGCCTTGATTCTTTTTAAATATTGTTGCAAATTTTATCAAGACTACACAAGTTACAAATTAATCAAAATAAGTTTAATTGCCAAAAAAATTAATGAGAATTCTAATAAAAGTGTAGTTACTACAGCAAAAATAAATAGTTTAGGTTTTTCCTTATAAGTAAACTCGCCCCTGCCTAACCTATTGCCATAATCGCATCTTCCAGATGAAAATTGTATTATATGCCATAAAGTAAAAACACACAGGATTATCAAAAATAAAATGGGCCCAGATCTAGAACAAAAGAAAAACTCACCTAACTTACTGTCATTTGCACTACATAAATTATCCACAAAACCACTAAATGAAAAATCAACCATTTTAACTATTCTGCTGATCGTCTTATTTTTAAAGTTTTATTAAAAATACCTACTGTACACTGGACATTTGTGGTAGTGAGGTATATAAACAAAACCCTCTTACAATCCTTATATGAACACAATAGAAAAGATCAAAGTCCTTGGAGCAGGCTCTAAATATGATGCCTGCAGCTGCTATCCTACATTTACAAAAAACTCTAACCAAAACAGAATTGGCTCAACTATTGGCTGCAGTATAGCTCATTCTGCTACTCCAGATGGAAAACAAGTGAGCTTGTTTAAACTTCTTTATGGCAATTCTTGCACACATGACTGCAAATACTGTCAAAACAGCACTACCTGCAAAAACCCTGCAAAAAAAACAATGTTTGAAGAAGAAGAATTAGCAAAAACATTCATGAGTTTGTATATGAGAAATTATGTTGAAGGCATATTCCTTAGTTCTGCAATTATCAAAAACTCAGACTACACTTCTGAGAAAATGATTTCAACAATTAATCTGTTAAGAAATAAATACAAATTTCACGGCTATGTTCATCTTAAAGTTTTACCTGGCACAAACAGAGATTTAGTAAAACAAGCAACTCAGGTAGCAGACAGAGTAAGTATTAATATTGAAGCACCCAACAAATCCAGGCTGAATGATCTTTCTGATGTCAAAGATTTCAAAATTGACATTCAACGCAGGCAACAATGGATTGCTAAAACCGCTCCCAAAGGCGGCCATTCTACACAATTAGTTATTGGTGGCAGTGATGAGACTGATTTTGAAATCCTAAAGACAATAAACACAGAATATGAAGAATTAAAACTAAAAAAAGCTTATTATTCTGCTTTTTCTCCTGCAAAGGATACTCAATTGGAAAATAAATCCGCAACACCATTAGAAAGAGAAAGAAAACTTTACAATACAGATTTTTTATTAAGAGTTTACAAATATAAATTTGATGACTTTAAATCAATCATGGTGAATGGAATGCTTCCTAAAGGCGACCCAAAAACACATGTTGCAAGAGAAAATTTCGATGGTGCAGTTGATATCAATGAAGCAAATTACAAGGAATTAATTAGAGTTCCAGGTATTGGAGTTAATTCTGCTCTTAAAATCTGTAATCTCCAAAAAAACAAAGAAAAAATAACTAAATACGAACAGTTACATAATATTGGTGTAGTTCTTAAACGTGCTAAACCATTTATTGAAGTAAATGGCAAAAGACAGTGTATGTTGGGAGAGTTTGGTGTTTAGTGCCCTTCAGGATATTCTTCAAAAACATTTTTAAATAACCTTTCTCTAGAATCATTAAAAAGAGGTGTATTATGGCTTGGTATAGTATTATCCTTAGTATTCTAGGATGGATATGGGTACTTTTCAAAGATTGGATAGTAATATTCATAGCTCCTGCCAAAAATTGGCATATGATATGGATTATTGTGCCTATATGGCTTACTTGGTTTTTTGCAGAATTCTTTCAGGAAAAAAAAGGAACATCATTTGGCAATGCAATATCCAATGGGGGAATTGCAATGTGGGTTGGCATAGATTGGACAAGATATCTTGTAAATTCAATCATTGCAAAAGAGCTTGTCTTTAATCTTAATACTTTCCTTAAATTCCTATTTGCATTGCTAGTTTTATCATACGGATTTATGGTAATCATATATGGAATAAAAACAAAAAAATTCATACACTATGCAGGAAGAATAAGAACTGTATCCTATTTCCTTCTCATGTTCTCACCAATAATTTACGGTGTTCTAGATATAAATCTATATAACATTGCTGCTATATTCATATTCTTCCCCTTATTCTATGGGGTAATAGAACTTATTGACAAATACACTCCTAATCCCAAAACATATGATGCAGAAGATAGAGATGAAGGTATAAACCGGGATAGTGGCGGATTGGGTGATTTGGGATCAGAATCTAGCAGCAGTCTTGGATCTGAGAAAGGAAAAGATGATTTTGGAGACCTTGGAGATTTAGGAGATCTCAAACTTTAGAATCATTTATCCTGTTTTGATTCAGAAATTTCTATTTGACCTTTTTTTGCTTTAATAGATACTTCTTTTTTATCTGAAAATCCAGACATATCTGTAAGGAGCTCTGGTAAAAGCATTCTATTAGCTCTGAAATCAATATGCGTTATTATTTCATTCTGAGTATTCTCTAAAAGCACAGCGGTATCATCCACTCCTAAGTCTCTAAGAATTGTGTTTTTTCCCTCTGATTTTCTTTGCTCTGCAAAATTAAGAGCTTTTTTATAAAGGTAATCAGCAATCTTATCTGCAACATTAACTTTAGTTATTTCTGTTATGCCCTGCAAGCCAGGACTTAAGTTAAGTTCAATGACAACAGGACCTTTAGGACCTTCCAATATATCGACTCCACAAATTTCTGCTCCTAATGCTTGGGCAGCATCAACTGCAATCTTTTTTGTATATCCATCGAGCTCAACAGGCTCTCCAATAGCACCAGCATGGATGTTCGCTCTTACTTCTCCTTCTTTTGCTTTTCTTCTCATCGATGCAACAACTTTATCTCCAACAACAATTGCTCTGAGATCTGAACCAGAAGTATCAACATATTCCTGAATTATAAATGGTTGATTAAGAACAGTCAAAGCATCAAGCATTGAGTTTGCTGAAGCAAAACTATCAGCATACATAACTCCCTTGCCATGAGTGCTTTGGGGAAATTTCATTAAAATGGGATAATTTAGACGCTCTAATATTTTTTTTGCTGCATGAGGAGAAGAAGCAAGATATGATTTAGGCATTGGGATCTTGCTTTGTTGAAGATATAACTGCGTCAGCAATTTATCATGACCTCGACTAAAACTTTTCCCCTTTAACGGCATATAACACAAACCAGACAAAGAAGAAGTGATAGCAGAGAGTATTGCTGAATACCTAAAGGATCCTTTTACATATATGCAATCGTAATTTGGCAGTTTCTCACCATTCCATAACACTTCACATCCTCTTGGCTTAAAATTTACCTCGATCTCCTGAAGATCTATGTGATCTACTTTTTCAAAATATTTCTTCATAGCCTCCAAAGTAAGCTTTGAAGACTCTGAGCCCAAACTTATTAATGCTGCTGTAACCATTTTTCATCAAGTATCATTATTTATGCTAATTCCTATAATTCCTTTGTTGGATCAATCAAGAAACCTTCCTTCTTGAGCACGTTCTGGCCAATAAGAACCTTATACTTCATATGGCTTCTGTCTGCTAAGCTAAACTGATCCTTGAGATTTTTTGAACCTAAAACAAAATTAACATTAATAACAGATCTCACTTCTTTGCCCACTGCACTTTTGACTGTTTTCTTTTTCACAACAGGCCCTAACTTAAGTTCCTTTGCAAATGCTTTGTCAATTGAGCTGAGTGTTGCACCAGTATCTATTCTCGCAATTAACTGTTTCCTCTCAGTTTTGCCTATCACTATTACTTTTTCAGTGAATCCAATTATTTCCAGATTTTTTCTTTTTGTTTTCTTTGACATTTTTAAGAAGGAAAAAACAAACCAATAGTTTTATTCATATGTTCTGCAAGAGGACTTTGTTTTTCCAGTGTTTTGCTTAGCTAATCTACAAAGCTTTCTCCCCCAAACTGTCGGGTATTGAGAATTTAAGCACGCCATGCATAAATCATTCTTTGGTTTTCCTATGGCTTTTACAAGATCTGGTATGGTCATATAAATGAGAGAATCTGCACCCAGCTCATCAGCCATTTTCCTTGTTATTTCTTTTGTAACTTCCTTATTCTTTTCGTTATTTAGAAATTTATTAGCATACAATTCATCAACAGTGGACATATCAATACCATAAAAACATGGAGCTATTATTGGCGGACATGCCAATCTTAAATGGACTTCTTTTGCTTTACCTACTTCTTTAATATACCTAACAATCTTTTTTGCTGTTGTGCCACGAACTAAACTATCATCAATCAAGATAACTTTTTTGCCTTTAACAACTTCTTCTAACACAGTGAATTTATCTTGAATCTTACTTTCTCTTTTCTCATCAGACTCAATAAATGTTCTACCTACATATCTGTTCCTGATCAAACCCTCATGGATAGGGACTTTTAATTCATAAGCCATTGCATTTGCCATTGGCTTGGAAGTATCTGGCACAGCCATTATTACATAATCTTTTTCATTAATGGGTTCTGTTTCAAGTCTTGCTAATGCCTTACCAAGCTCTGTTCTTACACCATATACAGATCTTCCTTCAATTGTTGAACAAACATCTGCAAAGTACACCCACTCAAACATGCAATGGGCTTTTCTTGGTGAATCAGCATATTTTTCAACTCTTACTTTTCCATCTTCTATAAGCATTAATTCTCCTGGTTGCAATTCTTTAATGTTCTTTGCTCCTGCACTCAATAATGCATTTGTTTCAGATGCTGCTATGATTGCATCATCTGTGTATCCATAAGCCAAAGGCCTTATTCCCAATGGATCTTTACTTATAACAACATCTCCATCTCCATTCATAAAAGCAATACTGTAAGCACCATCAAATAATTTAGCCAGTTGTTGAAAAACCTTGATTAAATCCGGCTTTTTTTTCTTTCCTAATAATTTAATCAAAGTCATATTGATTACTTCAGTATCAGTATCTTTGATAAGATGATAACCTTCTTTTTTATAGCGTTCTTTGAGCTGCTTATAATTTGCTAAGTTGCCATTAAAACATACTGTAAACCATTTCCATGTTCTGGCATGATGTCTTTCAAATGGCTGGGCATAACTTCTGTCATCTTTTCCGCATGTAGCATATCTGACATGCCCAATACCTTTGCTGCCAAGCATTCTCTTGAAAATACCTGCACTCTCAGAAAGATTAGATGTTTTGAATGCTTCATTTACTGTTCCCAGATCTTTGTATGTATCTATAACTCTTAATCTGTCTTCCTTGAATGTAGAAATACCAGCAGATAATTGGCCACGGCCCTGCATATTTAATAACAATTTGTAAAGAATAAATGGAGCTCTGTTCCTCATTAAAGAATCCTTAGCACCTTTTCTGATGAAAACTGCAGCTACCCCGCACTCATGCTTAGCACCATCATCGCCAGCCCCCATATTTATAACTCAGCTGTAGGGGGTTTATAAATGTTGCGATTAGATTATTTAAAAAGGGACATTAAAAGCTAAACAGAAACAATAAGAGCGGACTGCGCCAAATTTAGGGGCGGTGGGCGGGCAGAAGGCATTTGAGCAATAGCGAACAAAACAACAAAACCCGCATTTTGCTCTGCAAAATTATCTGCGTGGTTTTGACTACAGATCTGCTCTGGCGCAGTTCGCAAAAAACACAAATTCGCTCTGGCATAGCCCCCAACTGCAATAAATCATTATCCCGCAAAACAATAAAACATATAAATCCAATATGTACAGAGCTTATCTGGCAGATAGCTAATTTAAACTACTTGAGGTGATTTAAAAATGATGGAACAATGCAAAGGTTGTAATTCTAGAACTCAAAAAGACGATGGATATTGCAGATATTGTGGTGAAGAACTTCCTGACAAAGAAGTGATAAGCTGCCCAGAATGTGAAGCAGAAGTTTATTTGGAAGACAATTACTGCCATTCCTGCGGCACTCAGTTTGAAGGCTTGGAAGAAAGTGATGAAGAAGAAGCAGAAGAAGATGACAGTGATGAAGAAATCCAAGAACAACTAGAAGCAGAATCTACAGAACAACCACCAGGAGATCTCCAACCAAATCCAGTAGGTGGAGGTGGAGCACCACCACAAGGCCCGCAAGGGTTTTAAATTATTTTAATTTTCTTTATTCTCTACTTTAAAGTACTCCATAAATAGTAAGGTTTATATATCATCCTGTTTTCACTCAAAATATGTTTAAGATGTTTATGAATACAGATATTGAAACAAAAAGAGAGTTAACAAAAGTATTTGATGAAATATCAAATGAAGAATTGTATTCTGATAATAATGATCCTTTTTTAAAATTCATTGGGTGGGGTATTGAAGCCTTTGCTCAATGGTATGTTCTGCAAAGTGCTGTCGAAGCAAAAGCAAAAGATATGCCTATTGAAGATTTTATAAAAACATTTGATTTAAAACTTCCTTTTGAAGAACTATTGGAAACTGACTACATTCAAAAAGATTCACTAGATAAGATGAGTCCTGGTTTTTTTGCAGCATTAGATGCTATAGCACATAATGGCAGTGTTTATATTCCAGAACAAGCATATACCAACGGAGATGGTGAACAATTCCTACGTAGAATAAATACCTATCACTCTCATCTATACTATAAAGATGGTACAGGATCTATGGTAGGTAGTGAACCGCCACTTGCATATAGAAAAGTAGATCTGCCATTTGATGAAGAGCTCAACAACTTAGTTTGGAGGGGGAAAAATATTTATGATGATGAATTAGTTTCAAAAGCAATTGAGCATACAAAAGCTTCGTGGAATGAGATAGTTAAATATTTTAATGAACATAAAGATGGTTTTAAAAAGGGAGTAATAAATACTGACAGTGCAATCCCTCCTGTAGATCCAAAATTAGCTACTGCAGCTTTAAAATTAATAGAGCATTACAACGAATTAATTAATAGATATGAACAACAATCTGATTAGAGTTCTCTCAGAAACCCTTTAAATCATACTCAGAAAGTAACTAGGAAAATTCTAATTTACTTTTCTAATCTTAAAAGCTTTAGCTTTTGTGCACTGAGTTCTTTATGCCTGTGCTTTTTATGATGCTCGCGAAATAAGAAAAATAATGCTGTAGCTAGAAGTACCAAAGACCCAAGAAGAAGATTATAATTACCTGACACTTTATAATTATGATATCCAATTAAAACAAGCAACAAAGATATTATGCCACCCCCCATAAACAGTATTTCAGTCTCATCGCTTGGGAGATCCAATTCACTTATTGCTTTTTTTATAAGCTTTTCATCTCGCAAACAAACAAGATCCAAATTATTCTCATTTATGGAATTAATCAAGTCCCTTCTTTTTTTAAGAAGATTATGAACTATCACAAGCTTTTTCTTTTCTGCAGGAATCTCATTAGGAAATATTTGCTTAATCTCATCTAATTCTTGTTTAATCCTCTCAAGCTCTGCCTGCTTCTTTGCAGAATTAACAACATGCGAATCACGTAAGTCAGCATGAAGATTTTCAATAAGCCTTTGTTCTAATTTCCTGACATTGACCATAAACAGAATTATTCACTTATTTGTTTATAAATTTATTCTCAAAAACCTTTCAAATCATACTCAGAAACAGATTTAATCACAACATCTACTTTAGAACCTAATTCATAATCCCCCTTTACAATTACTTGTTTGTAAGCATAGTTTCTGCCAATAAATGTATCATTCTTTCCAACCTCATCTATCAAAACTTCTCCTTTCCAACCTAACCATTTCTTATTATTAGACAAAGCAACTGGATCAAATGATTTTTGCATTTTTATTGCTCGTTCTTTAGTCTCATCTCCAAAATGCAGAGGCATTTCAGCAGCATCTGTTCCTGGCCTTGCCCAAAATCTTGAAACATTCAAAATATCTGGTTTTGTTTCCTCAACCACACCAATACTTTCTTCAAATTGTTCCTCAGACTCCAAAGGAAAACCACAAATAACATCAGTCGCCACAGTCAAGTCAGGATGTGCATCTCTCAACTTAGAAATCAATTCTTTATACTCACTAGAATTATAATTCCGTCTCATTGCTTTCAGAACTAAATCATTACCTGCCTGAAAAGGAATATGTAAAAACTTAAATAACTTAGGACTATTCAAAACTTCAATCAACCCATCTGCATATTTAATAAAATAATCAGGATTCCCCATTCCCAGTCTAATCTTAAAATCTCCTTCAACTTTAACTAATTCTTTTAACAACTCAATAATATTTGTTTTATTATCTACACCATAAACTGCAGTATCTTGTGAAGTCAGCCAGATTTCTTTACAACCTTCTTCTAAAGCACAAATTAAAGTTTTCTTAATCTCCTCAACAGGATAAGATAATAATTGTCCTCTAGCTTGTTTTGTTTTGCAATAACTACAACTCCCTAAACAACCTTCATTTATTGGGATTATTTCAATTATTTTATTCTTCCTGATTTTTGGAATACTTAACCTATTTGAAGAATCTTCTTTTTTCAGCAAAACAACTGTATTCCCATCAAGAGTTTGCTGAACAACATCAACAATTTCCTTAATCCTGTGCGGACCAACTACAGATAATTCCTTTAACTTGTTCTCAACATAATCAGGCTGAGCTTCTGCAACACAACCTGCAACAACTATTTTCTTATTCAGCTTTCTAAAATCATTAATATCTTTGAACAATTTGGCTTCTGCAGAATTCTTAACAGTACATGAATTTATCACCACCAAATCCGCAGACTTAGGATCTCCAACTACCTCATAGCCTGCTTCCCTAAGTAACCCAGCCATAGCCTCTGAATCTGCCTGATTCACTGCACAGCCATATGTCACAATATGTATATTTGCCATAGAAAGGGGAGTTTAAGAAAGGAATATAAATGTTTGGGCTTAGCATAACATTTAAAAAGGAATTATAAACAATTAGGGCATAGGGTTCATAATGAAAAAACTATTCATATTCACAATATTAATACTAATCCTTTCTATTAGTGCTATTGCTGAAGATGGCAAAATTGAAGCAGTAAGCACAAACCATGAAACTAAACTGACATTATTCTACTCAGATACATGCCCTCATTGTCATGAAGAAATTAAATTCCTAACTAAATTACAAGAGAAATATCCTGAGCTAATTATTGAACAATATGAAATCTCTCAAGAAGGTGCTGTTCAAAAAATGACTGAAATGGCAGCACAACACAACTTTAAACCAAGAGGTGTGCCATTAACATTTATTGATTCTGATTATTTTATTGGATTTGATAATGAAGAAGGAATTGGCAAAAAAATTGAAGCTGCAGTTTTACAATGTGTTCAAGAACATGCAGATTCTTGCGAACCTTCAGATAAAAACTTGGTTGAAATTCCTTTATTTGGAGAAATAGACACTTCCAAAATGAACTTGCCATTATTCACAGTCATTGTTGGCGGATTAGATGGTTTTAATCCCTGTGCAATGTGGGTGTTGATGTTCTTACTCTCTTTACTAATCTATGCTAAATCAAGAAAAAGAATGTTATTAATTGGCGGAATCTTCGTAATCACAAGCGGTGTAATTTATTTCTTATTCATGACTGCCTGGCTGAATTTCTTTTTATTTGTTGGCTATGCAACTTCCATGAGAATTGTTATTGCTATAATCGCTATTACTGCTGGTTTAATTAATCTCAAGGAATTGTTTTGGTTCAAAAAAGGCATTAGTTTAATGATCAGTGATAAACACAAATTAAAAGCAGTTGAAAAGATGAGGAAAATTGTCCATGAACAGAGCTTATCATTAGCAATCACAGGAACTATTGCATTAGCAATATTTGTTAATTTCATAGAATTATTATGCACAGCAGGATTGCCTGCAATTTATACTAATATTCTCACATTAAACAATCTTCATTGGGTAAGTTATTATCTCTATCTTGTACTTTACAATATCATATATGTTTTACCATTAATGATTATTGTCACAATATTCTCAATAACAATGGGCCGTCATAAATTCACAAAGAGACAAGGCCAAATATTAAAATTAATCAGCGGGATTCTAATGTTAGCATTGGGTTTAATAATGTTATTAAGACCTGAATTGTTGAGTTTTGGTTAGATATAATGAATCTTTTTTCTTCAAAAAAAGGGAAAGAATTAAATAGTACAATTATTCTTATGATTGAATTAAGGAGGATGATATAAAATGTTCGGTCACAAAGATGGCAAGATTGAAACAGAATTAAATTTTATAATTATGAAGCTGAAACTTTTGGAAAAGAAAGCTGACGAAATGAAGTGGAAAGAAGAGCCAGGAATGCCTGCTGACATGGTCAAAGGACTATTTCATACCTTAAACGAAGAAATAACAAAGTTGGAAAAAATAAAAAATCTTTCAGGAAAAATTCATAAGTTAATAGAAAGAGAATATGAGGTTACATAATATAAGAAAAGGTATTGTAAACGAGATTTATTATTAAAAAATTTCTGATGTAACTTCATTTTCATACTTAACAAGAAATCTCATTACCCTCAATCTTAAACTTTTTATCAAGAAATTGTTCTGTAACATAAATATTTGTTTTGATATGATCTGTAATCTTAGAAGTCTTAATTTTTCCGCCAACAATCCCCAGAAACGGAATTAAATTATCTGCAGTATGCTCATCTACACAAGCTTCTGAATTAATTTCTTGTAATAATTTTTCAGCAGCCTCTCTACCTACTTGTTCTGATTTTTTTCCGCGTTCCCCCAAAGCATCTGCACCGAGTATTGTTTCTCCTCTGAATTCTGCCCATAAAGTGATTCCAGAACCCGGACATAACGTATCACAATATTCTGTTTTGATATTAACTGGAACTCCCAACTCACTCAATAATCTTTTTGCTTCTTTTGCAGTTCTTTCAGCAACTTCTTGTTTTTCTAAAAAATTAGAAGAATGAGAAATACCATTAATCCACATAAGATCTCCGTTGGAAGTTAAATTAATCTCGCCATCGTCTTTCTCTTCAAAAGGAGTTATCTTAATATCAACCTTCCCACCGCCTTTAGGAAAATAACCTCTTCTAATCAATTCAACATCAATTTTATTACAATATTTACTTATTTGTGGAACTAAAACATTTTCAAAGAAATCATAAGGCATTGCCCATTTTCCAGATGTGCCGCCAATTATTTTTATTCTTTTTTCTCCTGGAGTAAAAATACAAGGAACTAATAAAGATTGCAACAATAAAGAAATACTTCCTGCAGTTCCAATATCCACATTAATTGTGTTATTAGTAATTTCATGCGGAGTAAATTTCAAATACTCACTGCCTAATTCATCACCTTCAACTTCTGCATTACACAATTGTTGTAAAGCATTTATACAATTTAGATGCTGTGCTTTTAATCCTGGTTTTGGTCTACCCTGTCTTATATCAGAAACTTCAAACGGAGTTTGAGTCAACACAGACAAAGCTAAAGCTGTTCTAACTATCTGGCCTCCGCCAATATTATTATGATTTCCGTTTATTTGTAACATAAGACCTCATAAAACCTCTTTTCTTTTTATATTTCTTCTTTATATTTGTGAGCTGTGCCAGAGCAGATATGAAGTCAAAATCTCAGCTAACAATTTTTCCGCAGGAAAAATGCTGGATTTTAATAAATGATGCAAATCCATTCTACCCGCCCACCTCCCCTTTTTAGGCACAGCTCACAAATTTAGCTCATTTAGTACTCTTAACACCCCTCTAAAGCGATAACAGACCCTTTTTAAACAAGTCTGGAAAAGTTTATATACTTTCAAACTATATACTACAATAATATTAATAGATCACAGGGGTGGACATTTGCCAGCAGAAACAGAAAGTAGTGAACAATCTAATTCTATTCAGCTAGGTGGGAATATAGAGTTAGAAGGATTTGGCCATGTAGACAGAGATGGTATGGTTGTAGTCAAGAAGATGGTTGGCATTGCTGCAAAAAGAATGTCTGACAAAGATCCAAAATTCCAAAGCCTGAAAATTATTCTTGAAAGACCTGGCGGATTTAATGTTACAGCAATAATGAAGACACAAGATAACACCAATAGTGCGCAAGCAACACATGGTAATTTGTATATGGTTCTTAATGAAGTTCTTGAAAATGTTATTGGTCAACTTTGAAATTTAATTTCTCACCAAAGACAGGTATTTAGTAATATTTATATACCTACACAACCAAATCAACAAAGAGGTGAATATAATGGCAAAAAAACCAACAAAGAAAACAAAAAGCAAAGAAACTAAATGTTGTGAAGGATATTTTAAAAATATGTGCAGGGGTCATGCTAAAAGCGCATGCAATGGAGGCGGAATTTACTGTTTAGGTTTTATAGGAGCATTAGTTTATTACATATCTACTGCTACTAGCTTTGGGAATGGATTACTAGGTGTTTTGAAAGCATTACTTTGGCCTGCATTTCTTGTTTACGAAGCACTGAAGTTTTTAGGAATGAATTAAAACTTAAAAAAACAAAGAGGTTGTATTAATGGGATGTTATATTGTACCAACAGTTGCAGCTATTGTGCATTATTTTATGAGGGAAAAAATACCTTCAATGAAGAATAGTTCTCATCATGTTTGGCTAAATCTATTATTTGTTGGAGGATCTATTTTTGGCATAGTAGATCACTTATGGAATGGTGAACTTTTCATGTTAGGAGAAAAACTGTTCTTAGACATAACACTTGGTGTTACAATCACATTAGTTATAATAATTGCTTGGAAAATTATAACAGTTTATGATAAACTACAGACTCCAAATAAAGTTTCTGATTGATCTTTTAAGAAGCAATGCAGAGAATAGCAGAACTTTATAGTGTTTAATCCGCCAAATAAATTCTTCTCAAACCCCCAAATCCTAACAGTACAGCCTCTCTAAAGCCCATCTACAAACAAAAGATTTATAAACCTGATTAGCTTTCAAAAATAAAGAGAAAGCCTCCCAGTATGCTAAATTCAAGCACTAGAGAGCTTCTAAACATACTAAAGAAAAAGTTGGGAAATAACGCAATAAAATGGCAAAAGATACTCAGGAAACTACGCCTAAGAAAGGCTATGAAGCATCCAGCATAGTAGCTTTAGAAGGCCTTGAAGCAGTCAAGAAACGACCTGCGATGTACATTGGCAGTATAGGCCTTAGAGGCTTACATCACCTCGTATATGAGGTTATAGACAATTCTATTGATGAGGCTTTAGCTGGACACTGTGACCAAATCACAATAACAATCCAAAAAGATGGCGGCTTAAAAGTTATTGATAATGGCAGAGGAATTCCTGTTGATATTCATTCCAAATTCGGTGTTTCTGCAGTTGAAGTTGTTCTGACAAAACTTCATGCTGGTGGAAAATTTGATAAAGATTCTTATAAGGTTTCTGGTGGCTTACATGGTGTTGGTGTAAGTTGTGTTAATGCACTATCAGCAAAACTAATCGCCACAATAAAACGAGATGGCAAAATCTATGAACAAATATTTGAGTATGGAAAAGCAACAACACAATTAGAAGTAAAAGGTAATACTGATGAAAAAGGCACTACAATAACCTTTTATCCTGATTTCAATATTTTAGAAAAAAACGAATTCCACTTTGATACTCTCTCAGCAAGATTAAGAGAATTAGCTTTCTTAAACAAAGGTTTAAGAATAAAGATAACCGACGAACGTGATGGAAAAGAAAACGAGTTCTATTATGAAGGCGGTATAAGAAGTTTTATTGAACACATAAATAAAAACAAAGAACCATTACATCCAATTGTTTATTTTGAAAAAGAAAAAAACAATATTATCTTAGAAGTTGCTTTGCAGTATAATGACAGTTATAATGAAAATGTTTTCTCATTTGTAAATAATATTAATACAATTGAAGGCGGCACTCATTTAGTTGGATTTAAAGCTGCTTTAACAAAATCATTAAACAAGTACGCGCAATCAAGAAAGCTAGATGATGACATAAAGCTAAGTTCTGACGACGTAAGAGAAGGTTTATCAGCCATAATCTCACTAAAAATTCCTGAGCCACAATTTGAAGGCCAAACAAAAACTAAGCTTGGCAATTATGAAATAAAAGGAATGGTTGAATCTATTGCAAATGATCAATTAATAACTTTCCTTGAAGAAAACCCTAAAGAAGCAAAGATCATAATCTCAAAAACAATTACCGCTGCTAAAGCTCGAGAAGCTGCAAGAAAAGCTCGTGATTTAACAAGAAGAAAAGGCGCATTAGATTCTGGAAGTTTACCAGGTAAATTAGCAGACTGTTCTGAAAAAGATCCAAGTAAATGCGAATTGTATTTTGTCGAGGGAGATTCTGCTGGCGGCAGTGCAAAACAGGGCAGAGACAGAGCATTCCAAGCCATACTTCCATTAAGAGGAAAAATCCTTAATGTTGAGAAAGCTAGGTTAAACAAAATATTTGCTAATGAAGAAATAACAACCATGATTACTGCTATTGGATGCGGTATAGGTGAAGAGTTTAATTTAGAAAAAATAAGATATCACAAAATAATAATTATGACAGACGCTGATGTGGATGGTAATCACATAGCTACATTACTTTTAACATTCTTTTACAGATACATGAAAGAGTTAATAGAAAATGGCAATATTTACTTAGCAATGCCTCCATTATATCTATTAAAAAAAGGTTCTGCAAAACATTATGCTTATAATGAAGCTGAGAAAGAAAAAATTCTCAAAGAAATTGGCAAAGACAAAGTTGGCCTTCAACGTTACAAAGGTTTAGGTGAGATGAACCCAACACAACTCTGGGAGACAACAATGAATCCAGAAAACAGAATGCTTAAACAAATCACAATAGAAGATGGTGTTGCAGCAGATGAAATGTTCACAGTTCTAATGGGCGACCAAGTAGAGCCAAGAAGAAAATTTATTGAAGACAATGCAAAATACGTTCAGGAATTGGATGTTTGATTAATAAAATTCTATTCATCATCAACATACTTCTCATCGCATTCATTACATGTCCAGACTTTGCCTTCTTTAGTCATCTTTAGTTTGCATTTGCCGCAGATAAGAACTTTTGGTTTGTTCTTCTTCTCAATTTTATGCATTGGGTTTTCATGGAATTTGTATGACATAATAAAATTAGAATTAGCTGGATTTATAATTATTATGAAATATCCAATCACAACAAAGCAATATAAGCATCTCTCACTGGTGAAGCACCTTCTTTTGGAATGCCAAAGTACCAGCTAAGTACATCCATTTTTGCTTTCTTAACTGCATCAATAGCCATTGCACCGCCTTTCTTCTCCTTGCTATAACTAATAATTTTTTCTTTAGTTGAAGAATATGCACTATAAAGTTTGTTCTCAACTAATTTATACTTTGAAACAACATTTTCCTTAACATCAGCAAAATAATCAGTAAAGGCTTTTGCTGCTGAATCAAGGGAATTTTTCAAAGACTCTGCAAATGATTCCTGGATAAATCTTTTCTTCTTAATATCATCCTTCTTAGACTTACCAGAGTCTTTCTTTTTGAAAATAGTGCTTTTTTCTATATTGATAACTTTACCATCAATTGAGCCTTTTGTTTGAGATGTTTTAGAATTCTTTTCTTCAGTTACTAAACTACCTTTATCACTCATTCTCTTTCCTGAAATATACATCAAGCCTAGTTCAAAAAGTCCATTTCTAATAACAACCACCCATATATTACTTTAAAAATTAAGATTTCTTCCCCCTAGATAAATATAGTTAGGCACATTTATAAATGTTTGGTTTCGAAATGAAACTAATTATAACAATAAATATTCAAAAATAAAAATATTTATATATAACCCATGACAAGTAATTTCATTATGAAACTAACTAATAATGAGAAGACTGTTTTAGAGCTTCTTATTACTGATCCTAGAGCTTCTAATACAGAACTAGCAAAAGATCTAGGCATAAGCAGCCAGGGTGTAGGCAAGATTAAAAGAGGTCTTAAAAGAAAAGAGATAATTGAAAGTTATGAAACAACTCTTAACTACAAGAATATTGGTATAAGATGCTTTGCATTATCTCTTGTTAAGATAATGCCAAAAGCATATAGGAGATACAAGGAAACAATAACAGAAGTATTCTCGCATCCAAACATAATATCGCTGATAAATCTACCCCAAACTAATATCAGTCATATCATTCTTTTCGGCTTCAGAGATGTAGCAGAGTATGATAATTTCTTTATGCAACTTCAAGAAAAACTCCCAGGCCTTATAGAAATTAAAGAAACTCATGTTTTTTCCAATGAGAGTTTTATTAAAAATTCAGCATCAGATTTATTCATTAAGATGGTAAAAGAATTTGGTGAGAAAAAGATTAAACCCAGAGTACCTCAAATTAAGGACGATCTTAATAAATAGCATATTTAATAAAATTTAAATAGAGATATTAAAACCCGTAAACAATGCCAAAAATAGCAATAATCGGTGGATCTGGATTTAAGGATTTCAAGAAAAAAGGAGTTATATTTCTAAAAAGACACGGGAAAAACATCCCGCCACACAAAATAAACCATAAAAAGAATATTTCTTATTTAAAGAAAAAAGGAGTAAAAACTATTATAGGAATAAATTCTGTTGGATCATTAAAACGCAGAATTAAACCAGGAAGCATTGTTATCCCTCATGATTACATAAATCTGAAGAACATACAAACTTATTATGATCTTAAAGCAAAGCATATAACACCTGGATTAGATGAAGATTTAAGAGGGAAAATAATTAAAGCTTCTAAAAAAATAAAACTAAGAACAATAAATAGATCTGTATACATACAAACACTTGGTCCAAGATTTGAAACTAAAGCAGAAATTAATATGATAAAAAAATATGCAGATATCGTCGGTATGACTCTTGCTAATGAAGCGACCCTTGCAAAAGAACTAGGTTTAAAATATGCATGTATTTGTTCGGTTGATAATTATGCAAATGGAATTACAAAAAGAAAAATATCTGAAAAAGATATAAAAAAAGCTCAAAAAGAAAATAAAAACAAAGTCAAATTGTTGCTGGATGCTGTATTAGCGGAGATCAAAAAATGAGCATTATCATAAAAAATGTTCTTCTAAAGAATAAAATCAGAGATATTTACATAGAAGAAAATAAAATCAAAGAAATTAATGAAAAGATCAGTCATGAAGCTGAATTCAAAATCAATGGAAAAAACAAAGCAGTAATTCCTTCATTTATCAATGCTCATACTCATGCTGCAATGACTCTGATGAGAGGATATGCAGATGATATGGTTCTGGATGAATGGCTGCAGAATAAAATATGGCCTTTAGAAGGAAAATTAACAGAAGAAGATGTTTATCAGGGATCTAAACTTGCATGTTTAGAGATGATTAAATCTGGCACTACATTCTTTAATGATATGTACTGGCATTATCATGGTACTGCAAAAGCAGTAGAGGAAATGGGTATTAGGTCTGCGGTTTCTGCTGTCTTTATAGATCTATTTGATAAGGCAAAGGCAGATGAACAAATTAAGTTAAACAAAAAATTATTTGAAGAGACCAAGAAATACTCAGACAGAGTTATTTTTGCCTTGGGCCCGCACGCAATATACACTGTATCAGAAGAAAGCCTGCACTGGGCTAAAGAATTTGCAGATAAAAATAATGTACCCCTACACATTCATGTTTCTGAATCAAAAAAAGAGGTAGATGACTGCTTAAAACAGCATAAACTTAGACCTGTAGAATATCTAGAGAAGATTGGTTTTCTTGGACATAATGTTATAGCCTGCCATAGTATTTGGTTGGATGATAAAGAAATTCAGATTCTAAAAAAGAACGATGTAAAAATTGCTCACAATCCTGCTTCTAATATGAAGCTCTGTTCAGGAGTATTTCCTTATGAAAAAATAAAAAAAGCCCAACTAACAATTGCTTTAGGCACAGATGGTTGTGCATCTAATAATAATCTTGACATGCTTGAAGAAGTAAAAATTGCATCATTATTACAGAAACTTAATGATAATAACCCAACTGTTATGCCTGCAACAGAAGCATTTGATTTGGCTACTATTAACGGAGCAAAAGCTTTTGGGCTTAATTGCGGAGAGATAAAAGAAGGGAAACTGGCAGATCTTTTGCTGATAGACTTAAAGAATGTTCAAATG
>JBHPFW010000002.1:0-107580 GCA_042571645.1 Nanobdellota archaeon
CGGGGGCCTAATTGCCAGTTTAGGCTATTAGAACAGGGAAAGCAGAGTATTTATAAAAGTTTTGTTGATGGCAGAACTGCTCAAACACTAGAATTTGGCTATTAAGCGGTCGCCAGGGCGAGTGCCAAGCAAGTGATGTCGCATCTCGCAATCATGACTGGAGATGCAAAACCCTGAGAAAACAAATGGCACTCTAGGCGCTGGCGACCGCTAGAAAGTAATTGTTGTTGGACTCTGCAAAAACCCTGACCCTATTCTGCTGGTTCGTAAGGTCTTGCACGATCTCCAGTGTAATAGAAGCTGTCTTTTTCTCTTGATGCATATGGAGTATCGTATATTGGAAGGCCAAAGTATTTTTTAATTACTGAAGTGAAGAATTCTGCATCATCTCTGCAAAGCTGTCTTTTATTATCTCTTTCGAGCCTCCAAATCCGCTCATAAAATAACTTATGAATGTGTTTCAAAAACCAATTCTCTTCCCATTTTCCCTCTGCATCACATACAAGATCAGAATCAACAAACATCTCTATTTCTCCGTCTTGAGTCTTTACTTTGTGACCTTCATGCATTACCTCAATATCCCTCAAAAATCTTAGGTGAAAGGTTAAATTAAGCCTGAAATGATAGTATTTGTTGTTTTGATCTGTCTTTTTAGTCCGCCACCAAATCCACACTATCTTTCCAAGATGAGGATCAGAAGATAGTCTCTGAGAATAATAGGTCTCCATATATTTCTCATCAGTAAATGCTTCTACACCAGGATGCTGGGTAGCTATGTATTCCTTATCTCTAAAATTTTCCTTTAGCATCCTATAAAAATGGAGAAGGTGGAAGCTACCTCTGTATTTTATCTTTGTATGATAAGCAGGGTAGACAAATACCATAGTTATTTTTTCCTGTTTTTTAATTTATAAATGTTTCTGCTGATATGTCTAAGATTTGACCTGGTAAGCCTTGTTGCAAAGTCCAGAAATCTTATTGGCTCAGTTATTATTGTAAGATTGCCTTTTTTTATTGCCTCAAGCACAGATGCTTTTGTTTTTTGGCATTTAAGCAAAGAGTATGTTGTTCCTACTTTATCAAGAAAATGTGCATCAGACGTACCAAGGAAAGGTTTATTATGTTTTTTAGCAATCTTTACAGCTCTCTTGTTAAAATTTATTCTTTTTGTGTAGAAATGACTGTATTCTACTGCATCAAAGAGTTCTATGTATTTCTCTAGATTGTGGAAATAAAGTTGTGGCATTGGGAAGAAAGGATGCGCTGCAACTATGACTGATTTTTTATTCTTTCTTTTATACTTTTCAAGCTCAGAAAATGTTTTTGGCAGTTTTTCTTTAAGCGATGGGTTGTAGATCAGTATGTGTTTGCCTTCTATAGTGGCCTCAACTCCTGGAATAAGAAGAATGCCTTTCTTTTTTGCATATTCTTTGATCTTTTTATTATAAAAAATTGAATTATGATTTGTTATGGCAATTACATCAAAATCCAACTTTTTCATATAATCTATGAGCTCTTTTGCTGTGTAATCTATTTTTAACTTATCCAAAGGATCCTCTTTTGTGTGCAAATGAAGGTCTGCTTTTAGCATTTTTTGTATTAATTACCTTTGCTTTAAATTTTTATTCATTAAGCCTAAAATTTATTAATTAAAGGGTATTTATTTCAGGTATGAAGTCATTAACTATCTTATCAGAAGGCATCAGGATATTCAGGCTTTCAAGAGCCAGAATGAAAAGAGGATTAAGCAGATATAGAGGGGATCCTGCCAAAATATGCAGACAAATTATTGAAAACTGCTGGAATAGCAGATATTTTCAAACCTCAACACATAATTTTGCAGAGTTTTGGGTGAGAGATTTTGGTTTCTGCGCAGAAAGCTTGGTTAAACTAGGATATAGAGATAAAGTATCAAAAACTTTAGAATATGCTTTGAGTATTTTTGAGAAAAACAAAAAAATAACTACAACAATAACTCCAAAAGGAAAGCCTATTGATATCTATTCTTATTCTCCAGATTCATTGCCGCTTTTAGTTAGAACTATTAAGATTGTCGATGATAGAAAATTATTCTCAAAATATAAAAACTTCCTTCAAAAAGAATTATATAAATATTACAAAATTGTGATTGACAAAAAAACAGGTTTGGTTAAGAAAAAGAAGTTCTCATCTATGAAAGATTATTCTATCAGAAAATCATCTTGTTATGATAATTGTATGGCTGCAATGATGAACAGTGATTTACAGGAATTAAACAAGAAGAATAAGTTAAAACTGACAAATCCTCTAAAAAACACAGACTTTAAGCAGTTAATCAAACAAAATTTCTGGCATAATGGCTATTTTCTTGATGATTTATCTGGCAGCACTCATGTTGCAGGAGATGCCAATACATTTCCTTATTGGTGTGGGTTGTTTGATCCAAATAAAAACAAAGAAAATAAAGATATGCTTAAATCCTCGATAAAAAACATCCAAAAGTACAAATTAGACTATCCTTTTCCCCTGAAATACACAAATGTACGCTTAGACAAACAGAAAATGTCTCCTCAGGAGATTTTTGTCAGAGATTATGAAACCAATTCCATCTGGATCCATATGGGTTTAGCTTATATTGAAGTTGTCAAAAAGGTTGACAGAAAACTGGCTAAGAAGTATGTAGATTCTTACACTGAGTTGATAAATAAATATGGAACTTTTCTTGAAGTCTTTGATAAAAATGCCCAGCCATTCAGAACTCCTTTTTATTTGTGTGATGAGGGGATGTTATGGTGCAGCAGTTACCTTAATTTAATCAAGAACTAAGTTTATTCAACATCTCAAAAATCTTCTTGCCGTCTGCTTTGCCTTTTAGTTTGCCCATTGCTTTTCCGATTAGGGCTTTTCCTGGCAAATCTTTATTCTCGTCGACAATCTGCTTGATTTCTTTTTCCAGCTCATCATCACTCATTAATTCATATTTAGAGAAATCTAATTTTCCAGATTTGCCATATTCAACCATTATATCATAAACAGAATCCTTTGATATCTTGCCATCATTCAGCTCAGAAAAGAGCTTGCCAAAATCATCATCACTCAAGTTTACATCAATATTTTCTTTTTTCTTTATTACTTTTGGAGTTGCGAGTATTGTTTCTGCTATAAATGCAGGCTTAACATTGTTATATTTATTAGCAAAATCAATTATTGTTTCTGTTTTTCCTGATTTTGCAACAGAATTTGCCAAATCTCCACTAATACCTAATTTTTTGATCTTTTCTGCTTTTTCCTCGAGAAGTTCAATCTTTTCAATGCCATCTGTTTCTGGCAGAATTGGCGCAACATCTGTTTCTGGGTACATTCTGTCTGCACCAGGCATCGGCCTCAAAAAAGTAGTTGTGAAATCTGGTTCAGCTTTTCTAACTTGTTGTTCAGGCTTATTACCTTTCTTGATTTCTTCTAATTGTCTGTTTATTTCCCCCTCAATAACTTTTGGGATTGATTTAAATTCCTGAAATCCTTTTATTTCTGTTCTTGCACCTTCTTTTATTGAGACATTTACATCTTGACGTATGCTGCCTATGCCTCTTTTCATTCCCGGAATACTTCTTAGAATCATGCCTAATTTGGCAGCTACTTCTTTGCATTCTTCTGGAGAAGAAATAGTTGGATCTGTTGCTATTTCTATTAGAGGTATTCCTAGTCTGGATAAATTAAAAACATCTTTAGTTTTGGTTCTTTCAATAACTTGACAGGCTTCTTCTTCCAAACATATTGTGGGGATACCTATCTTTTTCCCATTAACTTCAACATAACCATTTCTTGCTACTAAGCCTGTTCTTTGAAAACCAGAAGTATTTGAGCCGTCTATTACCGTTTTTCTCATAAACTGAAGCTCATCAACCACCTCTGCATTAAGTGCATGAGCAGTTTGAAGACCAATTTTTAGTGCTTCTTTATTTAATTCATGCGGTGGTTCTTCATCTAACTCCACTAAACATGTAGAATCATAATATCCTTGATATACAAAGTTCTTGGCTTTTTGCTGTTCATGCAATGCAGCCTGGTCTACTGCTCCTGATTCTCCAGCAGCTGCTCTTAGCTGGCGTTCAACTGTGAAATCAGGTTTTTCCTTACTAATATCAGTAGGACAGTTGCAGAATAGCTTTTTGCCTTCTAGCTGTTGATGTATCTCTATACCGCATTTAAAGCCCAATTTCTTATAATCTAATGCCATATCAGCCTAGAATCAGTGATGGTTTAAATTATTTATGGCTTACAAATGACTTCTGACATCACTACACTCAGAAATCTCTCCTTTCAGATTTGTAGCCATTAATTCCTTGACTTTCTCAGGATTGTTAGGATACTGACCAAGCAACCAAGCTAGCTTGATAAATGCAGTTTCAGTTAGCATATCTTCTCCTGGAATTACACCTGCTTTGAATATTTCAATTGCATCAGTGTATACATGAGAATGAACTCTTCCAAAGATGCATTGAGAAGTCATTGTCATAACACATTTATTTTTATTCAGAGTTTTAAGAGCTTCAAGATTTTTTAGATTAGGTTTGCATAAATCATTTGGTGCTCCAACTGCAATATGGCCTAAGCCTGTTCCTTCTATTATTAGGCCTTTGTAATTTTTATAAAAAAGAATTTCCTCTTCATTTAAATCAGGATGCGCTCTTAGTATGCCGACTTTCTCTTCAAATTTATTTTTTATCTCAACTTTATTTCCTTTTCCTTTTTTAGTATAATCTTTTTTATTAAAAGTAATTTTTTTTGTTTTATAATCAACACTTGCAATAGGCGTATCATTTACTGCCTTGAATGCATCTCTTCTAGAAGTGTGAAGTTTTCTTGTTTTTGTTCCAGGCAAAATAGCACATTTCAAATCCTCTTCTGTCTCATGCATGCATATTGCGACTCCAGCAAAATCTGTTTTTCCAATAAATTCTGCTGCGCAAATTAAATTCATTCCAGCATCACTGCTGCCGCGATCAGAACTTCTTTGTGATCCAACAATTATTACAGGAATATTTAGACTTTCAATAATGAATGATAATGCTGCAGATGTGGTTGTCATTGTATCTGTGCCATGGGTTAAAATAATCCCATCAACACCAGAGTCAATTTCCTCTTTAATTGCTTTAGCCATTACAGGATAATGTGAAAATCTCATGTCTTCAGAAAACATATTGGAAATAAGGCGGCTTTTAATATTAGCTATTTCTGCTAATTCAGGAAACATATTGATGATTTCTTCAGGAGAAAACATTGCCACAACACCACCAGTCTTATAATCAGCCTTACTAGCAATTGTACCGCCAGTATGCAATATTGCAATTGTTGGAAGTTTTGGATTATTAGCTATCTTTCCAGGTTTAGATTCTTTTTCTGCCTTGACTTTTTCAATAACTTTCATTCCTTTAACCTTCTTTTTTTCAATTCCAATATTATAGCCAGAATCCATTTTAATAACTACAGAATCAGTTTCCTCATTAGGCATTAATATGCCTGTAACTGTTTCCTTGTCAGTCTTAATCTCAACTTTATCTCCCGGGTTTGCATCAGCCATATTAAGCCTTGTTTTTGCTGTATTTATTAAATTTTGGGTCTAGACACTCTAAAACTAAATACTACTTAAAAGTAGTTTCAAAGGGAAAGATTTAAATAACAGCGGTATTTAAAGGCTTTCTGGGGGCATTGCGCAAATGAGTCAAGATATCGTAAGTTTAGTTAAAGAAGTTAAAGTTGATGAATTTAATAATTTCTCAGATCCTACTGTAGCTTATTATTTAGCAAGCAATCTGCAAGGACAACCAAGTGGAACAAATTACAGCACTTTAATTCAAGTATGCGGTTCTGATAAAGAAACCACTGCAAGAGGAGTTCTATATGAAATGCATAAAAAAGGGATGGTTGCCTATGATCTTCAGCAACATCCACAAGCATTAAGATCTTCAAAAGAAGCAGAAGAAATATGGGATTATTTTTGTTATGAGATGCATGAAAAGATTTTAAGAAATGATTCCATTGCGAGTGTTGTAAGTGCAGCAAAGCCTGGAAAAGAAAAACTACAAACAGTCCAAGCTCTCTCTTGGTTGTCTGATAATGGCTGGGTTGATTATGGAGCTTCAAACTCTGAATTTTACTGTCGAAATATTTGTGGCACAAAAGGAGTTGTAAACAGAGACAATTTTCTTTCTGTTTTGGAAGGATTAGTTAAAACTGCATCTGATAGATACGCAACAATAAGCATACAAAGCAATTTGGGTAATGGTAAGATATATGTTTCAAAAGGCAGGATAGCAGCAATAGATTTCGAACATAAACAAGGAAATGGAAAATTTCAAGACAGTGAAGTACTTTCTAAAATCCTGCCATACACAAAACCTATAAAATACGAAATTGATTTTATCTCAGAAATGCCAGATGATAAATACAGAATGTTGGATGGAGAAATCAATTCTTTTATTGTATCAGCACGTGAGAGTTTAGGTGAGATTCTCGATGGAAATGCTACTGCAGAATATTTAGGTGAATTTTCGATAATATCAGACAAAACAGAAAATCTAAAGAACAAAAATTGTGTTATGGCCTTAGAAAAACTCAGAGAAAGTGGATCTATAATGGGAGTTGTTAAAAGAATTGAGGCCTTAAGAGAACCTAAGAAAATAGAACAGTCCAAAAAACTTTTCGTGAGGGCTATTTCCAGACTTTTTGAACTTGGCTACATCAGTTATGACATCTCAAATCCGAATTATTATATTGGAGATTCTTATAGTTGTTCAGGAGATTTAACCAAATGGGATTTTCTCAATTGTTTAGAAAAGATGGTTTCTGGAACTCCAGATAAAACTGCTATTATAGAAGTACACAGCGGATTCACAAAAGGAGAAATATATGTTTCAAAAGGCAATGTTGTTGGGGTTAATGCTACTACAATAACTGGTGATAAACTTGAAGATGTTGAGGCCCTATCTCAATTCTTAGCTTCTGCAGATGAACTAGATTATAAACTAAAACTCGCAGCAAAACTCCCTGATGAATCAGTTAGAATTAACTCTGAACTGCCTGCTTTCATAGCAGAGGTTAAAACTCAAGCAAGAACAGCCACAGAACAAATTTCTGGTTCTGCAAGATAACAAAGGTCAGAACAAAAATCAGAATTTAGTTACAAATTGCTTACAAATCAGTCGGCACATCAATAAAACCAACTTCTAAATAAAATCTTTCCTTAAGTAATTGGGCTAAAGCTTTGACACCATATTTTTCAGTTGCATAATGCCCGCCAAAAATGACATTCATGCCAGAATCTTTTGCAATATGATATATTGAATGAGATGGTTCTCCAGTAATAAACAAATCAAGTTCTTGGTCAATAGCATCCTTTACCTGCCAAGCTGCTCCGCCTGTAACAATGCCCACTGTTCTGATATCTTTCCTGCCAAAGGGCATTGCTTTTATCTTGTCAAGCTTTAGTTTTTCTTTTATTTCCTGTATTATATCCATTATATTTTTCTCATGCTCGAACTCTCCTTTTACTCCAACAAGTTCTCCATGATACTCCCCAAAATCACTTAAGCTCTTCAAGCCTAAATCCTGGGCAAACTGAGCAGCATTTCCATAAACCTCATGCTTATCCAAAGGTAAATGAACTGCATATAATGCAATATTATTTTTTATCAGAAAACTAATTCTTTTATGAGTATAACCAACAATTGGCTCTGGCTTCTCCCAGAACAAACCATGGTGTACAATTAATATTTCGCAATTTGCATCTTTTGCTCGTTCAAAAGTCTCCAAACTTGCATCCACAGCAAAACCAATTCTGCGTATTTCTTCAGCATCATCTTCTCTGCTGACTTGCAAACCATTTACAGAATTATCCTTTATTTTATCTATGTTCAAAGTTTCATTAAGATAATTTACAATTTGTTTTTGAGAAACCATTAATTAACACTCTCTTTTTAGTTTATCCAAAGTATAGTGGCTTTTCTTTCTTGAATTCTTCCCCACGAGCAGATTTCATGGTATTTTTAAGATTTTTATATGCATCTTCGATATCTTTTGTTACAGAAGGCCCCACTTCTTTTAATGCAGATTCAAAATCTCCCATTGTGACTTGTTTTGCAGACATATCTTTTCTAAGTGCATTGATTGCAGCTTCTCTGCATACTGCCTCTATATCTGCGCCAACATATCCTTCTGTTTTTTTAGCTAATTCATCAACAGAAACATCTTTAATAGGCATTTCACCTATGTGAACATTAAATACTTCTTTTCTTGTTTTTTCATCAGGAATTCCAATAGGAATTAATCTGTCAAATCTTCCTGGGCGGAGTAAAGCAGTATCTATTATGTCTGGTCTGTTAGTTGCAGCTATAACAACAACATCCTGCATCTCTTCTAAGCCGTCTATTTCTGTGAGCATCTGGTTAACTACTCTTTCTGTGACTTTGCTGTCAGAAGTTGCTCCACGTCTTGGTGCAATAGAATCAATTTCATCAAAGAATACAATACTAGGAGAAACTTGTCTTGCTTTTTCAAATATTTTTCTTACAGCTTTTTCTGATTCACCAACCCATTTGCTCAACATTTCCGGGCCTTTAACAAGAATGAAATTAGCTTGTGATTCATTTGCTACTGCTTTAGCTAGTAGTGTTTTTCCTGTTCCTGGCGGCCCATAAAGTAATATGCCTTTTGGCGGTTTTACACCAAGTCTTGAGAATGCTTCTGGATTTTTCAATGGCCATTCAACAGCTTCTTTAAGATTTTGCTTAGCATCTTCTAAGCCTCCAACATCATCCCAGCTTAGTTTTGGAATCTCAACAAGCACTTCTCTCATTGCAGAAGGCCTAACAACCTTCAATGCATCAAAAAAATCTTTTTTTGCGATAGTGAGTTTCTCAAGCATCTCTCTTGATATTGATTCTTCTGATTCCAATTTTAATTCAGGCAATACTCTTCTCAACACGATCATTGCTGCTTCTTTTGCTAAACTGGAAAGATCTGCTCCTACAAAACCATAAGTGACCTCAGAGATTTCTTTTAGTATTATTTCCTTTACAATTGTTGAGATTTTATCGCTAATGTTCTTTTCATCAACAAGCTCCTTTAATTTATCCTTGACTGGGTAATTAAGTTCTCCCCCATTAAGTTCAACTTGACCTTCTTCTTTTATTATGGAGTTCGATCTTATTGTGTTTGTTATGTCTTCTGATATCTTTTCAATGCATTTGCTCAAGAAATCTTGTTTGCTGCTATTAACACCTTTTGGTAACAAGGCCTCAAGATAAGTAGTGATTTCTTTTTGTGTTCCTTCAAGATGGTTATCTTGAGGTTTGTGTTTTTTTAGAACAAGCTCAATCAGTTTTGTACTATCAACTTGCTGAAGTAAATCAGAAATTTGTTTTTTTATTTCATCTTCTTTTAACCGCGGATCTATGGATGAAGGGTCCCTGTTTATAGGCATATTTCTCGTATGAATTTTTAGTATCTTTAGTCTGCCTTCTGTTCTTGGAACGCCAATATCAATTTCTCTGTCAAATCTTCCAGGCCGTCTTAATGCTGGATCTAAAAGATTTGGTACATTTGATGCTGCAATAACTACAACTTTTCCTCTGCTTTTTAATCCATCCATCAATGCAAGTAATTGCGCAACAACTCTTCTTTCAACTTCTCCTTTAACTTCTTCTCTTTTGATTGCAATAGCATCTATTTCATCGATGAATATTATTGAAGGTGCATTCTTTTCAGCATCCTCAAAAATCTTTCTTAAATTCTCTTCAGACTGACCATAATATTTACTCATTATTTCAGGACCATTAATCACAACAAAATTAGAGTTAGTTTCAGTTGCAACTGCTTTAGCAAGAAGAGTTTTTCCAGTACCTGGCGGACCATGCAGTAATACTCCTTTTGGTGCGTCTATTCCTAATCTTTCAAATATCTCAGGATGTTTTAAAGGCAGTTCAACCATTTCTCTGACCTTTTTAATTTCCTCATCTAACCCGCCAATATCTTCATAGCTGACATCGGGAAGAGCAGATTCCTCTTTTACTTCAGTTGCTTCTGGTTTGAAAATAACTTCTGTAACTTCTGTAACTATAACTGATTGTTTAGGCTCAGCATCAACTACTATAAACTTCATCTCACCAAACCCGAAGTTCATTATGTTGTCATCTAACATATTAAATACATCATCAAAAAAGGGATTTCCGCTAGTTGTGGTTCTTCTTCTCTTTGAACCACCTAAACTCACTATATCTCCTTTAATTAAAGCTCTGCCTAATAAGCCTTGTTTGAAAAGAGATGGAGGTGCTTTGATAAAAACTCCTTTTTTAGCAGGTGCTATTGTGATTTTCTTTGCTTCCTTAACTTCTGCCCTTTTTATCTTTACTATCTCACCAATACCTGTTTTAGCATTTCTTCTTATAACTCCATCCATCCTTATTATGTTAAGACCTATATCTCCTGGATATGCTCTGTCTACCATTGCTACAGTAGGTCTCTCGCCAGTAATCTCAACAATGTCTCCCGGCCTTACATCTATGTTCTGCATAATAGAAGTATCTATCCTTACAATTCCTTTGTTGACATCATCCTGTATTGCTTCAGCAACTTTAAGTGAGATTTCTTTTGTCATTTTTTCAATATGATCTTCTCTGCCTGATTTATATACATACAATATAAGCTATTAAAAATATTTCGGTAGTTTAAGCCAATAAAACAGAATTTGCAATGATTTATTGTTTCTTAGGGCTTATTTTTGGCATTGGTACAGGGGGAGGCAATCCTAGCTTATCGCTCATGATTAATGACTGTATATTACACCTTACAAGGATTGCATTAAGCAAGGGCAGAGAATCTGCTTTGTTAATATTCTTGTTTTTCTTCCAATGATCTAATATTTTTTTGGCATCCTCAGGCTTTTCTAAAGCCAAAATATTGCCTTTTATCTCAATTTCGCCTATTTTAGGCTCATAAATTGATTTATAAGTGAAATCATACTTTATTCCTTCGTCTTTTGTGTTACCAAAGCTTAATTTAGCTTTTGAAGCATCAGTTATTATCACATTATTATTTATCTTGATATTCCCTCTTGAAGGAGTTTTCTTTTCTGCTGTTATCTTAGTTATATTGACACCCAATATTGCCATTTTATACCACCCTTAAATTGAATATTATAGATATTTGATGGTTTTTAGAAGTACTGGACAGTATATAAATGTTTTGTTGAGGTTTTTAAGTGTCCCTTGATTTTACAGCAGTAATCCTTGGCTTTTCTAGATCATACAAATCTGTGCTAAAGACATAAGCACCTATATTTAGAAATATTAGTGATTGGTGTGTTTTTATTTCTGGCAGAAAAACTTTATCTCGAAATATATCTATCGGATCTAATGTGCATCCTCTTATATGATGGCTTTTTTTCTCTTTATTCTCTTCAGCCATTATTTTTGTTGGAATAACCGGAAGTTCTATACCTGCCAGCATAGTATCAACACTAGAGATATATGTTGAAGTATTTAATATTATTATCTTATTCTCTTCATTGCCTTTTTTTTCTACAAGAACTTTTGTTAACAACACAAAAGCATCTGCTGCAATGCTTCTGCCGGGTTCAATTATTACTGTGGTTTCGGGGAAGTCTCTTTTTATTTGTGTTAATTCTGTTTCCCAAGCAGAATAAATTTCTTTAATAGACGGCGCTTCTTTAATATAAGTAGAAGGGAATCCTCCGCCGAGATCAAGATATTGAAGATCAATATCTCTTTTTTTTAATTCAACTAGAAAGACACTTATCTCTTCCAGATTCTCCTGCCAGCTATTAATGTCTATGTTTTGTGTTCTGAGGTGATTGTGAATTCCTTTTAGGTTAATGTGCGGCATCCATTCAAGCTCTTCCAAAGCAGTTTTGAACTCATCAAGATTCAGGCCTAAATCAATTGAAGTTCCATAAGCAGAATTTTTTGGCACAATACTTGTTTTTACTCTAAGCAAAACATTTGCCTTTGTTTTTACTTTTTCTGCACACCTATTTAGAAGTTTAAGTTGCTCTAATGATTCAATAACAATAAAACCAATTTTTTCCTCTGCAACCTTTGTTGCTTCTTTTTCAGACATTGCAGGATTATTGTATATTACATCACCATATTCTTTGAATGCGATTATTTTTGCAAGCTCGTTTAATGAGCTAACAACAAATGTGCATTTATTTTTTGAGATAATATCCAATACAGATTTTGTTCTGTTGGTCTTAACAGGATAAGCTATAATTGTCTCTTCCCCGAACTGGGTTCTGAATTTGTCTATATTCTGCTTTAGCTTGTTTGGGCTGAAAATAAATAATGGCTCATCAATTGTTTTGCCTAACTCATGCAGATTTAAGCTGTCAAATTCAAGCTCATTATGGCTGTTAAATGCCAATAAGGACTCTGGATTTTCTATTATATTAAGTGCTGATTCCATAGGTTTAGGGGGTTCTAAGGCAGTATATAAAGGTTTGGGGGTTTTAATAAAAGGAATTAAAGCCACCAGTGCCTAGAGTGCCTTTGTTTTTAGTCTGGTTTTGCATCCCCCTCATGATTGCGAGATGCGACAACACTTGCTTGGCACTCGCCCTGGTGGCTTTAATATTTACACAAATCTTATATAAAGAAAATAATTAAGAATTAATCATGCCAAAAAAGAACCCTACAAAAAGAAAGAAAAAAGCAGCCAAGAAAAAGATTGCTAAACTGAAGAAAATTATTAAGAAAAGAATATCTAAAAAGGAAAAAATCCGCCAAAAGAAATTAAAAAAGAAATTCATAATATGGCTGGTTGTGGTTAAGGGCATTATACTAATAGCTGTACTTATTCTGTTTTATCTGTTTGTGAGAAAATTGATGGGCCTTCTTTGATCAGATCTATTTCTCAAGCATCACTGCAGCAAGCAAAGGAAAAACAATTGTAACATCACTATGAACTGTTACTGCTTTTGCATTTTCATTAACTTTTCCCCAGGATTTTGCTTCAGAAGTTGTAGCTCCACTCAAAGAACCTGTGTAAGGACTTGAAGTTTTTACATAAATACAATAATCAAATCCTTCTCTCATTAAATTTGCAATAATCGCATGATGTTTTGGAGTAGCACCACCCAGTATAATTCCAGCAGTTTTTTCTGCATTAGCTGCTTGGTCGATAATATTCTTGAAATCTTTTACAATGCTTACTTCAAAATCTTGGTGTTTTTGCTGGAAAAACATTAATTGCATTCCAAATGCTCCATCTGTTAATGCTGGACAGAAAATTGGCACATTATTTTTTGCAGCCTGCCATAATATGGAGTTAGAGTCTTCTTTCATGTTTTCTCCAACAAATTTTATCAGCTCAGATGGGAGCCAGGTCTTTTTTTGTGCATATGCTTTTTCTAATATCTTAGGCATTTCATCTTCTAGGTAAGTATATCTGTCATTTGGTACATAAACATTTCCCATTCTATTAATTCCTTTCTTACCTAATTCCGTATCTTTTTCTTCATCAAAACTTCCCTGAAGATATGGTTTGTTGGATTTAATAAAATCTTCATCAATTGTACCAGAACTTGTGCTGATAACATTAACCAGCCCTTCTTTAATGAGCTGTGCAATCAACCCTCTTAATCCAGAAGCTGCAATATTTGAAGTAAAACTCAGAAAAACTTTAGCTTTAGCTTTCTTCATTGCTCTAATTACATCTGCTGCTCGGCCTATTTGTTGTGCTTGAAACCCAGAGTCTTTAAGCTTAGCCAATAGGTCTTTCACAGTAATATTCTCATCCAGATCAAAGTCTATAATTGGTTTATCTGTCATATTTAAGGGGAATGAGAATGGGTTTTTAAAAGTAATGGTATTATTCCCTTAGATAAGCAGGCCAATTTTCTTTATCAAAGCCGTGCTGTGCAAGAAATGCGTATGCTAGTCTATTCAGCCCTAAGCCAGTACATCCACTCCAGAGATTCTGATCAGGACCAACATTAAATGCTTTTACCAGTCTATCATATTCTATGCCGCAACCTGCAATTTCTCTCCATTCTTCTTTATGGGGAAGCCAAACCTCAATATCATGGATCGGGATTTCATCAGGCTTTTGTGCTTTTTTGTATTTATCGAGGGTTTCAGGAAATCCACAGCATGGTTCTCCTACTGTAGTCCTCCAATTTATTTCAAGATTTGTGAGATAAGATAAAACATATTTTTCTACAGTTCTTCTAGTTTCTCTTACTTGGTCAGGAGTACCGATATAAATAAGTTCTAATCTTCGAAATTCTTTTGCTTTAAAGAAGCTATCTAACTCTTCTTCTTTTTCGTTTCTAAAAGTGGGTTCTATTCCTGGTTCATAAACCAGAAGCGGTAAGTAATTTAGAGTCTGACCTCGAATAGCTTCATATAAAGGCGCACATTGAACAGGATCAAGTATGCGAGTAGTACTTCCTCGAGTAGCCTCAAATAAAAGTTCAGGAGTGTATTTTATACAACCAAAATCTGCCAGTGTTTGAGGTAATAGGAGTCTAGAAAAAACCATTTCTCCAAATTCCATTGGATAAACAACTTCTTTTTCAAATAATTCTCTTAATTTAGTAAAAATACCAGTTATTTCTTGTCGATAGAGAAATACCCCTGGCGAAACTTCCTTAAGCCACTCTTTCTCCTCTGCAATCTTACCAACATCTCCAGAGAATGAATTAGAAAAATTTGGTCCTTCTTTCAATACAGTTCCAAATTTAGAAAAATCTGCCATTTTCAGACTTTTAGGATTGGTTTGATTTATTTAAACCTTTTCCATAAACTATTTAAAGCTTATAAAAGCCCTTTAATTCATGAACCTTTTAATTGACGCACATGCACATCTGGATGATAAAGCATTTGAATCTGATTTAGACCAAGTCATAGATAATGCCAAAGCTGCTGGAGTTAAAGCTATTATCTGTTGTGGCTTGAATGCTGAGTCAAACAAAAAGATTCTGGAACTCTCTAAACAGTATGATCTTATTAAGCCGGCTTTTGGTGTTTATCCAATTGATACAAAAGAATTGACACAAGAGCAAGAAAAAGAATTCTTTGATTTTGTTTTAGAAAACAAACCTATAGCAATTGGTGAAGTTGGATTGGATTATCATTGGGAAAAAGATCAAGCTAACAAAGAAAAACAAAAAGAGTTTTTCAAAAAAGCAATTGAATTTGCAGAGAAAAATAATCTGCCAATGTCTATTCATTCAAGAAATGCAGAAGAAGATACAATTCAAATCCTGGAAAGTGCTAATCTGAAAAATATTAAAAACAAAATAATAATGCACTGTTTTGGTGGTAATAGTTCTCAAACAAAGAAAGTCATTGAGAATGGCTGGAGTTTCTCTGTCCCAACAAATATTGTAAGAAGCCAGCATTTTCAGAATATTGTCAAGCAAGCTCCAATAACACAAATTCTCACAGAAACAGACTGTCCTTATTTAGCTCCAGAAAAAGATCAGCGTAATGAGCCAGCTTTTGTTGCTAAGTCAATCAAGAAAATTGCGGAAATTAAAGGCATGACAAAAGAAGACGCTACAAACAACATTTTCATGAATTATCAGAGGATTTTCTAGATTTTTAAATGATTTGAGATATTATGAATAACAAAAATTAGCCAAATATTTATAGTTCGACTTTTAGTTGGCTAATTTTTGGAATTACAAATCAGTACTATATTTCTCTGATTTGTAATAAACTTTAAATATATCCTTTTGTACAGTACTCTAAAACGGAGGTAATCCCCATGCAAATCACAATTGACACTAAACATGATACAAAAGAGGAGATTAAGAGAGTCATAGAGATCCTGACTCGTATAGTGGATGAGCCGGTTTCTAATTACTCCAGCAATACAAGCAGCTCGGATTCTCCTGCAATAACTGACTTCTTTGGCAATCCTATTGGCACTCCAGCCAGAGAATCTAGCAGCCAGAGCCCAACACCACCACCTTCAAATCAGCCGCCAGGAGATATATTCAGCATATTCCAGCCTTCTGATAATGAGCCAGAGAAAAAGCCAGACGGTTTTAAGATAACTGAGTATTAACTTATTTCTATCTTTATTTATTAATAACAAAAACTTTCTAATTTTGTAAGTTCCACAAAAACTTAAGTTTTTGGGAGCCAAAATCGAAGATTTTGTGCTTTTGGAATTAAAAGACGATGTCGTCATCGTCTTTTAATAAAACTTATAAACCCTATTTCAACCCCTTCTTTAAAATGGACAAGAAATTTGAGTATCTAGAACATACTGCAGATAAGAAATTTAGAGCATTTGGCAGTACACTAGAAGAAGCTTTCAAAAACTCAGGTTTAGCAATGTTCAATATACTTGTGAATCCAGAAGACGTCAAGCCTGAAATCAAGCACAAACTAAAGGTTAACACAAGAAAATTAGAATCTTTGCTTTATGATTTCTTAGAAGAGCTCTTAATACTGTTAGATACAGATGGATTTGTACTTTCTAGCATAGACAAAATAGAAATAAAAGAAAAAGACGGTATTTTTGATCTGGTTTGTGAATTTTCAGGAGACTCCTACAAAAACTACGAAGTTTCAGGAAACATAAAATCCATTACTTACAATGATATGAAAATAGAAAAGGTTAATAATAATTATGAAATCACAGCAGTAGTTGATATTTAGGTGGTAAAATGACAGAATACAAAAAAGTTAATGATAATGAATTTGTAATTGAGAAAAAAGGCAAGATGAAAGTTCCTGTTAGGATATTTGCTTCTGAAAAGATTATGGAAAAACTTAAAGACGATAAAAGTCTTCAACAAGGCAGTAATGTTGCACAAATGCCTGGTATTTACAAGCATGCTTTAATGATGCCTGATGCTCACCAAGGCTATGGGTTTTCAATTGGTGGAGTGGCAGCGTTTGATGCAAAAGAAGGATGCATCACTCCTGGAGGAATAGGCTTTGATATAAATTGTGGAGTAAAATTTCTGATAACTAACTTAACAAAAGAACAGGTAGAGCCAAAAATTAAGGAATTGCTTGAAGCGATTTATGCCAGAGTGAAAGTTGGTGTTGGTGGAGAGTCAAAAATAAGATTAGAAGATGATGAATTAGATGCAGTTCTAAAAACTGGTGCAAAATGGACATTAGAAAAAGGCTATGCAACTAAGGATGATCTTGAGCATTGTGAGGAAAACGGCACAATGGAACAAGCAGATCCTTCAAAAGTAAGTCAAAAAGCAAAGAAGCGTGGCAGAAAACAACTCGGAACACTTGGAGCAGGAAATCATTTCATGGAAATTCAAGTTGTGGATGAGATTTTTGATGAGAAAATTGCTAAAGCATTTGGCATAGAGAAAAAAGGACAAATTGGTGTGATGATTCATTGCGGTTCTCGTGGATTGGGACATCAGGTTTGCAGTGATTATATCAGAAGAATGGAAGATGAACAACCTGAATTAATGGCGAGTCTGCCAGAAAAAGATTTGATCTATGCAAAAGCTGGTACAAAATTAGCAAATGATTATTTTGGAGCAATGTGCAGTGCAGCAAATTTTGCCTGGGCTAATCGCCAAGTAATTGCTTTTGAAGTTAGAAATGCTTTCAAAGAAGTTTTTGGTGATTCTGAACTCAAACATGTTTATGATGTTGCTCATAATATTGCTAAATTAGAAAAACATATGATTGATGGCGAGGAAAAAGAGGTGTATTTGCACAGAAAAGGTGCGACTAGAGCATTCCCTCCAGGACATCCAGATGTTCCAGAAGCTTATAGAGCTGTTGGCCAGCCAATAATTTTGCCAGGCAGCATGGGTACTGCTTCTTATATCTTAGTTGGCACACAAAAAGCAATGGAAGAAACCTTTGGCTCAACAGCTCATGGTGCAGGCAGAGTAATGTCAAGACATGCAGCAATTAATCAGTTCAGAGGAGAAGATATCAAGAAACAACTTGAAGCTAAAAACATTACAGTTAAAGCAGGCTCGTGGAAAGGTTTATCAGAAGAAGCACCTCAGGTGTATAAAAAAATTGAGGATGTTATTCAAGTAACAGTTGATGCAGGTCTTGCAGGGCTGGTTGCTCGTGTTGTTCCGCTAGGCGTCATCAAAGGCTGAAGCTCTTCCTTAGCGGATTTCATCAAATATAGAAAATTTTCTCCCTTTTTTGTTATATGGTAAATAATATTAACATCGCTCTTGATTTTATGTAAAAAACCTCTTTTTGTATTATCGCTTAAATATTTCTGAGCAGTCTTAATTGAAATGTTGTGTTTTTTAGCAAATTCAGATATTCTTCTATTATTAACTGATTTCAATCTTTCATAAAGAATCTTGAAATAGTAATTTGACAGTACATATTTCAGAAGCTTTCTTCTATTGTCTTTATGTTCTGCAAAAGCATTATTTTCTATTAGCCAAATACAGACTTCAAAATTAGTCGAAAGATGAATTTTAATATCTTGAGAAGAAGAATTAATATTAAGTAGTTTTAATAATTTCCTGATGCTTGGGTGTATTGATAAATTACCTTCTGATATGAAAATATCTAAGCTTGAATTATTAGCAATGACAGTCCCATCCCCTAAGAGATATTTTATTATGAACCCTGTAGAGAATTCTCTTAGGTAGTTATTTAATTTTTCTTGTTTTTCAAGATGTGTTCTTATTTTTGTTAGTATTGTTATCATGATTTGTCCTAAAGTAGTATTAGGAATATACATGCTATAAATTATATCTAAGAGATTCTTATTTTTAATAAGTGATATGCTGGTTTCATTGATATCTAAAAGCTTGGCAAATTCTTTTTTACGTGATTCTAAACACTCATTAGTTATGTCAGGATTGTGAAATATCATCCCTTTCCAAGAGGATTCTGGTATACCAAATAACTTGGAAATATCCATGAATAAGTTTATTTGACTTAAGAACTTCATTGTAAAATCAAGTCTAACTCCATTTTTAGAAGACTCTGCTTGCATTAATCCGAAAAATTCACCAAGTTTTTCATCAATCGTAACAAATCTCTTTAATTCTATTGATTTTGCATTTCCTCCTTTCCCAGAACAATACCAAGCTTTCAGCCAATCTTCATCATTTTTGTTAAAAAGCTCAACCATTATAGTTTTATTACATTTAGTTTTTCTAGGAATCAGTGCTAATAAATCAAGATAGTCTCCAATAATTATTCTATTAGTTCTTATATTATCAACTAAAGAGATGGATATATCTAAAATATCGCCTGTTTTCAAATTAGCCTTTTCCACAAAATCTTTAGGAACAGCTCTTCTGACTTGTAAATTGTCTCTGCTTTTAGGCAAACTGGGAATGCTCAGATAAGTTTGATATTTGTGACTATCTTTTTGAATATTGAGTTTAACATAATTATCTGGTTTGGCTCCGATTTTTCTTATAGAACTTGTTGGAATAGTAAATCTAAATTTATCACGATCAGGAAATACCTTGATTTTTATAAACTCTTTTTTGATTATTTTTTGATTAATTTCCATTTTTAATCAACTTATTTATTCCTGAAACTTTATTGAATGATTTGTGAAAAAGGAGTTTCGTAAATTATAATCTAAAAGTTGAGGTTTTTGGTAGACTGATTAAAAAGGGACAAGATCTTTAAATATCTCACGCCCATAAATGTCCACTGGGTAATCAAAAAAGTAGGGATTTATAAAGCAGGCATTGGCAATATAGTTGCAAGAATGAAGCCTTTGGGCGTTATTAAGGGTTGAATTCTTAGCAGTTTTTAAAAGACTGCCAGGGCGAGTGCCTAACACATATTATTTCCTTTCGCAATCATGACAAATAGATGCAATAACATTCAGAAACTCCTTAGCACTCTGGGCGCTGGCAGTCTTATTTATACTTAGACCAACAACAAAATAATTATAAGAAATATCAAAACACCATTTAGAATTAATTCTTCTCTGCCTGCATTGAATAGCCAGCCAAATTCTTTTGTTTTGAACATCTCGGGTTCATATATGCTTAAGTCATCCAGCAAGTAATGGCTGTAATAAGCTAAAGCAATTATCAAAGAAGCAACAGGATTGAATATAAAAACAACACCAACAATAATACTAACAACTATAAAAGCAATAGGATTATGAAGCAAGGTTTCATGATGTTCAATATGATATACTGTTTTGTGCCACATCTTTTTTAGATCAAATTTCTTGTGAAATACCAAATTGCTAATTACATGATCAAAATCCATAAATATGGCTAAAATCGCCACTAAGAAAGCTATATGCAAGCCTAACAAACCTCTTTCATAAGCTATTACTCCAAGCAATAATGCCAGTAAAAAATGACTTTGAGGGAACATATAAAGCTTTATAGAAGTTTCATTTAAAAAGTTTGCTTTAAAATGATCAAAATTAACTTTTAGTATATATTTCAACTAATTCATGAAAATTGACTGCATTATACCTAGCAAAGAACCCACAAAGAGATGTGCAATCAAGACAATATCTGCCTTTTAGTTCTCTAATATTTCTATTTGCTTCACCAAGGTATTTCTCTCTAGTCATATCTAAAAAATTAGCATTGGATTTGGATCCTGCTGCAGCACATTTGAAAATCTTGCCATCTATATCAATTTGGATAGCATTTAATCCTATGCCGCAGTCTTCAAATAATGCGTCATCAGCTAAATAATTAGGAATACCATTCAAATAATGTAAAGGAGTAGTTATCAAAGCACCATTATCTTTTTCTTTAATTAAATAATCAACAATCTTTTGTAGTTCCCCACTTATTGCTGGATCTTGGCGAATTAAAGGTTCTTGATTTACCAGCCCAAAGGATATTGAGATATTAAATGCTACTTCTTCTACTAATTTATGAATTTCATCAAGATTATAAGGAGTTATTACACAATGAATTTTTCCTATAATTCCATGCTCGTCCTTTGCATATGTTAATAGATCTATTAAATCAGGTTTTTCTGCAAGGGTTTTTTTAGAGCTGTTTATTGAATCAACACCATCTAAAGAGACATAGATAAAATCACCTCCTGCTTTTGCAAATGAATCTATGAATCTTTCATCTAATAAGCTCCCATTTGTACTAATTGAACTAATCATATTAAAGCTATTAGCATATTCTATTAAATTAATCAAATCTTCTCTTAAAAGAGGCTCTCCGCCTATGAAATTAATGACAGGAATATCAAATTCTGTTTGAGAGTGTTCAATTATTGTGCGAGTTGATTCTTCAGAAGAAGCTTCAGAGGATTTGGGCAAGTCACAATAACCACAATCAAGATTACAATCATGAGTTATATAATACTGTAATAAGTATAAGGCAGATAAACCTAAGAATTTTTCTTTTTCTGCATTTTTATAAAACTTTAGGAGTCTATCTATTTTGCTCGTAGTAATCATGAGCTTTTTATCTCAAAAAAAAAGTTAAAAAAGGATAGTTTAAACTATTAAACAAAATGTTTAAATATTAAGAATTATCTGAGATTGTCTTTTTTAACTAGCGAATTTTTCAATAAATTCTCTAAAATATTCAGGTTGTGCAGTTGCTTGTTTTAAGAAGTAATTCATTCCGTTATTTGTAACTGCGTCTTCTAAACACTTTAGATATTTTGGTGAATAAGGTTGGCCATGTTTGTCTGAAAACACAGGAATACCTCTTTTTACATTATATTTTATCCAGTCTTCGGGATATTTTGTATACAGTAGTCTTTTTGCTTCCTTATATTCATCATATAGAGCAGTTCCAGGGTAGGGGGTTTCCACACCTGGTATGTAAAACATAAACTTTTCATTTATTACATAATCATAGAGTGTCTGTATTGATTCTTCATTTTCTCTGTCACTTCCAAGAATAAAAGATGCTGCAACTAATACACCATTGTTTTGAAGGTCTCTTACAAACTTACCATAATCTTTTCCAATATTATGTTTTTTCCCATATCGTTTTAAGAATTTTTCAGATGTTGATTCAAACCCTACAACTAAAAATTTGCATCCCGATTCAATCATTAAATCAGTTAATTCGGGATCCTCGCTTAATGATAAAGATGTACTGCCTGCCCATCTTTTATTCAATTTTATAAGTTCTGTTAGGAGTTCTTTTGCAAAAATAGGGTCTCCTGTTAGATTATCACTGGGAAAAAAGATATAATCTGATTCCGTTTGTTCTATTTGATCAATAACGTCTTTTAAATCCCTCATGCGGTACTTTTTTCCACTGATTATAGGGCCTGAACAAAACTTGCACCTGGAAGGACATCCTCTGGCAGTTTCTATTGAAGTATCAAAAAAATAATGTTCTGGTTTTGTTATAGACTTATCAGGCCATACATAATCTCTTTTCATATCTAAGAATCTATTTGCTTGGTATCTTTGTTTGAGTTTGCCATGAAGAAAATCATTTAATAATTCTGGCAAAACATATTCTGCTTCACCCACAACAATAGAATCTGCATATTTTTGTGCTTCATTTGGTTTGACTGTTGGATGGATGCCTCCAAGAGCCACTTTAGAGCCATTTTCTCTAAATTTTGATGCTAATCCATATATTCTTGGAGCCATAGTGGTATTTGCGGAAAAAACCACTAAATCATTGCAATCAAACTTGTTGGGATTAATAAGTCCCATTATTTTCTCATCATGTAGTTGTATTTCAAATTCGTCTTTGTAGTGTTTTTTAGTAATTGCAGAAAGAATCATTAAAGCTAATGGCGGAAGATTAATCGCCTTTTTATGTTCAAGATGACTTTTTAATCTGCTTTTTGGAAGGAAAGCTCTAACTTGCTCAAGAATTCCTGCAGAATAAATTTGATCAATAGTATAAGGGGCAGTAGTATCTACTAATAACAACCTCTTCATTGGTATTTTATTAGTAAAAAAAGTTAAAAAACCCCAGTTTAAAGAATATTAAACGAAATGTTTAAATATTAACATTACATTTAATTGATAAAATGCTTGTAAATCTCTTTCCGCCAAAAGGATCATTAAAGAATATCATAATTAATATATTGTTGTTTTCTAGTGAGACTCCTAATAAGCTGAGTGTTGAGAACATAAGAAAACAAATTAAAAAGCATCATAATCATTCTTTTACATATCAGGGGATAAATAAGATTCTGCATGCTCTTAAAGAAGAAAAAATAATAATAAGGAATGAACAATTGTGGAGCATTAATGAGGAATGGTCAAAAACAATAGGTACCACTCTAAGCAAATATGATAATAGAGAAAAGATACCCATTTATAATTCTGATATGAGATCAATTTCATTTTCAACAATAGGAGAAGCATTTGAGTTTATGATAGAAAATATAAAGAATGATACACTTAGAACTGAAGGAGAAAGAATTTTTATCACTCATGTTAGAAATATTGCTTTTTTTAGTTTAGATAAGGAATATAGAGATTTCCTGAGAAGGTTTTCAAAGGATACAAAATGCTATGTTCTTGTCCAGAATAATAATTTCATCAATAGGTTTCTTGCTAAATATTTTAAATCACTAGGGTGGAGGGTTTATCTGGACATACCACGTTCTACACCCCATACTATTACAGTATATGGAAATACATTGTATAATACTTTCTCTAATGCTGATTTAATTGATTATATGACATCTGCATATAATAAGGTAAAAAGCATAACTAATGTTAAAGCCCTGAAGGTTTATGATTCCCTCAAAGATGATCAGCGTTTTCCTATAATGTTTACTTTTGAAACAGACAATGAAGCAGTAAATCAGACAAAGGAGTTTTTACTCGATCTCGTTGAGAAAAATAAATCCAAGGCTCTTTAATTTCCAACTCAAATCTTAATGATCTTGCCTTTTTTGCCAACATTCAGAACTTTTGTTTTTCCGAGCTTTTCCTCAATGCCTTCTGCTTCATGGACGTGGCTGCATAATAGCAGGTCTGGCTTGAATTTCTCTACAGCTCTTTTAATGCCTGGACTTCCAGGAACAAAATCTGAGAATTTCTCCATAGTTGTTTCAGAAGGATGGACATGAGTTACCATGATCTTCTTTTTTAGATAGTTTATCTTATCATTACCTTTTTTCAATAGATCATATATCTCTTTTTCAGTCATCTTATCTAATCCAATGTTTACACCACTACAACCAAAAATTCCAACATCTGCATAATTTACAGAATAACCATGTATGTTTTTCACACCATACATATCCGCCAAAAAATCAGCTGTTGCAATTGTGTCATGATTTCCAGGTATTAGAAGAACTTTTTTATGGTGTTTTTTGAACGGCCCAATTAAATTATCAGCATTTTGATCCATAAAAGTTAAATCACCACAAAGAATTACTAAGTCAACATTTTCTTTTTCTGCTCTTGCAGCAAGTTTTTCTGCTAGATCAGTATCTCCGTGGATGTCTCCTGCTGCAAGAATTTTCAGTTTTTTGCCTTCATTCTCCTTCCCAAATTTCTGCTCTGCAGAAATTGGGCCCAATTGAGCTTTGCTCAATTTGGGTTTATCTTTTTTAGCAGCACTCATTTTTTTGTTCTTTCCTTGATTTCCAACTCTTCTTTCTCAAGGTGAATCATTGTAGAAGGACTTCCCTGCTTTTCACCATCATCAAATATCATATCAATATTATTTTTTATATCAGCATCTAAATCCTCAATTGAGGTCATATATGCTTGGCCTGTTTTATTTACACTTGTTGTAATTATCGGCATCTCAAGATCTTTTGCTATCTTTGATGTCCAGCAATCAGGAATTCTTATACCTATGCTGTCTAAACCTAAAAGAACTTCTTCTGCAACACAACTCTTGTTTTTCAATGGGATGATAAGAGTATATGGGCCTGGCAATTTGTCAATCCATTCTTCTGCATTTTCATTGATTATGCAATTCTCAAGAATCCATTCTTTACTTGGAGCAATTACAGAAAATGGTGCTTTTGATTTGTTCTTTAGTTGTCTTATTTTATTGACTGCTCCTGAATCAAGAGCATTGCAGCCAATTCCATAGATTGTGTCTGTTGGATATATAAAAATAGCTCCTTCTTTTATGTCATAGATTACTCTTTCTTTTTTTAATTCATACTCATCTTTGGTTAGTATTTTCATTGTAGAACCAGGGAGTCTAGATTGATTTAAAAATATTGAGGTTTTGTTTTTATACTAAGCTTATTTAACTTTCTTCGAGAATTCTTTTAAATCATAGTTTCCTTTGATTACTTCCTTTGTTTTCAGCTCTAGTGTAGCTAGAGGATTTTTCCCTGCTAATTCTCCCATTTCCTTGAATAATTTTTCACAATCAGAACCGCCTTTTGTTATAAAGAATGCAACTTTCTTGAATTTATCCTTATTTTCTGTGATGTAAGTTCTGATTGGAGCAGATATAGCCCAAGCCCAGACAGGAGTGCCAAGGATAATTAAGTCATATTTTGAAGGGTCTTTTTTTATTGGTTCTAATTTTGTTAGTTTCTTTGTACTGCCGTCTCTTCCTGCACCCATATATCCCAAAACACCATCTCTGTTTTTAGTATCAATAATTTCTTCAATATCTGCATTTAGGGCTTTAGAAATATCTTGAGCTAATTTCCTTGTTGTGCCTGTTCTTGAATAATATGCCACTAATATTTTCATATTTTTCATAAGATTTTTATATCTTTTAAAATATTTTGATCATATGGACTATTTTTCACATGGATTTTGGGCTTATATCATTTTCCACAGAATTAAGAAATGGTATTATGCAGTTTTATTTGGTTTATTGCCTGATACATTATCTTGGGGTATTTACTTGGTTTATAGTATGATAACTGGCTTTAGTGTTTTCAGACAGCCGGGCCCTCCAAGAATAGATTTAATACCTGATTGGGTATTCATGCTTTATGGGATAAGTCATAGCTTGATAGTTTTTGGTATTGTAATTTTGTTTGTTTATCTGTTTTTGAAAAGAATTCCTGTTTATATGTATGCCTGGCCAATTGCTGTGTTGATGGACATACCAACACACTCAAGAGAATTCCTGCCAACACCTTTTTTATGGCCAATTTCTGATTGGAAATTTCCAGGGTTTAGCTGGGGTGTGAGTTGGTTTATGATATTGAACTATTCTTTTATATTATTCTTTTTGATTTATATCTTTGTTACTAGAAATCATTCAAAGAAAAAGTTAAAGAACTAGGAACACAGATTCCTTAGACTCAATTCTCTTGTTTCTTGTTGGAAATTAAATTGATCCAGAAATTCAACCCTTTCCCTGTAAGTATTCCAATCAAGGTATTTTGTTTTAGATTTTTTTCTGAATACATTAACAATTGCTGTTATTAACAATAATTCTAATAAAACTTTAATCACCTCGTTATGCTTCTAAATATCCTACCATGAAACCCTGCTCTATTGGAGATATTTCATCATTTTCTTCTAATGCTTCAAGATTCTCATCATTGTAAAAGTCTATTGGATCTTGATATTCTTCTATTCCTTCATATTCTTTTAGTAGTTGTCTTATGTCTTTCATCTAAACCATGCCTCCGGAAAACTGTATATCAAATGTATCTTCCAGATGGTTTAGTGTTAATCCTTTTATTTGTCTGAAGAACAAGTCTTCAATTGTTCTGTTGGTTAAGTCTATGCTCATTTTTTTCACCTTTTTTTATTTGTTATGATTAAAAAATTTAATAGCAGAGCAGGGTTTGGGGCAAAATGCTCTGCCAAGCTTAAAGCCATCCGGAATTTTGCAAAAGAGGTTCGGAGGTGTGGGCAGCTAAAAGCCAATATGAGTTATACTGCTGGAAGTCCTTTATATACCTCACTACCACAAATGTCCAGTGTCCAGTGGGAAGGTATTATGTCGAATATTAGAGAATTTGGGTGTTTTAAGAGGTTTGAGCAGTGGTCAGGGGTATTTAAATCTCAGCCACAATGTTTATATAATATTAAAAATCTAAATCTAAAAAAAGCATTGGAGAATTAATCACTCAAAGATTTTGGATATCAGGTGGTTGTTAAAATGAACGTAAGCATTGAGACTCTTTCAGCTACTAAAACTCCAGATTTAGACTCTGGTGCGGCAGATGAAGTCCATCTTAAGTATGTTGCTTTTCCTTCTATAGATGACTTAGTTGACCAAGCATTAGAATATGCGTCTATCTCGGATTATGAAGGATTTAAGACTGATGATGGTCTTGCTATGTATGTTTTAGATGCAATGGAAAATAATAAAGACTGTACCTATATTAGAATGATGCAATTATTAGATTCCCCTACTAGAATGAAACAACGATTAGAGAAACAAGATGCAACTCCTGGTGAGCATGTCAAAAAAATGACTGAAACAACTGATAAAAGAATATTTTTAGAAGCTTTTTATTATCAAGTTTTGCTTGCTCTTGGTCACGATGAAGGTAAAGCCAATCATTATGGATATAAATTTATGTCTCCAACAGGAGAAAATGAAGCAAAAACATTCATTAATAGTGTAAGAGAAAAAGCTTTGTATAGAGCTAATTAAATTATTTTATTTTCTAATTAACATAAAATTTAAATTATAGCCAGTATTAGATTTATTTATGAAACAAATCAACCTAATTATCTCAGGCCAAGTCCAAGGAGTTTGGTTTAGATCTTCTACAGTAGATGCTGCTAAAGACATTGGAGATATTACTGGTATTGTTAGGAATCTTTCTTCTGGTGAAGTTGAAGTAATAGCAGAAGGCCCTGAAGATAAATTAGAGAAACTAATTAAGTTCTGCAAGAAAGGTCCTTCTGGTGCTAAGGTTGAAGATGTTAAAATAGAATATAAAGAAGCTACTGGTGAGTTTGAGGGTTTTAGTCAGGGTTAGAAATCAATTATCCTTTCCATCCCTGTTTTGCTGCAATATATTATCAATATATTTGGAAACTACACTTTTATCAGTAAGGTTAACATAAACCATGACCTGTTTTTCATCTACTTCTACAGCGCCAATTAATCTTTCTTCCTTTATTATATCTGTATAAAGTCTTGTTAAGAAGGGTTTGTTTCCAGCTTCTTTATCATTTATCAATGAGGTTAATGTCGCATAACCTTTTTTTTTATAATCTTCAACTTCCCCTCTTAATATTCTCTCGGCTTTTCTTACATATCCATCAACAGAAGTATCTTCTTGATATGTGGGAGTTGCTAAACTAGGAAGCTGTTTTCTGTCTGCATTTTCTGCAGAACTTTTATTTCCTGCTGCCTTGGCTTTTGCCATCTTATAAAGCTTAACATTTCCTGCATAAAATACTTCAATATATGAAGCAGGAAGCAAAGTAAGAACTTCAATAACATCCATTTTTTTGTCAGGATCAATGAAGGAATAGGTGATGAAGTTTTTTGCTCTTTCGTGAGCACCCATATTTGCGTCAGTTATATTTCTAGTTTGTTCGTGTATATATCTTCTTAAGCTTATGCTCATGCTGTTATAATACTTTGTTATATCATTCCATGAAAGTTTTGTTACTTTGCCTTTTTCAAAATAATCCGCAACCCTGCAAGCATTATATAATCCTTTTATGTCTCTTTTAGAAACACCTCTAAAATAACTTTTTACTGCATCCTGAAATTGTTTGTATAAAAAATCAGTTCCTTTCATATTATAAAAATATATGGCAATATCTCTCGGACTTTTTGGTTTTAGGCCGTGTAAAAAAGCATCAAGATTTAAAGTTCTGCTCTGGATATATGATTCAATTTTTTGAACATCTAACATTCTTTCTCTTTGTTTTAGCGTTACTGTCGAAGGTATAAAAACAGCGAGATCTGTAGATTCACTAATAACAATATCATCAAGTGAATCTTGATCAGAAAAATCGATTATTAATTCAGGCTCTATCATTTGAGGAACAGCCACATCAGAAGACAGAATACTTGGCAATATATGTTCTGGAATCCCGTATCTAACAGTTGCAAGACCTGTATAAGATATGGCTCCTTTAGCAACTAGTGGAGTTAATCTTCTTTTTAGTGTTAAACTGTCTAAATCAGATACAGATAATAATTCAGCAAAAGAAATGGGCGTTATAAGATTGTTATCTTGATCCATTTTGGTCAACTACTTCTAAAAAATTATTGGGGTGGAATACACTTATTAAGCTTTCTAGTTTATATGTTCTTAAAAAGTCCATTATCTCTGATTTTTTGTAAAATAGGAAACTATCGCCTGTTTTTTTCTTAATGTAGTCTATTGTCTCGGCTCTGTTGTTAATAACTTCGTATGGATCTATTTTACCACGTTGAGTGACAGATACTGCATCTGCAAACATTCTGCAAAGAGGAGTGCCTTTTTTTACTTCTTCTTGATAATTTATTGCTTTGTTTTTTGCACCAGTAAAGGTAGTTAACTCTGTATTGAACCATTCTAACATCACCCTATATCTTTCTACTTCTCTCATCTCTATTAATTTAGCATCATAAAGAGGGATGTCTGCTCCTTTTGCATCTTTTATCATCTGTTCAAACTCTATAATATCAGCTTCTTGATCTCTTGCTTCTTGCCCGTAAAAACCTTCACCTGCAGTCTGTTTCCTCATTTTTTTTAATTTCTTCTCGGGAAATTGTATGATGGCAGCTTGATCTTTTTTCTTTTCTTCTTCTGCTATTCTAACTTTTTTTTGCCATTCAGCTTCAAGATCCATTATGCCTAATTGAGATTTCCAATATTGAGTTGGCATAGAATCTGATAGATTTTTACAAACTGAAATAAGTGTTTTTATAGACCCGCTTGGCAGTTCAAGTGCACGATCAATAGTGTTATCTTGTATATCTTGATAAACACTTTCTGCATAAGGAAGAATTTCTGAAACTCTTTGAGGTCCTTCTCTTTTATCAATTGTTTCAATATAATGTCTATAAAAGAAATTGTTGGTTATTTCTTTTGATACCACCACATCAACAACAGATGAAATGACTACTGGCTCAACAGAATCTTCTATAACTCTTTCAGAAAGATATTTGAACATTGTACTTAACAAAATTTCATTTATTATGTCCAAATGAACAGATCTTTCACCCGGAGAAAGATATTTAATATTTATTTCTAGAGGTGTTTTTTCACTTCTTTCACTTCTTAGAAATACATTGGGTCTTTCAGGATTTCTAGTTTCTGCATATTCTCTGACTCTTTCTACATATTCTTCTTTTGTTATTGTTTTTTTCCTTATTAATTTTCCCTGAACATAAAACTTTTTCTGATCTTGATCAAAAAACTCCATTAAAGTTGCGTAGTAAGGAATCATATCAACAGGAATAATGAGTTTTTCACCCATTGTTGCATCTGCGAATTCATCTCCAGAAGTTTCAGATTGAGAAGGATCCTCTTTTTTTTCATCCTGATCTTTTAAGTGTGCAAATACCTGCAAAAGCAAGTCTGATTTGTTTGTTCTTCTCCCCAAAGACATATTTATGCTATTCAAAGTTTTATAATGGTCAAGATAAGTCTCGCCATTTCCTCCAGGTAAAAATTCTGCAAATTTTGGGTGTATTTTTTCTGCAAATAATTCATAATATCTAAGATTTCTTGAAACTACTGTTTCATTTTTTGTTGTATCTTCTTCACCCTTACTTATAAGCCAATTATTAACTGTACTTACATTTACAAGATTCAATTGTTCTGCTTTACAATATTTTTCAAGCATGCCATATATTATATCTCTAGCTAGAAGTCTTTCTTTTTTTGCAAAATCTACAGGAACATCTTCTCCACTATCATCCCCTACTAAAAAATTTCTCGTTGCTATATCTTCTAAGCTTTTATAGTCAAACAAACCATCTTCATGTTTTGCTTCTTCAAAAAATCCCTTTTCTTCCAAACCAGTAAAGAACAATATTCTTTGCCAAGGAACCAGTAACCCTAAATCATTGAGATGATAAACCCTATGTGTTAAGCCTCTGTAATTTTCATTATTTGCAATTAGTATTGGTTTAAGAACATCAAGAGATGGAAGTTCCATTTCAAATAAAGATGTTTCTCCTGGCTTAATGCTTCTAACATCTGTTTCATACATACTCTCTCCAAACAATACATTAGAAGCCACATTAGCGCCTTTAGCAGGCACTTTATGAAGTTGTTCTCCTACTAAATACTCAAGCAAGAAGTAAGTTCCTGATTCTTTTTTTGGCTTTGATTTCTTTTTCTTCTTCTTTTTAGTCATGGGAGAGAGTTTAAGACAAAAGTTTATAAAACTTACTGTTCATACCTACTCTGGAGTTAAAACACATTAGAAATCAGTCAATTTCTTAGTACTTCCGGTACTTTCTACAATTGTAGTACTTCCACCTGTTCCGCCGCTGACTTTGGTGACAGAGATGAACTTGCCTTCTGCTAATTTGGAGATTTTTCTTTGGAATGTTTTATAGCCATTTTCTCCGCCTTCTTTTTTGTAGATGTTGAACAAATCTCCAATCTTTTGGTTAGGGTTGTTTTTGGCTATTTTCAGAATGAATTTTGTTTCTTCATCCAGGCCTTCATCTTTTTTTATATAGAAATCATTTAGTTTTTGCAGTGCAGTATCAATATTTTTCTTCTCAACTTTTTTGCTGGCTTCATCTTCTGCTGCATTTGTTGCTTCTTTCAATAAATACAATCCTGCTCTAATATCTTTTAATTCATAAGCTTTAGAAGCAATTATATTGAAATTTGCATCATCCCAAACTCCTGGAACAAATGCATATTCCATTCTTTGCTTTAATATTCCATGAGTTTCTTGTTTGTTATATGCTTTAAACTCAATAAGCTCTGCTGTCAACCTTGATTTTATTCTATTATCCAAATCAACAATCCAATCTTTGAAGTTAGTTATCAAGATGATAGTCTTTCTATAAATATCTTCTAGGATGAAATAAAGAAAATCAGTCTCATCCAGTTTGTCAACTTCATCAAACACTAAAACAGCGCTTTTTTTGTTTAATATATTCTTCACAATAGCCATTAATTCGTCTGTTTTTTTGTTATGTGTAAATTTATAATCCAATTCTTCGCATATCTGCACAAGAATTTTGTAAGAAGTGTTTTTCTGCCAGCAATTAATGTAAATTGGAATAATATCATCTGTTTCTTCTTCTAATTCTCTAATCAAATGTTTGCAAGCCACAGTTTTCCCAACTCCTGGCGGGCCGTGCATAAAAACATTCCTTCCATTTCTTTGAGCAAACAATGGTTTTATGCACATAGCTATTTTTCTCTGCTCATCTTCTCTGAAAGGAACTAATTTAGGAATAAAATCAAAATCTAACGGCACATGATCTCTAAAAAGAGTTTGATCTGATCCTAACATATCTTTGAACATTGACATTTTCTAGTATTCTCTTTTTTTTAATTGTTTTCCGCATCCAGGACAATACCTATATAATCCGTGCAAAGGGAAATAACATGTTGGGCATCTGCTTGGATACTTTCTTTTAGCAGGCTGTTGTTTTTTGCCTTGTTTTGATTTTTCAGGTCTTTGATATTCTTTAGGTTTGAATATGGTTAGTTTTAATGCACCATAACCAATAAGCAGCAAAGCTACATAGTAAAACACTCTCATTGATTCTCTTAAATATGATATTGAACCAACAACCATCCCTATAACGATAAAGACCCATCCAGATATAGTGCTTCTTTTAGCCATTTCCACACCTCTTTCAACACCCCTAGAAAGCTGTTAGAAGGGCTGATTTTTAATGTTTTTGGAATTAAAGTATGTGAATAGCATCTTCAAAACTCTGCCTTCTGGCATTCCAAGGCCCTACGTTCCCGTAGGGAGCAACCCCTCGTTACGGTCTTGATTCTAAACTTACAAGGAGTTTTGACCTTATGATGCAATGCACATACTAATTAGAATTAAAAAGCAAGATTTGGGATAAACTTATTCTTTCTTCCCAATAACCTTATTGCCGTTCATATAAGGCAATAGAACATCTGGGATATTAATGCTTCCGTCTTCATTCTGGAAGTTCTCTAATATAGCAACTAATGCACGGCCTGTTGCAACACAGGTGCTATTTAAGGTGTGAACAACTTTGTTGCCTTCTGGTGTTCTGAACCTAGTCTTCAGACGTCTTGCTTGGTAATCTGTACAATTACTACAACTAACAACTTCTCTATAAGTTTGTTGTACTGGCATCCATACTTCAATATCATATTTTTTAGCAGCTACTGATCCAATATCTCCTGTGCAGATATTAACAACTCTAAATGGCAGTCCTAAGCTTTCAAAAAACTCAACAGCATTTTTCAAAAGCTCTTCATGAAATTGCCAGCTTTCTTCTGGTTTGCAAATAATTATCTGTTCAATTTTGTTGAATTGATGAACTCTGAATATTCCTTTAGTATCTTTGCCATGACTGCCAGCTTCTTTTCTAAAGCAAGCACTCAAACCAACTTCTTTAACAGGCAAATTATCCTGTTCAATTATTTCATCCATATACATTGCAGTCAAAGGATGTTCACTAGTTGCAATAAGATATAAATCTTCATCATCAATTTTATACATCACGTCTTCGAAATCTCCTAAATCAGTAACACCTTCGTAAGCTTTGCGGTTCATCATAAAAGGAGGATACACTAACAAATATCCGCGTTTTGTCATAAAGTCAACAGCATACTTTTGCATTGCTAATTCAAGTTCTGCTATTTTTCCTTTTAAGAAATAATGTCTACTGCCTGCAATCTTTGCTGCACGCTCAAAATCTGCCCAGTCATTTTCTTCTAGAATATCAACATGACTTTTTGGTGTGAATGTAAATGTTGGTTTTTCTCCAACTTCTCTTGCAAGAGTATTGCCTTCTTCATCAGCTCCTTCTGGAACAGACTCATGGAGAATGTTTGGCAATCTCATCAAGTATTGATCTATTTTTTCTTTAATATTAGTTTGTTCTGTTTCAATTTCTTCAATTTTTTTTGGAATTTCTGCTGCTTGTTTTAGTTTATCTGCTGCATCTTTGCCTTCTTTTTTTAATGCAGCAATTTCTTTGCTGATGTCATTCCTTTGTTTTCGGATTTGTTCAGTTTCTGTTTTAAGATCCCGCCATTTTTTATCAAGTTCGATAACTTCGTCTAACCATTTTAATTTCTCTTTATCTTTTCTTTTTTCGAGATCTTTTTTTACAATTTCTGAGTTTTCTCTTATTAGTCTTATATCAAGCATTTTAGATAACTGTATTTGCCTCTATTCTTTAAAATTTGCTATTTTGGCTGTTATTTTAATATTCTGTTTTTAATAGAATTAAGATAATTGATGGGTTTTTTAGTAATATAAACAAAATATTCAGAAAAATCTCTTTTTATTACGAATTTCGTAGGAAAAGTGCTATTAAAAATAACTATTTCCAAAAGAATAAACAATTCATTTATAAATAAAAAAGCAAACATTTATATACTAGTTTTACCATAACTAAGTAGTAGTAAAAAATAACAGGTGAAAGATGTTTAGTATTAAGGACTATGTCAATCAAACTAGAGATGCAGGCAGAGCTTTAGCTAGATATGTTTCTCCAGAAATTCTAAAAGAAGAAGGCAGAGAGTTATTGCGTAATGCAAAAGGTAAAGTTAGAAGAGTCCTAAATCCTGATGAAAATTATAGATTAGAAGATGTTGTTTCTGATGGTTCTGGAGCACAAGAAGTCCTTGCATTAGCAGGATTTTGTTCAGATGGAAATTTCTTTGAAAGTGGTCCAAAACAAGCATTAGAAGAAGAAGGCTACAAGGTATTCAACCCAGACCCGCCAACAAGAGAAAAAATAATGACTTACTATAATCAAGCAAAAGAAGCAGTACTGAGAATGAATAATCCTATTGTTATTGGCCACAGTTTAGGCGGATTGATAACGCATATGCTTTCAATGGATCCTGAAGTAGGACCATATATGAAAAAAGCTATTAGAGTTGGTTCACCAACAGAAAATGGAGTAGTGCTTGCAGATATTGCAAAATATCTTACTGATAAATTTAATTTTGCCAAAAGAATAAGAGAACGTCACTTTAAGAATGCAAAAGATTTTGTAACAACCAGTGATGTAATTAATTCAATCTCAAAAGGAGTTCCATATTGTCATTCATATCATTTAATTGGCGAAGCTGACTGGATAGTGCCAAAAAGTGCTTCAACAGGAAACAAACATATTACTTATAAAACAATTCCGAGAGCTACTCATCTTACTATTCTAACTAAAGATGAAACAATACAGGCAATCTCAGATATCTGCAATGATGGTTCAGATAGTGTGGTAAAAAATTATAGTAAACATGCTATTGAACAAACTAGCCTTACAATTTATTCTCCTGAAACAGGCAAACAAAGAATTAGTTATTCATTGCGCGCACTTTCTGATGATAGAGGATATGCTTTGATTAGAACTGTTGACAAAAAGTCAGCTATTATTGATATTTGCCTCGATAAAAATGAAGCAATAAGAAATTTTAAATCTTCTGTAAGAGGGAAAATTGCAAGTTTTTATCATGATAAGAAAAAAGCAGAAGAAATTACAAGGAAATTTGACCCTGCAAATAACGAATATACTATTGTTATCAATCCAAATGGTGTTGATTTCCCTGATGCAACACAAATCTTAATAGGAGATAGAATGGATCCTTATCATGTGGTGCTTGTTAATGGTGACTTAAGTAAAGCAAGTAAATTCACAACAGATATCCCTGTTTCGCCAAACAATTTTGTTGATTTGGCTTTGAGAAATACAAGATATAATTCTTTAGTGAGAGAACTCCAACTTGAAATGAAAAACTAACCAAACACTCTTATAGACCTGCCTTCATTAATTGCTTTAAGCAAGTTTCTTGCAATCTTTTGGTCTTTCTTTATCTTTACTATGCCTTTTTTGCTTACTCTGCCGGTCAATAGATAATTATCTTCAATGTGAATATCTACATCTTTATTTGCAAAATCAGGAGTTAATAGAAATTTTACTGATTTTTTATCCACAACAACATCATAATCAAACATTTCTGTTTTGGGAGAGCTTTCTTCAGAGATAATTTCCTGCGATCCTAACTCTCTTATATCAAGAGATAATCCCAGCTTTTTTTCCAAAGCCTCGATGTTTTTGCCCTGCTTGCCGATTATTTTAGCAATATCCTTTTCATTTACATATACTATGCACTTATTGTCAGAAACAAACTCTGCCTGAACATTATCAGAATATTTTCTGAATTCTTTTTCAATTGGAGCTATTGCAAGGGATTGCAAAGGACTTGATTTATGAGCTTTTACTGGAATAACAACTGTTTCTTCACCATAACTGTACATTTCAAACTCAAGTTTGCCAGTTTCAAAATCTGTTACAGTAACTACTGGTCTTGCAAGATCTGCTTCAATCATTCCCGATGGAACTTTAACATCCATTTTAACTCCGAATACTTTTTCTGGCTGGCCATTCTTAATGAAAACAACTGTATCAATTACTTGAGGGATAACTCCTAATTCTATTCTTCCAATAAATCGTTGGATAGCATCTATTGGATTAGTGGCATGTACTATTCCCACCATACCTACTCCACTTAGTCTTAAGTCTGCAAATAATTTGAAATCTTCAGTATTTCTCATTTCATCAAAGATTGTATAATCTGGCCTGCTTAGTAATAGAATGTCATGTATTTCTTGACTAGAACCATGACTAATAGAATATTGTGTTACTGTGTCTGGTAAATCTAAATCTCTAGGAGCTTCAACAGTTTTCACAACTTTGCCCGTATTTGCGTAGAATTTTGCAAGTGCTGTTGCAAACGTGCTTTTACCATGACCTGGTGCTCCTGCTATTAATATTCCTTCTGCTTGTTCTGAAATCCTTTGTTTTAATTTATCACTTATGTTATATTCATCTAACTCAAGTCTTTTTACAGGCCTCACTGCAGTAATTTCCCAACCGTCTGCAAAAGGGGGCTTAGTGATTACAATTCTAAAATCAGATAACTGCACTATTGTGCTTCCCGGTCTTTCAATCTCAATAAAACCATCTTTTCTTATTTTGCATTCTTCTGTGATTTCTCTTGCAATATCTATTATTCCATCTCTTGTTAGTTTATTTGTGCCTATTTGTTCAAATTTCCATTCTCCAGGAATTCCTTTTTTTCCAAATGCATTAAGATTTTCTCTTAAATGCACAGACATTGTTGTTGGATCAAAGAATTTCGAAAGCTTTAGATCTTTTTTTTCTGCAAAAATCTGTTCGAGTATAACTTTCATGCCCTTTGCTTCTGCTAGTTTTGCTTGGATCTTGTCTGCAGTGATTAAAGTTGCATCTTCTGCATATGCCAGCTCTCTTATCAAACTGTCAATTTCTCCTAAACTTGCAAACTTAATTTCTGATGCGTGTGGTTTTTTACCAGAAAAATGAATCTCAAAATTGTGTTTTGTTGAGAGGTCTCTAAGTCTTTTTACTTCTTCTATTCCCAAGTATCCGATTTCCTTGTTTTCATTAGCCTGATGCTCTAGTTCAGATAGTATTGCTTCATGGATTAGGAGCTGGTTAAACTTGATTTGCTTATTTTCCAGTTTTTGGGATATTATTCCTTCTATTACCACAGATGTGTCAGGACAGAGTTTTTCTATTGTTTCCATAGAATCTTAGAAATCTAGGATGTATTTAAAGTTTTAGTATGGGAATGAGTTCGCCAGCGCCTAGAGTGCTAAGGTATTTTCCATTGTTTTGCATCACCCATCATGATTGCGAGATGCAACAAAATCCTGCTTGGCACTCGCCCTGGCGAACTTAGTATGGTAATATTTTTAAATCAGCAATAACATAATGATATTATGCCTGAACTAAACCCCCAAAATGTTGTTCATCCGGTTCATACTCATCCATATAGGAATATGCTTCTCATGGGATTGATAAGTCTGATAATATTTGGTGTTTTATTGCTTGGGTTCTTTTCATATATGTTTATCAGAGTTGGATTCCCTCCAAAAACAGTTTTGTATGGTCTTGCACCAACAGTTCTTATGCTAATAGGGATTTTTGTAATGATTAAGATAGAACGGAAAAGAGAAAAGAAGTAATTAGAATATTAATTATCTCTAGAATTCTCTCATTGCTTTAAACTCATGGAATCTTTTTTCTATTTTTTCAGAATCAACTTTCTTTAAATTGTCTAGACTAAAATCCTCTGCATTAAAACTTGCAATAACACTTCCATAAACAACAGCTTTTCTCAAATTCTTTTCAGAATGATCGCCTGTTTTTGCAAGATAACCAATCAAGCCGCCACCAAAACTATCTCCGCAACCAGTTGGGTCTTTAATATCCTCAAGCGGATAGCCGCCTGCTGAAAAATGCTTGTCATCACAAAACAATAAAGCTCCGTGCTCGCCTTTTTTTATTATAACTGCTTTTGGTCCGAGTTTCAAAGCAGCATTTGCTGCCTTTACTAAGTTGGTTGTTTCAAAAAGCTGTCGTGCTTCACCATCATTTATCAGGAGGATGTCAGTTTTCTTTATAACTTCAATTAATTTGTCTTTTTTATTGTCAATCCAGAAATTCATAGTGTCCATAACAATTAGCTGGGGATTCTTAAATTGTTCAAGTGCTTTTAATTGAAGTTCGGGATCAATATTAGCCAAAAAAACATATTCTGCATTTTCAAATTCTTGAGGAATTTCTGCATCAAAACTTGCTAAAGAATTCAGCTCTGTTCTCATAGTTTTAGCTTCATTCATGTCATACTCATAATAACCTTCCCACCTGAATGTTTTTCCCTGCTTTTTCACACCTTTAATGTCAATTCCTTTTTTTATTAGAAGATCTGTATGATCTTTAGGCAAGTCTTCTCCAGCTGCTGCAACCATCCCTGGCTGAGTAAAGAAACTTGCTGCATATGCAGCATATGTTGCACTGCCACCTAGAATTTCCTCTTTCTTTCCAAATGGTGTTTCTATAGTATCTAAGCCTATTGTTCCTATGATGATTGTTTTTGCCATATAAGCTGTTTTTTCCTTTATTTTTATAAAGTTTATTACCCTAAAAAATATAAAGGGTGCTGAGTAATGATCTTCTATGCGTAGACACAAAACCTACTCATTTTGGGGTTTTCACACATCAACCAAAGAATGGGGAGACATAGCTAAAGGCTGGGGTGCTATATCTTTAGCAGTTGCAATAGCTATTGGAGGGTTTAAGTTTAGCTTTGCATTTATTATAACAATCCTGATTTCTGCTTTTACTGTGGGCATAGGATTTCTAATACATGAATTAGCTCATAAAATTGTTGCTCAGAAATACAGGTGCTGGGCAGAATTTAGGAGTTTTGATTTTATGCTGTTAATTGCTATACTTCTTTCTTTTTCTGGGTTTATTTTCGCAGCTCCAGGAGCAGTGATGATTTCAGGCAAAATATCAAAATCACAGAATGGCAAGATTTCTGCTGCGGGTCCTTTGGCTAATTTTGGTGTTTCAGGATTGTTTTTGTTGCTCTATCTTTTGTTTGGGCCGACAGTAAAGATGATTGCATACTTTGGAGCATATATCAATGCATTATTGGGATTGTTTAATCTGATTCCATTTGGTTTTTTTGACGGCAGAAAGATAATGAATTGGAACAAAGTTTTTTATGGAATTATAGTTGGGACTGGAATCATATTGATGATTGGAGTTCAGATGCTGTTTTAGAAAATTCCCACTGGACATTTGTGGAGAGAACTTTTTTAAGAAAACTAATTCTACCATTATTTAGAGTGGTTATTGAATAAACTAGAGTGTTTTGTGAAAAAACCAAAAGATTTATATAATTGACTATCAACCAATAAGCCTAAATAAGCTTTTTTGGTTGTCAGTCAACAATTGATTAAAATGAACCAAAAAGCTTACGAAACAGGATTTAAGGACTATATCGAAGGAGGTATGAGAGAAGAGTCTGTCAAAAGTTACAGATGTGCAGTTAATCTTTATTACAAGGCATTATGTCAATTAATAGACTACTTATTATTTAAAGAAAATATCGAAATTAACAAGCTTAAAGACCGATTAAATAAAATAGAAATATTAAATTCCGATATCCACAACATATTCACAATAAGTCATAGCATATATAGATCTGCTTACAAAACAAATAGAGATAAGAAAGACTGTCAAGAAATAAAAAATGGCATCAGAAAAATTATTTTCCTTAAAAACATTGAAGATAGATTTAAAGAAATTGCTAAAAAGATATAATCAAATTGAGGATTTTTACATATTTGGATCTTCTGTTAAAGGCGCAATAAAACCTTCTGATGTTGATGTAGCACTTATTTCTTATAAAAAAGATTTTAATCTGTTATCTGATGTTTTAAAAGAATTAAAAAGTTATGACAAATTACATGTCGAAATGTTTCAATTCAAAGAGATATTCTCTGAGCCAATTTGGAAATCATTGCTGTCAGAAGGATTTTCTATTAAAAAAAATAAGTATTTCAGAGATTTGATGGGAATAAAATCAGGAGTATTATACAAATATGACCTTAAAAAAATGACCAGATCAGAAAAAACAATGTTTAATAGAGCATTTAAACAAGAAGTAAAAAGTACTGGCGGTAATTCTGTTTCTCCTGGATCTGTTATCATACCGATAGAACAAGAAAAAGAATTTGATGCATTTCTCAGTTGTTGGAATAAAGCCAAAAAGAATAAAATGAGAATTTTAATATTATAAAAGAATCACTTCAACTCTTCAACACATTTACCGATTAATTTCAAACCTTCTTCGATCTTCTCAACATCAAGAGCATAACTTAATCTAATTCTGTCAGGTGCGCCAAACCATTCTCCCAAATAGGTAATAACATTGTACTTGTTAAATAAATTCCACACTAATTTTTTTGGTTCAATATTATGAGGTGGTTTAGGCAGTACATAGAACGCTCCTTCTGGTTTCCAAAGATCAAAACCAAGATCAACTAATCCATTATAGATTATTTCTCTTCTTTCACGCCATATATTTAATTGGTTATCAATAAAAGAACTTGGCAATTTTAAACTTTCAATAGCCATTTGCTGAGCTAAAAGATTTGTGTTCATAGAAGTGTGGGTTTTGATTTCTATCATTCTCTTAATCATAGGAATTTCTGTAAACATATACCCTACTCTAACACCGCACAGAGAAAATGTTTTTGAGAAACTATTAACTACAACAACATGCTCATCTTTTGGTGTGTAATGTTCTCCATCGTATAACAATGCTGAGTAAACTTCGTCAAACAAAAGGACTGTTCCAGAATCTTTTGTTATCTTTTCAATCTCTTTAAGCACTTTAGTTGATTGCACACTGCCTGTAGGATTTGCTGGAGAATTTACCAAAGCTAATTTTGCTCCTTCAACTTTTTCCTGGAAATCATCAAGATCAATCTTACCATCCTTTAGGTCTGTATAAACTGGTTTAGCATGAATAAAATCACACATAGGTGGGTAAGAATAATAATAAGGCCTAGTTAATAGAATTTTTTCTCCAGGTTTAACCACAGATCTCATAACCATATCAAGAGCTTCAGAAGCACCATTAGTAACAACAACATTATCTGGGCTGACATTATGCTTTTTTCCTAAAGCTTCTCTTAGCGGTGCTTCGCCCTGGATTAATCCATACTTAAAAGACTTGAAATTCTTAATTACTTCATATACTTCTTTTGGTGGAGCCAAATCAGGTTGACCAGAACCAAAGCTTATACCCCCTTCTATCCCGATGAACATTGAAGGTGACATTTCAGGTATTTTTTCTGCCATATTAATCACTTAAATTGAGATTTAAATTATGGTAAATCAACAATTTAATAAAAATGTATCTTTTTTAGCTTACTTCAATTTTTACTGCGCCAATTGGAGCTCGGTCTTCTATTGCATATATCGCCACAAAATCATATTCACTAAGGTCTGTGGTATCTTTAATATAATACATTTGAGCACCTGACCCTGTTTCTAATAATCCCAAATTGCTAAACCCTGTCTCTATTGGCTTATCATCTGGAACCTCTTCTTTTTTGACTAAATAAACCTGTGTTCCCCTGGTTCTTTCAGTTTGGAAATCATCACCAAACGCAACAATATATGCATTTGTAATTGTTTTTATCACTCTCAAAGAGCCTGAAGTTCTTTTGCCAGATCTTCCGCTGAATTTCCCCTCAGACACGACCTTGCCTCTTATATTGATTGTTTTCTCATTTGCATTTTTTACTTTTATTGTGCCAGAGGTTTCAGTAGAAGGCCATGGCACAATATTTGATTGTTGTGGAGTAGCTGAATCTGTTGAACTGTCTGTTTCTTTTGAGGAATCTGATTTTTCATCTGCTTCAGGAGATGTTTCTTGAGAGCTGTCTGAATCAGATGAGCCTTCTGCAGCTGCATTACCTGAATCATTACCAGTTCTAACAATAGCAAATACTGCTAAAAATAATACTATTATTCCGAAAACTATAACTAATGCCACTACTCTTCCAATTTCTGTGTTTTTTTTCATACTTGGATTGTTTTTCTTAATCATTGCCATCACCTAACCAAACTTTAATTGTCTGGCTTTAATTTTTTTAATTTTGTTGTCATTATAAACCATATTTCCCTTAATTAGGGTGGTAATAACAGCTCCTTTAACTTTCTTTCCATTATAAGGAGTCCATTTGCATTTGTAAAGTATTTTTGAGTTAGTTATTGTATTTTTCTTATTTATATCAACAATTACCAAATCTGCATCATAACCTTTCTTTATTTTGCCTTTGTTTTTTATGTTAAATATTTTTGCAGGATTTTCGCACATTAATTCCTGGAGTTTTGCTAAAGAGAGTTTTTTCTTATTTACTGCGTCAAGCATTAGTTGGAGAGAAGTCTGAACACCTGGAACACCATAAGTTTTTCCTGGCTTTTTCTTTTCTGCTTTTGTGTGTGGAGCATGATCTGTTGCAATTGTATCAACTAATCCTGAATTTATTGCTTTCCACAAAGCATTTTGGTCGGTTTTTGTTCTTAACTCTGGCTTCATTATATTGAATTTGTTTTGCTGGGATTTTGTCAAGAAAAGATGGTGCGGAGTTACTTCAACAAAGATTTTGTTTTTGTGTTTTTTTTGTTTCTTAGCTTTCTTTATTATAATAAGTTCAGAAGCTTTGGAAATATGACATAAGTATAGTCTATTTTTTTTACTTAATTTTATTGCTTTTTTTACAGAGTTTCCTTCAGCATGGACTGCAACAAGTTTGTTTTTGTTGAGTGTGTTGAAAACTTCTTTCAAACCATTGTCAAGCTTAAGATTTCCAGTAGTTTCATTCATGTAAACTTTTAATCCAGCAATATTTTTTGCTTTTTTTATTTCGGCAGAGTTTTTTCCATTTGTTCCTATATATAGTCCATAATTAACAATGCTTTTTTTAGCTGCCTTTCTCTTTTTGTTAAGTTCTTTAACAGTGAATGTTGGCGGAATTGTATTAGGCATATCTATTACAGAAGTTATTCCACCTGCAGCTGCTGCTCTTGATTCAGTTAGCCAATTGCCTTTATGAGTTAATCCTGGATCTCTGAAATGTACATGAGAGTCAATTATGCCTGGCAGGACTATGTTGTTTTTTGCATCAATTTTCTTAGCTTTATTTTGCTTGCTAGTCTTTATGGATTTGGCGATTTTGGCGATTTTGCCATTCTTGATTAGAATATCTGTCTCAGTTAATTTCCCATTCTTCGGGATCCTGCAGTTTTGGATTAGAATATTAGTCATTTTGTCCCCAATTCAAGTGTGTTTAAATAAGAATTGATCAAATATTAATAATCTTTTTGGTTTTTAAAGGCTTTTGCTGTTTTTACATCTTGTCCAATATTAGACATTCTTGTTCTTTTTGTTCTCAGCTTAGTCAATATCTTTATAAAACAGTCCAGCTCAGCTTAAACTACAATGAAACACCTATTAACACTTATGGACTGGAAATCTGAGGAAATAAAGGAACTGATAGATAATGCTATAGAAGGCAAGAAAAAGCCTCTTAAGACTAAAAACGCAATGAAAGACAAGACTTTGGCTATGCTGTTCCAGAAGAATTCCACTAGAACTAGGTTGAGTTTTGAGGTTGGTATGAAACAGCTAGGAGGAGATGCTATTTTCTTAGACTGGCAAAAAACCAATATCACAAAAGGCGAACTTCAGGATGAAGTCAAATGCATGGAAAGATATGTTGATATAATCATGGCTCGTGTGAATAAGCATGACACACTTAAGCAGATGGCAAAACATTCCAGCATTCCAATAATCAATGGTTTGTGTGACAAATTTCATCCATGCCAAGCATTAGCAGATTTAATAACAATAAAAGAAAAACTTGGCAAATTATACGATCTTAAATTAGCTTATATTGGTGATGGCAATAATGTCTGCAATAGTTTAATCATTGCCTGTACTTTAGTTGGAATGAAAATCTCTGTAGCTACACCAAAAGGTTATGAACCCTTAAAAGAAGCGATTGATTTTGCTAAGAATTATTTGGAACTAACAAATGATCCTGCAGATGCAGTAAAAGATGCAGATGTAATCTACACAGACACTTGGGTTAGCATGGGCCAGGAAAAAGAAAAAGAAAAACGAATAAAAGCCTTTAAAGATTTTACTGTCGATAAAAAGCTAGTTAAAAAATCCGGCAAACCCAGTTTAATAATGCACTGTCTGCCAGCAAATGAAGGTTTGGAGATTACTCGTGAAATAATGGACAGTGAGAATTCTGTAATTTATGACCAAGCTGAAAACAGAATGCACGCACAGAAAGCGGTATTGTTAAAAGTTCTGGAATAATTATTCATTGACTGCTTTTCTTCTTTCAGTTGTAGCTACAACTGAATATTCTGTTTCTTGACTTTTTGGTTTGTAGGGAATTAAGTTAGAAACAGAATGCGATGTCTGGAATCCAGTTAATTGTAAATCTGGACCAAATGAATCATATGTTGTTGAAACTTCATCAAACTTAACACCAAAAGATTTTAGACAAGCTTCTAAGTTTTTTTGAAGAGCTAAAGGAATATTTTCTATGTCAGATCTAGACACAATATAATTTTCAAGAAGAGGAGTATTGTGCAATAGCTTAGCATCAGAATGACCATTAACCAGAAGAGGACTAGAAGGAGTACTTTGTTTAAAATCATATCTTAATTCAGTTTGTCTGTCATAAAGACTGCTTTTAAAACTAATTGAATCTATTTTATTACCAGTTGCTCTTACAACCATTTCACTTTCTTTGCCCAACAAAGGCACACTATATTTTTCCATATAAATTACGAATTTCGAAGTTGTATTTAAGGCTTTGCCAAGTAGTACTACTATAGAATATAAGCAAGTTATAATGTCCAATATCAGACATATCTGTTCATATCTTGATTAAGGTAGGTCAATATCTTTATAAACAGAAATAGAACCCTTTAGACTGATAAAAATGGCAAAAGAAAAAGTTGTACTAGCATATTCAGGTGGTTTAGACACATCCTGTATACTCAAATGGCTGATTGAAAAAGGCTATGAAATAATAGCAGTAGCTATTGATTTAGGCCAAAAAGAAGATTTTAAGGAAGTAGAAGAAAAAGCTTTGAAAGTTGGGGCTTCTAAATTCCAGCTAATTAATGTTCAGGAAGAGTTTGTTAAAGATTTTGTTTTCCCAGCAATTAAGGCTAATGCAAAATATGAAGGAAAGTATTTATTGGGTACTAGTTTAGCTAGACCTTTAATTGCAAAAAAATTAGTTGAAGTAGCTAAAAAAGAAAAAGCTCAGTATATTTCTCATGGTGCAACAGGCAAAGGCAATGACCAAGTTAGGTTTGAATTAACTGCTTCTGCATTAGCACCAGAATTAAAATTCATAGTACCGTGGCGTACACAGGAATTCCTAGATCAATTCCAGGGAAGAAATGATTTAATTGAATATGCAGAAAAACATAATATTCCAGTAAAAGCTTCTAAAAAAGCACCTTGGAGTACAGACCCAAATGTTATGCACATTAGTTATGAAGCGGGCATATTAGAAGATCCTTGGACTCCACCACCAGAAGAGATGTATGAGATGGTAGTTCAGCCAAAAGATGCTCCAGACAAGGAAACAGTTTTGGAGATTGAATTTAAGAAAGGTATTCCTGTAAAAGTTAAACATGATGGAAAAGAAGTAACTGGAGCTTTGAAATTGTTTGAATACCTAAATAAAGTCGGTGGAGAAAATGGTGTTGGAATAATTGACATGGTGGAAAACAGATTTGTTGGAATGAAATCTCGCGGCAGTTATGAAACTCCTGCTGGTACAATACTTTTTGAGGCTCATTTGGATATTGAAGGCATTACAATGGACCGTGAAGTCAAGCTATTACGTGATGGTTTAATACCAAAGTATGCTACTCTGATTTACAATGGTTTTTGGTTTGCACCAGAAATGGAATTCTTACAAGCAGCATTTGATAAAAGCCAAGAGAATGTAGAAGGCACAGTGAAGTTAAGTTTGTATAAAGGAAATATCAAATTACTTGGACGTAAATCACCAAATAGTTTATACGATGAGAAAATAGCTTCAATGGATGAACATGGTGGCTATGACCAAAAAGATGCAACTGGATTTATTAAATTGAATGCTTTACGGTTAAAAGCTCGGAGTAAGAAGAAATAAGTTAATATGAGTTCGGCAACGCCTAGAGTGCTAAGGTTTAACACATAGTTTTGCGTCAATGATCATGATTGCGAGATTATATAATACTTTGTTGGCACTCGCTCTGGCGAACTCAAAAATTAAGGAAAAGAAATAAAATGGAATGGATCATCTTAATAGGACTAACTGCTGGCATATTGACTACTGCTTCATTCTTACCTCAGGTAATTAAGACTATAAAACTTAAAGAAACAAAGGATATTTCTCTGGCAATGTATTCTATTATTTCCACTGGAATATTTTTATGGTTGGTTTATGGTTTATTAATCAAGGATTTACCAGTTGTTCTTGCTAATGCAGTATCATTAATATTAGTTCTGACAATGGTTGGATTGAAATTGAAGTATGGTTAATCATTTCTTTTTATCAATAAGTGCTGGAAAATAATAATCAAATACAAAAAGAGATTTCTTAGAGAAAGCTTTGTTAATACGAGTTTTTCTCGGCAAGAACCATTTTGCTAAAGCAGACTCTATATTATGCTCTTCTAATTTTTTGATATTTTTATCATTAAAGTCCCAAAAGAATAACTCAATTGCATCAAGTCCTGCTTCTAAAACTTTTGAGAAATTTGGTTTTAACCTAAATACGCCGCCGTTGCATAATTTTTTCCATCCTTTTGGAAGTTTTCCTGCGTTTGATAGATAGTTAAGATTTTGCGAAGCAAAATATACTTCTTTTGTTTTAATATCCTTTAAAATATTTTGAATTTCTTTCTTAGTTATTGATTTATCTTTAATATCTAAAAACAATATGCTTTTGTCTTGTACAAGTTCAGCAATTTCTTTTAAAGTTGCAACAGTAGGATATTTTTGTTTTAATTTATTGAGTGGTTTCTTAAAGAAATATTTTGCCAATAAATATTCAAAAGTATTACCATGATAACAGAATATCACATCATCAGTGCTTTTTCTTAAATCAATCTCAATAATATCAGGTTTGTGTTTAAGGCTTTCTTTAATTGCTTCTATAGAATTCTCTACACCAAAACAATCACCGCCTTTGTGAGCTAAGATTAGAGGTTTCATTATCTCCATTTAATACTACAACCTTGGCTTGGCAAGAATTCCTTACTAACTTTTCCAGATTCTAAGAATTCATTAATCACTTCTTCCATTGTGTTTTCATTAGCATTATCATCAGGACTCATTGCATCATTTAAACGACCATGCCAAATTAATTTGAGATCTTTGTCGAATAGATAGGGATCAGGCGTGCATACTGCATCATAGGCTTTAGCAACTTCTTGTGTAGAATCGATTAAATAAGGAAAATCAAAACCTTCCTGCTCAGCAATTTTTTGCATATTCTCAAAACTATCGTCTTGATAATTAGGATTATCATTTGGATTAATTGCTATTAAATTAACACCTTTGTCTTTGAATTTGTCAGCCAAATCTTTAATCACCGCAAACTTAGTAATAACATAAGGACAATGATTACACATAAATATAATCAAAGTGGCTTTTTTTCCTTTCAGATCCTTTAATGTGTGCATGGCTTCATCTGTGCCTTTCAGATTAAAGTCTGGAGCAGAATCTCCTGGTTTGAGTTGTTGGGTTGATTTTAAGAGTGTCATAAGAAGAAAAGGTTTAATTATTACTTTTAAAGATTATCTAATATAAATTGTCTAATATCAGACATTAATGTCAAATATCTCTAAAATATAGGTCAATAGCTTTATAAACAAAACTTGCATAATTGCTGATATGGCAAAATTATGGGATAAAGGATCTAGTAAAGGAAAAGGCACAAATAAGGAAACAGCCAAAGCAGTAGAGAAATTTACTGTTGGAAATGACTATTTGCTGGATAAGCAGCTTGTTTGTGCAGATGCATTGACTACTGCAGCTCATGCTATGATGCTAAAGAAGATAGGTATTCTTGATAAAAATGAGCTGAAAAAACTCAAAAAAGAATTAAAGAAAATCTTTAATCTTGGAACTAAAGATAAATTTGAAATCTCACAAAAAGATGAAGATGTTCACACTGCTATAGAAAATCATTTAACTAAAACTGTTGGCAAAGCAGGCAAAAAGATTCATACTGGCAAATCAAGAAATGACCAAGTTCTTACAGACACAAAACTTTATACAAAATATATGCTGTTAAAAATAGAAAAAGAACTAATTGATTTTGCAAACACATTACAAAAGCTGGCAAAAAAAGAACAATTTACTGTAATGCCTGGTTATACCCATATGCAGAAAGCAATGCCTAGTTCAATTGGATTATGGGCAGCAGGTTTTTTAGAATCTACGCTAAATGATTATGAAACAATAAACTTTGCTTACACACAAAATGATTCATGTCCATTAGGAAGTGCTGCAGGTTATGGTGTAAATCTGCCATTAGACCGCGAATATGCTGCAAAATTATTAGGATTCAAAAAAATTGACAATGCAGTTACTTATCCGCAGATTTCCCGAGGAAAAACAGAATTAAATACACTAAATGCACTAAACAATATAATGCTTACTATAAATAAATTAGCAACAGACTTATCCATATTTACAATGAGTGAATTTGATTATTTCAAAGTACCAGATGGATTCACAACAGGCTCAAGTATTATGCCGCAAAAGAAAAATCAGGATGTTTGTGAACTAATAAAAGGGAAATCTGCAGTAATGCAGGGTTATATTGCACAATTAAATTCTCTTTATCTTAATTTAATGTCTGGTTATAATCGTAATATGCAGTTAGTTAAAGAACCCTTAATTAATGGTCTAAGTTTATGTTTAGAAACATTAAGCATCACAAACATGCTTATGAAAAAAATAAAAGTGAACAAAGAATCTTTAACAAAAGCAATGACTCCAGAGTTATTTGCAGCAGATTATGCAAATGAATTAGTCAAGCAGGGTGCTACCTTCCGTGATGCATACAAAGTTGTTGGCAAGAATCTTGATACTCTTAAAGCAATTGATCCGGTTAAGAATATTAAATCAAAGAAATCAACTGGAATGACTGGGAATTTAAAATTAAATAAAGCTAAATCAGCAATAAATAAGATGAAATTAGACCATAATAAGAAGAATAAATCATTCTCAGGAGCTATTAATAAGCTTCTAGCCTAGCCAATACTCAACACAACATTGGCAAAGTTTATTAATATCTTATTTTCTTTATGATTTAAGTGATTATCATGAAAATATCCGAACTACAAAGGTTTGAACTGAAAAAGTTCATTAAGGGTCTTGAAAATTTCAGAGGCAGGCACACAGAACTAGTTAGCGTGCTAATCCCCTCAGGATATGATATGAACAAGATCATACAACATTTAGCACAAGAACAGGGCACTGCCACAAATATCAAATCAACTTCTACAAGAAAAAATGTTATTGATGCCTTGGAAAAAATGATACAACACTTAAGAGTTGTTGGTCCTACTCCCCCAAATGGTTTGGTTGTATATTCAGGTAATGTAGCTGAACAAGAAGGAAAACAAGACTTTAAAGTTTGGAGTATAGAACCTCCAATACCTTTAAAGACACGAATATATCGATGCGACAAGGAATTTGTTCTAGAACCATTAAGAGAAATGGTTGAAATTAAGGAAAGCTATGGTTTAGTTGTTTTGGATAGAAGAGATGCAACAATAGCTCTGTTAAAAGGAAAATCAATTGTGCCATTAGCCAAAACCCATTCAGAAGTTCCAGGAAAATTTAAAGCTGGAGGACAATCAGCAGCAAGGTTTGCCAGAAATCGTGAGTTGGCGATAAAAGATCACTACAAAAAAATAGCTGACCATATAAAAGACCAGTTTTTCCATCTAAAAGAACTCAAAGGAATAATTATTGGCGGACCAGGAGTTACAGTTTCAGATTTTATGAATAAAGGATACATTACTGGTGATTTACAGGCAAAAATTATAGGCACAAAAGACTTGAGTTATACAGATGATTTTGGTCTGCAGGAACTTCTTGAAAAAAGTGAAGATTTACTTGCAAATGAAGCAGTAGCAGAAGAAAAAAAGATAATGCAGAAATTCTTAGAAATGCTTGCAAAAGATATGGGAAAAGTAACATATGGATTTGATCATGTCAAAAAAGCACTAGAAATGGGTGCAGTTGAAGTTTTATTATTATCTGAATCTTTAGAAGACCAACAAATAGAACAACTTGAAGAAATAGCACTTGGCCTCGGAACAGAAGTAAAAATAATTTCTACAGAAACAAGAGAAGGTGTGCAATTAAAAGACATTGGAAAAGTGGCTGCTATTTTAAGATATGAAGCTGATATTTAATTGGCATTATGATAACCATTTGTTTTTGCTTTTACTAAAGGATCATTTCTTCCTGCTATAATAAGATTATAATTTTGTCCAACGGTGAAAGCTTTTATATCACTAAGACCGATATAATTAAATAAACTTGGAGGCATTACAGCTGAAAAAAACTTCATAGCTATTGTTTCTCTAAAAGGTCTATTTTCTGAAATCTTATCAAGCTCTTTTGCAGGAGTTCTAATAAGAAAATCAAGCCAGTAAGGAGATCTTTCAGACACCATCATCTGTACATGACTGAATTTTCCTGCTATTACATTATAGCTATGAGAATTAGAAAGACTTGTTTCAGGTGGTGTACTGATTGGGTCATTTGTAGGTGTTACTGTTGCAATTTTTGTTTCTTCATCAAACTCAAGATTTCTAAGCTCTAATACATAATCACTCATTGGCATCATCTGACGTGCAGACTTAGCAAAAAAACCCAGGTATGCCACAATAGTTCCAAGATTTGGTGTTCCCATTGATATAAAAGTATCTAAGCCGTGCCTATAAGGATTTCTCTTGAGATAACCACCTATTGCTAAACCACCCATACTCCAACCAATACCAATTATTCCTGGATAATTATTTTTCTTTCTTATTTCATTAATTGAATTACCTGCAATGCCTTCATGCTTTTTTATATCCTGCATAAATGGTGATACTTGAACATAAACATCATATCCTAATTGATTAAGTGCGGATACAAGAGGAACAGAAGCTTCATTAGCTGCAAAACCGGGATAAAAATATATTGCAGGTAATTCTGGATTTTGTGGATTGCCAGGCATATATTCTAAACGACCATCTCCTACAAAAGAATCTTTAGTATATGCCAATAAAGTTTGAGGTGCTAATTCCAAGATAGATCTTGCTTCTCCTTTTAAAGAATGAATAAAATCAGGTATATCAATTCCGCCTCCCTCTAACCAACCATCCCTCAGTCTAGAGAAATAACTTAACTCACCAAGATCCGGTTCTTCCTGAGAGATCAATAGCTCTAAATCACCAGGAGAAATCTCTATATTTTCGTAACTTCTTCTTTGGGGGGTTGGCATATCCATCTTATACCTAACAGCACTAATAATGCACAAAAGAACACTTCATTTCCCAACACTACAGAGCAATTTCAAGCAAGTTTATTTTTAAATTTTTCTTGATTTTTGACTAGAAAATAGCTACAATAGTAAGATTTTTATAATTACAGCCAATCTGAAGGTATTATGGAAGAGATAGTAGATTATGCCATGCAAAGCAAAAAGAAGAAATATGAGGGTTTATTTTCAGAATCAGAACTACCCAAAAAGAAAAAAGTAGTTGAAAAACCAGATGATCATGAAAAAGAACATTCTCAAAAACAAGCAGATAATTCTCATCTTGGTTATGGTATGAAAAGATTAAATGCGGAAATGAAAAAGGCAGAAGAGAAGATTGAATCTGCAGAAGATTTATTGGATTTTACTCATAATCCAAAAGAATTGATTATTCATGCATTTACAAAATTATATCCTCATGTTAAATTTAATTATATTCCAAAAATAGTTTACTCTGGGAGATTCTCAGATTATAATGCAAATGTAAAATTAGAAAATGATATTTTAGAATTCTCTCTCTGCAGAAAGTGGAGAGATGTTGCACCAGAAATACAAATCGGGTTGATACAAGAATTATTAGTTAAATTATTCAAGAAACAATACAAAACACCAAGAACAACAATGTATATTGATTTGTATAATGGTTTTGTTAAAAGATTGCATTATGCTATTCCAAAGAGAAAATCTCATCCTGTTCTGGAAGAATCCTTTAATAGGATTAATGCAAAATATTTTGATGACAGAGTTGATATACCTAATTTAGTTTGGGGTCAGTGGAGCAAAACTAAACTTGGAAGTTATGATTATAAAAAAGATGAGCTTTCTATTAGCAAAGTATTTACTAAATTAGATCCAATACTTCTTGATATGGTTATGTACCATGAAATGCTGCATAAAAAGTTTAGCTTTAAATCTAGTGGGACAAAGAATTATTATCATACAGCAGAATTTAAGAGAGCAGAAAAACAATTTGAGAACTGTGATGAACTTGAAGAGCAATTAAAGAAAAAGTTAAGATATCTGAAGATTAAGAGTTTGTTTGGGTTTGGGAAGTAATTTAATTTCATTCAGAGCCAGAAGGTTCATTTAACTTATTATTTGCTTCATTAAACGCCTCAACAGATTTCTTTCCTAAGTCCTTGCCAAAAGATTGTAGTCTTTCGTCGATTTTCTTTTTGGTTGATTCCCTCTCTGCTTCTTCGATATTAGACTCAACAAATTTACCACCTTTATAGATATCTATTGAAGAGCCTATAATCCTATCCTTTACGCCATCTATTGCCTCTGGATCTAAATAATCATATTTAAGAATTGTTACAACATCTTTTTCATACCTGAATACATAAAAATATTCATAATAAGAATTGCCCTTAGCTAAACCAGAAGAGACTCTCTTAACTCTAGCTATATCAATAATGATATGACCCTCATTGTCTTTAAATATATTACAATTGATATATACTTTTGCATTAGAATCCGTCTGAAAACGTAAAGACTTTATTTTTTTATTTTCAATGCCCACTGTCAACCAATCTCCATCAGACGTTTTAAATGTACCCCCTTGATTTTTTATCAGATACTCTTTATCCTCTAAAGGCCAACCATTTCTATAATAGTCTGCAACATTAATACATCGAGCTATATCAAAGTCTTTCATTGGTAACTGGTCATTTGATGAGCCTGGAAATCCCACTCCTGGCCATAAAAATATCAGTGCAACAAAAACCAAAACAGCTACTCCTGCCACAGCTATGCTATGTCCAGCTTGTTGAGGTTGTGGTTTTAATATTGCTTTAACTTTTGGTTCTTCTTTTTTCTCTATTAAACCAAGCTTTTCTGCAGCTTGCTTAATGAAGTTCTCATACTTCATGACTCTTTCAGATAATTTTTCTTCCTGTTTAGCTTCTTTTGCTTGTTCTTTTAAATCAACTTTTTTAACTGCTTCCCTTTCTTTTACCTCTACTTTTTCTCGTTCTTCTAATGCAGGAATCAAACCTTCCCTCAGAATATGACTAACAACAAGTTCAAGATGAGGCATCTTTTTAGCATAAATCGTATCATCAAACAAAGATTTTCCAGAAGAAATTGTTTCATGAAGTTGTTCGAGAACTTTCTTATGATCACTTTCAGCAAGTTTAAATGCTTCTAAATCTTGTTTTGCAGCTATAATCAATTTCTTTGATTCGGCAATTTGATCATCTAAGAGTTTTAAAGCTCTTTTCTGATGATGTTGTTCTATTTCTAAAGAAGCTTTTTCTGCAATATATCTTCTTTTCGTTTCAAGTTCAAAAAGCTTATGAGCGCGCTTTAAAGCAATATTCAAATCGTGGAATTCATCTTTTGCAGTTACCATTAAATGACTTTTCAGGCTTTACTCCTTATAAAGTTTTTTTTGAAAATTAGGCAAATTCTATTTGGAAACCAGATCTTGATAATTATTATTTATTTTCTATACTGACAATAAATAACTTCTAATCACTTAGTATGTGCATAGCATCTTCAAAACTCTGTATGAGAAAATTCTATAGCTCTGCGTCCCCGGATGGGGCGTCCCCCCGCGACGAGCTTGATTCTGAGCTTCTAAGGAGTTTTGACCTTATGATGCTATACACATACTCAAACTCCACAAGCTTTAAATAGAACTTCTAAACCCAAAAGGATTGGTGTATTTATAATCATTCAAAAGAGGGTGTTTAGATGGGAGAAACAAAGCTAGCTAGTGTGGGATCATTACAAAAAGGCTCATATGTTGTTATTGATGGAGCTGCTTGTAAAGTTACAGATACTAAGACTTCAAGACCTGGAAAACATGGTCATGCAAAAGTCAATATGATGGCTGTAGGATTATTGGATGACAAAAAAAGAAACATCATAATTCCAGGACATGATAATATTGAAGTGCCAATTGTTGAAAAGAAAAATGCTCAAGTATTAAACATTTCAGGCAAAACAGCAAATGTCATGGATAATGAATCATATGAAACATTTGACATGGACATTCCAGATGAACTAAAAGACCAAGTTGTTGAAGGAGCAACAGTAGTCTACTGGGTTGTTTTGGATTCAAAAGTTATGAAACAGGTAAAAACAGAATAAACACAATATTATAAGGAGTGATTCACATGGGTAAGCAACAAAAATTAGAAATTTTTGAGCTTACCCCTATAAACACAAGAGGTAATTATAATGGGTAAGTTTCCAGAAGCTGATGCAAGATTGTTCAAAAACATTTACGTAGACAGAAAAACAAAAAAGAAAATTAGAGCTCCACCTTTAAAAGTTATAGCTGGCAAGATCAAAGGCAGAGGCAAACAAGGATCAAAATTTTTGAGGACAAAGAGAAAGAAATAAAATGGATTTCTATTCTCTTATAAGTTCTAATAAGTTCTGGGCTATTATTTTCTACTCTGTTATTTTTTTCTTAATTTACAAATATAGGAAAAAGTTTGAGATACAAGGGAATATAATTGCTTTATACAGGACAAAAATTGGCCTTAAATTCATGGATCATATGGCTAAAAGATTTGGTAAGATTATAAGGGGTATTGCTTATATAGGAATTGTTGCTGGCTTTATTGGAATCATCATGATTACTTTCTTTCTTACAAAGGGTCTTAAAGACCTTATTTTTGTAAAAGATGCTCCTGCTGTTGTTTCACCGATAATCCCTGGAGTTCAGGTTGGGGGTATTTTATTGCCGTTTTGGATTGGTATTGCATCTATTTTTGTTGTTGTGGTAGTTCATGAGTTTGCTCATGGAGTAGTTGCCAGAGCACACAAACTAAAAATAAAATCTTCTGGTTTTGGAATGTTTGCAATATTTCCAATAGCATTTGTTGAACCAGATGAAAAAGAACTGAAAAAACAAAAAGATGTTGTTCAACATTCTGTTTTTGCTGCTGGACCCTGGGCAAATGTGATATTAGCTGTGCTGGCATTACTTATTGTTTCTTTTGTGATGAGTCCTGTTTACGGATTAATCACACAGCCAATTGAACCAAAAGGAGTTTCTTTGATCAATGTTACATCAGATCTTCCTGCAGAGAAAGCTGGACTTGGGCCGGGACATTTAATAACTGCAATAGATAATCACACTGTAGAAGATTATTCATCATTTCTTGAAGGATTAAAAGATGTTAAACCAAACCAAACAATAGAAATAATGGCAAATGGCACAGTTTTCACATTAGTTACTGCTTCTCATCCTACGAATCCTGAAAAAGGCTATCTTGGAGTGTTTCCAAACCCGGGACCAAGAGTTGAGCTTATTCACAATACAATCATTTATAGATCTCTTCAATCTGTTATAGTTTGGTTTACAAGACTTCTGACATGGATTTTCATACTTAGCTTGGGTATTGGATTGATAAATCTCTTTCCAATATTTATTACAGACGGCGCAAGAATGCTTCAGATATTCACTGCAAGTGTATTCAAGAAAGAGAAAAAGAGTGCCAGTATATGGACAAAGATTAATGCTGCTTGTTTGGTTATACTTATCATGAATATGCTTATTCCATTTGTTAGATGGCTTGGGGAAATAATCATTAAATAAAACAATAAAATGATTTCTATAATCTTGGTCGAGCCTAAGAACTCAGGCAACATAGGCGCTATAGCAAGAATAATGAAGAATTTTGAGTTTAGTGAGTTAATTCTGGTTAATCCTAAAGTGAATCATCTTTCTCAGACTGCCAAAAACAGAGCAAAACATGCCCAAGAGATTTTGAAGAAAGCTAAAGTAAAGAAATCTGACAAAAAGCTGGATAAAATTTTGGGTGGTTATGATTATTTGATTGGAACTACTGGCAAAATTGGTTCAGATTATAATATTCCAAGATCTCCAATAACTCCTGAGAAATTAGCTGAGAAATTAAAAGATAAAAAACTTCTAAAAAAGAAAATAGGACTAATTTTTGGGAGAGAAAACAAAGGTCTTTACAATAAGGAGATACAAATCTGTGATTTTGTAGTTCACATACCGGGAAATAAGAAATATCCTGTTTTTAATCTAAGCCATTCTATTGGAATTATTCTTTATGAATTATTCAAGAAAAAACCAGATAAAACTACATCAAGCTCTTCACATATAGTATATGCTTCTAAAACAGAAAAAGATCAGCTTGAGAAACTTCTTAACAAAGCTCTGAATAATCTGGAATTTTCTACAGCAGAGAAAAAATTAACTCAAAAAAAAGTGTGGAAACGACTGATAGGGAAAAGTTTCTTAACAAAAAGAGAAGCTTATGCACTGATGGGGTTTTTTAGGAAATTAATTTAAAATTCATACTTAGGATTTATTCTGTGACTTCCTTCTCCACCATAAGGAATTATGGCCAAGTTCAAAGCTCCAACAGGACTACCTAATCTTGTATCAATTACACTCAACATTCTTTGACGAGCCCGAGCAGATAAACCTTTACCAAAACAATCAGCAAAATCTGTTGCTCTTGCGAGATTTGTCATAGTATCATATGTGTCTGGTGCTTGTTTTTCTTGTTCTTCTGGCAAACCAGCAATAGTAAAGTTAACATTCCTACCAATTGTTCTTCCACTTTCAGGTGCTCCATCCACTTGCTCTTTCAATTTATGAGCAATATAACCAATAAGAAAATCTTCAAACATTCTTTGAACACCAAATGAATCAAACTCTCCTATGTTCCATTTATCAGTATTTCCTATTCTATTAGATGGATGATAACGTACTCTGGATCTGTCTTCTTCAAAATTTTTTCCTGATGGCTCTGGCATTCCAGTGATATCAGAAACAATCTGCCACAAGTATTTGTTATCATAACTTCTTTTTGTGTCTTCCATATCATAGCCAAGAGAATTCAAAGCATCTGGGTGATCACAAAAAATTAGCTGAGCATAACCATTATTTAAATAAGGTCCAAGCGCTTCTGTTAGATCTCCTTCTCCACTAAAAGAATCCCTATATGAGGATAATTGATCGTTTAAGAAAAGAAATAATGCAGGAGTTTCTTCTTCTGTTGAAATTAATTCTGCAACCTTTTCTGGGTTTTCTGCAGCTAAAACCTCTAACCCAGGGAATAATTCAGGCATTTTCTTTGTAAAATGATTAAAAAAACTAAGCGAACTTAATTGAACAGAATAAGGATTAGCAATAACTAACTTTCCAATAGTCTCAACCTGATCAACCCCAACCATAATTAAAGGTTGGAAGATATAGGTATTTAAGCTTTTCTGTGTTTATTTAAAAAGACAAAATTAATAGAATTACTGACTTGTCTCCTTTTTCCCTAATTATCTCTTTAATTTTGTCTAGTCTGTCAGAATTTAAGTAATAATTCCAGCCATGAAGTTTTTTCTTTTTTATGCAGATCTTTTGTTTAACTAAGGCTTCTAATACAGTTTCAACCTTGTTGATATACTCTTGATTAAAGCCTTTCTTAAGTGTTTCATAGTATAATGAACCTTTGCCAAAGCAGTTTGCACGGTAAAGTCTAATAACTATTGTTCTGCTTATCTTAACATAATCGCTTTTTGTGATTTTTGTCATCTTAAACACCAAGTTTGCCAGCGCCCAGAGTGCTAAGAAACATATTCATGGATTTGCATGGTTGCCTGAGATTGCGAGATACAACCGCACATTGTTGGCACTCGCCCTGGCAAACTTAATTTAATGAAAAAGTGGGATAACTATATAATCTTAGTGGTCAGAAAAATGTCCCTTAAGGGTCAAAATAGAAACCTTTATATATCATTAAGCATTTCTTTAAATTATGGAAAAAGAAAAATCACTTTTTTTAGAGATTGAAGGTAACACTACTAAGAATCGGATATGGGACTTTCTAATAGTCCATTCTGAGTTTGATTATTCAATGAAAGATATAGCAAAATTTTCAGAAGTTGGATATACAACACTCAAGAGTATTTGGAAGGATTTTACCAAAAGAAAAATAGTAATTCAAACAAGAACAGTTGGCAAAGCAAAAATGTACAAATTAAATAGGGATAATCCTGTAGTTGAGAGATTTATAGATTATTTCTGGACTGTTGTAGATTCAGAAGTTAATAAGGGATTGAATAAGAAAAGTTCTAAGTTAATTGAATCAGAAAGAACCAGTTCTAAAAGTCATGCTTAAGATTTCTGTTTCTCAACAAAAGCCTTAACCTGAGGATCGCCTTGTGGCTGGGCACTTGGGCCTAAAGCATAATACTTCTTTTCTACTGTGCCTCCCCAGCTGAAATTACCCTGCTCAATTTTGACTTCATCAGCTTTAATTTCACCCAAGTCAATACCTTTTTGCAAATGATAATAGATAGAACGTAATGTAACTTTTGGGAAGATTTGTTTGTATATTTTGAAGATCTCATAGCCATAAGCTTTACCTACAACTGCTAGAATCTCAATGACATTCTGCCTTATCTGGCTTTTTACAGGTCTTCCTCTTGGCATATAAAGAAAGGAGAAATTCCTATTTAAATAGTTTTTGTATATATTGAAAAGAAATTCGCCAGGAAGCATAATCTTAAATAATACTAATTAATCCGAAACATTATAATAATCAGATATAGTTTTGGTATGTTACAATGGTTGCAGTAACACTTGAAGAACAATCTAGAAAAGGTGAACGAGGCATTATCACTGCTTCTGAAGTAAATGACAATTATCTAAATCTTCCTAGTATGGATGATTTAGTAAATCATGCTTTGAGATATATAAAATTGCCAGGATATGACTGCTTTTCTACTGATAAAGACTTTGCTGAATATATCAAAGATACAATTCTAGAATCTTCTTTATGCGCAAAAGAAAGCTTTATTGAAGGTATGAAAATAATGCCCCAGAACAAAGAAGATTTCTTGAGTGGAAAGTTTGTTGACTGTGGCATACACAGATCAGTTGGTGATGGCATATTAAGATTCGAAATTCTCCAATCATTTTATAATCAGGTTCTATATTTTCTTGAACATGATGGACCGGAAACACGGTTTGGAGGCTATGATTTTATCTCTCTAACTGTTCCATTTAAGAATCAGGTTGAAACCTTTGTTGAGAATGTCAGAGAAAAAGCACAAGAATATAGAACTCAATAAAGATTCTAAAATCATATGCCCATTAAAGAAAGGTTTTTATACAATCTCCAAACATCCTTTTTCTATGCAAATATATGAAGGAGATTTTCAAGCAGCTTGGGGAAAACCTCTAGAAGAGATTGCAGCTATGTATAAAGAGCAAGGCCATCTAGATTTAGCTAAATTAAAACCTATATCAAATAATGATTACTTAAGAAATCTGCATTATGAAAGGCAAGCTAAAGAATGGACTGATTATGCATTCCAAGAAATGAAATCTCCTTTCCTAAGAGAATATGCTAGTCCTGATGAAATCCAAGGGTTGATTGATTCAGCAGTAGATGAGACAAAAGAAGCAATATTATTTTTAGCTAGTTCTTCTGCAGAAATGGCAAGAGTAGAACTTGGCGATAAAATAAGATCTATAGGTCAATTAAGAAAAGAAAGAGAAGCAAATAAAATATTACCAGAACTTAGGGCAGAATTAGCTCAAAAGTGAATCAAATTCTCTCAAATATTTCTCAGCAATCTCTTCATCCTCAATTATCACAATATTCTCATCATTATTAACATCTGCATTGATGCTGGGATTAAAACTGCCAGTAATGACTATCTTTTTGTCTATGATGAATACTTTGTGATGCATCATTCCACCATTATTGTCCCATGAAATTTCTATATTTGTTTTGTTCTGCAAATTTTTGAACTGATTGTATTTGCTGTTCTGGGATTTCTCAAAAACACCCTTAATAGTGATGCCTTCTTTTGCTTTTCTTATTAAAGCTCTGCTGATCCAATCATGAGTAAAAGAAAATGTCATGAAATAAATACTGGAATTTGCTTTTTCGATTTGTTCTAAAATCCTATTAGCACACCAATCCTCTGGACAAAAATAATACTCTATTGAAATATTATTATGAATTAATTTGTTGTTTTTTGTTCTTTCTTTGGTGTATTTGTTTTTCCACAATTCTTGGAATTCTTTTTCATAGTTTTCTGCCATGGATTTTGAGTTGATTATCATGAAATTGTTGTTGTTTCTCTTATCTCCATTAAGAGTCGGGTTGAAAGATCCTGTAGTTATTGTTTTATTATCTATCACACAGAATTTGTTGTGCATATATTTCCCTTTTTTATCAATAGCGTAATTGCTTGCAGGGATTTTATTAATTATTTCATCCAGATTTCTGTCATCCACAATAACTAAGCCATTTTTTTCATTTATTATCTTGATTATTTCGTGCAGGTTAAGCTCAAAGAATGCGCAATGGATAAATTGAGTGGATTTGTTTAAGGTGTTAGCTAAATGAGTTGAACAATTATCTCTAGGACAGAAATAGATTTGGATTGGGGAGTTAGTTTCTGTAATTATGTTATTTGTTTGGTTGTTTGGTGAGCTTATCTCGCTTGTTTCACAACTAATTATGAAAAAGCTGTTTATAACGATCAGCATCACAATAATCATTATTTTATTCATTCAAATAGAGAATGCAAAGGGGTTTAATAACCTTATTGAGAAAAGTTATCCCGGAATTAGAAAAGTTCTAAAAAAATAAATTAAAAAATACCTAATAAACAGGTATCTTAGTGCTAGATTCTTTCAACTCTATGTTCTTGACCTTGCCTAAATCTTCTATCCTATTTATTCTTAACAAGCTAGGAGATTTTGTGTAGAGCAATTCCTCGATGTAGAGGCTTCTTTCAACTAGAGGTTGATATCTATAGTTATTGCTGCTTTCTGCCATTGAATGGTCTATTAAGCCACGAAGCTCAATTTCGTCTTTGGTTATCTTAAACACAAATGCGCCATTATAGCTTTCATCTTCATCCCTATAACTTCTGCTATGAGCAGGTATCACAAGCATTTCTTTTTCTTTGGAAAACAAGAATGCCTTATGCTCATACAAAGCACTAGAGTCTGAGTAACGTTCATCTGCAATATAATTAGCTATTTCTTTTGGATTCTCAAAATCACTAACATCAAACAATGAAATTTTTAAGCCTTTCTGACGGCCAGTTTCTGTTGCATCTTTGCCAATACCAATTATTGTATTTTCATCATAAGGATGAAGATATCTTGAAAATCCTGGAATCTTTAATTCACCAAGCTCTACAATATTGCTAGGATCAGCTAAGTCAATTACAAAGAATGGATCAACCTGCCTGAAAGTAACCATATACAATTTGTCTCTGATAAATCTTGTTGAGAAAATTCTTTCTCCTTCTGCTAGGCCTTCAAGTTCATCCAATATTTCAAGATCTTTGTCCAGTGTGTATATATTGTTAGTTGACTGGGATCTTTCTTTGCTGAATCTTGACCATCTTGGGCTTACTGTAGTAGCAATTCTAAAAACATCATCATATTCGTCCATAGAAAACTGATTCAGCACTTGCCCAGGAACTTTGCCATTAGCTTCTGGTTTGATTGAGGCTTTATCCACATTGATTTTATTTATTATTGTAAATTCAAAGAACTTGAATTCTTCTAATTTTTTGGTGAGAGAAGCTTCAACATCATCTTCAAGCTCATCTTGGTCTTCCTGCGACATAAAGTTTATGTAGGTCTGATAAATCTGCCAAATCTTGTTTTCTTTTTCTTGTCTGGAAAGAACATCATTGTCTGTTGCTTTGATTTTTTCTATTACTTTTTTGTCTGCATTGGACAATTTATCTTCTAATAAATCTATAGTTATTTCTCTTCTTAAATCCCACTCATTTATACGTTCTGTATAAGTAATGTAGATATTATCCTGAGACATGTACATATTTCTAGAGCCTTCAACAGCAATAGTCTTTGATGAAACATCTTCTGAAGGATTCTTTAGATTAATTGCATTAATATTTACAAACTGAGCATTTTGGTAAGGAATGTCAAAGTAAAAAATATCCTCTACTGCCACAGATCTCATTACATTATCCTCAAATATCACCGGCATCGGAATTGGCCTATGAACCATACCTGAAGATGTTATGAAATACGCATAGCCATTAGTCATTCTTGCTCTGAAATACCTGCCTTCAAACTTGTATTCCTTTGTTAATTCAGGATTATTTCTGTCAGAGATATCATATATGTTAAAGAAAGTCATTCCATTAACCGGCCTAAAATCAATTTCATTGAAATAATCATTATCATAGAAGTTTCCAAACACAGCTAAATTATCGCCATTGATGAATATGCTTTCTGGTTTGTTATCAAACTTAATTGTGGAAACAATCTCTGCATCTTCTCCAGGATATGCTTTTATTATGTAAAGAACTTTTTTTGAAACAGTGTATATATAGTTGCCGTCTGTTTTGATTATATCTGCTTCATCTACACCTTTAACTTGGATGTTTGTTTCTGAAAAATCAGTTGGAGCCTGAGCAATTTCTCCACCTGCTTTTGCTGTTGGAGCTGCCATTGGAACAGATTCTTCCATAACTGCCATGTCCATATCAACCATGGCATTTCTTTCCATCATAATCCCGCCATAATATCCTGAGCCTTGATTTTCTTTTATGAAATTCAGAAGTTCTGTTTCTGACTGAAATTGTTTTGTGACAATTTCTTCATCATAACTTAAAGTTGATGTGGAATAAGTGCCAGGATCTATTGTGACCGAAGGAGGACTTGGCGGTCTTGGTTGTTCGCATGCTATTGTAAAAAACATCAAAGAAATTAAAAGAATGCTTATTATAATTTGATTTTTTTGTTTCATTTTTAGTTACCTCGTTGATATTTTATTAATATTTAATTTTACTATAATTTATGTTTTAACTTGAGTTCGCCAGGGCGAGTGCCAACAATGTGTTTTTGCATCTCGCAATCATGACAGGTGATGCAAAACAATTGGAAATACCTTAGCACTCTAGGCGCAGGCGAACTTAAGTTTTAATCATCATATTTTCTAATAATATAATCTACTAATACATAGCATGCAACACCGAATATTGCGCCTGCTGCAAAAAATAATGCTAATTCAACAGGAGAAAATTGGGAAATATATGTTATTGCTCTTGAAGTTTCCTGAACAGCAGCATCTGTCACAACTGGTGCTGCTTGGACTGCTTTTTCAGAAACAGCATCTGCTCCTGCAGCTAATGCTTCCTGTGCTACCTCCTGTGCTGCTGGAACTGCTTTTGCTGCTTCTGGTGCAACTTCAGCCATCATCTTTCTTGGTGCAAAAGATTCAGCAACAAAAATCTTTCCAAATGTTTTTGAAAACATGCCTATTAATGTTGCTGCTCCACCAGTTAGCAAAGCAACTGGCAAAATTCTCTTAAGTTTTTCAGCAAATCCTTCTGAAGGCTTTTTTGGAGCAATTATTACATAACGGTTTGCAAGTGAATAATGCAAAATTTCTCTGCCTTTTTTGCTGTAATGAAATTCCTCTGTCTCAACTAACTGGGCTTTTACAAGATTTTGAAGATTATAATGAACAGTAGATAATGGCAGATTGAGTTTTTCTGCAATTTTAGTCTCAGAATGCGGGGTTTCAGCTAGAATATCCAATATTTTCCTAGAAGTATCACTTGAAATGACTTGAGCAAGCTTTTTTGCTTTGTTATCTTCCAATGATACTAACAGGAATTTTTTGTCTTTTTTTGCCATGAAGCTTAGTAGATTGGACTTTTATTTAAATATGTTTTAATGTTCAATTTAGATCGAAGTCTAAATTTGTCTGATTTTCAGAATATTCTTCTTAAAATACAATATATACTTCCGATTAATAGCTAAAAATACTAAAAATCCTTTAAAAATGCTAAAAATCGTTCTTTTTAAATAAAAATCCGAAAAAAAAATTAATTTTCTGAAAATCCGAAATCTTTATAAATGAATAATAGAGAAATAACACAAATCCTTCATACGAGCTATTGAAGAATGAAAAAATATCCAAAGATTGTCCAATGCGACAGCAGAGGACAAATAGTAATACCAAAGGACATTCGTAGAGAGCTTAATATAGATGAAGGAACGGGCTTCTGGGTTTATGCTGTAACAGACGAAGGAATTCTTCTCAAAAAGATCGACACCCCCAATCTCGATCCGGATAGCAAAGAAATCCAGAAGCTCAAACTTAAATCTGAAAGACTTGGCATGAAAGAATCCAATGTAGATGAAACTGTAAAGAAATACAAGAAAACCAAAGAAGGCAATCTTGAATTAGTTTAAGATAATTAAAGATCACAACTAAAATGCAACACCTGACAAAAAACAAAAAATCAGAAATGGCAACATTAGCTGTAGTAATGGCAAGTGTAGTTGTAGGACTATTGGGAGTTGCAATGCTTACTAATTTAGGTAATGTTTTGACTGGTTATGCAACTATTAGCGGTATAGACATTTGTGGTTATTATGCAAATGAAGATGTTTTGTTAAGCGGAGATAGCACTAACTGTGCAAATGGAATAACTGTAAATGCAACTGACATAGTGATTGATTGTAATGGCCATACAATAATGGGACAAGGAGTGGGAACCCAGGGAATAATTGTTGGAAACAAAAGTGGTGTGACTATCAAAGATTGTGAGATTACAAATTTCACTGTTGGAATTAATTCCCAAGCAGAAAACACAAACATAACAGGCAATACCTTCTCTGGTTATACAAGAGATGCTATTGCATTGATAGATGCCCAGAATGCAAATATCGAATTCAATACTTTTAATCCAAATGTTAGTTATGGAGTTTATATGGAAGAAGGTGGAAACCACGAAATAATTTACAATGAGTTTGATATAATCTGTTATGGTATTCTCGGGGATAAGACTAATAATAATATAATCAAAGAAAATTCAATTACTGGAATACCTAATGGATCCTATGGTTGTCCAGCTCCAGAAGGAAGAATTTCGGGATGGCATAATTCTGGAATTAAATTAGGAAGGTCAGATAACAATCAACTAATAAAAAATGTGATTTCAAACACAGGAAATGTTGGGCATTCACCTGGCGGCAGAGGTATATTCATAAGCTCTGGTTCACAAAGCAATCTTATAGAAAATAACACCTGTTATAATAATACTGAAGCCCTTATAATTGGTCACGATGCCCAAATTACCTGGCCAAATAAATATTCTGATAATAACATTGTTAGAAATAATGAATTTCAGAGTTCAAGAAGCACTTCTTCCATAATCCTAACAGGCGCACAATATAATCTAATTACAGGTAATCAAATTATTGATTCTCTTGGAGATGGAATCAAAATCCATATAGGTAATGATAACAAGAAAACAAGCTATAATAACATCACAAACAATCTTCTGACATATGACACCAGTGGAAGCGGTGCCAATGGCATAGCAATCAGGAACGAGCTTATAGATCACGCTGAAGAAGAAATCACAGGAAATATAATTGACAACAACACAATCCTATACTATAACTGGAAAGGTATTAGCATTGAATATGCAGATTCAACTACAATCAGCAATAATAAAATAAATGTCAGTGGGTCAGATTATAATCTTGTAATGACTTCCCAAGAAAATGTGACCAATACTGATGTCTTTGGAAACAGTTTTTATAATCAAGGTGTAAATGATGAAGGAACAAGCACCACTTTCTGTGTAAATTCTATTGGAAACAAATATTATAGTATAAGTGATTACGACGAATTCGGTGCAGATGAATGCGTACCAGAAACTGCACCTGCATTGCATATTCCTGATTATATCCAAACCTCTTCTACACTTACTGTTGCAGGTTATACAAATAAATCAGGAATTAATGCAACAGTGGTTGGAGTGCAAGGAACACCTTATCAATCAGAAACAGAATTAGGAAGTGCTCAATCCGATTTAATTGAAACATGTACGGTTACAGGCAGCTGCTCAGGAACAAGTTGTAAAGTAGGCTGCAGCCAGGCAAGTGTTGGCAATGGATTAAGATTAGCAGGACATGTAAAAGAAACAGGAAAAGACTATCTAATTGATGCAGTTGCACCGCAAGACCAAGGTGCTTGGCTGACTCTCTCAGATGATATTGATGGAAGTCCTTTAATAGGTGAGACAGCATACATATATGAAAATGAAGAGCCAACAGGATGGTTTGATTTAGATATAACCTTGCAGCCAGGAGTGAATGTTATTACTGCATCTGGCCACAACCAAATAGGAGAAAGCGGCAATCAAAGCAATTATACAGTATTATATGAAGTAGCCACAGATGTGAGTGGAGCTAATGTTTGTGGTTATTTAGCAAATTCAAGTATTAGATTAACTTCAAGCACACCATCAGAATGCGCTGCTCATGGAATAATAGCAAACAAGGACAATATAATAATTGACTGCAATAACAAAATAATTAATGGCAGTGGAAATTATAATGGTATTCACATAGGTGCTCATAACGGAGTTACTGTCAAAAATTGCATAATAAGAAATTTCACAAAGGGAATATACTCTGTTGGCAGCAATAATACTATGAAGTATAATAACATTCAAACAAATGAGTATGGAATTGAACACCAAACATCAAGCAATTCAATAATAAGTTATAATACCATTGATACTCTTCATTATGGAATTTACGGAGAAGATATCTACAACAGCACAATACTAGAAAATACAATAACAGGAATAAATGGTTCATTAAATTTAGCGGGGGGCGAAGAATGGTTCCTTGCAGGAATAAGACTACTAAATGCAAAAAACACAACAGTTGTAGGAAATAATGTACAAAACACAATAGGAAGTGGAGGAGGGAGAGCAATATTCTTAGCAAGATCATCAAAATACAATATAATAGAAAACAATACAGGATATAATATTAGTTCAGGAATATTAATTGGTCATGGTTCTGAGATTGGAAATTATACATCTCATAATATAATAAGAAACAACATATTTGAAAAAACCAGGGCTTATGGATTAAGAATTAGAGGTGCTACTCATAATCTTATAACAGGAAATCAGATCATAGAAGGAGAAAATGTTGGGATAAGACTAGATATTTCAAGCAATGATCTCCAAGCAAGTTATAATAATATTACAAACAATGTTGTTACCCATGGTACTGCTGTAAGTATTTCCGGGATGGAATTAGTAAAAGATCCAGCTCATGAACTCTCAAATCCACTATTAGCAGGAATAACAGGAAACATAATAGATAACAACTCACTATATAATCATACCTCATGGGGTATCAAATTATCTGAATATGCTGATGCAAATATCATAAGCAATAACTTAATAGATAATGATGGAAGTCTATCATCAATCGGACTTTATGCAGGTGCTGACAACAACCAAATATATGGAAACCATTTCTATGACAAAGGCGTAAATGATCAAGGCACAAACAACAACTACTGTGTAAACAATATAAGCAACAAATACTTCAATAGTGTTCCTCATAATGAATTTGGATTGAATGAATGTGTGCCAGACTATCCTACTGTCTATAGTATTGCTTATACTTCTGATCCGACAATTTATCTATATGGATATACCAATAGCTCAGGAATAAATGTTACAGCACAGGCAATACAAGTCGGGCCTTATAACATAAGCAAAACACCTGTTGGTGATCAGGGAGATCTAATTGAAACATGCAAGGTAAGAGAAGATGCATGTCAATCAGAACTGGAATATTCAGCATGCGAGGTTGACTGTGAAAACTTAGCTGAAGATTATGCAATCGGCTTCACTAGCCACGAAAGAACCACTCTGCTTTATTATCCAATTAATAATATAGAAGATGGTGGAGACGGCAAGATGTGGGTCAATCTTACTGGCGCACTGGAAGGCACAGTAGCAGTAAATGAAACAATAGGAGTTTATTCTCAAAAAGAGCCAACAGGATGGTTTAATATTAGCATTTATCTTGAGAATGGAGAAAGCATAATAGAGGCATTCCCAAAGAACAGAGCTGGAGAAAAAGGCTATGAAAGCCAGTTTGTTGTAGATTATCCTCCAGAAGGTTACACAGGTTATGGGAATTGTAATTACGAGGCAAATTCAAGTATCACTCTAACTGCAGATATGGGTCCTTGTGTAGAGCATGGTATCATAATAAATTCAGACAGTATAACTATTGATTGCAACAATAAGAGAATTAGAGGAGATAATGAAACAACTCAATCGTGGAATGAATCAGGAATATTCTTCAATTCTAACTATAATAATGTTCAAATAAAAAATTGCATCATTGATGGATTCAGACAAGGAATCCTTGCACAGGGAAATAGCCTGACATTAACAAACAACCAGATAAACGCAGTACAGGATGGAGAAGATAATACAGGAATCTATGTATTGGGTAATGGCCAGAATTCTCTTGTAACAAGCAACAATATTGAAACCAATTACTTAGGAATTTATGCTGAAAACCAGGATAACATACTTGTAAAACTCAACACAATCTCTGCAAATTATTCTGGAATCGATATAACTAACTCATTTAATAGCATATTAAGTTATAATGATATTACTGATGTAAGTGGAGGAGTGTGGAGCCAGGCAGGCATTTCTATGGAGAACACTAACACCACTAATGTAGATCATAATACAATAAGCAATACAGGAGATTCATCTTTAGTAGGCGGCCATTGTATAAAATTAAGCAGTATTTCTTACAGCAATATAATTGAGGAAAATGACTGTCTTAACAACACTGTAGGAGTATGGGTGGGAAAAGACTCTGCATACCGTGAAGGAATTTATTCTACAGCAAAACTAAACACAATCAGCAACAATCAGATAGATATCCCCAAAGTATTGGGAATATATCTATTAGGAGTTGAGAATAACACTATTGCTAATAATACTATTAATAGTACAAATATAACTGCTATTAAAATTGAAACAGACAGCACTCATCTGAAAGGCAGATATAATGAAATAGATAATAACACTATTACTTTCTCAAGCATTATCGGAACCTTCCATGGAATACAAATAACTGGAGGCACAAATCCTGAAGAGTCTATAACTGGCAACCAAATAACAGAGAACACAATAACAGACTCAAGTGATGCAAGTATCAAAATAGAAAAAGGAATAAGCAATATAATCCGTGACAATATATTAAATGGCAGAAATTTGAATCTTTCAATTTATCTGGGTACTCTAACCAGCACAAACCAGCTTTATGGAAATGATTTCTATGATGCGGGAGTCAGTGACTCTGGAACAAATAACAACTATTGTGTAGCTAGTGTGGGTAATAATTATTATAATGATGTATCTCATTCCGAGTTTGGCAGAAATGAATGTGCTCCGGATTATCCAAATGTTTCTGTTTTAGATTATATGCAAACAAATGAGAACATAAGTGTTTATGGCTTTACTGATAAATCTGGAATAAATGTAACAGTACAAGCTAAACAAGGACCTCCGTATAGTACAGTAACAAAAACTGTAAGCAGCCATTCTGGTTTGATTGCTACCTGTCAGATCGCGAGTGGTGACTGCGAATATGGTTCAGATTATTCTAACTGTGAAGTAGACTGCAAAGATGCTGATGTTGGCAATAATGTAATCCTCCCTAGTTATCTTAGAAGTGACAGAAAAGCATATGCAATCAATGCCATAACACCTACAGATGATTACAAGGAATGGCTTAACTTCACACCTGCACTAGAACAACCTATATCTGTTGGAGATACAATCCAGATATACACAGAAGAATTACCAACAGGATGGTTTAATGTCAGTCTAACACTTAGACCTGGTATAAGCACAATTGCATCTTTTGCACATAACAAAGCTGGTGAAGATGGTTATGCTACTGAGTTCGATGTATCTTATCTGACAGACATAGAACAGGTTGGTGCAAATGAAGCATGCGGTTATGAAGCAAATGAAAGCATAGTATTAACTGATGACTCAAAAGGCTGCGCAGCAGATGGAATAATAATAAACACAGACAACATGTCTGTAGATTGTAATAACTATCTGATTAAAGGAAGCAATACAGGAATAGGAATAGATCTTAATGATTTTGATAACATCACAATATCAAACTGCAATATCAGCAATTTCACCACAGGAATATATGGAGAAGGAGACAGTTTGACATTAACGGGTAATACCATAAGAGTAAATATGACAGGAATATCATTATTAAATTCAAAAAATAATTTAATAAGCAATAATGAAATCAGCAACATAACTGCTTCAGGCGGACCTGACGGAATTATACTTTCACGAACAAACTATACTACAATACAAAACAACAACATAACAAATATTGGAAAAAGTTCATGGAATGGCACAGGAATAGTAGTAACCACAAAATCTCTTTATAATACAATAGAAAATAACAAGATAACAAACACAGGAGGAGCAATACTAGTCCAACTAGGATCCAATCAAAACACAATCAAAGAAAATCAACTTCATTACAACAGAAATTCAGGAATCACTCTTAATGGTGTAGAAAACTGCTTAGTAACTGAAAACACATATCCAAATGCAAGCAGCGATGGATTAATATTTAGATTAGCTGCAAACTACCCTACACTAGAAAACAACAACATAACAAACAACAATTTTACATACACAACTGAACCACAAAGCTATATGGGAATGGCCCTTTTTATACCAAGCGACGTACCATTATCCCAAGCATCAATCACAAACAACATAATAGACAATAACACAATAACAAATTCCGGAGGAATAGCAATAGACCTAACAGCAGGCAACAAAATAAACTCAATAAGCAACAACATCATAAGAAACAACCATCTAGATGCAGCAGGAAACACCATATCAATTGAATTAGAAGACAACAGCAACAACAACCAAATATACAACAACAAATTCTATGACGCTGGAGTAGAAGACACAGGAACAAACAACTATTGTATAGGTGGAGTTGGTAATAAGTATTATGATAACCTAACAAGAAATGTACCAGAAACAGAATTTGGTGGAAATGAATGCATAATAGACCAACCAACATACGAAACAATAGCATACAACCAAACAAATTCGAATATCGGAATATTTGGTGTATTAGACAAATCAGGAATAAACATAACAGCACAAGCAACACAAACCTGGCCATACACAATAAACAGTACACCAGTAAGCGGAGATAATAAACTAATAGAAACATGCAATATCTTCAGCACTAATTGTGTTTCAGAAACTAATTATACAGTATGCGAAGTAACATGCGAGTATCCAGAGATAGGCAACTACATCAAATTCTCAGGCCATGACAGAACCAATCTGCAATACTATGAAATAACAAACAAAGCATTTAGCGGACCAGACAAGATAATACTAAATATCACACCAAAACTAGAAGACACAATAACTGCATCAGAAACAATATACCTCTATGAACTACAAAAACCAGCAGGCTGGTACAATCTAAGCATAACATTAAACCCAGGAGAAAGCACAATAAACTATATCCAAACACCTAACTATAATCAACCGAGCTCAACTATGATTTTATATGGATATACTGAAAAGACCGGGATGATTATTACTGCACAGGCTAAGCAAGGCCCGCCATACCAGACAAATACACAAGGAGTCAGTGGTTATTCTGATCTTAGAGCATCATCTTATGTGGATGACGAGGGTTGTGTAGGTGAAAACAATAATGCTTATTGTGAAATTATTAGCACAGATGGAGATGTTGGAGATTATACAGAGTTCCCAACCAAGAAGAGAAGAGACTTCCTGAGATATGAAGTGGTGAGTGAAGATGAAAGCAATCCTGGGGAATGGCTTAACATTACTCCCGCATTAGAACAAAGCATGGATATCCTTGATCAGGTAGACTTTTACTCAACTAATCAACCAACTGGCTGGTTTAATATAAGCCTAAATCTAAGAGATGGGTTAAGCACTGTGACAGTCTATATAAGAAATACAGATGGCGAGCAAAGCATCCAAGAAACATTCATAGTAAACCACACCCCTGGTGTGTTTAATAATGGCTTAATTGCCAGTGAATTCCATGACCAAGGAGATTTGACAACTGACTTCTTGCTTGAGTCAGATTATAGTAATGTAAGCAATCTAAAATTGGGAGTACTGGACAAAGGACAGATAATATGGCACAATAATGTTAATATAAACAATACCAACCTAGATAATGCAATTGAGATCTCACATAATTCAATTGATGTTGAACCATTACTGCTGCATCCAAGCCTTAATTCAAGCGCCACAATAACGATTTTCAATCTTTCATTTGAAAAAGTTCCAATAATTCTAAAAGATGGTGATCTATGCGATAATGATTGCACTGGAATAATTTATGATGGGGAAAATCTTACATTTAATGTAAGTCATTTCACGATATTCAGTGCAGCAACAAATAGCAATATAACTATATATGACGACAATGATGAAGAAGGAGGCAGTCAAAATAAAACAGCAGGAGATCAGATTTATTTCTATACCGAGTACATAAAGAAATCAAATAACAACCCAATAACACCTGCAGAAGGCGGTGAGTGTAGTATAAACTTCACAGTTTATGGTCCAGATGGACAAATGCAATATGACGCCCAAACTCAAAAATACAAATTCGACAGAAACTTTACAATTAATGGTCTTGTTAATTATACTATAACCTGTAACTCAACATCTTATGAAATAGTTGACGCGACAGACGAAATTAATATTACTGGCGGAATTGCCTTGTTCAATGTTTACGATGGATATATAGATGCAAGCAGTCAAAAGAGAATATCAGATATCACCACAAGAAATAACTTATATGCTAATTGGACAAATATTACAGATGCAGATGCTATAAACTACCAATATGCTATTGGAACAGGAAGCACATATCTTTCTTATGGCTGGAATGACACTAAACAATGGACTAATGTTACAGACAGAGAGGTTAATCTGACATTAGTACTAACACCTGGAACAGTATATTACTTCCACGTCAGAGCATATACAACTCTTGAAGAATACACTCCAGTAGCTAGTAGTAATGGAATTTATTTTGAAGATCAAAGCACACCAAGCTGCATTAATGACGGATATTGTGTGTTTGATGATGGGGCTTATACTGGAAACATCACTTTACTAAATGGAGAACTTCATGCTTGGTGGAACTTTACAGAAAACAATTCAGTAATTGCTGAATATGAATATGCTATAGGAAATGTTGATCCGCCAACCCAGGGACAACCGCCAACTATCAGCTTTGATAATATTAAGGAACGAACTAAAACCATCTTTAATGATGTTACAGATAGCGGTTTAACACTCGCAAACAATATCTCTTACTATTATAGTGTTAGAGCTAGAAATAATAATGTTGGCAATCAAAGCTGGAGTAATTGGTATTATAGTGATGGTATCAAAGTAGATACTATACAACCATATGGTGGCTCATTATCATATCCTCATGGAATATTTACTCTAGATCAAATACCTCTGGAAGTTGATATTGGAAACGACAGCATAAGTGGTATTGATGATGCTAACGAAGTTAGGATATATTATTCTGAAGGCAATCTTGTTCAGGATAATCTGACCTGTGATGGTTTTACACCTTATATGCCCTGGCTGAGACAGAGACCATATCCAGATACTGCATGGTTTAATGTGACAGAGGGAACATGCTATATGTTCAAGATGATGGTTACAGATAGAGCTGGAAATTCTGTTACATACTATTCTCAAAACGCAACTGGAGCTGGAATTGTCTTAACAGACATGACTGCACCATCTACTCCTTCAGTATATGATGAAGGATTTGTCACATATGATGATACAGAGCTATATGCGAGTTGGTCTGAATCATCTGACCCAGAAACTGCAGTACTTGAATATCAATATTCTGTATGGACTAGTTGTATTGCTAATACTTGTGATGATCAGATAACCAGTTGGACAACAGTTTCCTACACTCAGGCAGATGCACATATCACAAACTTAAGTCTTGTGGATGAATACACCTATTATATCAAAGTAAGAGCCAAGAACCTTGCTGAAATTTACAGCACACCTGGAGTTAGTGATGGAATAATATACATTGACAATCAACCTCCTCAAACCAGTATAATTGGTGTTGAAAATGACAATTCCACACCTTATGTTGATAATATCAGCAATAGTCAAACAACAATTATTGTTCGGGGAGAACAACAAATGTCTTGTGTATATCTTCCAACAAATACTGGCTATCAGGAAACAGGAAGCAATTTATGCACACAAACTGGAAACTTAGCAAACTGCGTAATAACTCCTGAACAACAAGGAACCAGCACAAAGTATATATTCTGCAGAGATAAGAATGGAAACGAGCAGCAAACAGGATCAAGAGTTGATTGGTTTACAGATACTCAAGCACCTAATGTCACTATAGAATCTCCTGAACTAGATGAACGAGTCGGAGCTAATATCAGCATGTCATTTACTGTAACTGATATGTCTGATCTTTCCTTGATCTATTACAATATCACTAATACCAGTAATCAAATTGTGGCTGGTACTGACGTCAATGGCAGCTTAACCAATCCTAGCACTGGAACTTACGGAATTACTTGGGATTCATTTGAATACAAAGACGCATCATATCAGCCTGAAAACATTACTTTGAACATTGTCGCCACAGACATACGTGGTTATAAAAGAAGAGCAGGCAGAAGATTTACTCTTGATAATACATTACCTGCAATTGACATATCATCTCCTGATAAAGAATTTGTCAATACAAATTTCACACTCGATATATCAATACAATTGTTCAAGAATGCAGGATATACAATAGCTAATGGAAGTAATGCAACTGATTCAAGCACATGGTTAGTTCAAAAAACAAACTATTCAAATGAATCAGTAAGAAGTATAACCTGGCAAGATTACATAAACATAACTAATTGGGGAGAAGGAAATTACAGTGTATGGGTAGAGGCAACTAACAAAAATAGACCTGAAACAGCAGACAAATACTCCTGGTTCTATATTGACAGAACTAGACCTATCTATTCATCAATAACAAAAAGCCCTGTTCCTGCATATAATGATGACAATATAACTTTGAGTGTACAGTTCAATGATTCGTTTATGGAGAAGGTTGTAATAACACATAATGCTTCTGGTTTATTTGAGAATGTAACTGCAACAAAATCAGGAAACACATACAGCATACAAATTATGGGAAATAATACAGCAAAGATAACCTGGCTGGCCAATGGTACTGACAAAGCTGGAAACTGGAATTCTACAGAGTGGCAGAATTTCACAATATACAACAGAGCTCCAGTAACAAATAGGACAGAGGTTAGCTTTAGTGAGGATTCAGGATTAGTGCACTTTGAACTTGAACAAGATGGATTCTTCTATGACCCAGATCACGATGACCTTACCTTTACTAGTGGAAATGGTGTGAATATTACAGTATTAAGTTTAAATCCTGCAACAGGCGAGACTATTGTTACCTCAAATTCAAACTTCTTTGGCTGGGAGGTTATTCAGTTTAATGCAACAGATGGATTGATAACAGCAACCAATAACATAAACATTACTGTGACACCTGTTCAAGATGCTCCTGAATTTAATGGACCAATACCTGCAATAGTCTGGAACCAAACAGTTGGATCTGGTACAGTAAACTTAACTCAATACTTCAGTGATGTTGATGGAGATTCTCTAACATATTCAGCAAATACTTCAGAATGTCCTAATATCAGTGTGCAGAATCTTGGAACTCCTACTGGTGTTGTTTTAACTAATAATGCAGGATTCTATGGAAGCCAAAATATCACCTTCTCTGCTTCAGATGGAAGTAATACAACAACAAGCAATGTTGTGATGATGACAGTACTTCCTGATCCAGAAATAGTCATAACTGGTGTTAGTGCTGAGCCTTATTTAATAGCTGAGAATGAAACTGTTCTCCTTAGTGTTGAATTATTCAGTTATTATGATCATGACATAAATGCCACTGTGACAAGGCCTGGCTCAGGCACATATGAAATATTTGATGATAATTTCACAGAAACAGAAACAAGTGATAATGTGTTTACTCATACATTCAATATCACAGATACTGAAGATATTGGCGTGCATGACATACATATCAGAGTAAATGACACAGATGGAAATGATGTTTTTTCACAAGCAAACTTCACAGTAGAAGCAGGATTTGTAATGCAGATAATATTCGGACCATGAGATGATTATGATAAATTAAAAGGATAAATAAAATAATGAAAAATAACAAAACAAGATGAGAAATAACAAAATAAGCAAAAAGAGAATGATGATTATCTTTTCTATAGTTCTTGCTATGTTAACTGCTTATTTTGTATATGCTGCTTCTCCAACATTAACACAGCCAACTCTTAGTTCAACATTTGGCACAAACACTAAAGATGAAAATATAACTGCATCAACTGTTGTTACAGATACTGACGGAGATAATACAACAGCAATAACCACTTGGTATAATAATGGAAATTCAATAATACCTGTAAATATGCCATTTGATTCAGATAATAGTTGTGGAGCTGGGTGTACAAAAGATTATTCTGGTAATGGAAATAATGGCAGTGTTCTTGGCAGCCCAAGCTGGACAACAGAGGGTTATATAGGGGGATCTTATGAATATGATGGAGAGGATGATTTCATCAATATAACTAATGATCCGAGTATGGATGGCCAGTCATTCAGTGTTACTGTATGGTTTAAGGTTAATACATTCCAAGATCCTTGGATGGGATTATTAGTTAAGATGGATTCTGACTGGAAAAATGGCTGGAGAATACGATTTAGAAATGCCACATATAAAGATATTCTTGTAAATGCAGATAATGGTACAGGCAGTTATGGCACTTCTATGGCTACTCCACAACTAAGTGAAGATACATGGTATCATCTGGCTATGACTTATGATTATGAGACCCAGCAAGAAAAATTTTATCTAAATGGAACTCTTGTTGACAGTAACACAGCTATTCCTACAATGTATAATAATGTCAGCAATAATCTAATAATTGGACGGCTATTTACAAGAAATTTCAATGGAACAATAGATGAAGTAAAATTATATGATCGAGCATTGACTCAAGAACAAATAGAAGCAATTTATGCTAATAGAACTGATTTGATAGTTAGCCAAGAAACAATAGATGGAGAAACATGGCAGACATGCATAACTCCTAATGATGGTGGTTCTGATGGCACAGAAAAATGCAGTGCGGGGTTAACTGTTGAGAACAGAGTTCCAACTCAAATTGGCTTGGTTGTAAATTCTACTTACACCACAAACAGCTCAAGTGAAAATATTACAGTTCATTATAGCAGTACAGATCCAGAGGGATCAGATACTACTGAGGCAATTAACTGGTACAGAGATGGAGAATCATTAATGGTTCTTAATATGCCATTTGAAGCTGCAACTGCAATACACACAGGACTAACTGATGAAGCAGGAGTATGGTATTTTGAAGATAATATGAATGATTTATCTGGAAATAACAATAATGGCATTTGCACAAACTGTCCTGCATATACAACTGATGGAAAAGTAGATGGAACATATGAGTTTGATGGAGTGAATGATTATATTAATGTTGGAGACGATAGTAGTTTAAATATTGGAACAAGTGACTATACATTATCTGCATGGGTAAAAGTAAATGGTGCATTTAGTTTTGATTCAGGTATAATTGCACTTGACGGCAGCGCAGACTTTGACCAATCAGGATTCTGGCTAGGCATCAATAACTCTAATGGCATACCACAAGTCTGGGTATCAAATGGATCAGATTATGTTGTTGGAACTGCAGCAAATGGCTTTGCAGCAACAACAGATTTATCAGACGGCAACTGGCATCATATTGTCTGGATCTGGGACAGAGATGCAGGAAACAAATTCTACATAGACGGAAAACTAGATACAACAGACACAGCAACAAACAATGACAATATTGCTTCATCAAAAAATTTCAGCATAGGTGGAGAACCAAATCCTGGTGCAGCATATAGTATAAATGGCGCAATAGATGAAGTGCATGTATTCAAACACACACTAACAGAACAGGAAGTAACTAATTTATTCAAAAAAGGATTAGATCACAATAAGGAAACTCTTGATTATGCAAACAAAAATATTGGAAGAATTATTAATGCTACCTGGGATTCTACTGGGGGTTTTGATGGAAAGGGTGCTTATGAATTAGACGGAGACGGAACAGGCATAGAAATTCCAGATAATGACTTCTCAGACTATTTTGATGAAATCACAATAATTGCTTGGGCAAGACTCGGCTACAAAAACTGGAGCAGCACTGAATTCCAGATCAGAAACCAACAATTAATAAGAAGGCTTTCAACATTTTCCTTAGTTCAGTCCACTTCTACTAATCTGTTGTTTAGAGTATGGAATGAATCAGATCATAATGATTTTTATGTTGCTAATGATATTAGCACCCCACCAGGATGGCAGCACATAGCAGCAACATACAAAAATGGAACAATGAAAGTATACCTAGATGGAGAATTTGTAAATGACAAAATCCTAGCCCACAAAGGACCAATAGGAAAAGCCAATAATGCAAACAACATCTCCCTAATGTCAGATGAAACAGGTAATTCAGTCCTCAATGGCAGCATAGATGAAGTAAAAATATACAACAAATCACTCTCAGCAGAACAAATCAAAGCAATATACAATAATAGAACAGATATAATATTAAGCCAAGAAACAAATTATGGAGAAACATGGCGAGCATGTATAACACCAAATGACGGTTATGATGATGGAGCAACAAACTGCAGTAATAGTTTAACTTTGAACAGCCCGCCAAATATCACCTATACTGGCTTTAGTCCAGATCCCGTACATTCAAATGAAACCTTGAGTATAGATATAACCCCAACAGATGCAGATGGAAATGTCATAACCTTATGGATAAGATGGTTTGTAAATGGAATGCTGTCATGGTGGCAGAAGATTACTGATGTAGTTTCTGGAACAACAGTACAAGCGAATCTTTCAAGCAGCAACTTTACTAAAGATGATGAAGTTACTGTCGAGGTTACTGCAGGAGATTATGTAGATAATTCCACAGCTCAGAACATCTCCACAATAACTGTTGGCAATCTGCCTCCTGTAAACAGCAAACCAATCCTGAATACCAGCAGTGGAACAAATGGAAGAAATGAAAACTTGACAGTCTATCCTCAAATAACAGATCCAGATGGCGAAACACCTACGCCAATAATTAGTTGGTATAAAGATGGTCGTTCGCTACTGGCACTTAATATGCCATTTGAATCAAATAATACCTGCGGCACAGATTGTGCTAAGGATTATTCTGGCCATGGAAATAATGGTAGCTTGATTGATGCAATTTGGAATCCAACTGGTGGTTATGACGGCAGAGGAGCATATGAATTAGATGGAGAAGGAGATGGCATTGAAATACAGCATGACAGCACAATAGATATTTTTGATGAAATAACAGTAATGGCATGGGTCAGCTTTGGAAGTAAAAACTTCACATCCACAGAATTCAATATAAGAAATCAAATAGTGATGAGCAGCGGTTCATCATTCTTATTAGTACACCAAGATTCTGATTATATACTATGGAGAATCTATAACCAAACCTCAGCTAACACAGACATGATCTATAATCATGACATCTCGACCCCGCTAGGCTGGGAGCATGTAGCTGCAACATACAAACAAGGAGTAATGAAAATATATATAAACGGCCAACTAGCAAAAACCAAAACAATAGACCACACAGGACCAATAGGTAAACCTAACACCCAAAACACATATCTAATGTCAACTGGAGGAGCAGGTTCAGTCCTAAATGGAAGCTTAGATGAAGCACGCATATACAACAGATCACTCTCAGCAGAACAAATCAAAGCAATATACAATAATCACACTGATTTGATTGTAAGCCAGGAAACAAGTGTTGGTGAGACTTGGCAGGCATGTGTAACTCCAAATGACGGCATACAAGAGGATGATGAACAATGCAGTAATATTATAGCTGTGTCTGATGTAACACCAACTCAAGGAAATCCTTTATTAGTTTCCAGTTCTGGAACAAATTCAACATATGAAAATCTCACAGTATATAATCAGTCAACTTCTGACGGAGATGGAGATTCTGTAAAAAATATAATTAGTTGGTATGAAAGAACATCTCCTCAGACAATATTGAACATGCCATTTGAAGCACTAACAATATTGCATAAACCAGTATCTGATGAAGCGGGTGCATGGTATCTTGAAAATAATTACTATGATGCTACTGCAAATAGTAATGACGGCAGCTGCACAGATTGTCCTACTTATACTGCAGATGGAAAAATTGGTGGAGCATATGAATTTGATGGAACAAATGATTATATTAATGTAGGAGATGACAGCAGCCTAAACATAGGCACAACAGACTATGCAGTATCTGCTTGGGTAAAAGTAAATGGTGCATTTAGTTTTGATTCTGGTATAATTGCAATTGATGGAAGCACAGACTTTGATCAAACAGGATTCTGGCTAGCCATCAATAAATCTAATGGCATACCAATGGTATGGGTATCAAATGGAACAGGTTATGTTGTTGGAACCTCAGCAAATGGCTTTGCAGCAACAACAGATGTATCAGACGGTGAATGGCACCATGTAGTATGGCTATGGGACAGAGATGTAGGCAACAAATTCTACATAGACGGAAAACTAGACACAACAGACACAGCAACAAACAGTGAAAATATTGTTCCATCAGAAAACTTTAGTATAGGTGGAAGACAACCCGCAGGCACAGCATACAGCATAAACGGCACAATAGATGAACTTCATGTATTCAAACGCGCACTAACAGAACAAGAAGTAGAAAACCTATTCAAAAAAGGATTGCAGTCAAGTGAAGATGCAGTTGATTATTCTGGCAGTAATAATCATGGAAGTGTGAGTGGGGCAACTTGGAGCAGTAATACAGGCCATGATGGATTTGGTGCATATGAATTCAATGCAGCAAATGATGATTATATTGAAATAGGAGATGTAATGCCATCAGGAGCATACACTCTAACAGGATGGATCAAGAGAGAAGGAGTATCAACTGTTCAAAATAATATAATTGCTGGAGATCAAGGCTTTAAATTCTGGGCTCCTCAACAATATTCATTCCACATAACAGCAGGTCATGATCCTGATTATAATCAAGTGCAAGATACTTCGCCAATGCAAAATAATGTTTGGTATTTTGTTGCTGTAACATTTGATCCTGATGTTGATAGTGGCAGAATGATATTGTATAAGAACGGAGTTCAAGTTTCAAATGCAACAAGTGTTCCAACACAAAGCAATAGTGCTACAACTTATATTGGTAAATTTGGAACAGGAACAGGCACAAGCTTTAATGGAACAATAGATGAGGTAAGAATTTATAATCATACTTCAACAACTGAAGAAATCAAAGCATTATACAATAATGAAGAAAATTTGCTGTCCTCTTCAAGAACAGATGATGGCGAAACATGGAGTGCGTGCATTACTCCAAATGATGGTGTATCTGACGGACTTGAAGTATGCAGCAACAGCATCTCAATAGAATACCCTGATTACATACTTAACTCAACCCTTGGAACAAACACAACATCAGAAGATTTGACTGTTTACTATGACATCAGCAATCCTTATGGAGAAGATCCAACACCAATAATCAGATGGTTTAGAAACAGCAGAACTATAGCTGTATTGGATATGCCATTTGATTCAAACAGCTCAGCACCTAGTGGACAGACAAAAGATTATTCAGATAATGGAAATGATGGATTGGTTTATAATGCAGTCTGGAATCCGAGTGGTGGCAATAATGAGAGTGGGGCATATGAATTTGATGGAATTAATAATTACATAGATCTTGGAGATGTAATGCCTAGCAGTGCTTATACAAAAACAGCTTGGGTTAAAATAAAGCGCGGCTCATATACTAATGATATAATCTCAGGAAATCAGTATCATGCATTCAAGGTTAGTTCATCAGATGGCTTCAAATTATCTGCAGGACATAATGATAATCTTAGTTCAGTCATAGATACCCAAGTATTACAACAGAACACATGGTATTTTGTTGCAGTAACATTTGATCCAAGTGTCAATAGTGGACAAATGATCCTTTACAAAGATGGTACTGAGGTTGATAAAGCAACTAATGTGGCAACACAGCAGGATAGTTCTAACACCTATGTTGGAAGATATCTTACTGATGGAGGATTTAATGGAACAGTAGATGAAGTAAGAATTTATGATAGAGCATTATCTCCACAACAAATACAAACTCTCTCGCAAAGCAGAAATGATAAAATACTAAGTCAAGAACTAGCTTCTACTGATATATGGCAGACCTGCATAATACCAAATGACGGCTATGATGATGGTAGTGAGAGATGCAGTAATACTCTTACTATTGCTTCTGTCGGAAACCTGCCTGTTTATTCTGGATTTACTGGAAATACAACTGATTTCTTAACTACAGATGACCTGGAAAATGTCGATGGAGTTGTATTAGACAATCCTACATATATGATGATAAACTGGACAGGCACAAACTTGAATGTTTCTGATTCAGACTTTACCAGTAATATTGTTTATGGCACTGGCTGGGTTTCTGTTAATATCTCTGCATTGAGCAGTACTTTGAACTCAGATGCAATAATTGAATTATATGGATTATCATTTGAAAATACTCCTATTGTTTATGAAGATGGTGATCTTTGCACTCAAAACTGTGATATTGTCAATTACACAAATGGAAATCTTGTGTTTAATATTGGGCACTTTACTAATTACAGTACTGGAGCAAACTCAAGATTAGAAATTTGGGACGAAACTGATCCAGAAGGCGGCAGTCAAAATAAAGGCGCTAATGATCAAATTAATTTCTATGCCAACTACACAAACATAACCCTTGGAAATGCAATCACTAATACAGAAGGAGAATGCAATATCAGCTTTAATGTAACACCTAATGGGCCTTTTGCTATGGTCTACAGTGCTTCAACACAGCTTTGGAAATACAACAGATCATTCAGTATCCGAGGAGAATATGAATGGAATGTAACCTGTAATTCAACTACTTATGAAAAACTGAATGTGACTGATACTGTAATACTTAATGCTTTACCAACACAAACCCAGCCAATATTGAATGCCAGTGATTATCCGCTTAATAGGACAAGTGCAAATCTTACTGTTATTTACAATATCAGTGATTCTGATAGTGACGAAACAACAGCAATTATCAACTGGTACAAAGACGGAGGATCATTAATGGTTCTTAATATGCCATTTGATTCAGAAAATGGTTGTGGTGTAGATTGCACAAAAGACTACTCAGGTTATGGTAATAATGCAACAATAAATGGTTCTACCTGGATTAGCGACGGATATATTGGAGGAGCATATGACTTTAATGCAGGCATACCAAATGTAATAGAAATCCCAGACTCACCATCATTACGCCTTACAAATACAGGAACAATAGCATTATGGATAAAACCGGTCAGCACAACACAAGAAGATTATGCTAATCTTGTAACCAAAGCAAATGGTGGAGACCAACTTGGAATATCATATACCTTGATATGGTGGCAAACATCAAATGTAATACAAGGCTATATAGCAGACGGCATATCTTCGTCCGAGGTAAATATGTCATTAATAGTAGATACAGACTGGCATCATATAACATTCACTTGGAACAGTACTGATATGATGCTATACTTAGACGGTGCACTACAAAACACTGAATCACAAACAGTTAATGCCCAAGCAAGCCCTGTACACAACCTAAGAATAGGTGGAGATGCATATTTTACTGCTGGTGGAAACCAAGATGATTTCGACGGAAAAATAGATGAAGTCAAGATATATCAGAATTCATTATCACCAGAGCAGGTAAAAGCATTATATAATAATCGCACTGATTTGATTGTAAGCCGGGAAACAACAGATGGAGATACATGGCAGGCTTGTGTAACACCAAATGATGGCACAGCAGATGGAACTACGAGTTGCAGTAACAATGTGAATATTGGAAATACTCCTCCAGAAGCACAGAATCTGGTAATTAGTTCAAGTGATAATCTGAACAGAACAAATGGAACATTAAGTGCATCTTGGACTTATTATGATTCAAATGGCGGAACAGAACAAGCCAAAGAAATAAAGTGGTATAAAAATGACACTGAAGTTGCATCTCTAGGAAATTATGTTTCTGTTGGCAGCAGCAGTACAGAAAAAGGCGAGGTCTGGAAATTCAGTGTTAGAGTTACTGACGGATCTACTTGGGGAGATTGGACCAATTCCTCAACACTTAGAATAGAAAACACAGCACCATATCAAACACAGCCAACAATTAGTTCAACTAGTGGAAGAAACAGAACAACTGATAATATTACTTTAACTCCTAATATCATAGATCTCGACGGAGATGATACAAATACTGTAATTAATTGGTATAGCAATAGCGATTCAATAGCTGCTTTGTACTTACCATTTGAAATTGATGATAATTGTGGTGCAAGCTGTACAAAAGATTATTCGGGAAATGGAAATGATGGTGATTTAACAGTCAGTCCTACTTGGACAACAGATGGCTATTATGGAGGAGGTTATGACTTTGATGGAGTTAATGATTACATCACTGTTCCAAACTCAGCCAATATGAATAATAATTCATTCACTGTATCAACTTGGTTTAATATACGCCATTTTGATACTTCCTGGATGGGCTTATTAACTAAAATGAATTCTACCTGGAAAAATGGTTGGAGAATATATGTAAAGGACTCATTAGATAGGAGAATACGTGTTAATGCTGATAATGGCAGCAATTTTGGTGATTTGCTTACTCCAGTACTTACTGAAAACACCTGGTATCATTTAGCTTTAACTTATGATGAACAAACTCAAATAGAAATCTTGTACCTAAATGGAGACCATGTGGCTAATGATTCCTCAATACCAAACATGCGAAATAATCACACTAATGACTTAAAAATAGGAATATTAAACAACAAAATATTCAATGGAACAATAGATGAAGTTAGATTGTATGGCAGAACATTATCACCGCAGCAAGTAAAAGCATTATACAATAACCGCACAGATCTTATAGTGAGCCAGGAGACTTCAGACGGAGATATTTTGAAAGCTTGTGTAACACCAAATGACGGCATAGAAGAAGGCACAGAAATATGCAGTGATCTGTTGACAATTCAGTACAGAGCATTAGAGCTAAGCTTCATCAATCCTGACGACGACAGAGTAATTAAATTAATGGAAGTAAAAGAAACAATCAATGCTACTCTGCCTAGAAAAACACTTGATCTAGACATAAAAGAAAAATACGGCTGGTTTGAATTATTTATTCCAGCATTGAATGTAACTGAAGTACCCATACTTAATATTTCAGGACAAGATATACCTAATGAAAATATATCTAACACCACAATCGGAATAGGTCCTAGCAATGGTTATCCATATACAGTTGTAGATGCTTATGCATTCCTCATAACAAATGACCTTGATAAGAATTACACTGCAATTTTCAATTATGAAGAAAGCCAAGTAAATGAAAATGAAGAATTCAGAATATATAAATTCGGATATCACTTTGGAACTGGAACGATTAATTATTCAGACAGCACAATATACTCTACTGTGTCAGGATATGAACCTGTAGAACTTGATACATCTGAAAATAAAGTCGGCATAGAGATCCAAAATTTCTCTGCATTTGTTTTGACAAGGCCATCTGGTCCTGTTTGCGGAAATTTAGTAGTAGAATCTGGAGAAGAATGCGATGACGGCAATACTGCAAGTGGAGACGGCTGCTCATCATCTTGCCAAACAGAAGATAATGGTGGCGGCACAACCTCTGGTGGCGGAGGCGGAGGCAGTGGTGGTACTGCTGATACTTGCTCTGATAGAATCAGAAATCAAGGAGAAACTGGAGTAGACTGTGGAGGGCCATGCCTTGCTTGTCCAAGCTGCTTTGATGGATTAATGAACTGCCATGATGGTACTTGTGAACGTGGTGTAGATTGTGAGGGGCCTTGCGCTACTAATTGTGCAGCTGCACCAAGATGCGATGATGGTATACAGAATGGTTATGAAACAGGAGTAGACTGCGGAGGACATTGTTCAGCGTGTCCAACATGCACAGATAATGTGAGAAATCAGGGAGAGACTGGAGTAGATTGTGGAGGACCATGCAGTGCATGCGCGCCAGGTGTGACAGGAGCTACTACTAGACCTACTGCACCACTACCTGGAGTAGAGCAACCACCTAAAAAAGAAAGAGGAGATATTACAATATATGCATTATTACTTGGCATATTAATTGCAGTTATATTATTTGGTGGAGTTGCTGTTTATAGATTAAAACATCAAGAACCAGCTATTGAAACTCCTAGATCATATGCAGAAGCGGGTGTTGGTAAAGAACAACAAGCAGAACCAGTAAGAAAAACAAAAGAAGAATGGACTGCATTCTGGAAAAAGCATTCTGATAAATTACCTCCTGGTTCAACTGTTGCTCAAGCTGTAAAAGAGCAAGAAGAAGTATTCCATAAAGACAATAAAGAAGAAGTAGTTAAAAAACCAGTAGTTAAGATAACAGAAGAGCAGACAAAAGTATTAGAGCAGTATATCCACAGGGCACTGACAAAAGGATTCAAACTAGACATGATAGAGAAATCAGTAATTGCAAAAGGCTGGCCTCAACCTGTTGTAGAAGAAATAGTCTCCAAGCTTGAACATATTCATGACAAACTTAAGAAGATGGATATCCATAAGCCTCACAAAAATCTGGAAAAGCTTGAGCATGCAACTCATGATATGCTAAGCAAAGGATATCCTGAAGAAAGAATCAGGCAAGCACTCTATAGCAAAGGCTGGAATAAATCAACAGTAGACCAAGTAATTGCAAAACACGCACAGGAATTCCAGAAACATCATGAAGATGCTAATCTTGATAACTACAAAAATAAACTTGAACAAGCCAGAAAAGCACTGAAAGAACTTAAAGCCAAAGGCTATGACAATGAATTCCTAAAGAATACCCTTCTCAAAAAAGGCTGGAAACTAGAAACAGTCAATCAGTTGATTAAAGAGTTGTAAATAAAAGAATTTTGCAGAGTGCGTCGTCGGTAATTTGTGCAGTTATATTATTAGAGGCTGCGTCTGCTTAAAAGATTTTTGCAGAGTGTGGCGCCATCAACTGTGAGCCCTACTCGAAAAATAAATGTTATGAGGGGAGGGGGAAGCCCCATCCGGGGATACCCGATAATGGTTTAAAACTTGCATCAGGGCGAACCCGATGGCGCCCGAGCGTAGCGAGTCTCTGCAAAAAGATTAATAGAAATATTATACTCTAATAGGTCCGGTGATTCTAATGACTAAAAAAAACAAAGAAATCAAGAAAGTCCTCATAAACAAAGAGAAAAAATACTATATCAGAGATCTAAGTAATGATTACCACTCAAATGACGGCTATATTAAGGCTGCAGAATTAAAAAAAGCAAAAGACGGCACTCTTTTGAAGACTAATAAAGGCAAAGAATTCAGTATTTTTAGTGCGGGTTTTCAGGATAAATATGAGAAACTTGACAGATCAGCACAGATTATCCCTAAGAAAGATTTAGGTACTATAATCTCATATACTGGAATTGGAAAGGATTCGGTTATAGTAGATGCAGGTACTGGTTCTGGAGCATTATGCTGTTTTTTGGCTAATATTGCAAAAAAAGTTGTAAGTTATGATGTTAGAGAAGATCATCAGGAATTTGCTGAGAGAAATGTGAAATTACTTGGATTGAAGAATGTAACTCTCAAAATAAAAGATATTTCTACAGGAATTGATGAGAAAAATATTGATATGATTAGTCTGGATCTTCCTGATCCTTGGATGGCAATAGAAAGCTGTGCTAAAGCTCTTAAGGTTGGAGGCTATATTATTTCTTATTCCCCCACAATCCCTCAAGTAAGTGATTTTGTCGAGGCTGTAAATGACAGAGAAGAATTAATTCATCTGCAGACAATTGAAATTGTTGAGAGAGAATGGCAGGTTGAAGGCAGAAGGGTAAGACCTAAAACCCAACAAATAGGACATTCTGGATTTCTAAGTTTCGCGAGGAAAGTAAAAAAGTGAAAGATGAAACAGAAAAAACTAAAAGACATTCTTGGTAAAAACAAAAAACTTCTTTCAACTAAACGAAACTTTCTCCTGGGAAAACCAAGTGGTCAAGAAGGTTCCTCAAGAGTGCTTGCAATGGCTAGTTTGTTTGTTATAGCAATAATTATTTTTGTAGCTTACTCATATTTCTCAGGCGATAAAACAGATGATACTGAAGAAAGCGAAAAACAACTCACAACAATAATTAAAGTAAAGGATCCTAAAATAATTTTTGATTGGAAAAACATGAAGAATCCCGCTTCAGAATTGAAAAAAGAAAAATACATGTTTGAAGATTTATCAGATGAACACACAGAAGCATTACTAATAATAGAAAAAAAACTAACATCAACACTCATAAATCAAGCATGGGAAGACTCAAACCCTGAAGAAAAAGGAAACTTATGTTTTAACATAAAAAACTGGTTCAATAATATTTACATCAGAGACCTGGAAAACAAATGCCAATCATACGAAGATGACGACGATTTAGATGAATATGGAAAAGACACTACTGAAGTAACAACAGACACTTACCAAGAAGAAACAACAGAAGAAACAAGCACAGAGTGCATCGAAAACTATGAATGTGAAGACAAATATGGGGCCAGTTTCAGTTGCATTAAAGGTAAATGCAAAGAAAAAGGCGGAATATGGGATACATGCGATTTTCGGGCTGAAAATGGCGTAGCAGTGTATGATCCTGGAGACTGTAAGTTTGGATTAGAGTGTAGGAAGTTTTACGTCTATACAGATAAGCCAATTTGTTGGCATCCTCAATCAGATTGGCCCGAAGATGAAGAGATATCAAGAATAAGTTGTTTAACAGATTCTGACTGCGGTAAAATAACACGAGAAGAAAAATACAGATTGCATATTTGTTCTGAAAGAGAGTGTGTTGATGTTTCTGGACATAGAAAAGATTTAACTGACTTTTGCGATTCAGATAATCCTTGTGAAGAAGGGATGTGTAAAGAAGACGAACATAAATGTGTTGAATGTTTAGAAAACACTGAATGCCCAAGAGAAGATGAATCTTGCATAAAAAATGAATGCGGAAAGAAAGGCGGGTTGAAAGAACCTTGTGATAAAGGATATGGTTTTCGTGGAGATAGGGATGATTGCAAGGATAATTATCAATGCATTGAGTATTATGTTGACGAAAAAGTAGTGGGCGCGGTTTGTTGGTACTCTGCTAACCAGGTTTATACTAATAACGTACATACCGATTCCTGTGTGTTTGAATCTGATTGTGATGCATTTGAAGAAGAGTTTGGTGAAAGTTTTATATGTGTTGGTAGTTCACCATGGGAAAAGAAATGCAAGAAAGAATCTGATTTACCCCCTAACAGCCAGTTATGCGATAAAAGTAATTCTTGTGAAGATCTTGAGAATTTCTACTGTGATGAAGGATTATGTAAAGCAAAAATTGGTAAAAATCAACCATGTAAAGAAGTGGACGGATCAAATGAACCATGTCAAGGTGAAATGGAATGCGTACAAGGAACCTGTACTGATGAAAAGTCTGGTCTAAATGGACCTTGTGATTCTTCTTCTGATTGCGAAGGAAGTGATTATTATGATTACGAAGGAAATGATTATTATACCTGTGTTGATAACAAATGCATTGAAAAGTTTCCTCTATACGCAGATTGTAATGATCACTCTGATTGTGCCTGCGGACAGTGTTCTCCTGTTGAGAAAAACAAAAATGGCAATTTTAATATAATCGGCAAAACGAAATGTCTGCCTCCTGAAAGAGGACAAGGCGAATCATGCAGTCTTATTCATATTGATTGTTGTAAAGAATATGATACAGATAAAAACTGTATCCAAAAATCCTTACTTAAACCCTGCGCAGAAGGTCTTAACTGTGATTATTCTAAAACACAAACTTGCATTCCTGACAAACCTGCAGTAGTTGCCCAAAAAAGATGAAACAAAAAGACCTCACAAAACACTTGAATAAGAATAAACAATTACTTCTAAATAAAAGGAACTTTCTTCTGGGAAAACCAGTTAAAAAACCTGGTATTGTAACTTCTCGTACTTTAGGGTTATTATTAGTTTTATTAATAGTAATTGTTGTGGCAGTTAAATATTACCCAAGTGATAAAACTGCAGAAGGAGAAACAGAACAAGAATTAGATACTCTAGCAAAAGAAGAACCGCAAGAAGAGATACCTGAGTGTGAAGAAGACTTAGACTGCAGCCAAGTGGAAACTTATCCTACAGCTGTGACAATAGATCAATTATGCATCAGACACGAATGCACACAAGGCTCAAAAAAAGGAGGGCCATGCGAACATAATTATCATTGTTTAGAAGAAGAATATCCTTGGTGTGCTCCAAGCACAAAAACATGCCAAGAAATGCCAGAAGGAGTTGGAAAAAGCTGTGAAAAAAATGAAGATTGCGGAGACCTAGTTTGCACTGATATAAATACGCCGGATGAAAAAACTTGCCAGCCAAAAAGAAAACAAGGAGAAACTTGTAATTTCTGGACATCAGAATGTGAAGAGGATTTGGTATGCAGTGATTTATTCACAGAAGAAGAAACTTGCCATCAACCAATAAAAGAAAATGAACAATGCCAACAAAATACTTGCAAAAAAGGACTTTATTGTGAAGTTACAGAAAAAATTGAAATAATAAATGGTGAAGAAGATATTGTGATAGTAGAAAAATGCGCAAAACAAAAAGGTGTTGGAAAATTATGCAAATATAATGAAGAATGTTCTGAACTATTATCTTTAAGCTGCAATAAAGCATTAGGTTCGACCTGCCAACCAAAACAAAATTTAGGTGGAAATTGTAGAGTTGGAGATGATTGTCAAGAAAAATATACCTGCACATCCATTCTAACGGAAGAACGGACTTGTCAACTCCCCCGGACAGAAGGACAAAGTTGTAAAGAGGGTGATTGCAAAAGCACTGACAACGAACCCTTAAGATGTAATTTTGCAATGGAGAATTCTCAAGAACAAGCAACTTGCCAAAAACCTCAACCAAGAGATGGTGTATGCTATTATCATAATAATTGTGAAGGAAAACTTTTATGTAATCATCACATGAAAGATGAAAATGGCAATCCTACATGCCAGACAGGTGAATTTGGTCAAGAATGTAACAGAGATTCACAATGCCAAGAAGAACTAATATGTAACCTAGCTTATCCTGGAATAGCCCGGAATAGTGGGACGTGCAGACCTAAAGAAGACCAGGGAGGATTATGTGAAGAAGATAGTAATTGTAAAGGGAGTTTAGTATGTAAGCTAGCAGAATTTGGAGAGACTACTTGCCAAGCAAAATCAGGAGAAGGAGAAAGATGTGTTAATGATAAGGACTGCCAAAAAGGATTTGTATGTAATTCAGAAATAGCAAACATAGATGATAGCGCAACCTGCCAAGTTTTACAAGAAGAAAATGGTGCTTGCGCTGGCACAGATGAGTGTATAAAAGGACTTGTGTGTAATCGGGCAATAAAAGATGCTCAAAGCAGAGCAACATGTCAACAAAGACAAGACATAGGTGAAAAATGCTATGCTGGCTATGGTAATGATGATTGTAAAGAAGGTCTTTCCTGTAATGAAAAACACAAAGACAAAGATGGCAATTCAATATGTCAACCACTCGCTACATTCGGTGAAACCTGCGAGAGAAATGAAGATTGTGATGCAACTAGAGGTCTAGTATGTAATGGGGCAATGGGAGATACTTGTCAGGTAAAGCAAGTTGAGCATGGCCCATGTGAAAGTTATGATGATTGCATAGAAGAATTAAATTGCAATAGAGCAATTGACAATGAAGAATACAGATCAACCTGCCAACCTGATCAGGAAATTGGTGGAAAATGTTATTTCGAGAATGATTGTGTTGATGGATACAAATGTACTGCTATCTTAACTCCTGAAATTGGCAAAACCTGCCAGTTACCATTACCGCCAGGAAGTCAATGTGATGATAATTCAGTTTGTGAAGAAGAAAATTACTGCAATAAAGCAATATTAAATGAACAAGGCCAACCAACATGTCAACCAAAACAAGGTATAAGCGGGAAATGTACAAACGGTTATTTTGATTGTGAAGAAGGCTTAGTATGCAATAAAGGAATAAAGAAAGATGGCCAAGCAACATGCCAAGACTACCAACCTCGAGGAGGAGTATGCGATGATGATGAGCATTGCCAAGGAAAAATGGTTTGTAATGGAGGTATTAAACTTGAAGGACAAGAAATTGGAGGAACATGCCAAGAAAAACTAGGAGAAAATAGTGCTTGTGAGGGGGATGATGATTGCAAAAGAGGATTAGTCTGCAATAATGCCTTTAAAGATAGTAAAGGCAGAAATACCTGTCAAGGTAAGAAAGGAGTAGATGGGGCTTGTGGTGTTAAGCAATATGTGTATGATAAATTATGCCAAGAAGGATTTGTGTGTAATGAGGCATTTAAAGACAACCAAAATAGACCTACTTGTCAAGAACCTCAGACAGAAGATGGTCCTTGTGAAGAACATAATGATTGCCAGCAAAGTGAGAATGAAGAAGACAGCTTATATTGTAATTCTGGTTTTAAAGATTCACAGGGCAGAGAAACCTGCCAATATGCACAAGGACAATGGGATCCGTGCGGAGGATATAAAACTTGTGAAAAAGATTTGGTATGTAATTATAATATGAAAGATGAGCAAGGAAGATGGACTTGCCAACCTTTGCAAGGAGTTGGAGGGAATTGCTTTACTGCTAACCAATGTGAAAGAGGATTGGAATGCGAACCAGGATCGACTCAAGACAGTAAATGTGTAAGACCTATTGCAGAGCCTCTTGAACGAAAACAAGTTTTGATAACTACAACACAATAAAAGATGAAACAACAAAAAATAAAAGACCTTCTTGGTAAAAATAAAAAACTTCTTTCAACTAAACGAAACTTTCTATTGGGAAAACCAAGTGGCCAAGAAGGATCTTCAATAGTTTCTGTTATGATTAGTTTGCTTGTTATAGCAATACTACTTTTTGCAACTTACTCATACTTCTCAAGCGATAAAACAGATGATACAACAATAACAACCTCAGATACATCTGTAATAAAAGAATGGGAAAAATCAAACAACCCCTCAGAACTATTAACACAAAAAAAATATCTATTTGAAGATCTATCAGATGAACACACTGAAGCATTACTAATAATAGAAAAAAAACTAACATCAACACTCATAAATCAAGCATGGGAAGACTCAAACCATGAAGAAAGAGGAAACCTATGCTTCAATCTAAAAACTTGGTTCAGAAACACCTACGACCAACAAAACATGCAAACCAAATGCAAACAATACGAAGATGACGATGACCAAGATGAAGAATATGAACAAGACACTACTGAAGTAACAACAGATGCTTATCAAGAAGAAACAACAGAAGAAGCAGATCCTTTGAGTTGTAAGGACAGTAAATGTCCTGGCAAATTAATATGTGATGAAGAGGATTACTGCAGAGAATGTCTTGTGAATGATGATTGTTCCAAATATGATACTTGCATAAAAGAACAATGTACTGAACAAGCAAATATTTGGGAGGCTTGTGGAGAAACAGGTCCTAAAACAAGAGAAAGCAGACCAGATAATGATGATTGTAAAGAACCTTATGTTTGTAGAAAGATGACTCTGCCATCTGCTAGCTATACAGGGTATCATGAAGAATATATCTGCTGGCATCCTGAATCAGAATGGTCGGATAGCGTTAATATTTTTAGTTGTCTAACAGATTCAGATTGTCTTAAAATAACACAAGAAGAAGAAAAACCATACATTTGTTCAGAAAATAAATGTCTAGATGTTTCTGAGTTTAGTGAAGAGTTAACTGAGTTTTGCGATGCAGATAATCCTTGCGAAGAAGGGATATGTAAAGAAGATGAACATAGATGTGTTGATTGTCTAGATAATTCTTACTGCAGCAGAAGTGATGAATCCTGTATAAATAATGAATGCAGGGAAAAATCAGGTATAAAAGAACCTTGTGATGTAGATGATCGTGCTGATTGCCAGGAAAATTTATTTTGTGCTCCAATAAGAGGGTCTTTGGGTCCTGATTTTGCAAATACTGTCTGTTGGTATACGAAGGGCTTAATTGATATGGATTTCTGCAGATATAGCTCAGATTGTTTTAATATGGAACAAGAAACAGGGGAAGACTATATCTGTGTTGGATTCTTTGGAATCAAGAGATGTGTTAAAGCTTCTGAACAACCACAAAATGTTGAATATTGTGATAATATAAATCCTTGTGAAGATTCAGAAAATTTCTTTTGCTCTAGGCAGGAAGGATTCTGTAAGGAAATAAGTGAGATAAACCAACCCTGTTCTAAAAAAGACGCGATGTTTGGTGTGCAGTGTATTGGAGAAAGTAAATGCATACTAGGAACTTGCAGATTTAAATTAGATGAAGGACAAACCTGCCAGCAAGACGAAGAATGCGAAGATCAATGCGCACCTGTTGAAAAATTAGCTGGCGGATACAACCTACAAGGAAGAAGAGAATGTGTGCCTAAATATCAAGAAGAGGGCAAGCCTTGCGATCCATCTTTCGACAAATACAGAGCATGCGTGAATTTCTACGCAGATAGCCCTTTAAGGTGTGATAAAGAACTAGCAATGTGTGTACCTAAAAAACAAGAACCTGTTCAAATAGCCCAAAAAAGATGAAACAAAAAGACCTCAGAAAACATTTGAATAAAAATAAAAAACTTCTTTTAGATAAAAGGAACTTTCTTCTGGGAAAACCAAGTGGTCAAGAAGGTTCCTCAAGAGTACTTGCAATGGCTAGTTTGTTTGTTATAGCAATACTACTTTTTGCAGCTTACTCATATTTCTCAGGCGATAAAACAGGGGAAGAAACACAAGATCTTACTGAAGTACAAACAGAAGCAGTTCAAGCTGCAAAAAAAGTTATTGAATCTGGAAACAAAGAATCAGTTATAGATATGATTCTTAGTTCCAGACTTCCGAAAAGTGATGAATTAAGAGGACAATCACTTGCAAGTATAAGTATTACAGCTGATAATTTAAAAGAAGCATTTTCTTTAACTGACTGCATTGGAAAAGGAAATTTGTGCAATAATGTTCATGAATTCTTCAAATCAGATTATAATGCAATAGAAGATCTCTGTGAAGTTGAAGTTGAGATGATTGGAATGAAAAGTTATGAAATCTGCAGAAAATTAAAAAGACTCATGAGAGGAAAAACATGCGAGAGTGATGATGAATGCGGAGATCTCATATGCAGTGGCACAATTAGAGATGGAGAAGAAAACCCCACATGCCAAGATAAACAATCAGATGGCTTTAGATGCAGAAGAGACCTAGAATGTAAAGAATGGCTCGTCTGTAATATAGCAATAAAACTTGAAGGGCAGGGAGAAGAAGAAGGAACTTGTGAAGTACACCAAGATACAAATGGAAAATGCGATGGTGATGGTGATTGTGTTGAAGGTTTGTTTTGTTCAGATTTTTTTACACCAGAAGAAAAGACCTGCCAAGAACGACAAGGCATTGGAGGGGCATGTTACTATGGTAGTCAGTGTACAGAAGGATTGATCTGCACAGAAGCAGTAACTGCGGATTTTGATACCTGCCAAGAACCTCAAGGTATTGGAAACAGATGTGAACATGATTCTGACTGTGAAAAAGGTCTAAAATGCAATCAAGCAAAAAAAGTTGAAGGTGCTGGAGATTATTCTTTTGAAGGAACATGTCAAGTTCCAAAAAGAATTGGGGAAATATGTGAAGACAACACTGAATGTGAAGATGAGCTGACATGCAATGAAGGAATGGTTGATAGAGAAGGCAAGCCTACATGTCAATACCCTCAAGAAGAAGGCGAGCCTTGCGGGGATGAAAATGATTGCGAAAGAGGATTACAATGCAATCAAGGAATCTTAAATAAAGCTGGACAACCAACCTGCCTGCCACAGCAAGAACAAGGCAAAGGATGCGAAGAAGACGATGACTGCAAAGGACTTGAGTGCAATGAAGCAATGACCAATGTATTTGGCATGCCAACATGCCAACCAAAACAGGGCATAGGTGGAAAATGCGAAAGTACTTATGCTAATGATTGTATGAAAGGCCTTATTTGTAATAATGAAATGGGCAGGACATGCCAAGCACCACAATCACAAGGAGGAAAATGCGGTGATGATGATGATTGCCAAAAAGGTTTAACATGTAATAGAAGAATAAAAGATGAAGATGACAGTCCAACCTGCCAATCAAAACAAGAGGAAGAAGGCATATGCTCTTCTGATCGTGATTGTGAAGAAGGTTTTGTGTGCATACAAAGAAAAACAGATTATGGATTTAAAAGATTCTGCGAGCAAAAACAAGAAGAAGGCAAGTTCTGTTTGTATGATCGCCATTGTGTAGCTGGATTGACATGCAACAGAGGAATAACTGATGATTATAATAATCCAACTTGCCAGCCAAAACAAGATATGGGTGGAAAATGTTCTACAGATGATAATGCTTGTGGTGAAAACTTATTCTGTAATAGAGGTTATCCTTCTGATGGAGAGCCAACATGCCAGCCAAAACAAGGAAGAGGTGGAAAATGTGGTAGTGCAGAAAACTGTGAAAAAGATCTTGTCTGTAATGAGGCAATGGACGAAAGAAGAAATATTGGAGAATGCCAACCAAAACAAAAACAAAGAGGAAAATGCTCAGACGATTATGACTGTGAAGAAGGATTGGAATGCGTATTAGGGGTTTGCGGAGGAGAATTACTAAAGCAAGGAAATGTATGTAGTGGTTATGGCAAATGCCAAAATGGGCTGGTATGTACAAACTATGGTGAAAGTGCAACAGACACAACCTGCGAATATCCAAGTAGAGAAGGAGAAATTTGCGGACGAGATGGAGACTGTGATTCTGATTATTTGGTATGCAATGAAGCATTTAAAAAAAATGAATTCGCAACATGCCAACCAAAACAACCACAAGGAGGAAAATGCGCAAGAGTATGGTTTGAAGGAGAATGCCAAGATGGATTAAATTGTAATGAAGCATTTAAAAAAGATGGATTTGCAACATGTCAACCCATGCAAGATGTTGATCAAAAATGTGGTCATAATGATGATTGTGAAACTGGAACTAGCTGCAATCCTGGCATTCTAGATGAAGAAGAAAATCCAACATGCCAACCCAAGCAAGAAGAAGGAGGATTCTGCGATGATGATGATGACTGTGTTAAAGAAGAAGGAATAATATGTAATACTGGAATAAAAATCAATGATGTTGCAACATGCCAATACCCCGGACCTGAAGGAACCAAATGCGGATGGAATAATGATGCTTGCGAGGGAGATTTAAGATGCCTTCATGATGCATTGGATGAAGATGGTGAAGAAACCTGCGGCCTGCCAAAAGATCTTGATGAGCCTTGCAGCATAGGTGAATGCATGGATGGACTTAAATGCCCTTATGATCGAGATTCAGAAACAGGAAAATATACATTTTATACTTGCTTGCCAGAGCAAATGGTTGGTTCATCAGGTCAAATAATAGAATGAAACAAAAAGACTTCACAAAACTCTTGGACAAGAATAAAAAACTGCTTCTAAATAAAAGGAACTTTCTTCTGGGAAAACCAAGTGGTCAAGAAGGTTCCTCAAGAGTACTTGCAATGGCTAGTTTGTTTGTTATAGCAATACTACTTTTTGCAGCTTACTCATATTTCTCAGGCGATAAAATAGATGAAACAGCTGAAATTACTGCAACAAATCCAAAAATAATAAAAGAATGGGAAAAATCAGATGATCCTGCTGAATTATTAAAAAAAGAAAAATACAAATTCGAAGATTTATCAGAAGAACACGCAGAAGCATTAAAAAAAATAGAAAAACAATTCCTACTAAATTCTAAAGAGGTAATAAGTGTATTTGATAAATCAAAAGAAGAAGAACGAGGAAACTTATGCTTTAACTTAAGACTCTGGTTCAACAACTTCTACACACAACACATGGAAGGCAGATGCAGTTCTTATGAAGATGATGACGATGACCAAGATGAAGAATATGAACAAGACACTACTGAAGTAACAACAGACACTTACCAAGAAGAAACAACAGAAGAAGTGCTCACAGGATGCTCTGATAATTCCGAATGTGAAGAACAACATAGTGATGACTTCAGTTGTATTCAAGGCAAATGTAAGAAAAAAGGAAAAATAAAACAAGGTTGTGATCTCGATGACAATGAAGATTGCGGTGAAGGTTTTGAATGTAGAGAGACTATATCTGCTCTACCTGAAGGTTTCTCTTCCTATTTGTGTCAAGGAACTGAGTGTGATAAGAAACCTATCTGTTGGTATCCTGAATCTGAATGGCCTGATAAGGTTGATTTATACAGTTGTTTGAAAGACTCTGATTGTAGAGAAGTGTCAACAGAACGGGAAAAACCATACATTTGTTCAGAAAATAAATGTCTAGATGTTTCTGAGTTTAGTGAAGAGTTAACTGAGTTTTGCGATTCAGATAATCCTTGTGAAGAAGGGATGTGTAAAGAAGATGAACATAGATGTGTTGATTGTCTAGATAATTCTTACTGCAGCAGAAATGATGAATCATGTATTAGTAATGAATGCAGGGAAAAATCAGGTATAAAAGAACCTTGTGATGTAGATGATCGTGCTGATTGTCAGGAAAATTTATTTTGTGCTCCACCAAGAAGTTCTCTTGGCCCTGATTTTGCGAACAGTGTCTGTTGGTATAAGAAGGGCTCAATTGATATGGATTTCTGCAAACATAGCTCAGAGTGTTTTAATATGGAAAAAGAAACAGGAGAAGACTATATCTGTGTTGGATTCCATGAAACCAAGAAATGTGTGAAAGCTTCTGAACAACCACAAAATGTTGAATATTGTGATTATATAACACCTTGTGAAGATTCAGAAAATTTCTTTTGCTCAGAATTAGATGGCTACTGTAAGGAAAAAATCGAGATAAATCAGCCATGTTCTGAAAAAGAAAAATCTAAAAATCAATGCTTTGGTAAAAACGAATGCGTATTAGAAACTTGCAGATTAAGACTCCATAGAGGAGATACTTGTCAACAAAGCGAGGAATGTCCTGGACAATGTGCACCTGTTGAAAAATTACCTAGCGGTGGATACGACCTAAACGGAAGAAAAGAATGTACTTGGGAACCCCAACTTGAAGGCGAACCTTGCGATCCATCAAGAGGCATACTCGCTTGCTTTTACGGCGCAAATGTTCCTCTAATATGCGATAAAGAACTAGCAATGTGCGTACCTGAAGAAAAAGAAGAACCTGCATTGATAGCTCAGAAAAGATAATCTCTAAAAACATTTTTAAACAAAAACTCCCAAACAATTAAAATGCAACCAATAAAAACCCAAGACCTAATCCAGCAGCACCTAGAGATACTTAGAAAACTAGAATACAAATCAGGATTGTTTGCAGCTTCAAAGAAAGATTCTACTACAGGCTATGATAAAGCTTGGTTAAGGGATAATTTCTATACTTGCTTGGCATTTGAGTTTTCAGGGGATTGGCAGACAGTAAAACAGGTTTACAGAGCAATACTTGACATATTCATAAAGCACGAATACAAAATAGATGCTGCTTTAGAAGAAAAACCAAAACACGGCTATGAATATCTTCATCCAAGATATCATCCAGAAACATTTGATGAATTTTGGGAAGACTGGGGATTCAAGCAGCATGATAGTATTGGAGCAATTTTATTCAAAATAGGTGAATTAGAAGCAAAAGGCACAAAAATACTAGAAACTAAAGATGATAAACGTGTTATTCAAAAACTTGTTCAATATCTTGACAAGATAATGTACTGGGCAGATCCGGATAATGGTATTTGGGAAGAAGATGAAGAACTTCATGCCAGCAGTATTGGAGCATGTCTTGCTGGGTTAAAGATGATAAAGAAATACACTGATGTTGATGTTTCTCAAGAACTAATAGAAAAAGGTGAGAAAATCCTTCATCATCTTCTTCCAAGAGAAAGCAAAAGAAAATTTGTTGACTTAGCATTATTATCATTAATTTTTCCATATAATGTTGTAACACCAAAAGAACGTGATGAAATTCTTCAGCATGTAGAATATCATCTTCTAAGAGGGCACGGCCTTATTAGATACAAAAATGATCATTATTACAACAAAAACCCTGATGGCTACAGTGAAGAAGCAGAATGGTGTTTTGGTTTTAGCTGGCTGGCTATTATTTATTCAATATTAGGAAATGAAAAATACTATGAATACTATCTTCAGAAAGCAAAAGAAACAATTAATCCTGAAGGAGATATACCTGAGCTCTATTACTCAAACACAGACAAATATAATGAAAACTCTCCATTAGGCTGGGCAGAAAGTTTATTTATTGTAGCATTATATCATCTGAATAAGAAATCCATTGCAGAAGTTCTTCCAGATTATGCACAGATGAGATTAAAGAGTTATGTTGGGAGTTAAGTATAATACAACTTCCCTTCAGATTTCTGCAGTCTATCTTTTTGGCTGCCTGGTTTATTTATTCTTGGTCTTTGGGATTCTTCATCTCTACGATAAGTAATATTCAAATCCTTCAAGAAATTATTCATGCCTTCAAGCATAGCAAATGGACCTTTTGCTTCGCCAGATTCTGCAGGCACTCCATCAAATACAACAAGTTTCTTGCTCAGATAATCAATAAACAACATATCGTGGTCCACTATCAAAGCAGAAGCATACTTTAGCTCCATCATGTCTTTTATTATTTTTGTGACCGCCAACCTTTGCTCAACATCTAGATATGCAGATGGCTCATCTAATAGGAATAAATCAGCTTCTTGTGATAAACAAACTGCTATAGCAACTCTCTGTAATTCACCACCAGAAATTTCATTTAGTTTTCTAGTCATTAATGGCTCAAGATTAAGTGGACCAACAAGTTGATTCTTGTATTTTCCAAATGCTTCCTTTGCAACAGTAATAACAAGATCATCAGAAGGCTCTAAATACTGAGGTTTGTAAGCTACTTTAACCTCTGTTGTGACTTCACCAGATTTTGCTTTAAGCACTCCTGCTAATGCTTTAACAAAAGTTGTTTTACCTATGCCATTTTCTCCTAAAACTCCAATTGTGCAATTTCTCGGAATTAATCCTTGTTTAGCTTGTAGTTTGAAATCTCCAAGATTAACACTGATATCTTTCCAGCTTGTTAATTCTTTTTCCATCTTATTTTCTGCTTCAGGAGGTTTTTCCTCGAATTTAATAGCGTGATCCCTAAATTGCATGTTCTCGTCTTTAAGATAACCAGATAAGAAAACATTTAACCCAGCTTTAGTTGCTTTAGGATGGCTTACAATACCATAAGCAGCTGGAGTACCATACATTATATGAACCAGATCAGTCATGTAATCCAAAATAATCAAGTCGTGCTCAATAACCAAAACTGCAGCAGGATTCTCTAAGCCGAGCTCATTTGCTTCTTCTTCTGAAGCAAGTTTTCTTATGAATTTAGAAACATTAATCCTCTGTTTTATATCTAAGTAGGATGTTGGCTCATCGAAAAAATATACATTTGATTTTTTTAATGCTGCAGCACAAATAGCAACTCTTTGGAGTTCTCCACCAGAAACTTGGGATATTTCACGATCCAAAACTTTGTCAATCTCTAATTCTTTAGTATATTCATCTAATTTGTTTTTTTCATCAACTTTTTCTAATAATTGCTTGACTGTTTTTCCTTTTGCATCAGGAGATTTTGGTATAATGTCAACATGCTGAGGTTTGTAGCTAAGCTTAATTTCTTTATTTTTTACTTTTTCAAAAAATATTTGAGCTTCTGTTCCTTTGAAGAATTCAATTAATTTGTCAAAATCTGTTTCTTTTGCTTCTATGTTTCCCAGATTTGGTTTTAATGCACCTGCAAGAATTTTTAATGCTGTAGATTTACCAACACCATTCCTACCTACAATGCCAACAACTTTTCCAAACATTGGAATTGGAAGATTATACAAGTGAAAGCCATTTTCTCCATATTTATGTATTGGTTTGCTGGTGAGTTCTTCAGGCAGATTAATTATGTGGATTGCTTTGAACGGACATTTTCTCACACAGATATGGCACCCAGTACATAAATCCTTGTCAATTTTAGCTTTTTCTGTATCTTCATCTTGGACTATACACTCGCCCCCTGTACGATTCACAGGACACATACGCATACATAAATACTCTCCACAAGACACAGGATTACACTTATCCTTCTCCACTACTGCAATACGTACCATTTATTTCCAAACCTCATTCCATTCATTTAAAAGTCTGTCTTTTTCTTTAGTATTTATAGGTTTCCAATATGGCTCAAATATAAAGTTTTCATTTAAATGGTCATAAACTCTCTTAGATTTGAAATATAGCAAGCCTGTTTTGGACTCTTTAAATTCATAACCAAACAAGTCTTTGATAGCTTTCTGGAGCCTTTCCCTATCAAATTCGCTATTTTTAAGGGTTTTAGTATGTATTCTGATTCTATAATTATTGTCAATCCTTAATAGCGGATATATGTTAAGTAATCTTTTATCTATCTTGCTATTAACTCTTCGTTTTATATCTTTGAATTTTGGGCCTCTTTTTAGTATTTCTAAGTATTCTTTCTGTTTTCTTGGATGTGAAAAACCTATAAATGAAAACTTCTTTAAGTCAGACATACCAACAAAAATGCTTCTTTTTGTTTCTTTTACTTGTATGTTATTTCCTTCTAAATAATCTTTGCATTCAGTTAGTAATTTCTTGTCTGATGAACAAAAATCTATTGCGCCACAATTATTTACACTTCCGTCTGTATCAAAACAACCTCTCCAGAAATATTTGTTAGGATCTTTTTTATCAAAATTTAAAATTGACGGTTTCTGTAAAATAATGTTTTTCTTTTTTCCGAAAGGTAAGCCAAAAAAGAAGTTTAAGAATTTACAAAACAACTTATTATTTATCCTTAATGCATATTTTGTTGGGTATTCTCTAATTTCATAAGTATCCAAATAATTTCTTAGTAAGTATGCTAATTCTGAAACAAACTCTTTTGAATGAAGTAATCTTTCTTTTTTAGAACTACCATCAACTAAAGTCCATCTTTTGCCTTCTTTATTAATATGACCATCGCCAACTGAACAACCAACAAGATAAATTACCTTTTTATTTAATAAGTCGTCTAGTTTCTTTGGACAATAGAATCGGCTTTTATTAAGAAAATCAGTAAAATACTCTACTTCTTTTATGAAATCTGATAATTCTTTATTATCCTTACTAATTATTCTTAACAAAATAAAAGGAAAGATTTCTGTATTGAACCATTTAGCTAATGTTTCCTTAATACTAGTTCTTCTATCAATATAAGTCTCTAATCTTTTAATTAAATCAATTCTATTGGAATATTTTTCGTCAATCCTTTTTACCATATTTTTACTGACTTTGACATAAACTGTCTTTTGTAAAGGCTGAACTATTTTATCTGTCTTTATGAAATCATCTTTCTTTACAAAAGCAGAGAATAAATTTAGCAGCTTCATGTCTTTATCTAGAAAAATTAAATTAGTCCTTTTATCTCTAATTAAATCATTGGCTGTTTCTTTATTCAACAACAATGAATCATTTTTGTAATTTAGCATTTTTATCAATTCTTGCTTATTTGTAAAATGGTAAATAAGAACAAAAAGATGAATTTGTGGATAAGTAAGATTTAACAATTAGAAAAAGGTCATAATATTTAAATTTTTCCACAACCAGTGAAATCCCCGCATTCAATCGGGTTGCATTTATCTTTCTCAACTACGGCTATTCTTGTCATATTTAGCTTGGAGACGGGTTTTGTTAATAAAGGTTATGGCTCAGAATACAATAATAAGACTGCCAGCGCCTAGAGTCCCTTGCGCTATGACCTTGTTTTGCATCATCTGTCATGATTGCGAAAGTGAATTTAATATTTGTTGGGACTCGCCCTGACAGTCTTATTGTTTCCTGTCAGAAACATTTAAATACCTTTAATTGGTCCTTATGCATATGAAATGCGAAATCTGCAAATCCAAGGTACAGGAGATCTTTCTGAACAAACCTATTGGTACTTATATCAAGGATGAAAAAGGCAAAAAGCACATAGTCTGTTTTGAGTGCCAGAAGAAATTCCAAACCAAGGAAAACATTCTTAAAGAAATTTGATTTCTTAGTAATTATGGCAAAAGTAAAAGATTATTTTGACAAATGGTCTAACAGTTACTGTACTGTTAGCAAAAGAGATGAATATTATATATTTCTTAGATGGATTTTTAGTGTTATCTTAAAAAAACTGCCAAAAAAGAAAAATGCCGGAATATTGGATCTTGGAACAGGTGGTGGCAGAGTAATTATTGCGATTCATGAAAAATTCAAAGATGCGGAGTATTTTGGATTGGATATTTCCACTGGATTGTTAAGCAAAGCAAAAAAAGCTCTCAAAAAAAGAAAAATAAATGCTTCATTGATAGAATCCAGAATGAGCAAAATTAAATTAGAAGATAATTCTATTGATTATGTAGTCAGTAATTTTGCAATACACCATTGTGCAAGCAAAGAAAACATGATAAAAGAAGTTTTTAGGGTGTTAAAGTCTAATGGAATTTTTATTTTTGGAGATATGTATGAGAAACAGGATAAAAAACATCTAAAAGAAGTTGAGAAACTAAGAAAAAAACATCCTGGCTTGGCTAAGAAATTTGATCAGGACATTTACAATGCTTGGGAAGGCACAAAAGCACAATGGAAACTAAATCATCCAAGAGAATATCATATTACACCTAAACAATTTTCTGAGTTGCTGAAAAAGCATGGTTTTAAGAAAATTGAAATAATCAGAAGTGTTCATAAGCAAATAGTTGTAATCAAAGCAGAAAAGCTATAATCTTTCTTTAATCACTCTGCCAGCTACTTTAAAGATGCTATAAATTTCTTCTATAGATTTGAACTTATTTATTACAGCCCAATCAATAAACTCACGCCAGGTAACATAGTTCTCAACATTATCATAAGTTATATTATCATGAGTTCTTTTTTGCAGACAACCTCTCATTGACTCAACAAGCTTTTCTCCAGAGGTAAAATCAAGATCATAAAATATAACATAAGCTGAGTCCATATGGCTTAAAGCGTGAGCATCTGGTGCTGCAATACCTGGAATATTATGTTCCTCTGCAAACTTTTTTGCACGAACATTATATTTTCTCGCATCCACCAGCCAAGGTATTAATCTTATATTTAGCGCATTAAAAGTTTCAACAGCATCTATTCTATCATCAAGATTTGTTCTATAAATAAGTTCAAGAAGTTGTTCTTCACTCAAACCATAAACTGCTTCATGCAAAATATGAGCAGGAATAGCTAATCCCCCATATTCATGTATTGAATCAACAGTATCTTTAACATCATAATCATCATTGTAAGGCAAACCATTTTTATTGACAATTCTATGGCCTGCAGAAATAATATGTCCTTGAGGACCGTGAAACTCCATGCCATTCAAAACATATAATTTTCTGTTTTGTTTTTCAACAACTAATCCTCTGTCATCAAATTGGTATACTTTAAATCCCGGCAAGATTTTTTGTGGATCTGAAAGAATAATACTTGTTGCATCATCCCTATTGGAATCTGTAATAACAAGTATCTTTTTGCCTGTCTCATAAGCACTTCCCACAATCCTGTCAAGTGTTAAATGACTTAGATATTTCCTTGATAGACATGAATGTACATGCATTAATGCCTCATAATCTTCTGCCATTAAGCAAGGGAAAAGCCAAATGTTTATAAACCTTAGGATGGTTTCTATTTAAATAGAATATTAGCTTGCCCCCGTAGCATAGTAGCTATTGCGGCTGACTCGTATGGATTAATTCCAAGAAATCAGCAGGTCGGGAGTGCAACTCTTCCCGGGGGCTTATTTACCTAAACTTCTGCTCTACTTCCAAAGCAAATATTGTAAAACTAACTGGACTCTTACTGTCTTCACCAAATACTCTCTCATAAAAACCCTCTGTAAACATATAGTTGTATTCTTTAGGCATTTCTGAAATAATGGCCGTAGCATTCTCAGCAGAAATTTCACTGCCAAATTCTTGCCTGTAAATATTAGCTGCGCATCTCCAAAAATGATAAGCTGCTCCAAATTTTGTCTCAGTAAACATTAAACCTTCCTCTTTTAGGTAGTTTCTTAGACAAATATTAATTACTGAATCATATTTATGATAAATCTCTCCAACATTTAACCACATCGAATAAGGATATTCAGAGAATAGTCTTTCACTTACTTCATATGTGGGCAATGAAGACCTGAACTCATCTAAAACAGAACCTCTATTTCTGGTTCCACGAGCCGGTTTTAGATCAAGAGCTTTATCTTGGTCTGGTTCTGAAAAATCTTCATCAG
>JBHPFW010000003.1:0-89807 GCA_042571645.1 Nanobdellota archaeon
GCTCTTTTATTTTGAACCAATTATTTGAATAATCCAACTATTGAATCTAAATCAGCATCCTCATTTTCTTCTGGTTCTTTTTTTCCTTCCTCTTTTTGATCTTGTGATTCTTCTTTAGTTTTCTTTTTTTCTTTTTTTCCCGGCTGTTTCCCCCCTCTTATCTCATCAGCTAATTTATCTAAATCCACACCTTCAAATACAGCCTTTAATTGTGGAGAAGCAGATATTGTTTTCTTGAATTCTTCAGTATGATTGATAAGAGCTTCTTTAAACTCAGGTTTTTGTTCAAATAAAACCATCAGGCGTTTCTTTTTCTCATCAATACTAATTGGCTGAGTTGTTTGTGTTGGTGTTGTGGGTGTTGATGGAGGTATTGGTTTTGCAGTAGCAGGTTTTTCAGGGGTGTCTGTTGGAGGTTTTTTACCTAATCTCTTGTAATGATTCATCATCATAACATTAAGATTATTCTTAAGAGCATCTTTTATATCTGATTGATCAATCTCATTATGCGGTATGTCAAAATTACTCAGACTATCATGCTTTTCTCTAGGCACAATATGAAGCATGAAGTGAGCAGACTGCTGGCCTGCTGCAGCACCATTTGCAATAAATACTGTAGTGCCAACTGCTGCCAAGCCTTGTCTGGCTGCATATGCCATTTCCCTGGCTTTGTGGAAAAGATGAATAAAAACATCTGGAGGAATCAAGGGCATAATTGGATAGTGGCCTTTTGGCATCAAAAGCATATGGCCTTTAGCAGCAGGATTAATGTCTAAAGCACACAATACTTTGTCATCTTCATACACTTTCTTTGCTTCCTGCGAGCCGTCAATTATCTTACAGAAAATGCAATTAGGATCTGGCTGGCCAGGTTGAGGTTGGGCCTGTTGTTGAGGATTTTGTCCAGGTTGTTCTGACATATAAGAAATTTAGAAGTTTCTTTTTATAAAATTATTGTACTCTGCTCATTATTTCAGGAATATTCTTTTCTGCTCCTAAAGCCATAATATGAACACCCGAACACAAATCAGAAGCCTTTAGTTCTTTAATTATTTTAATTGCTTGCTCAACTCCTGTTTTCATAGGATTTTCAGAAGCTTCAATTTCCTTGATTAATTCTTCTGGAACATTGATTCCTGGAACTTTTTCATTCATAAACCTAGCCATTTTTGCAGATTTTAGAGGAATAATGCCCACCAAGATTTTTGGATTAAGATCTTTAACTTTTTCATAGAATTCTTTGTAATGTTCAACATCATAAACTGCCTGTGTCTGAAAAAAGTGTGCACCAGCATCAAGTTTTGCCTTTAGTTTTGATTTTTCTTCGTCAAGATCTTCAGCACCAGGATTTGCAGCAGCAGCAATGAATAGATCAGTTGGTTTGTTTAATTCCTTTTCAGCTAAATCTTTTCCATTATTTAGTTTGGTTAAGGTTTCAATCAGCTGTACTGTGTGAAGATCATAAACTGGCTTAGCATCAGGATGGTCTCCGAATTTTGGCGGGTCTCCACCTAGAACCAAGCAACTTTTTATTCCAAGTAAGTTAGCTGCTAATGCATCTGCTTGTAATGCTAATTTGTTTCTATCTCTGCAAGTAATTTGCCAAACTGCCTCAATATTATTATCAATAAGAACTTTGCATAGACCAATTGGCGCTAATCTCATTACTGCTCTTTGATTATCAGTTACATTGATTGCATCTACACCAGCTTCATGCAGCATCTTAGCTTTTTCTAATGCTATCTCTATATCAGTGCCCTTTGGAGGCTCTATTTCTGCTGTGATAATGAATTTCCCTGATTCTAGTTTGTCTTTTAGTGGCATTTTGTTGCGATATTGGTTATTTGTTTTAAAATGGGGTTTCTGGGGGGTTTATAAATGTTTTTGAGGGTTTTATTCATATTTAATTGTTACTAGCCAATAGTAAAATAATCGAAAGGTTTATAAATGGATGAGCATTCATTACATTGTTTTTGGGGTGTTTAGAGCTAGATATTGGAATATAAAAATGCTCAGCACAATAAGAGATTTATACAAAAACTGGAAAATTGCGAGGGTTCTTGGAGCTAGTGCGATGAGTGCTGCAACAGTTGTTGCACCAGTATTAGATGCAATAGTTGCACCTGTAGAACTTCATGCTGCTGAGAGTGATCAAAGGAAGTTTGATTTGAAGTTTAAGTATGACCTTAATGGTGAAGCTTCAGATCATTTGTTGTTTGATGAAGACGTGTCTACTTCAGATGATGCTTATACCAGGAAATTTAATACAATAGCTAATGAATTTTTGGATATTGAAAGTGTGTTAGGAGTTTCTCCTAATTCATATAAAATATCAGATAGTATACTCGATGAATCGCAGAAGAGAATATCTTGGATAAAACAAAAAAATAGAAATAGACCTTTTTCTAGTTATGACAGAGAAGAAGCAAAACAAGTTCTTGGAGATATTGACAGAGTTTTTGAGGATAAAGGGATTGAGTATGAAAAGAACGCCCTGTTATCAGTGGGGTTAGATAAGTTGAGAATTGATTGTGATAATTATTCTGTAATGTACTTAGCAGTTGCTGAGCTTGTTGGTTTGCCTCTGAAAATGGTCTTCTCACCCGGACATGCTTTTATCAGATGGCATTTTGAGAATGGAACTTATATGAATTGGGAAACAACATCCGGCATTAACCCGTTTGATGATCTATGCAAAGATAATCCCAATTTTTCTGCATTTTACAAAGCTTCATCTCCTCTTTTGAAGGCAGTGGGGATTGATAACGTATCTCCTGAGGATTATTGTATGATATACAAAAGTAATATGCCTGTGGTTGTAACAAATGAAGGCGATAGTTTTGTATATAATTATGTGAGCTTAGACAGAAACGATGTATTAGCTTTGGATTACAGTATTGTTGGTTTATCATTACTAGATTCGGGCAGAACAGAAAAAGCAATTGAGTATTTCAAAAAAGCAATTGAACTTTCACCAGGAAAGTCTCCAATTGCTTATGGTGAACTATCAGAAATCTATTATGCTAGAGGAGATTTAGATCTAGCAGAAGAATACTCTACAAAAGCTATAGAGGGTGATGTCTCTTACGGATGGAGTCATATCAATAGAGGTTTTATCAGGACCAAGAGCGGAAATATTGAGGGCGCACTAAAAGATTATGGGGTAGGTTTAACAATCGCACCAGAATATTCAAGCAGAGTTCTGAGGCGTCTGAAGTATTCGGGAAAGATTGATTTAATACCATTGGTTCAAGATATAATTGATGAATTAAAGTGATATATTATTCTAAAGTGCCCAAGAAATCATCTTTTGTCTCATAAATTTCACTAAATATCTTATAGCTTCTTTCTGGTGTTTCTTGTTTGCCAATTAAAATACACTTTTTCCCTAAGCCAAATGCGATTCCTGCTTCAATATGAGCATTTGGGCCGGCTGGCAGCAATAGTAATATTGTTTCAGAGTTTTTTAGTCCTTCAAGATCTTTTTCAAAGATTTCTTTTAGTGTTGGGTTGTCTTTCCAGTTTTCTATGGATTCAAGAATCTTTATTTTTTCTTCAGCAGTTTTTCCTGGGAGAATGTCTTCTTTGTTTTCCATGAAAGAATAAACAGAAAAGCCTCTTTCTCTGAGTGTGTTAGTTAACTGTTTTACTTCAGTTTCATTTCTCCATTTGGATGCAATGTAGTAGTTGTATTTCATTTTAAAAAGAAAATAAATTCGGTAAATTATTTACTTCTGCAAATAATAAGTAAATCCTTTTTGTATGGCTTCCATACTTGCTTCTATAATGTTGTCAGAAACACCAACACAACCCCAATTGTGTTTTCCATCAGTGAATTCTATGAAAACTCTCACACTACTTTCTGCGCCTTTGTTTTCTGCCATCATAACTTTATAATTCACTAATTTGACCTGGTATATCTTCTTGCTTCTCCTTGCTGCCAGTCTTTGGATGGCTGTATAAGCAGCTCCAACAGGGCCCTTTTCAAAAGAAGGAGCAACCATATCCCAATGTTTCTTGCCAACACTTCCGGTAATTACGCATTCACTAAAATTACCTCGTCTTTCCATTGTGGAGATTTTCCAAGTATTAACAACAAATGGAAGCTCTTTGTGTTTGAAATATTTGTTGATTAGCAATTCTTGTTCAGCAGGAATATCATTGATTAAATATCCTTTGCTTTCCAGTTCTTCAACAGCCTTTAGCATTTCTTTAACAGCAGGATCATTCTTATTTGTTTTAATACCAAATATTTTAGCTATTTCTACAATATTAGCTTTTCCACTCAAATCACTTAGTACAATAGCTCTTTTGTTTCCAACAATTTCTGGATTTATATGCTCATAAGAAGCACCCTTAATAATTGCATCCACATGAATGCCGCCTTTGTGGCTGAAACAATAATCTCCTGTATAAGCTCTATGTTTGTTTGGTTTGATATTAGTCAATACATAAACAATCTCGCTAACTTCTTTGTTTTTTCTGAGATTAATTTTATTGAGCGAGATTTTTTTCTTTAATATTATATTAGGCACAACCTGGCTTAAATCCGCATTACCGCATCTTTCTCCTAAACCATTGATTGTACCCTGAACTTGGCTTAGATATTCAATAGCTGCAGTTGTATTTGCAACTCCAGAGCCAGTATCATTATGACAATGAATGCCTAGGCGTGTAGGGAGGTTTTTTTGTTCAAGAATCTTTTTTGTTTGTGCTGTGATTTCTCTGATGTCTTCTGGCAGCATTCCACCGTTAGTATCGCATAAGACAAGACAATCTGCTCCGCCTCGAACAGCAGCTTCTAAACATTTTATTGCGTAACCAGGTTCATCTCTGAATCCATCAAAATAATGTTCTGCATCAAAGAAAACTTTTAATCTGGATTTTTTCAAAAATGCAATACTGTCTTCAATTGATCTTAAGTTTTCATCAAGACTCATGTTTAATTGTTTCGTGACATGTTCTTTGATTGTTTTACCAAATAATGTTGCAATTTTGACTTTTGTTTGAAGAATAGATTTTAGATTAAGATCGTCTTTTGGTTTAATGCCTTTTCTTCTTGTTGATCCAAATGCAACAATTTGTGCGTTTTTTAGTTTAAGTTTTGATGCTTGTTTAAAAGCCTCCATTTCTTTTTCGCTTGTAGAAGGCCAACCAAGCTCAATATAATCCACTCCATAATCATCTAAAGTCTTGATTAATTGAATCTTATCATAAACACTCAAGCTAACATCTCTTGTCTGAGCACCATCTCTGAGTGTTGTGTCATAGATTTCTATGGTGTTTATTTTTTTACTGAATTTGATTTGTTTTCTTTGTTTCATTTTTGGTTTTTGTTATTTTTAAAGGGAGTGGAAGAAGTATATATAAAGGTTTGCCAGGCAAGCAGTTAATAACCACTCTCTGATTACAAAATTACTCCAAAAATAACAATTTTTATAAACCAGTTATACACTATGTTCTTGTAAGTCAATAAGCATAATGGACTGATTTAACATGGTAAAACACCAAAATAACAAGGCATTGAACATTCTAGTGGTTTTGTTAGTGGTTTTGCTAGTCCTGGTGCTGTAAACAGGCCTAAATTACCAAAATAAGGCCTGTGTATTGTTCTAAGAACCATTGAATAACTACAAGGCCTGATAAAGCTCTAAATGACCTGTAATTGACTGAAAAAGCACAAAAAACACTTACGAAAAACGTAATAATAGCACAATGCTAAAATGGGATAAAAAATAAAAGAATTTATCCGGCATTTAAGAAACATTTATATTGAAGCTTCAAATGCTTTAAAAAGAAGGGGTTTTATGGAAAATGGCTGCAACTGCAAAAATAAAAGGAATGAGCACGATTAAGATATTTGACACTACCTTGAGAGATGGTGAGCAAAGTCCAGGTGCTAGTCTTACAATCAATGAAAAATTGTTAATAGCCAAACAGCTTGCAAAACTTGGAGTAGATATAATTGAAGCGGGATTTCCATTTGCAAGCAAAGGTGATTTTGAAGCAGTCAATTTAATCTCAAAAAAAATCAAAGGTCCAGTAATCTGCGGCTTAGCAAGATGTTCTGCAGGAGATATTGACAGAGCAGCTGAAGCACTAAAGCCAGCAAAGAAAAAACGTATTCATGTATTCATTGCAACTTCGCAAGTTCACAGAGAAAAAAAGCTAAGAAAATCAAAAGAAGAGATAATAAAGCTTGCAGAGGAAGGAGTAAAGAGAGCAAAGAAATACACAGATGATGTGGAGTTTTCTCCAGAAGATGCGTCAAGAACAGATTTGGATTATATGTGCGATGTTGTAAAGGCAGCAGTAAATGCTGGTGCAACTACAGTTAATATTCCGGATACTGTTGGTTATGCACAACCAGATGAATTTGCAGAGAGAATAAGATATCTTCAAGAAAAAGTTCCAGAGATAAATGAAAAAAAGGCTACAATTAGTGTGCATTGCCATAATGATTTAGGATTGGCTGTGTCGAATAGTTTAGCTGCAGTAACTGCGGGCGCGACTCAGATTGAATGTACTGTAAATGGTCTTGGTGAAAGAGCAGGAAATGCTTCAATGGAAGAAGTAGTTATGAACATAAAAACCAGATCAAATTTTTTCAATGCTCATACAAACATAAAAACAACAGAAATATTTGACACATCAAAAATGGTAGCAGATTTGACCGGAATTTCAGTTCAAAGAAATAAAGCTATCGTCGGAAAAAATGCTTTTGCACATGAAGCAGGCATACACCAACATGGTGTTATTAGCGACAGATCGACTTATGAAATAATGTGTTCAGAAGATGTTGGCTGGAGAGGAGAAAATTTAGTGATTGGCAAACACTCTGGAAAACATGCAGTAGAAAATGTGCTTAAGGACATGGGATATGAATTATCAAAACAACAACTTGAAGAAATAACCCAAAAAATAAAGGATTTAGCAGACAAACAGAAAAAAGTAGGGAGAGCAGACATACTTGCAATAGCAAATGATGTGACAAATACCATGGCTGAAAAAGAACAGAGAGTAAAGCTTGACCAAATAACTGTGACTACCGGAAATAAAAGTACACCAACTGCAACAATAAAGCTAATAGTTGACGGCAAGGAAAAAATAATGTCTTCAACAGGTGTTGGGCCAGTAGATGCATCTGCAAAAGCAATAAAGAATCTTATTGATCCGTCAATGCAATTGAAAGAATATAATCTTAAAGCAATAACTGGAGGCACAGATGCATTAGCAGATGTGATAATAACCCTCGAGGACAAAAAAGGCAACAAATTCAGATCAGAAGCAGTTAATGAGGATGTAATAATGGCTTCAGTAGAGGCGCTTATAAAAGGCGCAAATCAAGCCTTGAATTTTAAGGATTCAAAGTTATCAAAAGAATCATCAAAAAAGAGGAAGCAGAGTTGAGATAAAATGAAAGGATCAGAAGCAATTGTTCAAACATTAATCAAAAAAGGAACAGATGTAACTTTTGGATTTCCAGGTGGAGTGTTAATACCTCTGTTTGATACATTCCTTGAACATGAAAATAAAATTAGAAACATACTTGTAAGACATGAGCAGGGTGCAGTACACGCTGCAGAGGGTTATGCAAGAGTATTAGACGGTCAGCCAGGTGTTTGTATTGCAACATCAGGACCCGGTGCTACAAATTTAGTTACAGGAATAATGGATGCTTATATGGACTCTACTCCGTTGATTGCATTTGGGGGTCAGGTTGATTCAAAATTGATCGGGAATGATGCATTTCAAGAAACAGATATGATGGGTATTACTTTGCCTATTACTAAGCATAATTTCCAGCCAAGAAAAGCAGATGAGTTGGTTCCAACAATACTCAAAGCTTACAAGATTGCAACAGAAGGAAGACCAGGACCAGTTTACATAGATCTACCAAAAGATGCAACAACTGACCAAACAACTAAGCCAATACCTAAAGAAGTAGTTATCAAATCATACAATCCTATTTTAAAGCCTAATCTTAATCAGGTTAAGAAAGCAGCAGAAGCAATAATGAAAGCAGAACGTCCAGTATTTTTGATAGGTGGGGGAGTTGTATTGGCTAATGCAAGCAAAGAATTAACAAAGCTTGTTGAGTTAGTAAAGGCTCCTGTTTCAACAACAATAATGGCAAAAGGAGCATTCCCAGAAAACCACCCATTATGTTTAGGAACAGTGGGAATGCATGGAAGAAAAATAGCAAACTATGCATTAGTGCATACTGATTTAATTATAACAATAGGCTGTAGATTTTCAGACAGAATTACAGGCAACTTACAGAGTTTTGCAGAAAAAGCAAAAGTTATTCATGCAGATATTGATCCTGCTGAAATAAGCAAGAATGTTAAAGTAGACATACCTATAGTTGGCGATGCAAAAAATGTAATAATTGCATTGAATGATACAATAACAAAACTCGCTGCAAAAGGAAAATATGCAGAATGGACAAAGAAGATGAAAGAGTTAAGAGAAATATGTGATGCTTGTATTGATCATACAAAAGGTTCAAAGAAAATACATCCAAAAGCGGTATTGGATGTTATGAATAAGATCCTAATGGCAGATGATATTGTAACAACGGGAGTAGGCCAGCATCAAATGTTTTCATCACATTTCCTTAAATTCATGAAACCAAGAAAATTCATAACTTCAGGCGGAGCTGGAACTATGGGCTTTGGTTTTCCTGCAGCTGTAGGAGCAAAAGTAGCAGCACCAGACAAAAGAGTGTTTGACATTGACGGAGATGGAAGTTTCCAGATGACAATACAGGAATTAGCAACAGTAAAAGAAGAAAACATCAAAGTAGTTCCAGTTATATTCAATAACCAGTATTTAGGAATGGTAAGACAATGGCTTGAGTTATTTTTTGAAAAAAGATACTCTCAAGTTAATTTAGGCAAAGTTCCAGACTTAGTAAAAGTAGCAGAAGCTTATGGATTGTCAGGCATTCATGTAGAAAAACCCTCGCAAATTGAAGCTGCATTAAAAGAAGCTGCAAAAGCAAAAGAAACAATGTTAGTTAACATACTCATAGAGGAAGAATCAAACATACTGCCTATGCTGCCTCCAGGTGGACACTTGAAAGAAGCTTTTGGTAAATGCCTAAAAGCACCAGGACAGTTTTTTTAATTTAGCAATATCAAGGTGAATGATCATGAAACACACAATAAGCATGTTAGTTCAGGACGAACCTGGAGTAATGACCAGAATTTCAGGAATGTTTGCTAGACGAGGCTTTAACATAGATACAATTACAGTAGGAAAAACAAACACTCCAGGAATATCAAAGATTGTGATAACTGTAATAGGTGATGATTATGTTATTGAGCAAGTCGAGAAACAGCTTAATAAAATTATCTCAGTCACTAAACTTAATGAGCTGAAAAATGGCGATGCAATAGTAACAGAATTATGCCTTGTCAAAGTAACAATCAAAAACAAAAAAGCAAAAGATGAAATAATCAAGACTGTTGAAGAACACAAAGCAAAAATAGCAGATCTTAATGATAAATCAGTCATAATACAAATCATAGATGAACCCAAAAATATTGATACATTCCTCGGGCTTATGGATTCCTTTGGGATAAAAGACATAAGCAGAACAGGAGTAACAGGAATGTTAAAAGGGTTGTGATAATAAAAAAGAATTAAACCAAAATGTCGCAAACAATAACTGAGAAAATACTTGCAAAACATGCAGGTAAGGAAAGTGTAAAACCAGGAGAGTTGATTGATGCAGAGATAGATATAGCTTTATGCCATGATGTCACAACTCCACCCGCAATTAAGATGTTGGCAGAGAAAGGAATAAAAAAAGTATTTGATCCAGATAAGATAGTTGTAACTCCAGATCATTTTGTACCAAACAAAGACATTAAGTCAGCTGAGCTTGCTAAAAGGCTTAGAGAATGGGTCAAGGAGAATAAGATAAAGAATTATTATGAGATTGGAAAGCATGGTGTTTGTCATGCAATACTTCCAGAACAAGGACATGTTATTCCAGGAATTACTATAGTCGGAGCAGACAGCCACACATGTACTGCGGGCGCGTTTGGAGCATTTGCGACAGGCGTTGGTAGTATGGATTTAGCTTCAGTATTAGCTATAGGAAAATTATGGTTTAAAGTTCCATCAACAATAAAATTCAATATTAATGGAGAATTAGCAAAAGGAGTTTATGCAAAAGACATAATCTTGAAAATTATCTCAGACATTGGAGTAGATGGTGCGCTATATAAGGCAATGGAATTTACAGGCGGCACAATTAGCGAGCTTACAATGGAAGGAAGAATGACTATAACAAACATGGCAATAGAAGCAGGAGCTAAATCCGGAATAATTGAACCAGATGAAAAAACATTTGAGTATGTTAAGAAAGCATCTGGAAAAGAACAAGGAAAAGATTATGATATAGTTAAATCAGATGATGATGCAGAATATGAAAAAGTGATTGAGATTGATGCCTCACAAATAGAGCCAATTGTGGCGTATCCAAACTTGCCAAGTAATGGCAAGACTGTTAGTGAAGCAGAAAAAGACAAAGTAAAGATCGATCAAGCTTATTTAGGCAGCTGCACCAACGGAAGAATAGAAGATTTGAGAGTTGCAGCAGAAATAATGAAAGGCAAAAAGATTGCTGAAGGAGTAAGAATGATTGTTGTTCCAGCAACTACAGAGATTTGGAAGCAAGCCAATAAAGAAGGTTTGTTAGACGTATTTATGGAATTTGGTGCAACAGTAAGTTTGCCGACTTGCGGAGCGTGTTTGGGGGGCTATATGGGTATACTTGCAAAAGGAGAAAAATGTATTTCCTCAACAAATAGAAACTTTGTCGGCAGAATGGGACATCCAGAAAGTGAAGTATACTTAGCCAGTCCAGCAACAGTTGCAGCTTCAGCTATTAAAGGTTATATTGCAGATCCGAGATCATAATTGTAATCAATTTGGGGGAAAATAAGTAACATGAAAATTGGCTTTATCCAAACAAATCCAAAATTTGCATCCCCAAAAGAAAACACAGAAGAGGTTATTGCAAAATTAAGTCAAATTGACTCATCAGAGATTGACTTGATGGTTTTGCCAGAGATGTTCAATACAGGCTATAACTTCGACAGCAAAGAGGAGTTGTTGAAAGTTGCTGAATATATTGACGGTGATACTGTTAAAGGGCTGCAGCAAATTGCCAAGGAAAAAGACATGTGTATTATTGCAGGTATAGTAGAGAAAGACAGATCATCTGGAAAAGATGAACTGTATAATTCCGCATTCATGATCACACCAGATCAAGTAAATGTTTACAGAAAAACACATTTATTCAAAAACGAAAAAAACCTGTTCAATCCAGGAGATACAGGGTTTAATGTTTTTGAATTCAAAGGAGCAAAAATTGGAATGATGGTTTGCTTTGACTGGATATACCCAGAATCTGCGAGGACATTATCCTTGAAAGGTGCTGAGATCATAGCGCATCCAGCAAACTTAGTATTGCTATACTGCCCAGAAGCAATGAAAACAAGATCAATTGAAAATCATGTGTTTACAATCACTGCTGACAGAATTGGTGAGGAAGATGGCTTGAAGTTCATAGGCCAATCTCAAATAACAAATCCAAAAGGAGAAATCCTTTACAGAGCCAGTAGTGATAAAGAAGAAGTTAAAATAATTGAAATAAATATTGAAGAAGCAAGAAACAAAAAAATAACAGAAAATAATGATTTACTCGAGGATAGAAGAGGCGAGATGTATAAATTATCCTAAGGAGAAGATGAAATATGAATGATATAAGTAACATGATATATGGTGGATTTGTACAAATAGGTTCAGTATGGGCTAATCCAGAGAGAAATTTGGAAGTTATTAAGGATAAATTAACTTCAATTAGAGAGGAGGCTCCAAAGGGAGTGCCTGTTTTGGCAGTACTTCCTGAATTATGTTTGCCAGGAGGTTACGCATACAGTTCAAGAGATGCTCTTTTGGAACATGCAGAAACAGTAGATGGACAGTCTATAGGAAGACTAATGAAAATAGCCAAAAATCTTGAGATGTGCGTAGTCGCAGGATTCGCAGAATTAGTTAAGGCAGATGATCCAAAAAAGGTAAAATTATACAATTCAGCAATTGCTGTAACTCCTGAAGGAATTGCAGAGGCTACTCCTGTAGTCAAGATTGAGGGTCAACCTGAGACAGTTCCTGCAGTATATAGAAAACTTCATCTTTATAATACGGAAAATGTTATATTTGATATAGGTGATAAAGGATTTTTAACATTTGATTATGGTGGGGCAAAAATAGGCATGATGATATGTTATGATTATTCAAGCACAAGAGCTGTTGATACTCTTGCTTCAACAGGAGCAGATATAATTGTACATCCATGTAATCTTGATAGGCATCATGCTAGAGAGTTTTTGACTACTGATGCTCTAAGAAATAGAGTTTATATTATTACTGCTGATAGAATAGGTGATGAACCTGGTATGCATTTTATAGGAGCAGGTCAGCTAACACCTCCTAATAGAAGGAGACCTCTATATGTTGCTGAGGGAGAAGTAAAGTCAAAATTTGAATTATTGGATTTGTCTTTAGCTAGAGATAAACGCCCAGATCCAATGAAAAATCAGTATAATAATGTAATGAGAGATAAAGCCAAGGTAGCTAGATTTTTTGCTAATGATTATGTTGTGGCGGCTAATGGCGGAAATGGCGATAATAAGGTTGAAGAATGAAAGGAAAAGCACACGTATACAAACGCGCACATATAAACACAGATGAGATAATTCCAGCTAGATATCTGAACAGTGATGAAGAATCTGAGTTGGCAAAATATGCAATGGAAGATATTGATAAGGAATTTGTCAAGAATGTAAAGCCGGGAGATTTCATTGTTGCTGGAGAGGATTTTGGTTGCGGCAGCAGCAGAGAGCATGCAGTCTGGGCTTTGAGAGGAGCTGGAATAAAAGCAGTCATTGGAAAGAGTTTTGCAAGGATATTTTTCAGAAACTGCATAAACAATGGTTTATTGGTGATAGAATCTCAAGATGCTGCTGATAAGATTAATACTGGAGATGAGCTTGAAATAGATGTAAAATCAGGAATAATTAAAAACATAACAAAAAATCAAGAGATAGAGTTTGTAGCTATTCCGGAATTCGCACTAAAAATGATTGAAGAAGGAGGATTACTGAATCATATTGGAAAAGAGGTTAAGAAATAATAGGACAATTATAATAATTAAAATAATAATCACAAAAATCAAAAGAAGGTGTTTTAAATGGGAGAATTCAAAATTGCTGTATTGCCTGGAGATGGTATTGGCAGAGAGATAATGCCAGAAGCCATTAAAGTTCTTGATAAGATTGCAGAGAAGTATAATCACAAATTCAACTATACAGAAGCAGATGTAGGCGGAGTTGCAATAGATAAACACGGTGAAGCATTGCCAAAAGCAACAATAGATATTTGCAAAGATTCTGATGCAATATTATTTGGTTGTGTTGGAGGTCCAAAATGGGATGAGCTTCCTCCAGAACAACGTCCAGAAAGAGGAGCATTATTGCCATTAAGAAAAATGTTTGATCTTTATGCTAATTTGAGACCGGCAAAATTATTCCCATCACTAAAATTTGGTTGTCCGCTTAATGAAAAAGCAATCGGAGACGGATTTGACATAATGGTTGTTAGAGAGTTAACTTCAGGAATATACTTTGGAAAAAAAGACTGGGCTACAGAGTGGGCTAGCGATGAAATGAAATATCATGTCAGTGAGATAAAGAGAATTGCAAAGAGTGCATTTGAAATAGCAATGAAAAGAAGCAAAAAACTCACGTCAATAGATAAAGCAAATGTTCTCCAATCAATGATTCTATGGAGAAAAATGGTTGATGAAGTTGCAAAGGAATATCCTGATGTGGAATTTTCAAATTTATATGTAGACAATGCTGCGCAACAATTAGTCAGACAGCCAGGACAATTTGATGTAATGTTATGTCCTAATATGTTCGGGGATATTTTATCAGATGAAGCTGCAGTAATAACAGGCAGTTTAGGAATGTTGCCTTCAGCCAGCTTGAATAAGGATAATTTTGGTTTGTATGAGCCTGCAGGTGGTTCAGCTCCTGATATTGCTGGAAAGGGCATTGCAAATCCAATAGCACAAATATTGAGTGCGGCTATGATGTTAAAATATTCCTTTAATTTGAATAAAGAAGCTTCTGCAATAGATGCAGCAGTGGAAAAAGCAGTAGAGAAATATAGAACTGGAGATATAATGCAGGAAGGAATGACTCGAGTTAACACAGCAGAGATGGGAGATAAAATAGTTGAGAATCTATAGATTGGGTTGGGAAAATGGAAAGAATATCCACAGAAAAAGCACCTAAAGCAATAGGGCCATATTCACAAGCAGTTAAAATTAGTTTAGCTGAGGCAAAAAATCTTGTTTTTCTTTCAGGACAGATACCAATAGACCCTGAAAATAATCAAATTCTCGAAGGAGATATCTCTGTTCAGGCAAAAAGGGTAATGGATAATCTAAAAGCAGTTCTTGATGCAGCAGGGTCATCTCTGGACAAAGCAGTTAAAGTAACAGTTTATCTTAAAGATATGAATGATTTTGCAAAAGTCAATGAGATATATGCAGAATACTTTACAGAAAAGCCGGCAAGAGCGTGTATTGAGGTAGCTAGATTACCAAAAGATGTAAAAATAGAGATGGATGTAGTGGCTTTGTGTTAGTAATTTTTCAATGAAGTATAGCTTTAAAGAGGATTGTTGATGAAAAAAACAACAAAAAGAGGACAGAAATCTGCTAAGAATAAATTGAGCAGCAGGTACTATAAGCTTAAATGTGTAAGCTGCAAAAAAGAATACTCTGAAGACCAAACATACACTTGTTGTATCAAATGCGGCAGCCCATTAGATGTTATTTATGATTATGATGCTTTACTAGGAAGGCTTAATACAAAAGTTCTCAAGACAGCCCCATTAAAAGCAACAAAATACATGGATTTCTACCCAATAAATGATCTAAGATCTGTTGTGACTTTAGATGAAGGCGGCACACCACTTTATCATGCAAAGAACTTAGGAAAAAAACTCGGGTTAAAGAATCTCTATATAAAATATGAAGGTGCTAATCCTACTGGAGCATTTAAAGATAGGGGAAGCATGGTCGAGCTTACAAAAACACTTGAATTTGGAAGCAAATCTGTTATTTGTGCTTCTACAGGAAACATGGCTGCAAGTGTAAGTGCTTATGCAGCAAAAGCAAATATTCCATGTTATGTTTTAGTTCCGCAAGGCACACCCATTGGAAAATTATCTCAAACACTTGCTTATGGTGCTAGGTTAATAGAAGTAAGGGGAACTTATAATGATGCTGCTAATTTAACTGAAGAGATATCTAAAAAACATAATTTTCAGTTGACAGGTGATTATGCATTTAGAATGGAAGGAATGAAATCAATAGCCTATGAAATAATCGAGCAGCTAGATTGGGAAACACCAGATAAAGTAATAGTTCCAGTAGGCTGCGGAACAAATCTTGCAGGAATATGGAAAGGTTTCAGAGAGTTTAAACATCTTGATCTGGTTAATAACTCCCCTAATATGATAGCTGTGCAAGGAAAACTTGCAAATCCAGTTATAAGCGCTTTCAAGAAAAAGAAAAAGAAAGCAGACATTGTTGAAAAACCATATACCATAGCATCAGCAATAAGCATAGGAGATCCTCTCGACGGGGAAAAGGCATTAAGTGCGCTCTATGAGTCAAAAGGTGATGCTTTTGCTGTTGATGATGCCACAATACTTGAAGCAGAAAAAATGATGGCAAAACTTGAGTCAATATATGTAGAACCGGCTTCAGCAACATCCCTCGCAGCACTTATGGAAAATCTTAAATCTGGCAAAATAGATAAATCAGACAAAATAGTGTTGATAGCAACTGGTGCAGGCCTTAAAGATCCGAAAACAATATTGAAAGTATTGCCCTCACCACCAACAGTAGAGCCTGAAATAGGTGAGGTAGAAAAATTCTTGAAATATGGTTCTTATGAAGTTGCTTCAGGAGTGTCTGATAGAGTGATGCTCATAAAAAAACATCCTACTTTGCAAAAATTAGGCAGCATAATAAAGAAATATTTCGCACTAAAGCTCGACAAGCAAGATTTAAAGTATTGCCTCGAGGAAATAGACGCATTCATATCAAAAGGAAAAGAAATATCCAAATCAGATCTTCAATTAATAATAGATGGTGCATTAGGACGAGTAAAGCCAAAAGACATGATATTAAAAATAATTGATTACAAGATAGAGGTAGGCAAAACATCCAAGCCAATAGGATCAGTAACACTTAATTACAATGGAAAAACAATTAATATGTATGGTATGGGCGTTGGTCCGGTAGATACTTTAATAAATGCAGTAAGAACTGCTCTCAAAAAAGAGAAAACATTCAAATATAGGTTAGTTGATTATAAAGTAGAGATCAGTTCGAGAGGTACAGACGCAACAGTGGATGTTCAGATGACACTTAAAGACGAGAAATACAACATGGTAATAGCGCAGGGTACAAGCCCGGATATAATCGCGGCGAGTTTAGAAGCTTTTGAAAAAGGATATAATATTTTATATTTAAAAAATAAGAAAACAAAAAGATAAAGATCAATTAAGAATAGGGGGAAAATAATATGGTAGATATACTAACAGATAAAGATGCAGATGTTTCTGTTCTAGAAGGAAAAACAATAGCTGTAATTGGCTATGGTGCACAAGGCCGTGCACAGTCACAGTGCTTAAATGATTCTGGTGTGAATGTAATTGTTGGAGTCAGAAAAGACGGAAAATCTTGGAATACTGTTCAGGAAGATGGTTTGCAGGTAGCAGAGATTGGTGATGCTGCAGAAAAAGCAGACATAATACACATGTTGATACCTGATGAAGTTCAAGCTGATATTTTTAATGCACATATTAAAGATAAATTAACTGCAGGAAAAACACTAAGTTTTTCTCACGGTTTTAATATTGTATTCAAGAAAATAGTCCCACCTGAAGGAGTAGATGTAATAATGGCTGCACCAAAGGCACCAGGTACAGAAGAAAGGAAATGTTATCTTGAAGGTTTTGGTGTTCCAGGATTAGTAGCAGTTAAAACAGATGCTTCTGGAAAAGCAAAAGATACAGCAATGGCAATGGCAAAAGCAATGGGCTTTACCAGAGCAGGTGTTTTAGAGTGCACTTTTGAACAGGAAGCTTATGAAGATTTATTTGGAGAGCAGGCAGTTTTGTGCGGCGGGTGCACAGAGTTGATCAAAGCAGGTTTTGAGACTTTGGTAGAAGCAGGTTATCCTCCAGAAATGGCTTATTTTGAATGTTTGCATGAGATGAAGCTGATTGTAGATTTAATTTACGAAGGCGGCCTGACAAAGATGTGGGATGTTGTTTCTAACACAGCTGAATATGGCGGAAGAACTATTGGCCCAAAAATAATCACAGCAGAAACAAGAAAAACAATGAAAGAAACATTAAAGAGAATTGAGTCAGGAGAATTTGCTGATGAATGGATCAATGAGTACAAACAAGGACTGCCTAATCTCACAAAGATGAGAGAAGACGAAGCAAAACACCCAATAGAAACTGTTGGAAAAGAAATTAGGGCTTTGTTTAAGAAGAAGTAATTTTAAATATTTTACTATATTTTTTTATTTTGGGGGTATAAAAAATGTCAAACTTAGATTTCCTAAAACCATTTCCAAGCAAGATTGTTTGTATTGGATTGAATTATAAATCACATGCAGAAGAAGTTGGAATTCCATTGCCAGAAGAACCATTGTTCTTTCTAAAGCCAACATCATCTCTTATTGGAGATGGAGATACAATAATCTTGCCTAAAGAAAGCGAGAAAGTAGAATTTGAAGCAGAATTAGCTTGCATTGTCGGCGAGAAAATGAAAAATACTAAACCAGAAGAAGTTCTTGGAAAACTAAAAGGATTTATCTGCTGCAATGATATAACAGCAAGAGACTTACAGAAAAAAGACAATCAATGGACCAGAGCAAAAGGATTTGATACATTCTGTGCAGTTGGTCCAAAAATTGTGCCAGTGGATGCAATTGATCCAAACAATGCTAAAATCCAGTCATATTTGAATGGTGAGTTAAAGCAGGATTCAATGACATCAGAATTTATCTTCAAACTTGAGGAAGCAATCAGCTATGTGTCCCATATAATGACTTTAATGCCCGGTGATATAATCAGCACAGGCTCACCACCAGGTGTGTGTCCTATGAAATCAGGAGATGAAATAGAAGTCAGGATTGAAGGTGTTGGGAGTTTAAAGAATAAGTGTGAGTGATTATGCTGCTAGAGTCATTCTTGCGAATATTGTATTGTTTATAATAAAATTAAGCAATAAAGCTAAACCGATGAATATTATGATAGGTATTAAGTAAAGTAGTAGTATTATTAAATTCTTATCTTTTGCTTTAGAATAATAATAGAAAAAAGGGATATTAAAGAATAGTATTGCTAAAATAAAACTTATATTCGCATTTGCAATATCTGAAGCGAACATATTAAGCATACCTCCGCCACCTCTTGCTGATTCTCGTGCAGCTTTGATCATTATATCCTTTGTTGTCTTTATTATTGTGCTGAGCATGTTATTGACAGCAAAGACAATTCCTAATACAGAAGATAGACTTACACAGGAATAAACTAATTTATTGAAGTTATCACATGCTTTGTTGAACATATATGAAGCAAGCAGTCCATATACAAAGAAGAAAACAGATATTACTGAATAAATGACAATATCATTAACAGTTATGAATGATTGAATTAGAGGAAAAGTCAAAATTATCAAGGGGGTAGGTAAAAACGCTATAATTAATGCTTTGTAAATTTTCTTTTTCTTCAGCGCTCTATAAAGAATAAACAGGAATAATAACGGCAGAGGTAATGCCAAAAAATTTAGTGTTATCAAAGAAATTATTATGCCTGATATTACAGATAATGAAAACATGCCCACTATAATATAAAATAGAGCAGTAAATAAAGGCCCATTCTCAGAAACACTATCATGAAATGATTTTGCAGAATCCCCTTTAGTAGCTTTAATAGCATCATCAACATCTTGCTGTGTATGGCCTTGTTTCAATAGAGCTTGTTTTAGCTGAGCTTCAGTATAACCTTTGGCTTCTTCTGATTTAATCCAGTCAATAATCTTTTGGTCAGGCATTATGTGTTTTTATTGATTTAATTTTATAAATGTTGCTAATAATCAGTTAAATTTTTAATATTCCTTTGTTATTATTGATAATATGAGAAAAATAACATTAATTTTGGCGGTATTAATTACATTAATTCTTATTACAGGCTGTGAGCAGTCAGTATCCTCTGAATCTACTTCTCACATTCCTGGTAAAATATCTCCACAAGCAAAGCAGCTTGAAAAAGTTGAAATAAGAGAATACCAAGGAGAAAAACTAGGCTCAATAGATCATTTTAGAGAGAACTCAATTAAAGGCCCGCAATATGTTGATGTTGATAATTATGTTCTTGAGATTACTGGCTTAGTAGAAGAGCCAAAGACTTATACTTATGAGGAAGTTATGGATAATTTTCAAAGCTATGAGAAAGTTGTTTCTTTAGATTGTGTAGAAGGATGGAGTGTAAAACTATTATGGGAAGGTGTTTTAGTTAAAGAAGTAATTGGAAAGCCATTGCCAACTGCAAAAGTTGTAATCTTCCATGCATATGACGGTTATACAACATCATTCCCAGTCCAATATGTTTATGATAATGATATCATGATTGCATATATGATGAACAATATCACACTACCTCCCGAAAGAGGATTTCCATTCCAATTAGTAGCAGAATCCAAATGGGGCTATAAATGGGTTAAGTGGATTACAAAAATAGAACTTTCTGATGATGAGAATTACAGAGGCTATTGGGAATCTGCTGGGTATTCTAATACAGGAGATTTAGATAAAGGTTATTTTGAAGACTGATATTATTCCCTAGGATCAACAACCCTGCCCATGAATAATATGGTTCCTGTTTCTTTTTCATGGATTATGAACATGAACGGATGGTCGGCATTGAAGATTATTGGTCTATCCATAGAAACAGCTTCTTTGATCATGATAACAGCAGTTGCTGCAGCTGCTTCTGTGCCTTCTTCATTGACTTCAACAAAAGCCTGATGAATAACTTGGTCAATCATAAGAAGTTTTGTGCCATCCATACCTGAAAAATCAGCATCTTTGGAAAAAGCAGTAGGCATGCCCATGTCAGAAAGTGTTTTTCCCATTGAATATTTAGTTTCAAACTTGAACTTAGGCATTGACAGGATTATTTGTTGTTCTCTAAGGCTGTTTCTCCATTCAGAAAGTTTTTCAGCATCGATCTTGTCGAGTTTACTGATGTTATTTTCTTTTGGCAGCATTATCACCATAGAAACTTCTTTGCCTTTGTATGGAAGTTCTAATATCTGGAAATCATCATCCTCTGTATAGGGGAATTCTGCATCTTCTCCTGCGAGATTCATCATATCAACTTTTATAGTATTGTCTGCTGTGATTTCGAAATCCTGTTTTTTAGTGCGTGATTCTTCAAATTCAACATCCCACTTGCCTTTGAAATAAATAGCATTTGTAAGAACCAATCTTGTCAAAGGTGATAAACTCGAAAGGATATTTTTTATTTTATTATTTGTTTGATCTTCAACCCATTTGTTTATGATATCTTTTGATCCAGAAGGATTGTTCTTAAAATCAAGATTAGTGATTTCACCACCATAATATTGTTTGTTTACATTAATGTATTCTGGTAAAAATTGATAATTCTGTTCTGCCCATAAAGCATTTGCAGTATGAAGTTTATACTTCTTGTCTTTTTTGTTTATTTGGTTTATTACTTTTGCATAACCAGACCTTCTTGTTAAGTCATCTATCGGGAAATGAAAAACATTCTGCATTTCTTCAGCAGTCTGGCCTTTAGCACCTTCATAAGTCATAGCCAAAGCAGTTGAAATACTAAAAGGAGAATAGAAAATATTCTCAGCAGATTCTTTTTTGATCTGGCTGTATAGTTCAAATGCATATTGGTTGTTAGCTTGAACAACTGATTGTGCTGTTTCTGGTGTTGCTTGAGAGTCATCTACTTTGATTGGTTCAGGACCGCCACAGCCGATTATAAGTAATGCTAAGATTATTGCTAAAATGGTTGTTTGTTTCATTTTAGACAGGGTAATGAGGGGTTTTATTTATAAGTGTTTATAATTTTAATATGGGTTGAAATTATAGAAATTAGAATTAATCATTCTTGTGCATCATAATGTAATGCAGCAGCACCAAGAACACCCATATTCTCATTTTCTGAAACTTTAATCTGCAGTTTATCATAGATTCTTTTAGGAATTGATTCTTTGAGTGTTTCTTTCATAGCATTTTCAAAGACATCATGTGATTTTGCAATAGATCCGCCTAAAATAATTATTTCAGGATCATAAGCAAGGACAATATAGGACAGTGCTATGCCGAGATTATTTCCAAACTTCTCATAGTCTGCAATTGCCGCAGGATCTTCTTCTCTTGCTTTTTTAGCTAGCAATTTAGGATTATCATCTTTGAAAAATTCTCCTGAACAATAAGATTGGAGTCTTTTGTTGTCGTTAATAACCATCTCTCCAAGTTCACCTGCAGCACAATTAGTGCCGGTGTATAATTTGCTGTTGATTATTATTCCTGAGCCAAGTCCTGTGCCAAGTGTAACACCAACAATATTTTTATGATTTTTACCATGGCCAAAATAATGTTCTCCTAAAGCAAAACAATTTGCATCATTATTAACATAAACAGGAATACCATATTTTTCTTCAAGAATTTTTTTCAATTGAACTTCTTTCCAAGAAGGAATATTAGTAGTGTCATAAACAATTCCTTGTTTATCATCAACAAAAGTAGGAACACCAATGCCAATTGCTTCCAGTTTATCTTCACCTCTAAGATGATCTACTAAACGAGTTATTTGTTCTATAACTTCCTGCTCTTTACCATGAGACTTTGTTGGCACTGAAAGTACTGTACCTTCTAGAGAATCATCAACAACTCTGCCTGCACTAATATTTGTGCCCCCAACATCAACTCCAATCAGCATGTTTTGTGAGTGGTTAGAAAATGATATATAAACCTGTTGGTTTGGTTTTTAAATGGAATCACATTAGAAAAACTTTATAACCCCTAATTAGTTCTTTGATTATTTCTCGTATTTTGTTGCAACATAATCAATTATAATACCATAAATAATTCCTGCAAAGAAACCGGGTGTGTCTTTAAAAGCTGTTGCAAGATAAAATGAGCCTGAGATTATAAATCCGAGAATTGTTCCTCTTAGTAATATATTTTTAGTATTGTTCTTAATTTTATAATATGGTGCTAAGCCAATTACTAAACCCATAACAACTCTGTTTACCCATGTAGCTAATATAAATAATTCATTTCCTATAAAACCTAACCTTATACTTACACCAATTATGCAGAAAATACCAAGTATGGCGCCTGTTATAATGGATATTGTTAGTCTTTTGTTGGTCATTTAGTGTATTTGGTTAGTGGGTTATATAAATCTATTGTCGAGTTATATGGTGCTTTTCAGCCTTCCTAGAAACGTCACGAAAAACATAATTGCAGAAATCAGAAAAATAGATCCTCCAGTAATATCCCCTTTGGCAAAGTAATTGATACTTGGCAATAAAAAAGCAATAGTGGAAACTAGCCACGGATAAGGTCCTGCAAACCAAGATTCTTTCTTTTTCATGTTTAAATTAATGGATGTTGGAGTTTATAATTGTTTTGTTTGATATTCATTATGCAGATACCTTTTTATACATATGAGTTTGTTAAGGTTATATGATGTTTACAATTGATGGTTTGGACTATACAATCAGAGATTCTAAAGATGAAGATTATGATTTTGTCTATAATTTATTGAAAACAAATATGTATGATGCTTTTATGAAGCATTGGGGTGGTTGGAATCCAGAATCTTTCAAAAAGGAGTTTATTAAAAGAAGATTTAAGATAGTTGAATGTGCAGGAGAAAAAGTAGCGTTCTATGATTTAGGATTTAAGGAAGGTTTTTCATATGTTTTTAATATTCAAATTGTTAAATCAATGCAAAGAAAAGGCTTGGGAAAGTTTTTGATAGGATTGATTGAAAAAGAAACAAAGAAACATGAGTTGAATAAGATAAGATTAAAAGTTTTTGAAGACAACTTTGCAAAGGATTTCTATTTAGATTTGGGCTTTAAAGAAGTTAGAGTTGAAGGTACTTCTGTAGTTTTAGAGAAAGATTTGTAGATTTTTTATATCTTATTCTTTATCTTGAATAAAAGAATACAGTAACGGTGCAATAAAGAGTATTGAGGCACTTATCATGAAAGCTGTGTTTATTGTGTAAAGCTCAGCAAAGTATCCAATGAAAGGCGCAAATATTGCTAGACCTATTTGGCTGAGGAAGTTTAGAGTAGACAGAATTGTAGCTCTTTTACTGGAAGCAACTTCAATATTAAGCAGATGATCAATAATGGGATTTCTTATACCGAAAAAGAATGAAGGTATGACAAACAAAGCTATTGAACTTATTCCTGTTGTAAATGTTGCTAATAGCAATAATATCGGAGAACCAAAAGCAGACATCAATAATGCAGTTTTGTTTCCTATCTTTTCAGATATCGCATGAGATGTATAATGTCCTATTGATGAAAGACCAAAGACAAATGCAGTAATCCAACCAAAATATTTTATGGGTATTGATTTAAACTCAAAAAATAATGGTCCCAAATAATGAATCGCTTCACCCATACCCATGAGGATGAACCCCCCTCCCATTAAAAGCATTATTTGTTTGTTGTTAATAATCAGTTTAGAAGAATTTATCATGTGTTTTAGAATATTTTTGTGATCTTCTTTTTCGTATTTAGGTTCTTTAAGGAATAATATTAGTATTAATGCAATCAACTGAGGGATGAATGCTATGAGAATTGGGAATGTTAATGAGATTGTGGCCAAATACCCGCCAATTATTGAGGCAATTGACGCTCCAAGAGACCATAATGCATAATAAGCTCCAATTATTTTTTTGTATGACTTTTCTTTGCCTTCTTCTTTAAGTGTGTCATATATTATTGCGCTGTCAGTTCCGCTGAATAAACTTCTGGCAAATGAATTAATGATTGCATAAAAAATAAACATCAGCATAGACCCTCCAATATATAAGAATATAAAGCCTATTAGTACAGTGATGTGTGCTAGTATGATTGTTCTTTTTCTGCCAAATAAATCAGCTATAGCGCCGGTAGGCATTTCAAATAAAGCAAATGCAATCGCTTCTATAGAGAATATTATGGCAACATTAGCAATATTAAACAAAGTCTTTTCATAATATAAGGCCAATATGGGGAGAAAGAATAGCATACCTCCTATAATCATAGAAGAGCACATTATCTCAATATTCTTTGACTTTAGCTTTAATTTATTAAAAAACATATTTCATATAGAACACTGCTTGTTTTTAAAGCTGTTGAAAATAGTTTATCTTCTTTTTTTACGTCTGTTATCATGCCTTACTCTAGGTTTACGTTTTCTAGAGAATTGTTTTCTTGGTGGCGGTTTAGCTGCTGAACCAGTAGCACTTTGAGCATTTTTTGAATGAAATTTATGATCCATAACATCAATTTTTTGTTTTATTAATCTTTGAATGTTCTTAAGATGGCTTTTTTCTTCTCCTGAACAAAATGAATAAGCAGTTCCTTTAGCACCAGCTCTTGCAGTTCTACCTATTCTGTGAATATAAATTTCTGGTTCATTTGGAAGTTCAAAATTAATAACATGTGAAATGTTATCAATATCTATTCCTCTAGCAGCAATATCAGTTGCTACCAAAACTTTGGTTTTGCCAGACTTAAAACCTTTAAGTGCTAAAGTTCTTGCGTTTTGTGATTTATTGCCGTGAATTGCATCAGAAGATACACCATTTTTACTAAGAAACATAGCTACCTTATTTGCTTTATGTTTTGTTCTCGTGAAGATCAAAACACTGGTAAGATGTTTTTCTTTTAAGAGTTCTAATAATAGTTTTTCTTTTTCTTTTACATCAACAAAGAATGTGAATTGTTTTATTTTTTCCACAGTAGTTGCTTGAGGTGTGACTTCAACATGAATAGGTTCTATTAATAGGGTTTTTGCAAGCTTGTTGATAGGTGAAGACATAGTTGCTGAGAAAAATAATGTCTGTCTTTCATGAGGTAGTTGTGAGATTATCTTTTTTATATCATGAATAAAACCCATATCTAACATCCTGTCTGCTTCATCTAATACAAAGAATTTTATGTTTTTTAGATTGAGTTTTCTTTGATTTAATAAGTCTAAAAGTCTGCCTGGTGTTGCAACAACAATATTTACGCCTTTATTTAGTGCATTAACTTGAGGGGATTGACCAACTCCTCCAAAAATTACAGTATGTTTAAATTTAAGAAATCGCCCATATTCATGAAAACTCTCGCCAATCTGCGCAGCAAGTTCTCTTGTAGGAGTAAGGACTAAAACTGTGATTTTTCTAGGATATTCTTCTTTCATCCTTTGTAATATTGGTAGTATGAATGCTGCAGTCTTACCAGTACCAGTTTGTGCTATGCCTATAAGATCCTTACCTCTCAATAAGCCAGGGATGGCTTTTAATTGAATGGGTGTTGGTATTGTGTAGTTTTGTTTAGCTAATGCCTGATTAAGCTCAGGAATTAGATTTAATTCCTTAAATGTTGTCATATTCTTGAGAAATAAGGGTTTAGTTATAAATGTAGGGGTTTATAGGGGGGTGTTGTTACAAATTTCTTTGATAAGGTCTATTATATGCTTAAATTCAAGTTCATTTGTTTCCAGATATTCTGGTTTGACAAACAATCCGTCATAATTTATCCTGTTTCTAATATCTTTTAAATTATGTATTGTTAATGCTTCATATTCATATTTTGGATAATTTGTTTTGAAAAAAGATATTAAACATTCATGATTGTCTGATTTTAAGCTGTGCTTAAGGAGTAATGCAGTAAGAAGTTCTTTAATTGTTTCGTAATATCCTTCAACTATTATAGAAGTTGTTTCATTGTCTTTTTTTATTTGGTTTATTGCTTTTAATCTTGCATTAGCTACTTTTATTAGGGAAATGATTTTATCTGGATCTTCTTGTGCGGGTTTTAGATGATGTTTTTTGCAAACTTTGTAATTCATTATCTCTTTCAAGTCTAATCAGTCCGTGTAGTGTAATTCCGTTGAGGATATTGTTTAGCAGTTCATTGCTTAATTTGTTGAGATTAGTTTCAAAAAATAAATTGATTTTGTGTTTGAGTTTGAAACTTAAGTCTAAGTTTGTTTTGTTGGATTGAACAAATATGTCGATGTCGCTGTCTTTTGTGTAATCTCCTTTTGCGCAGCTTCCGAATAATATAATTGCTTTTGGGTTAGTGTGTTTGTAGATATATTCTATTACTCCTGATTTATGTATGCGTTCTAAGATATCTTGTGTCTTGTAAAATTTGTATAAGGGGTTTTCTGTATTGGCGGAGTAAGTATCATAAGGTTCGTTTTTGTTCCGGGTTATTAGCTTGTTTTTGATTAGTTGATTTAATGTTCTTGCAGCTGTTGTTTTTGGGGTGCGGGTAAGTCTTGAGAGTTGTCTTAAGTAAAACTCTTTTCCCGGGTTTTCGTAAAATAATTCTTCTATTTGTCCCATTTTTAGTCCAACTGTACCATAATCGGGACTACTATTTAAGGTTTATGCTTAATTAGGGTTTCTGGGAGTAATAAACCTTACTGAAAGAATGGGATAAACATTTAAAATGAAACTTGGTTTGTTTGTGGGTATTGGGGTTATAGGAAGAGGAAAGAAGATAAAGAATAATTCTGAATTGGACATAACAAAGTTAGATCCCCGAGTGTTTTTCAGAGCGGAGTAGCAGGATATGAGCGTTAAACGACCTCGAAAAACACGAGGCCGAGCATTGCCTGAAAGGCAAGCGGAGGAGTCGCGTAGGGGCTTTTTCTAATTATTACAAAGGCTTTGGCGAAGCTACTTATAAAGAGTAAAGAAATGGAAAAGTTAATAAGCATATATTGAATACCCTTCAAAAATGGATTGGGAAAAATTAATTCCGGACTTTTTGAAGAGAGCAAAACAAAAACAATTAACTGATTTTGAAATAGAAGTGATAATGCCTTACGAACTAGAAAAGTTAGTAAAAGATTATAAGGATAGAAAAAATTCTCGGACTGCTGAATATGATCGCGTATTAGACTCAAATTTATTAGTTCCTCTTCATGGAGGATATGATACCGGAGAAAAAGTTGCAGAAAAAGCCAAAGAACTTGAAAGAATGTTAGTTCTTTATCAAAATTTTGAAAGACTTTTGAAACAGCAAGGTGACTCAGCTGTAGAAAGATATGGTGCTCACAAAGCAAAAGAATATACAGAAGGAGTTGCTTACTTAACATGGGATGCCCAATTCAAAATTAGTGGTGTTACTTCACTCAGACAAGTATGGCTACCAGAAAACATAAAAGAAAAGTTGGGTTCTGATTTTGAAGGAACTGTATTAATCCATCATGATACAGAAAATATAATCACTGGAGGCAGACCAGAAGCTTATCACAAATTAGAATCCTCAGTTATCGCACTTCCTCAAACTTTAACAACAGAAAGAAGTGAACTTAGGAAACAAATGATTGCAGTAGCACAACAAAAAGCAATAAATTACGCCGCAGGATTAGGTGGTTGACTCCTATATTGCATACTATTCAAAATTCTTTCTTCGCCAAAGCCCTAAACTAAAATTTACTTCTAAATTTTTATTGAAATTAGAAAAAGCCCCAAAGCGATTGGATCTAACGCAGGTTATGCCAATTCATTTATTTTTGTTTGAATTAAGGCTTGTACTTCTTGTTTTTGTGTTCCCATAAGGATATCTCTGATTAATTTCCTTCCATACTGAAAATAATTCCTTTCTTCAGGCCTTTGTTTTAGATAAATTTTATAAATAATCCCCTCATTAACCTATATTAGGGGTGTTTAGATGACTGAAAAGAGTGAATCAGCAAATAAATTGAGATCTGATGTATTGAAGCATGATATAGCTTGTCTGCCTCATAGAGCTCTATTAAGGAGTGCAGGTGTTAAAGCTGAGGACTTTGACAAGCCATTCATTGGTGTGGCTAATTCTTATAATGACATTATTCCAGGACATATTCATTTAGGTGAACTTACAAAAGAAGTCAAGAAAGGCATCAGGGATGCAGGTGGAGTGCCATTTGAATGGGGTGTGCCAGGAGTTTGCGATGGAATAGCAATGCATGTAGAAATGAGACTAAGCTTGCCATCTAGAGAACATATTGCAGACAACATAGAAATAATGATGTTATCACACTCTTTAGATGGATGGGTTGGAGTTACAAATTGCGACAAAATCACACCAGGAATGTTAATGGCAGCTGGCAGATTAGATATTCCGGCAATAATGTTAACTGGCGGACCAATGAAAGCAAATATTGAAGATGGGAAAAAACATCATCCAATTGAAGGCTTTGGAATAGTCGGCCAAGTAGAGGCAGGAAAACTCAAGCCAGAAGAAGCAGAAAAAATGTTACCTTGCTTAAGTTGCGGAGCAGGAGCTTGTGTTGGATTGTTTACAGCAAACACAATGGCTGTTGTAACAGAAACATTAGGAATGTCTGTAACAAAATGTGCAACAACATTAGCATTAGATCCAGAAAAAAAGAAACAAGCATATGAAACCGGCAAAAAAATTGTTGAATTAGTAAAAAATAATCTAACACCAAGAAAAATAATGACAAAAGAAGCTTTTGAAAACGCAATAAAAGTAGATATGGCTATGGGCGGTTCAACAAACACCGTCTTACATATTCCAGTAATAGCAAATGAGTGCGGGATAGATATTAAAACAGATAGATTTGATGAAATCTCAAGGGAAACACCAAATTTGTGCAAAATCATTCCTGCTGGTGAATCAGAAATGGCAGATATCAATAATGCAGGAGGGGTTCCAGCAGTCCTAAACAGATTAAAGGATTCTCTAAAAGATTCTCCAACTGTAAATGGTAAATCAATAAAAGATATTGCAGAACAAGGCAAAGTAACAGATGATGAAGTAATAAGACCATTAGACAAACCATTTTTTGAACAAGGCGGCATTGCAGTACTAAAAGGAAATATTGCAGACAGCTCAGTAATAAAACAGACTGCAGTAGAAAAAGACATGATGCAGATTGAAGGAACTGCAAAAGTATTCTATACAGAAAATGATTTATTAGAAGCAATCAAATCAAAAGGAATTCAGGAAGGGGATGTAATAGTTCTTCCATATCAAGGTTCTATCGGAGCTCCAGGAATGCCGGAAATGTTGACTCCGACTGATGCGATCAAGGGAGCAGGTTATAAAAAAGTTGCATTATTGACTGATGGAAGATTTTCCGGCGGAACATCAGGACCATGTATAGGCCATATAGAACCTGAAGCATACTTAGGCGGAGTAATTGCAGCAATAAAAGACGGAGATTATATAGAGATAGATGTGCCAAACAGAAAACTTAATCTGAAAGTAGATGAAGAAATTATTGAGAAACGATTAGCAAAAGCAACTCCCCCAGAAAGAACAATGACACCTATGTTAGTTCATTACAAAAACAGGCAGCTTCATAAAACATTATGTTGAGATGATAAGAAATGACAGAACCCGCTAAGGACATCACTATTGATCTGGAAAAATGCTGTGCAAATGTTAAAAAAATAGCGTCTAAAGCAGATTTATCATTATTGCAGGATTGGGTTGATCAAGCAGGTCATTCTGATGTGAAACTATCAAACGCTCTTGAACTTGTGTATCGTTGTCCTCATCAGACTTGTGAACATTTGATCCAGAGTGGGGTAAGTGATTATTGTATCGGCCCAGAATTGTATGAGATGTATGCTCACCAAGGAGACAGCTCATGAAAAAAATAACTCTTAACAATGTAATTGTAATACATATGAAGTCAAGCTCTAGTGAGCACAATAAAACTCTTAGACATGTTCATAGTGTGTTGAAAAAATATGGTATAACGCATAGAGTAAAAGAACGTACAGGAATAAATGGCAATACATTCAAAGGAAAAGACTTTGTAATAGTGGTTGGCGGGGATGGTACTTTCTTGAGAGCAGCTCATTTCATAAAAGATCAGGTTGTGCTGGGGGTTAATTCAGATGTCCATGCTAAAGAAGGATTTTTAACACAAGCAAACCGGTTTGATTTTGAGATGAAATTAGTCAAAATAATGCACAATGATTTCAAGCTTCAGAAACTTACTAGACTGGCTGCATGGATTGATGGAAAGAAATTGCCTGATTTAGCTTTGAATGAATTTTACATAGGCCATAGAAATGCATATGATATGTCAAGATATCATGTTATTATAGACGGAAAAAAAGCATTCCACAGAAGTTCTGGTTTATTAGCTGGTACTGCTGTTGGGTCATATGCCTGGTTAGTTAGTGCAGGCGGCAAGAGAATGCCTTTAAACTCCAAAAAGATGCAGTACATAGCAAGAGAAGTATATGAGGGCACATTATTCAAAAGAGAAATGCTTAAAGGATTTTTAGGGCAGGATAAAAAATTAGAAGTAATAAGTGCTTCAAACAAAAACATTGTAGTTGCAGATTCATTAAGCAAAGAATATACTTTAAGAAAAGGACATAAAGTCGTAGTTAAAGTTTCAAGACATCCTTTGTTAACAGCAGGGTTTAAATAAAAGATATTAATATTCAAAACATACGGTGATATCATGGATAAAGTAGACAAGATTTGGATGGATGGAAAGCTAATCAATTGGGATGATGCTAAGGTTCATGTATTAAGCCACTCATTGCATTATGGTTCTGGAGTATTTGAAGGGATAAGATTCTACAAAACAGACAAAGGACCAGCAGTATTCAGGCTAAAAGAGCATGTAGAAAGATTATTCAAAAGTGCAAAAGTATTCAATATGGAAATACCTCACACCAAAGAACAAATAGAGGAAGCTGTAAAGGAAACAATAAAAGTAAACAAAACAGATGCAGGGTACATAAGGCCGTTAGTTTTTTATGGATATGGAAAGATGGGCTTGAATCCAGAAGGAGCAGATTTACATGTTATGATAGCAGTTTGGCCGTGGGGTTCTTATCTCGGGGATAAAGCAGTATCAGTAAAAACCTCAAGTTTCATACGTCATCATCCTAAAGCAGTTCATACAGAAGCAAAAGTATGCGGTTATTATGTTAATAGTATTTTTGCTAGTTTAGAAGCTAAAAAAGAAGGTTATGATGAAGCATTAATGCTGGATTATGAGGGCAATATAGCAGAAGGCCCGGGAGAGAATCTTTTCATTATTAAAGATGGCAAAATCTACACACCTGGTGTTGGAAACATACTTGTAGGAATAACAAGAGATTCAGTAATGGACATAGCCAATCATCTTGGATATGATGTTGTAGAAAAAACACTGACCTTGGAAGACTTAAAAAATGCAGATGAGGCTTTCTTCACAGGTACTGCTGCAGAAGTAACAGCAATAGGAAAATTAGATGGCAAGAACCTAGGAAACGGAGATACTGGCCAGATAACAGACAAGATAAGAACAACTTATCTGGATGTAGTGCAGGGAAAGAAAGAGAAGTATCTTGATTGGCTGAGCTTTTGTTAGTTGTGGTTCTTTTTCATGAAATCTATTAAGCAGATCTAAAATGGCTAATATAAAAATTTCAAAATCTCCAAATCCAAAAATAATATCATCTGATGACAGACACAGAGGATATAGAAGATTCATAAGCAGATTCATTTTTTTCTATGTGCTTATATTTGCGATAGTTGGATATTTTCATAAGAATCTGGAATTCTTTTATTATTGTATAATCTTTCTGGTTTTCATACTTGCCATAAGGCATTATCAGAAAAAGAAAAGGGAGATAATACTGCCATTGTATATTTATATTGGTGTGGCTGTTTGGGGGATTCTTCATTTTCTTGGAGGATATCTTCCTGTTAATGAAGGAGTGCTTTATGATGTGCATCTTTTTGTGTTTGGTTATGATAATTTAGTTCACAGCTTTGGAATGTTTGTGACAACATTTATGGTATATAACTTATTAAGACCGCATCTAAGCATTAACATAAGAGAACATTATGGTTTTTTGACAGCAATACTTCTCCTGATGGTATTGGGAGTTGGGTCATTAGTTGAAATAGTTGAGTTTAGCGCAGTTAAATTATTCAATGCATCAGGTGTGGGAGATTATTTAAACAATGCCTGGGACTTGGTGTTTAACACAATCGGATCATTGGTTGCATGTTTTCTAATAGTCATGCATCAGAGAAGAGTAAAGAAGAAAAATGGCTAAAAAATGGAATGAGCCGTAAGTTTTATAAACCCCTTCAAAATCCTAAGATTATCATATTTAAATAAATCTAAAGGTGAATGTTATGGGAAAATTACATACAAGACAGAAAAGATGGAAAGGCCTTAATACCAGTAAGAGGCATAAGAAAAGATCAGTAGTTAAGAAAGGTGCTAGGACATTTAATACAGAAGCAGCTGCAAAAAAATATGCAGAAGAGAATAAGATTACAGATTACACACTTGAGCCTGCTAAGAAAGGCAAGAGATTTAAGATTGTGAAGAAATAAGCTAAGTTAATATTTATTTTCTTTAATATTTTATAATCTTTTTTCTCAGGATTTTCAAAACTTATGCTCTAGTTTGTTTACTTGCTCGCTTATATTAAAATTAGGCAGATTTCTCTGGCAGGCAATATTGGAGATTTTGTTCTTCATGTTTTGCAATGCAAAAGCCATCTTTTCCTCAACCTCTTCACCTTCAATATTGACAGAAAAATATCCTGCTAAGGGATCATCAGGATCTAGGTCAACGGTTGAGTGTCTTTTTTGAGCAGAATCCTTTAGAGAATTTATTATTTGTTCAGTAATACCTCTAGAATCATTCAAGTCATTAATATTGAGGTTCAAGCCAACTTTTCTTTCAATTCCCTCAATATATGTAATGATCAGCTGGAATGTTTTATCTGCAGGCTGAAAATTAATTATTTGAGCTTTGTTTATCTTTATGTTTACGTCTGCCATTTTATCTTAACTTGCAGTATTTTTGTTTTAATATTTTTTGTTTTTTTGACCAAATAATACCAAAATATTTATATATAACTCAATTATACTATTCTATAACTAAGTTATAAAGAGATGATAAGATGTTAACACCGTTTCATGCACTTGTAGAGGAAGTATATCCCAAATTGAATGCAGAGATAGCTAGACAGCTAAAAACAGACCTCACACAATCTGAAATAGCTGAATTTCTTAGTGTGAGCCAAGTCATGGTGAGTAAGTATCTAAAGGAGAAAAAAGAGATTGATGATGAATTGGCCAATATTGCAACAGGTTTGACTAATGAAATAAAGGCAGGAATAACAAAGCAAGAGTTTACAAAAAAGGCGACTTTAGCAGGATTAAAATTAATCCAAAGTGGTTATTTGACAGAATATTCACAACAATTTGTGCTTGATGAAGAAATAATTGATGAAATATGCCATAAAAATGTCAAAGAAACTGTAATTAAGGATTTGAAAGCTGCATTAAAATTAATTGAAAAAGAAAATCCTGTAGAATTAATGCCTCAAGTAAGAATGAATATAGCAGTTTCAATAAAAAAGCCAACTAACAAGTATGATATAGCTGCATTTCCTGGAAGATTGAGTGTAGTTGATTATAAAGTAATTTCAAAAGAAGATCCAAGTTTTGGCGCAAGCAGGCATTTATCAGAGATATTATTGGAAATAAAAAAATCTAATACACATGTAAATTCTGTTGCGAATATAAAGAAGATTAAACTGCCAAAAGAAGTAAAGTCAATTAATTATCAAAGAAAAAAATTAAAAGATATTGGTGATTTTATAAAAAGTAATGATCTTGAAAATATTGATGCAATTATCGCCGAGGGAGATTTCGGTATAGAACCAGTAATTTATGTTCTCGGAACTTCTGCGATGGATGTTGTTAATAAAATAATAAAAATAAATAGAGGTTAAATACGGAGGGTTTTTAATATGGCAGAGACAAAAATAAATTCTTTTGAACTATTAAAGAAAATGAGAGAAAATAAACCATTAGTACACCATATAACAAATTGGGTGACAATATATGATTGTGCTAATATAACAAGAGCTTTTGGTGCACTGCCAGTAATGGCTCATGCAAAAGAGGAATCTGCAGATATGGCAAATATTGCTTCTGCATTAGTACTTAATATTGGAACATTGACTCCAGATTTAATTGATTCAATGATAAGTGCAGGAAAATCAGCCAATAAAAAAGGAATTCCAATAATATTGGATGCTGTGGGTGCTGGTGCAACAAAGCTAAGAACAGATGAATGCCACAAATTATTGACTGAGCTAAAGATTGAAATAATAAAAGGGAATGCAGGAGAGATTGCTACTTTAGCAGGTGCAGAAGCAGAAGTAAAAGGAGTTGAGTCAATGGGCCATGAGGGAGATATAGCGGAAATAGCAAAAGAATTTGCCAAACAGAAGAACGCTACAATAGCAATTACAGGAGCAAAAGACATAGTTGTGAGTCCAGAAGGCAAAGTATTTGAAATAAGCAATGGCCATGAAATGATGGGCCATGTTGTAGGTACAGGATGCATGGCCGCGAGTGTAATAGGCAGTTTTGCTGGTGTGGCTAAGGATAAAGACTATGCAGTATCAACAGCAGCAGCATTAAGCAGTTATGGGGTTGCTGGAGAATTAGCAGCTAAATCATCTAAAGGTCCAGGAACATTCAAGGAAGGATTTTATGATGCCGTTTACAACTTAACTGAGGATCAATTAACAAATATGCAAAAAATAGAGCAGCAATAAACTGAGGAAAAATGAAAATCTTAGCAATATCTGGCTCGCCAAGGACTGGCAATATAGAATTTATCTTAAAAACATTATTGAGTGAGATAGATTCTCATGAAACTGAATTAATTCTCTTAAAAGATCTAAAAATTGAGAATTGCACTGGGTGTGATGTTTGTTTTAATGAGAAAAAAGATTGTTATATCGATGATGATATGAAGCAGCTCTACCTAAAGTTGGTTGAAGCAGATTTGATTGTTTTTGGCAGTCCAAATTATTTCAATAATGTAAGTGGTTTGATGAAGACATTTATTGATAGAACAAATTCATTGCTCAAGCCGTCCAAGTTGAAGGATAAAAGAACAGTCATTGTTTGTGTCGGAGGACAAAGTTTGGATGATATAAAAAAATGCGAGTCTGCTTTAGAAGAATTCATAAAGATACACAAACTTGGTTTGGTTGCTAAATTAATATTGAAAGCAGATGCACCAGATGAGATAAAAAATAATCCTGAAGCAATAACTCAACTAAAAGAAGTTGGGAAAAGAATAAATGAATTAAAATGAAATATAATTTAGGAACTTTAGGAGTATATCTTGTAACAGACAGAAAATTATCCAAGAAACCCATAGGTGAGGCAGCAAAAGATGCAATCGTGGGCGGTGTAAAAATAATTCAATATAGGGAAAAAGAACTGTCTTATGAAGAAAAACTCAAACAAGCCAAAAAACTTAGAAGACTAACAAAGTCTTTTGGAGTAATCTACATAATCAACGACGATGTAAAATTAGCTAAAGAAGTTGATGCTGATGGAGTGCATCTAGGCCAGGATGACATGACTTATGAAGAAGCAAGGGAAATCCTCGGTGAGGATAAAATAATTGGGGTAACAGCACATAACAGCAGGGAAGCAATACTTGCAGAAGGAAAAAAAGCAGATTATATAGCATTAAGCCCAATCTTTCAAACAGATACAAAAAAAGATGCAGGAAAACCAGCAGGAATAAAACTTATCGAGGAAGTAAGAGCCAAGGTAAAAACTCCGCTTGTTGCTATTGGCGGAATAAATGAAAACAATATACTCCAAGTGGCAAGAGCTGGAATAAAGACAATTGCAATGATATCTGCAATAATAACAAAAGATGATGTTGCTGGAGAGATAAGAAAATATAATGAACTAATACTCAAAAATTGAAAAGTGGATTAAAAACAGTATTATAGAGAAAATAGTGAGAAGATTATGGAGAGAATAAAATGACACAATTAAAGAAAGCAAGAGCAGGCACAATAACAGAAGAAATGAAATATGTTGCAGAGCAAGAATCACAGGATCCTGAAACTCTTAGGAAGGCTATTGCAGAAGGTACAATAGTTTTGCCGGCAAATATTCTTCATAAAAATATCAAGCCAATAGGAATAGGCAAAGGCTTAAAGACAAAGATAAATGCTAATATTGGTTCTTCTCCAGATGCTTCGGATATAGACAAGGAAGTAGAAAAAGTAAAATTATGCATAAAATATGGCGCAGATGCTGTAATGGATTTAAGCACCGGCGGAGATTTAGATAAAATAAGGATCGCAATAATAAAAGAAAGCACTGTTCCAATAGGAACTGTTCCAGTATACCAAGCAGTAAAAGAAAAAGACACAATAGAGAATCTTACTGAACAGGATTTTATTGATGTTTTTGAAACGCAGGCAAAGCAAGGCGTAGACTTTATGACGATCCACGCGGGTTTAGTCCAGAAAACAATACCTCTTCTAAAAAACCGTCTTACTGGTGTGGTGAGCAGGGGCGGCAGCTTCATGGTTAAATGGATGCTGGCAAATAAAAAAGAAAACCCATACTATACACAATTCGATAAGGTTCTGGAGATAGCAAAAAAATATGATGTAACTTTAAGTTTAGGTGATGGTTTAAGACCTGGCAGTTTGCATGATGCAACAGACAAAGCACAAATAGAAGAATTGAAAGTTTTGGGAGAACTGACAAAAAAGGCATGGCAGGAGGATGTGCAAGTGATGATTGAGGGCCCAGGCCATATCCCAATTAATGAGATAAAGGAAAATATGGATCTTCAAAAGAAATATTGCCATAATGCGCCGTTTTATGTTCTTGGGCCCATAGTTACAGATATTGCCCCGGGTTATGATCACATAACATCTGCAATAGGAGCAGCAATAGCAGGATATCATGGAGCAGATTTTTTGTGTTATGTAACTAGAAAAGAGCATTTGGGGTTGCCTTGTGGGGAGGATGTAAAGCAGGGAGTTGTGACATTCAAAGCAGTAGCACATGCAGTTGATATTGCAAAGGGCATTCCTGGAGCAAGAGACAGAGATGATGAAATGTCAAAAGCTAGAATGAACTTCGAATGGGAAAAACAATTTCAGCTGGCATTAGATCCAGAACTTGCAAGAGAATTGCGCCAAGATCATACTGTAGGAAAAGATTTCTGCAGCATGTGCGGTTCAAAATATTGCTCTATGAAAAACTTTAAAGAAGCTAAAGAGAAATATTCCCTTGAAATAACAAAAAAGTGCCAATAATTTATTTGCTCGTCCTATTAAAATCACAGATTTTTGGCATCCTAGAAATGCTAAACATTTCTATGAGGCAGGGATTTTTACGGACTCGCAATTTAATTGGCACTTTTTTGGAATTAAAAAAGGCGCACTAAAGTGCGGGGTTTTAAACCCTGCGCCATTTTTAATAAACAAAGAAGAATCAGAGAAAAAAGAATGAAAATAAAAGACATTGGTGGAGAATTTGCATTGATTAATAGAGTTACAAAGAAAGTCAAGAATAGAAAAGTAATTGTTGGGATTGGAGATGATTGTGCAGTTATTGAAAAAGATGCAAAAAAATATACTGTTATAACAACAGACATGTTAGTAGAGAATGATCATTTTAGATTAGATTGGGCTACTCCTTTACAAGTAGGAAAAAAAGCAATGGAAGCAAATGTAAGTGATGTAGCTTCTATGGGGGGAATGCCAAAGTATGCATTGGTGTCACTGTCTCTCACACCAAAAACTTCTGTTGAAATTATTGATGAGTTGTATAAGGGATTCTATTCTGTTGCAAAAAAATATGGTTTTGATATTATCGGCGGAGACATGACTCATGGCAGCGAGATGACGATTAGCATAACTATAATTGGCGAAGTTGAGAAGAATAAATTAGCCTTGCGCAGTAATGCAAAGCCAGGAGAATTAATATTAGTAACTGGTGTGTTGGGAGGATCAACTGCAGGATTGGAATTATTGTTGAAAGACAAAAATAATCTGAAAAAAAGAAAAAAACTTTTAGAATATCATCTAAATCCGACTTGCAGATTGAAAAAAGCAAGACATCTTGTGGGTTTGGGAGTAAAATGTATGATTGATGTAAGTGATGGTTTGGCTTCAGAGGTAAAACACATTTGTGAGATGTCAAAAACAGGAGCAGTAATATTTAAGGATTGCATACCCTTGGATAAATCAACTAGGAAAGCAGCAGAAATAGTTAGCAAAGATCCTTATGATTTTGCTCTTTCTGGTGGTGAGGATTTTGAATTGGTATTCACCTTATCCAAGAAAAATTACGAGAAAAACAAATCAAAATTAAGGGATTGCTTTGTTGTTGGAAAAATATTGGATAAGAAAAAAGGAATTTATTTATTTGATGGTGTTAAGAAAGAATTGGCAGGAGGATATGATCATTTCAAATCCTAATAATCTGTTTATGTTCTTCAAGCTGTTCTTCTAATTGTTCCATTGTTTTCTGAAGTTTGGGATGAACAAACTTAGGATCAATTTCTGCCATAGGCACAACTGCAAAAGAATGTTTTTCCATATCAGGATGGGGTACGATTAAATTATCTTCTTCAATAGTCTGATCACCATAGAATAATATATCTAAATCAATTGTTCTTGGAGCTTTTCTGTCTTCCTGGTTCCTTCCAAGTTTTTTCTCTATATCCATCAAGAAATCAAGAAGTTCTTTTGGACTTAAATCTGTTTCAGCTTTTACAACACCATTAAAGAACCAATCTTGGTCTTCAAACCCCATTGGCTCAGTTTCAAAAAGAGATGATTCCTGTAGAATATTTATCTTTTCTTTCATCATATCTATAGCTTTATCTATGTGAATCTTTTTGTCCTCAATATTAGAACCAACACCAATATACACAATATTCCCCATATATTATTACTATAGTGCAATTATTTTATAAAATTTACTAAATTCTTTATAAATGATGTTTGGAATTCTAGAGAATTGATGTAATAATAAAGTGGACAGGCACACCCACTGATGGACAGAAAATGAATACAAAGGTTGAACCTTGACTTTTTCTCATTTCCGCAACCCTGCAAGCACCGATCAACTCAGTTAACGCTGCTCCATTCCTGGTCTGACGTGGTTCCTGAAAAGATTAGTCGAGCAGGACAGAAAATCATTGGCCAAGCCAAGACCTAGTACTCAAAATCTGCCTCTCAGCAAGCTTCACTCCAACCATAAAGCTCGTTTGTTGTTACAAGAGAGAGCTATCCTCCCGAGCTAGCCTGTCCAAAGCAAAGAAGTAAAGGCCTTTTTAAATACTTTTTGGGTGAGTTGCGGATTAAATAAAGAAAAGAATCAATCCTATAATCCCATATCCTAAGAAACAGCCTGTACTGATGAAAGGCATTGCAGGATAAAACTTCCCTTCTTTTGAGGAAAATAAAAGCCATGAGAGTGCAAGTGTAGTTGTGACAATTATTATGCAGGAAAGTAAGAAAGCATATAATTTTGGCATTCCCTGGCTCAAAATAAGCCATTCAATCACAGTTCCTGAAAAAAGAAGCGGGAATGCAATATCTCCACCGCCTAAAATTGCTGATTTTCCTTTTTTCTTAACAAGCTTCTTTCCAGTAGCCTTCTTGGATGATAGGATTCTTGATTTTTTATCATAAGGAATAAACAACCCTGCAAACACTTTTGCTTCTGTCTGAAATTTTGCTAATTTAACCATGTGTTTGGATTTCCAGACAGCATATGCATCATATATGGCTATTATTATCAATAAAATCGAGGCTGAGAAAAGATTGAGTATAGGAATAAAGATTAATGTAAGGCCAGTATAGATAAATGGTTCTGTGAGGTTATGGATGTATACATTATTTCTATAGACTTTTAATCCTGCCAAAATTATTGCAGCAAGAACAGCTAAAAGGCCCGGCATGTAAACACCTAATGCAACAGCCAATGTTAAAAAAACCGTGATCAAATACCAGTATTTCCAGACAAAGCCTGCTCTAAATCTTATGAGAACAAACACCAGCAATGTACCTATGATTATTGCAATGAAAATCATCACAAAAGTATAATCTTTATTCTCAACTTCAGGAGCTTCCCCAATAACAGTTGCTGGATGAGAAATTGTAATAGTGCCATTAACATCCTTTTCTACTTGAATATACTTAGTTACTGTACCAATCCCAATAAGCTGGCTGATTACAAAAAGCCCGATGAGGAATAGGGTTATTTTCATGGTATGTTTCATAATAGGTGTTGATTTTGAGGTATTTTTATAAATATATTCATTTTAACTTCAAATATGATGGCTACTGGGGCGAGTCCGATTGATCTGTAAATTAATCTCGCAATCTCAGTTGACCATGCAATATCATGAAGAAAAACCAGTGGACTCTAGGCGCCAGTAGCCACATATAAAATGAACAAAATAGCAAATTTCATTGAAATTAGAGCATTTTCAAACCCAGAAGATGATTATGATAAAGTATATAATGCATTTATTAGTTTACTGCCGAGCTTTGAATATGAAGAAGAATCTAAGAAGCCAAAGCCAACAGTAAAAAATACACAGGGCTTTGAAGAAAAAACAATTAGAATGATAGAAATTAAATTAGAGAAGAACAAACACATAAATGACTTCATAAAGAAATTGGCCAGTAATTTGAGTGATGATCAAAAAGAACTATTAGTTAGACAAGCTGATTCAAGATTGGATGAACATTTGCATTTCTTTTTACGTTTGGATAAAGAGAAACTGCAAAACAATGAGTATCTGATGACAGATTCTGGAGATTGTTATCATGTTAAAATTGGCCTGAGTTGTTTTCCAGCAAAAAGAGAAAAAGCTATTGAGTTGATCGGGGAGATATTTGGCAAGACTTAAATACCAGTTATCCATTACCATTTCTGATATAAAATGAAACAAAGTGATTGTCTTTGGCACGAGCAACCGTTATTCTAAGTTTTATATAGCTAAAGCAGTAAAAATATTGCTTATTTTTTCAAGAAACTGGCATTGGTGCTAGCTAATTCTCTATAAACCATTTTTTAGCTGTTTTGGCCTTTAATACGTTTTTACAACTCTTTAGCCATTACAAACCTATATAAATTATAATATAACAGGAGGAGATATAAATGCTTAAAACCTTAAAAAAAGCCAAGTTGGGGGATTTGGTGCCTATATACAAGTCTGTAAGGGCTCCAAAAGACGCAGTAGAGTATTTTGCACGGATTTCTGATTATGGCAGACAGCAGAATAGTATTTTGCTTGAGTCAGCAGATATTGTTCCTAAATACGGCAGATTCAGCTTAGGAAGTGCAGATCCTTGTTTAAGAATAACTGGAAATCAGGATGAATTTGAAATCTTAGCACTGAATGACACTGGCAAGAGATTTCTCAAATTCATAAGAGATGATTTTGGTTTTGTGAGAAACAAAAAAATCACGCCATCAAAGATATCTGGCAAACTGAGAGCATCTGCAAAATCAAAACAGTCAGATGAGCAGGAAAGATTAAAACAACGCACTCACGCAGATATTCTCAGAACAATCGCATTCAAATTCAATCCAATATCAAAACCATTTATGGCATATGGCGGGTTGTTTGGCGCAATATCTTATGACTTTATTGATCAGTTTGAAAAACTCCCGAAGAATAGAGATGACATAACAAAGGATCCGGACTATGAAATGTATTTCTTGGACAACTTATTCATCATTGACCACAAAAAAGGAAAGATGAATATAATTGCAAATGCTTTGATAACAACAGATGATGAACAAAAGAAAAAAGAAATTCTGAAAGAATGCCAGAAAAAAATAAGCAATTACACAAAATCAGTAAAAAAATCTTTGCCAAAAAAAGGAAAATTCGAGAAAGCAGAGATTAAGACATCAACTGATACCTCAAAAGAAGAATATGAAGCAATAGTGGAAAAAATGAAGGAACACATAGTTCTTGGAGATATATTCCAGGTAGTTCCATCAAGGACAATAATCTCGACATATAACAATGAGCCTTTAGATATTTATACAACCTTAAGAGCACTAAATCCTTCGCCATACATGTTTTATATGAATATTAAATCGGGGATATTGCTTGGAGCTTCTCCTGAGATGGCATTAAGAGTTGAAGGATCAGGGATAAAAAGAGATTCAGAAAAAACAGTTGAAATAAGACCTATTGCAGGAACAAAACCAAGAGGTTTCAACACCAAAGGAGAAATCGATCCTGATGCAGACTCTAGATATGAAACAGAACTAAAGATAGACACTAAAGAATTAGCAGAACATACAATGCTTGTGGATTTGGCTAGAAATGATATTGCAAAAGTCTCAAAACCAGGTACTAGAGTTGTTAATGAGCCGTTTGTGGTCGAGAAATATTCCCACGTACAACATTTAGTAAGTAATGTTTCAGGAAAACTGAGTGATGATCTGGATGCACTGCATGCTTATCTTGCAACAATGAACATGGGCACATTAACTGGCGCTCCTAAAATTGAAGCAATGAAACTGATAAGAAAATCCGAAAAAAACAAACGAGGCTTTTATGGCGGAAGTGTTGGTTATTTAACTCCCTCTGGAGACATGGATACAACAATAGTGATAAGGTCAATGCAAATTAAAGGGAAAAAAGCATATGTCAGGGCAGGTGCGGGGATTGTTTATGACAGTGTTGCACCAAATGAATTCATGGAAACTGAAAAGAAAACAAGATCTTGCTTAGTTGCAATAGAAAATGCTTCAAAAGGAAAAAAGAAAGCAAGTAAGCCATCATTAAAGAAAAGAGGTGGCAGAAAATGAAAAAGAAAAAATCCACCTCTATCAAGCCAAGAATTTTGTTTATAGACAATTTTGACAGCTTTACATATAATTTAGTAGATGAATTTGAAAAGAGAAACTGTGAAGTTTTGGTTTACAGAAATGACGTTGACTTGAAAATAATTGCAGACTGTGTTAAGAAATTCAAACCTCAACTAATAGTTATCTCTCCAGGACCAAGCAATCCAAAAAATGCAGGTAATTCAGTTGCTATAATAAGAAAATACAAAGAAAAAATTCCAATATTTGGAGTATGCTTAGGCCACCAATGCATTATTGAAGCATTCAAAGGCAAAGTTGATAGTGCACCAGAGATTATTCATGGAAAACCATCTAAAATATTGCACGGAAGCACAGGAATTTTTCAAGGCTTAGAGAATCCGCTACAAGCAGGAAGATATCATTCATTATGCAGTGTAAAAATCACAGATGATTTAAAGGTGACAGCAGAAACAGACGGAATTGTAATGGCAATACAACACAAGGATCTGCCAATATATGGTGTGCAGTTCCATCCTGAAAGTATACTAACACCGACAGGAGGAAAGTTGATTGAGAATGTCATTAACATATTATAATTTTGTTTGTAAAGGTGAATCAAGATGATAAAAGATGCAATAGCAAAACTTGTGGAAAAGCAAGATTTAATATTCGGAGAAGCTGAAGCTTCAATGAATGAAATCATGAGCGGGGAAGCTACGCAAGCACAGATTGGGTCATTCCTAACAGCCTTGAGGATGAAGGGAGAGACAATAGATGAAATAGCAGCATGTGCAAAAGTTATGAGGGAAAAAGCTTCCAGAATCAAGCCCAAGAATCAAGATCAGCTAGTAGATGTTGTAGGAACAGGAGGAGATAAATCAGGCACATTCAATATTTCCACAACAACAATGTTTGTGGTGGCAGGAGCTGAAGTGCCAGTAGCAAAACACGGCAATAAATCTGTCTCAAGCAAATCCGGAGCAGCAGATGTATTGGATGCACTAGGAGTAAAGATTGATCTTGAACCAAAGCAAGTTGAGCAGTGTATATCTGAAACAGGAATCGGTTTTATGTTTGCACCAAAATTTCATGGGGCAATGAAACATGCAATAGGCCCAAGAAAAGAAATGGGCATAAGAACAATATTCAATATTTTGGGGCCATTAACAAATCCAGCAGAAGCACCTTATGAGTTGATGGGGGTTTTTAGTCCAGATTTAACAGAGCCATTGGCAGAAGTACTTGCAAAACTTGGATGTAAGCAAGCCATGGTGGTTCATGGTTCTGGGTTAGATGAAATTACAATAGTAGGAGAAACAAGAGTGTCAGAATTAAAGGAGGGTCATGTAATGACCTACACAATTAAACCGACAGACTTCGGTATAAAGATGGCAGACTTGTCAGAAATTTTGGGGGGAACAGCAGAGGAAAATGCAAAAATTACAATGGCTATTCTTGAAGGCAAAGAACAAGGCCCAAAAAGAGACATAGTTCTTCTGAATGCAGCTGCATCTTTGGTAGCAGCTAAAAAAGCAGGGAACATAATAGATGGAATAGAACTAGCAAAGAAATCGATTGACTCAGGTAAAGCATTAGAAAAACTTGAAATGCTCAAGAAATTCACAAATAATCAAAAGGGTGAACAGAAATGATTTTGGATCAAATAATAAATCTCAAGAAGAGGGAAGTATTATATAAGAAAAACAAGGTTAAAATAAACAAGGCAAAACTAAAAAAATCAGACAGAGATTTCAGATCTTCAATACTGAAGAAGAGCTTTACCGAGGTAAATCTCATTGCAGAGATAAAAAACAAATCTCCCTCAGCAGGAAAACTGAGACAGAGATATGAGCCATTGAGAATGGCCAGGGTATATGACAAACTCGCAAACGCAGTTTCTGTAGTGACAGAAGAAGAATTTTTCGGCGGAAGTCTTGATGACTTGGAGAAAGTAAGAAAAGCAACAAAGCTTCCGATATTGAGAAAGGATTTCATACTCGATGAATATCAGATTTATGAGTCAAGAAAGTATGGGGCAGATGCTGTTCTTCTTATAGCGAGTCTGCTGTCAAAAAATAAAATCAATTCATTGATTACTCTGGCAGATAAGTATTGTATGGATGCAATAGTCGAGGTTCACACAAAAAGAGAGCTAATGGAAGTATTGCAGACAAATGCACAAATAATAGGCATAAACAACAGGAATCTAAGAACAATGAAGATAAACCTAAATACTACTTCCAGATTGGCTCCATTAATACCAAAGAACCGAGTTATAGTCAGCGAATCAGGAATAAGCTCAAAAAAAGATGTTGATGAAGTAAGGGATCATGTAGATGCAATACTTGTTGGTACATCATTGCTCAAGGCAAAGGATGTAGCAAAGAAAATAGCAGAATTCAAATAGGCAGATAATTCAAATAGGCGTATTATTGGAGTGAAAAAGAGCGATTGATTCAGATGAGAAGAGTAAAAATCTGCGGAATAACGAACTTAAGTGATGCTAAATTAGCTGTAAAATTAGGCGCGAACTATTTGGGGTTTATATTTTATAAATCTTCACCGAGGAGAATAACGCCTCAGAAAGCAGACAGTATAATAAAGGAAATAAAAAACAAAAAACAAAAAGTTGTTGCAGTATTTGTCAACGAAACAAAAGAAAATATAATCAAGATTTCACAAAAGATAAAGCCAGATGTCATACAGCTTCATGGGAATGAAACACCGCAATTTTGCAAAGACTTGAAAAAAGAACTCATAAAAATAAAAAAGCCAATAAAACTTATCAAGGCATTTAGAATAAAAAACAAGGCAACGCTTAAAAAGACAGAAGGATATACCTCTCCTGATTATTACTTATTTGACACTTATAAAAAAGGATCCTTCGGCGGTACAGGAAAAACATTTGATTGGAAAATCATTAAGAAAACAAAAAAGCCAATATTCCTCTCTGGCGGGTTAAATCCAAAAAACATTAATAACGCTTTGAAAAAAAGAGTATTTGCTTTAGATATAAGTTCAGGTATTGAGAAAAAACCAGGCAAAAAAGATCCAAAGAAATTAAAGGAATTGTTCAACAATTTGAAATAAAATGAAAAAAGGAAGATTTGGAAAATATGGTGGACAGTATGTGCCAGAAACATTGATGCCGGCTGTGAAAGAATTAGAGGCAGCTTTTAATAAATATAAGGATAGTCCAAGCTTTAATGAAGAATTAAATATATTGTTTGAACATTATGTTGGCAGAGAAACACCACTAACATTTTGCCCTAACTTGTCAAGGAGACTCGGTTGCAAGCTTTACATCAAGCGTGAAGACCTTGCTCATTCTGGAGCTCACAAGATAAACAATGCTCTTGGTCAAGCGTTATTGGCTAAGTATATGGGTAAGAAGAAAATTATTGCAGAAACAGGAGCAGGTCAGCATGGTGTTGCAACAGCAACAGCCGGTGCAAGATTAGGATTAGATACAAAAATATTCATGGGTACAATAGATATGAAACGTCAGGAACTAAATGTCTTCAGAATGAAATTACTTGGTTCAGAAGTTATTCCAGTAGATTCAGGCTCAAAAACACTAAAAGATGCAGTAAATGATGCAATGAGATATTGGACAGCAAATGTTAAAGACACATTTTATGTGTTGGGTTCAGTACTTGGTCCGCATCCTTATCCAGAAATGGTTGCACATTTTCAAAGTGTTATTGGAAAAGAAGCAAGAAAACAAATTATGCAGTTAGAAGGCAGACTGCCAAAAGCAATAATTGCTTGTGTTGGCGGCGGAAGTAATGCAATGGGAATATTTAAGGAGTTTATTGAAGATAAATCTGTTGAGCTAATAGGTGTTGAAGCAGGAGGCCATGGTATTAAAGGAGGCAAGCACGCTGCAAGATTTGCAGATAAAAAACTTGGTAGAAAAGGAATACTTCACGGCACACTCACTTATGTTTTGCAAGATAAATATGGGCAGATTTACAACACCCATAGTGTTTCTGCAGGTTTAGACTACAGTGCAGTTGGCCCAGAACATTCATTTTTACGTGAACTTAAACGAGCTAGTTATAGTTATGCAACAGACAAAGAAGCATTAGATGCATTAAGAGTATTGTCTGAAGAAGAGGGTGTTATACCTGCTTTGGAATCTGCACATGCTGTTGCATATGCACTAAAGTATGCAAAGAAATGCAAAAAAGATGATATTGTCATAATTAACTTATCTGGACGAGGAGATAAAGACATGGAAACAATTGCCAAAGAGATGAGGTTCAAGTAATGATTAAAATAAGAAAAGCAAGATTAAAAGATATTCCTAGTATGTTTCCTTTGTGGTTAGATTTAATGAAACAGCACGAAAAAATCGATCATTTTCATTATGAGCTCGGTAAGGGATCGAAAGAGATTTTTAAAAAATGGATAAGGAGTAATATTTACTCAAAAAATGCTCTTTACTTAGTTGCAGAAGATAATAATAAAATTGTTGGATATATTGGAGGAAGAATTGAAAAAAGACCTCTTTGCTTTAAAATAAAAGAAAACGGATATGTGCTTGCCGCAGTTGTTTCAAGGAAGTATCAAAACAAAGGAATTGGAAAGAAATTAACAAACGAAATGCTTGCATGGTTCAAAACAAAAAAAGTAAAATTTGTAGAATTACACGCTAACTCAAAAAACAAAAAAGGAATACTGGCCTGGAAAAAGATGGGTTTCAAAGAAAATAAGAAAATAATGGATAAATGGTTGTAGAATGAGCAGATACAAAAAAACATTCAAGGAACTTGCAAAGAAAAAGCAAAAAGCTTTCATACCATTCACAGTAGTTGGAGATCCAGATTACAAAACCAGCATCGAGATTGTTAAGGCAATGGTTGAAAATGGAGCAGATATTTTGGAGTTAGGTTTTCCTTTTTCTGATCCAATAGCAGACGGCCCAACAATACAAGCAGCAGATGTAAGAGCACTAAAAAAGAAAATAAATACTGATGACTGTTTTAAGTTTATTGAGGATGTTAGAAAATTCACCAAAATACCTATTGGTTTGCTTGTATATTCAAATATAATCTATCAGCGAGGAATTGATAAGTTCTACAAAGATGCAGCTCAGGCCGGGGCAGATAGCATACTATGCACAGAAGTTCCACCAGAAGAAGCAGAAGAATATATTGCTGCAGCAAAGAAAAACAAGATTGACACAGTATTTATTGCAACAGAACTAACATCAAATGAACGTCTTAATGATATTGTCAAAAAAACCACCGGTTTTGTCTATGTTGTGGCAAGATTAGGAGTTACTGGAGCTCAGAAGGAACTTGGGTCAGCTACTGTAGAAACACTAATGCGTATAAGACCTTTAACTAAGCTACCCTTGTGTGTTGGATTTGGGATATCTGAACCAAAACATGCTAAACAAGTCATTAAGGCAGGTGCTGATGGTGTTATTGTTGGAAGTCAAATAGTCAAGATTATAGAGAAAAATTTAAAGAATAAGAACAAAATGATTAAAGAAGTAGGCAATTTTGTCAAAAAGATGAAGGAAGCCTGCAAATAAGCAGTATCCGTGATTATTATGCCAGAAGATTTCAAAGTAACACCCTGGGAAGTCTCAGGAAATGTGGATTATAACAAGTTGGTAAAGGACTTTGGTACAGAAATAATAGATGATGCTATGCTGAAACGACTCCAGAAGCACACAGGAGATCTTCACTTCATGCTCAAACGTAAGGTTTTCTTTTCACACAGAGATATGAAATGGTTGTTAGATGAATATGAGAAGAAGAATCCATTTTATCTTTATACTGGCCGAGGCCCATCTGGCCATACGCATATTGGACATTTGGTGTCTTGGGTATTTACTAGATGGCTGCAGGAAAAATTCAAATGCAAATTAACATTCCAATTAACAGATGATGAGAAATTCTTATTCAAACAAAACTTGAGCTTAGAGCAGGCAAATAAATATGCTTATGAAAATGCTTTGGATTTAGTTGCTTTGGGTTTTAAACCAAAAGACACACAATTAATTATTGATACTGAATATGCAAAGACAATGTATCCGCAGGCATTGAGGATTGCAAAAAAAATCACTTTGTCGACGGCAAAAGCTGCTTTTGGTTTTGGAAATGACTCAAATTTAGGACAAATATTCTACACGAGTATGCAGGCTGTACCTTCATTTTTAGAATCAGTTAAACAAGGCAAGAATGTTCCGTGCTTAGTTACAATGGCAATTGACCAAGATCCGCATTTCAGGGTTGCAAGGGATGTTATACCAAAACTTGGTTATCACAAACCAGCATTAATGCATTGCAGATTTTTGCCTGGCTTAGGCGGTCCAGGAAAGATGAGTTCTTCTGCAGAAGATTCTGCGCAATCAACTATTTACACAACTGATGATCCCAAGACAATCAAGAAAAAAATAAACAAATATGCCTTTTCTGGTGGAAAAGTTACTGTAGAAGAGCATAGAAAACATGGCGGCAATCCAGATATTGATGTAAGCTACCAATGGCTTAATATGTTTTTTGAGCCAGATGATGGCAAATTAAAGAGTATTCATGATGATTACAGCTCTGGCAAGATGCTCACAGGAGAACTCAAGCAGATTCTGATTGAGAAAGTGGAGGCATTTTTGACTAAACATCAAGATGCCAGAGAAAAAGCCAAGGATAAGATTGAGGATTTTATTGTTAGGGATTAATTTAACAGGCTTTTTAAAGAAAACTATATAAATAAACACAGTTTAAATGCTTAAAAAGGGGTGGTATAGGATGTCAAATAGATTCAGTCCATTATCGAGCAGTTTTATGATATTTGCCATGATTGGCTTTATAATAACAGCAGTATATACAAATTCTGGGGGATTAGATCCTTCTTGGGGTTTGACATTTCTAATAATATTCACAGTGCTTTTCTTTGCAAGTATTTTGTCAATGACAAAAGCACCTGTTGAAGCAGAATTAGAGATAGATTATAATAAGAGAAAAAGAGAACAACTTCACAGAGAGCTTTATGGCGAGGTAGAAGCTGCAGAAAAGCTAATAGAAGCAGCTCATCAGTATAAGCCAGAGATATCTGAAGGCTATCTTGATATTTCAAAACCAGCTAAACGCAGAAAAAAGAGAAAATCAGCTAAAAAGAAGCCTGCTAAAAAGAAAAAGGCCAAGAAAAAATCTTCAAAAAGAAAGCCAGCAAAAAAGGCTAAAAAAGCAGCTAAGAAAAAGCCAACTAAGAAGAAGAAAGCCACTAAAAGAAAGGCCAAGAAAAAACCTGCTAAAAAAGCAAAGAAAAAACCTGCTAAGAGAAAACCAGCTAAGAAAAAAGCCAAAAAGAAATCTGCTAAAAAAACAGGAAAGAAAAAAGCTAAAAAGGCTTCTAAAAGAAGGAAGAAGAGAAGGTAGTTCTTTCTTTAATTTTCTTTCTTTTATATATTATTTTCAATAACTTTAAATTGATCTTCTAACTTCCTCATCCCCATGAAACCATTAATATCATTCCAGGATATAACAAAGGCTTTTGGGCAGAAGGTGATTCTTGAGGATTTCAACCTGGATGTGGATAAAGGGGACTTTATTGGGTTGATAGGTAAGAGTGGTGGTGGAAAAACAACACTTCTGAGAGTACTTATAGGGTTTTATAATATCAATTTTGGCAGTATAATTCTTAATGACCAAGATATAACAAAGAACAAGAAGATACTGAAGAAAATAGTGGGCTATTGCACACAGGAAAACTCCTTTTATCCTCAGTTGACAGTTAATGAAAACTTGGCTTATTATGGCAGAATGTATAATCTTTCAGGCAGGCAGATAAAGCATAAATCAAGAGAGTTATTAGAGCTTGTAAAACTTAGTGGTAATGAAGATTCACTTGCAAGCTCATTGTCAGGGGGGATGAAAAGAAGATTAGATTTAGCTATATCCCTTATACATGATCCTGAAATACTTGTTTTGGATGAGCCAACTGCTGGGTTAGATCCTGCTTTAAGAGAAAGTATTTGGGGTTTGCTGAGAAAAATAAACAAACAGAAAAAGACAATAATCATAGTCTCGCATTTCTTGGATTTAATGGAAAAATACTGCACAAAAATAGCAATTGTGAGTAATGGCAAGATAAAGAAAATAGGGAGTCCTTCTGCTTTAAAGAAAAAGCACAAAGGCAAATCTCTGGTTCACATTTTTGAACATACTACCAAGGAAGTGGTTGACTGAGGAAGTAATAGAATGTTAGCAGACATAAAAAGATTGTATTTCAATTTTATAAAAAATATGAGGATAGTTTTTAGGAGCTGGAGTTCTGTGCTTTTGTTAATAGTTGGGCCTTTATTACTTATACTTTTAGTTGGGTTTGCATTTGGCGGGGAGGATCTTCATGATATTAACATAGGGGTTTATGCAAAGAATTTTGAAAAGATAAGGCCGATTGCAGAGCAGCTTGGCAGTGGTGAGATCACAGTCAGCAGAGTTAGTTCAGTGGATCAGTGTACAAGTCTCCTTAAAATATCAGCAATGGACTTATGTGCAGAGTTTTCAGATGATTTCACAGTAGAGCATGTAGGAAAAAAACCTCCTTCTGGAAAAATAACCTTTTACTTTGACAACACCAAGTATAATCTTGCTTCTGATCTGAAAGATTATGTTAAAACAAAAACCAGAATGTCATCAGAGCAGATAACTCTTGCATCCACAAAAGCAATCATTTCAGATATTGAAAGCTCTGTGGAATTCATGAAGGAAGCAGGACTTACAGTAGATGAATTCATGGAAAATGGCAAAAATATGAGACAAGATCTTCTCGAGACAAAGCAAGACCTCATTGAGTTAAAAGAGGATTTTGATCCAGTATATGCAGAAGCAAAAGATCTCCAGAAAAAAGTAAATGATAATACTATAAAACTAAATGAAAGCGCAGATACTCTTGTAAATTTGATAGATAAGGTTGTGCCTTTATTGTCCTTGATTAATATAGATGAGAATTCAACTGTCGGAAAAATACTTAATTTGACAGGGTTTAGTGAAACAGCATTGTTAGCAGAGACCCTGGAGTCCTTAAAGGGATCGATAAGAGAAAATAAGAATGATGTTATGTCATTAACCAGTTCATTTAATGACTTAATGATTAAGCTGGATGAAATAAATGAGTTTCTTAACACATCAATTGAGAAAATAGACAAAAATCTTGAAATACTGGATAAAGAATTAGTGGAGATCAATTCAATTGCTTTAGCTCTTGATGAGAATATTGACAAATTCTCAGGCTTAAACCAGTCTCAAGCAGATATTCTGCTTAATCCAATCACAACAGAATTTAGAACACTCCTTCCAAAAGCAGAAAAAATAACAATAATCTTTCCATTGCTGCTTGTATTTGTAATAAGCTTCATAAGCATACTTCTTTCTAATATAATTGTGCAGAATGAAACTCATAGTCCTGGTTATTTCAGGAGTTTTTTGATCCCCACAGAAAACATAGTGTTCTTGCTTGGTTTATTCCTGACAAATATGGTCATAGTATGTTTCCAGATATTTATTCTATTGCTTGTGGCTTATTTTAGCTTTGGTATTGAGATTTTTTCTGTATTTGATTCATTAGGAATCAGCATCATATTGGTAACAACAATATTTGTGCTTATAGGGATGATCTTTGGATTCTTAATTAGATCTGAACAAACTTCCACCTTGATGGGCACTTTTTTTGCTCTTGCTTTGTTCTTGTTTTCAGATATAATTTTTCCATTAGAAATAATGCCAAAACTGGCAGCTTATATAGCATCTTTTAATCCCTTAGTTATAGGTTCAGCACTATTCAGGAGAATATTATTCTTCCAACTTCCCCTCGGAGTCCTCTATGATTTAATCTTTACTCTCTTGGTTTATGTACTGGTGCTTTTCTTTTTAGTTATGTTAGCGCAGTGGCATAACAGAAAAAAAAGCTAAGCCTTTTTCTTAAAGGCTTTAAGCTGAGTTTTTCTTTTACTAAACTTTTGTTTTGTATTGATGGTAGTTTTCTTGAACAACTCATCAAACCTTTCTTTACATTTCTTCTCTTTCCAGAAGACTGCATGAGAGGCTTGTTTCCGAAAGAGATTCATGGCTAAAGAAATAACATCTGTTTGGTAATTCTTCAAACCCATGTCTTTCATAATTCTCTTTGCATCATTGAGGCATTGCTTGAGAACTCTTTTGTTTTCCTCCATGCAGTCTTTTTCCAGAACAATCTCTTCCTCATCAGACAAATTTATTTCCTCCCATCTCGGGTATTGAGATCCTTTGATCTCTCTTGGAAACGTCTTTGCATATACCATATTTTACCCCCCCAAACTTTTTATTAAATCCTATGGATATTGTAGTTGGGATAAATTAAAAAGCCTTACGGAAGAATTGGGATAAAAAATAGGGGGATGGTGTAATCAAAAATATAATCAAAAAATAACAGTATGTGTATAGCATCTTCAAAACTCTTGATGAGTATGTTGTAAGGATCTGCATCCCCGGATGGGGCGACCCCCCGCGACGATCAGGATGCAGAGAATGAAAGGAGTTTTGACCTTATGATGCTATGCACATACAAAAAATAACAAAATATTTAAGTTAAATTCACGATTTTTATTTAAAATGGCGGTTTTGATTATTTTACTGTTGCTTATGTTGGCCATTATACTAATCTGGAAAGGCTCAGATTGGATAACAGATTCTTTAGTTCCTGTGGCTAATAGGCTTGGAACAGGGTATATAGCAATTACAACACTGATGGTTTCATTCTTGTTGAGTATTCCAGAGGTTTTTACAACAGTCTATTCTTACATACTTGGGCATTTGGATGTTGGCTTGGGTGTAGTTTTGGGTTCAGTGATGATGAATATAGGATTAGTTGCTGGGTTGAGTGCTGCTATTAAGCCTTTGAATGTAGAAAGATCAGTAGTGGTCAGGGACGGTGTCTTTCTGATTATAATTGCGGTAGTTGTGCTCTTGTTTGGTTCAGATCTTCATTATTCAAGACCTGAGGGAATAGTACTTTTGCTGTTATATATACCATATGCACTTAATGTTTGGTCTTTTGAAAAATGGCGGCCTCACAAGAGCAAGAAAGAAAAGATCAAGAAGATTAAAGAAAGTTTAAATTTAATTGGAGAGCTAAAAATATTTAAGTTTAAGCCTTCAGTTCTAACATTCTTTTTGGGTGGAGGAATGTTAATTATAGGTTCATATTTATTTTCATTAGCATTAGTTAACTTAAGCAAAATTTTGCCATTGCCTGGAATCTTGGTAGGATTAATATTTGGTGCAATAGGTACAGGCATACCAAATATTGTTGCAGCAGTACAAGGAACTATAAAGGGATTTGAAGATGTTGCAATAACAGAAACCTTTGGTTCAAATGTATTTACATTGTTAATAGCTTTAGGGGTAATAATTGTATTACAACCATTCTCAATTGTAGGCAAACTATTTTATTTTGACATGACCTGGATGATTATAATGCACTTGCTTTTAATTGCATTAATCTTTAAAGGTTATAGATATAAGGAAGAATCTCTGACAAGATATGAAGGTGTGGCTCTTGTCTTGTTTTATTTGGTTATTGTTGTAATTAATGTAGTGGTTTTTTAGAATAAGAGGAGTAATTTGGAGATTATAATCAAATCTCTTTCTTTTTCTTATGAACTGCAACAGGTGCTTCTCCACCATGCCAGGTCGTTCTCGGGCGGATTCTCATAGGATACATTCTTTCATTGCTGTCATCAAATAATATTCCTGCACCTTTAACTCTTGGGAGATGATCGAGTTGGACACTAAGCCCTTCTCTCATATAACTTTGCATTAACATACCTAAGGCTTCAGTATCAAGTTTAGCAGTGATTCTATGACTAAGAACAGTGTCAGATTGAGTCATAACATCGGTATGTATTTTCCCTGGCTGTTGTGTAGCCAAAATCAAACAAATTCCTGGTTGGCGGCCTTCTCTCATAATAGTAATAAGAGCATTACTTGCTGCAGTTTTTCCTTTTACTGGCAAAAATTCATGAGCCTCATCAATAATCAGCCAAACAATTGGAAAATCAATTTTTTCTTTAGCCTCTTCTGAAGAGAAATAACTCATAGAACTGTGAACTTGATCATATTCTTCATTCTTTCTTGCAATCATTCTTTCAATAAATAGTCTTTGACCTACTAAGCCAACAATTAATGCTTTAACCTTCCAGCCACCGGGCATTGTTGCATAACAGCTAACATCTAGTACAGTTACTTGGCCTCCAATAACAAGATCAGTAAGTTTAGTTCCTTCAGCATCAAAAACACCCCATTCTTTTGTACTTAATAGTCTGTTTTCTAAAGCATCCTTAACACTTTGTTCTCCTTTTGTTTCTTTCTGTATTTCTTGGATTAACTGATCAATATCAAAGTTTACTCCTTCCCTTTTTAACCTACCAACAACTTTTTCAAGAAGAATTCCAGCAGGGTCATTCGCTGTCAAGTCAAAGGTAAGATGCCAGTCTTCAGGGGTTAATTCAGCAGGCCTAAGAGTAAAAGGAAAATCTGTAGGGATGCCTTGGTCTTTGTATTTGTAATAGAATTCTTTTGGTGTAAATATTTTCACATCTAAGCCTTCTGGTTTAAGTCCCCATTGAGCTAATAGAGTTTCGTCTTTTTTGTTGGGGTATTTCATTGTCCAGTATATACCCATAGTATCAAGAAGAATAAAACTGAGGTTTTGTCGTATACGCATTGGAAGAGATGCCATTCCTTCAGCAATAACACCCATTGTATATGACTTACCGCCGCCTCTTTTTCCGCAAATAAACAATACATGGCCTTTTGCAACGTCAAGATATATGTTATTAGAAAGGGTTGTAATTCTACCCATTTTAATATATTGTTTACCAATTAAAATAGTGCCTTCTTTTCCGAACTTGTCAATATCTGATTGGTTTCTGCCTACAATAATATCTCTCAAAATGCCACCTCTTTTATTCCATTCTTTATACTATGTTTTCTTTATTGTTCTCTTTTTTTAAATATTATTATAACCTTATTTATAAAGGAAGTTATCTAAAACTGATAACAAAACGAAATATTTTTATTCTATCACTATTATGTACTATCACATATAGAACTTTATAGTTCTTAGGGGGTTGGGAATATGGGTGATACAGATGAAGCAGGTTCTGATCTAGAGAGAGAAGTTGCAATTGAAGATAGGCTTCCAACAAAGGATGGAATTGTTAATCATATTTGGTATCAGGGAGACTTAAGAGTTGAAAAAGGTTCAGAAGCTAAATCAGGTGTTGTGGATGGCAATAATGGTGGTGCTTTAGGAATTTCTCCAGATAGCGGTGTAGTATATGTTAAATATTTATTGACTTGGCTTGATCCAGAATCATCAAGAGGATGTTTTGGAGCACATGTAGACGGTTATAAATATGAAAAGTCAGAGGTTGTTAATGGTAATGGGGGTTCTTCAGCAGATGTTGTTTCTCCTTTTGTGTCAACAAGGGATTCACAAGGAAAACCTGTACACTTATCAAGCGGCAAACCTTTTGTTTTAGAAGTAGATTCTGAAGAAAAGGCAATAGGTTATTGCAGAGATTTATTGACTCAGAAATATGACTTTTTAGGGAGTTAAACTTTAATTATTTAATTATTTATTTCTTTTTATTTTTGGGTTTAGCTACAAGGTATTGTACTGCCATGCTTAACCTTCCAAGTATAAGGCCTATGCAGAAAAAGCTGAAGTAAATAACATATTTCATCCATTCTTCCATTTTGGGGGTTCTCCTTTTTCTTTATTGAACTATTCTTAATGTCACTGTTTCAATGCTTTACTTAGGTCTCGCAAGCAACTCCTTTTTAAGGGTTATCTAAGTTTTCTATATATAATACTTGTATTGGCCACATCTGCTGCCTTAATCAATATAATCTAGAAAACCCCTCTTATACTTATCTGATGATTATATCCAGAAACCTACTCTATATCACCATAAACTATATAAATAGACACTATTTGGTTGCTATTTAGTAGGGGTGGATAAGCTAATGGAAATACGAAATATCCAGAAAACAGGCAATATGCACTATTTGTACCTTCCTACAAAGTGGTGCAAGGCAAATAAAATCAATTCTGATTCAAAGGTATCTGTTGATCTTGATGAAAGAGGGAATTTGATTGTATCCCCAAAGATAGTGGAAAGGCTTAAGAAGAAATTAATGCTTAAAGTCTCAGAAGATAATCAGGAGCTTATAAACATGCTTTTGGTAGCATGTTACATAAATCCTACTGATTCATTCAAGATAAATCTTGATAAAGAACTTGATTTTACAAAGATTCTTGATCAAAAAAAACTAATAAGCTTGGAAGTTGTTGAGCTGGATGGAAGCACAATATCTTGTGATTCTCCGATAACAATAGCTGATACAGAATCTTTGCTTAAGACATTGGTAAGCAAGATAAGAAATATGCTTTTTGTCATGAGCAATAATTACAACCGGGAGCTTATTGAGAGATATGAAGAGGAAGTTGACAGGACAAAACTGCATTTAGAGAAGTCAGTGATAGAAGCATTCACTTTTGGCAGATCTTCGAGGACAAAAGCAATAGATTTGTATTATTATTCTCTTATAGCAAGACAGCTTGAGCAGGCAGTGGATTATCTTGTATCGCTTGATGAAAAAGAACAAAAGTTCTTCAAAATAATGCTTGATATAATAAACACTTTAAAGGATATCTTGGATAATCAGGACCATTTTGATTATAATACTGTGTTAAAATTTACAAAGAAGGTAATGGATATTGAAAAAATTAGAGTTAAGGATGTTGCGACATATGACAAGAGAAGAGCCAAGAGATGTATGCTTAATGTGGCAGAGGTTCTCTTGGATAAATCGATAACAAAGGAGCTGGAATAGAATACAGTTAGAATAAAAATAAAAAGGGATGAAAATAGGAAAACTAATATACTAACAATATACTAAATATTTTTCATATAATATATAGAACATATTATTAATTAGGGAGAAGAAAAAAACAAGAGAACAATAGAGCTAAAAAATCTTTAAAAAAGCCTTTTATTTGTTTATGGGGGTTTAGGATAGGGGATCAAGATGAAAAAAGACATTATAATCCAAATAAAACAATCTGAACAACAAGCTAAGTCTAAAATTGAGAAAGCTGAGCAAAAAAAGCAGGAAATAATCCAAGATGCGAAAAAAGAGCTTCTAAACAGGCTTGATAAACTCAATGAGGACTTTGAAGGAAAAAAAGAAGAAGCCATAACAGTTAAGAGAGAGGAATTAGAACAGGAACGCCAGAAAATTCTGAAAAATACAGAAAAGGAGCTTTCTGAGCTTGAGTCAGAAGCAAGTAGCAATATGACTGATACAATAGAACATATTGTCAAGAAATTTGAAGATATTAATAAATGAGACAGTTATATAAATGAGACATTTGGGGTTTGATTTAGAATTTAAGTTTAATGTGATTTATTCATTTATTCATTTGTGAGAATTCATTTGCGAGATTAAGGAAAACTAAAATGCTAAGAGCAAAACGAATGACTAAAGTTGGTGTAGTTGGGCCAAAATCTGAGCAGGAAAAGCTAATCGAGAAGCTTCATGAATTGAATGTAATGCATATCGAGCAGCACAAAGCAGATGAAGAGTTGGATATTGGCAAACCATTGGGTAAGGCAGCCGAATTATCTGAAGTGCTGGTGAAACTTAGATCTGCTGCTTCTCATTTAGATGTTACTGAGCCAACAAGTAGGCATGTTATAAAAAAGCTTAAGAAAAAAAAGCTTGATCTAAAGCAAGTCAATAAAAATACCCACAAGATATATTCAGAAATTCTCACAATTATAAATAAGAAAAACGAACTCCAAGAGAAAAGAAATGTTCTTGCAGATCTGAGAGAAGAACTCAATCTATTGGTGCATCTAAATCTTCCTCCAGAAGCTATTGAACAATCTGAATCACTAGCAGCATTTATAGGTTATACTGAAAAGGAAATATTGAATCTTAAAGGGAAGATAGAGCAGATAACCAAGACTTTTGAATTAAGACAAAGGAAAAATGAGAAAAATTATGTTGCTGTTTTTGTATCCAAAGAAGATGAAGAAAAAGTAAAAACCTTGCTTAATGAAATTAAGTTCATACCTATAGAATTTAAGAAACTTGGGAATATAAGGGGTATGCCTTCAGACCAAATATCTCAAATAAATAAACAAACTTTGCTTTTAGAAAAGTATGATAAGGAATGTTCAAAAGAGCTTGATAAAATTAAGACTGACTGGGCAGAATTTGTCTCTGCTCATATTGCATTGATAGAGGAAGATCTGGAAAAAGCAGAAGCTCCATTAAAATTTGGAGCTACAGAAGAAGCTTTTTTCATAACTGGCTGGGTTCCTAAGAAAAGATTTGAAAAAGTGAAAGACGAGTTAATCATTTCAACAGATGAGCATCTTTATGTTGAAGAAGTTTCAATAGAAAAGACAGACTCAGTGCCAATAGAACTTCAGCACAGTGCTTTAGTTAGGCCGTTTCAGTTTTTCATGGACCTATACTCACTGCCATCTTACAAAGAAATAGATCCAACTGTTCTGATGTTTTTTACATTCCCTTTGTTTTTTGGCATAATGCTGGGGGATGTCGGTTATGGGATTGTTACCCTTCTACTTTGGGTTTTCTTGAAGAGAAAAATTCCATCAGCCAGAGCATTGTTGAATATAATGATTTTTGCGTCAATATTCTCAATTATTTTTGGTGGAGTATATGGTGAGTATTTTGGATTTGAGACTGTTTCAGAAGGAACAGGAGAGTGGATGTGTAGTAATACAGGCATATGCCTTCAAAAAGTGTTGAATGGCCACGGAAATGGCAATGGAAATGCAGAGGCTGAACACAATGGTGCTGCAGAGCATAATGGTGAGGCTGAATATAGCACATTAGAAGAACATGAGACCGAAGTTGTTACTCAGACTTATTCAAGTATGGAGCAAGAAATTATAGATGAAGAATCAGAAGATGATAATGTTGCAGATTATGAAGATTATGAATTAAAAAATACAGAAGAAGTTGCAGAAGAAGTTTATGAAGATTCAGAATATGTTGATTTAGAATATGTGGATTCAGAAGATTCAGAAGAAGCTGAAGAATCAGAATATTATGAAGATCATGAAGAAGAAACCATCACTCAAGTGGCTTCTACCTATGAAACAGAACAGGGTGCAGAGACTGAAGAACTTGAGGAAGGAGAGGAAGGAGAAGATCATGCAACATCTGCAGCAGCCGCAACTACTTCGGCAAGTGCTTCTCATGAGGATAATAATGGTGGAAATAATGGTCATAGCGAAGTTGTTTATACATTTCCAAGACTGCTTAACAGACTTCATGGAGAGCTTGATCTTGGGGGAGTAAGACTTCCTGTTATTCTTGCAATAGGTGCATTTATCGGTTTTTTGCATCTTAATCTAGCTTTGGTGCTGGGTTTCATAAATGAACTAGGACATGGACTATGGAAAGCATTTTGTGCAAAGATAAGTTGGATGGTGTTGCAAGCAGGAGTAGTATTGCTTGCGTTAGGTTATACTGGACAGGGTATTCCTGTTTTTGTAGGTTGGATTGTGTTAGTAATATCAATGGTATTGTTATATCTTGGAGAAGGAGTTAATGGTTTAGTTGAGATGCCGGCAATCTTTAGTAACATGCTGTCGTATATGAGGTTAGGTGCTGTAGGATTAGCTTCAGTAGGATTAGCAGTAGTTGTGAATGAAAACTTCGGCATTCCATTTATCCAAAAAGGAGGGATCTTTATTTTTGTTGGTTTGCTGCTTATGTTTTTAGGGCATGCAGTTAACATTGCATTAGGGGTAATAGGCCCATTTTTACACTCATTAAGACTTCATTACGTGGAATTCTTTACTAAGTTTTTCCGCGGTGGAGGCAAAAGATATGAGCCTTTCGGTCAAAATGGTGAAGGAAATTAGATAAGTAAGAGTATATAAAATATAAAATAAAATTGAAAATAAATTGGAAATGAAAACAAGGAATGTTCCAAAACAAATAGGGAGGTTAAGAAAATGGAAATAACCACAGCAGGAATGGCTGCTTTTAGTGCAGCAATAGCAATAGCTGGGACTGCAATAGCAGCAGCAATGGCAGAGAAAGCTATCGGTGCAGCAGCAGTTGGTGCCATGGCTGAGAAAGAAGAGCTATTTGGTAAGGGGTTAATCCTTACAGTTATTCCGGAAACAATTGTAATTTTCGGTTTAGTAGTAGCTATTCTGATAATAGGTCTTGCTGGATAAACCTGTTAGACAATAACAGGTGACAGCTATCCTTTAAGGGTAGTTGACATCCTTATGACCTTTTATCAGCCATTTTTATAATAAAAACAATAGAACCTTTATGTAGTAACCATCAAGGTTAATTGGGTGGAGAAAAATGGGCTTAGAAAAAGTAAAAGATGAAATTTTGAATAACGCAGACAAGAATGCTCAGTCAATAATAGCTGAAGGCCTGAAAGAAGCAGACTTAGTACTTTCAGAGTTAGGAGACAAAACAAAAGAACTAGAAGAGAAAACACAAGGAGAAATAAAGAATCTATTGGCGGCTGTAGAAAGAAGAGATATTGCTTCTGCAAAGTTTGAAGCCAAAAGAATGATCCTTGACAAAAAGAAAGAGCTGATTGACGAAGCATTTGAGAAAGCAAAGCAAAACATAGCAAATTTGGAATCAGGCAAAAACAGGCAGATAGTAAAAGATCTCATAAAGAAAGCAAAATTAGAGTTGCCAGATATAAAAACAATATACGCCAATAAAAAAGACAAAGCCAATGTTACAGGCTTAAATTTCAGAGAAATAGACATAATTGGCGGGATAATAGCTGAAAACTCTGACGCTTCAATACGAGTAGATTACAGTTTTGATACACTGCTTGAGGACATGAAAGAGAAAGAGCTTCAAAATATATCTGAGATGCTATTCAAATAATATGTTGAAATTATGTTAAAATAGGAAAAGGTAGAGAAAAGAAAAGGTAGACTGATGAAACAAACATTAAAGTCTTTAGAGCAGCAGGAAAATGGAGGAATCACATTAGGATTCTATCCATACACTCTTGTTAGAGTAATCGTGATGAGAAGCAAACTTCTCAAGAAGGAAGAATATCATAAACTCATGAAGATGAAGTTTGGGGAAATAGCCAAACATCTGCAGGATTCAGAATACAAGAAAGAAATAAATGAGTTTGGTGTAAGATATTCCGGGGCGAATTTACTGGAGGTTGCGCTTACCAGAAATCTTGCAAGAACATTCCAAAAACTCAGGAGAATAGCTGAAGGAAATCTTCAGCTTGTTGTAGATGCTTATATGCATAGAAATGATATCTGGAATATCAAAAATATTCTGAGAGGGAAATTTGTGGGTATGTCAGAACAGGAAATAGAAGACACTTTAATACCCTCAGGAAATATAAAAGAAGAAATCCTGAGTGCCATAGTAAGAAAAGATTCAATTGAGGATGTAATATCATTAATTCCAATTTTGAGCAAGGAAGAGACAAAAAGTTCTTTAGAGTCATATAAACAGAATAAAGATCTTATTGGTGTTGAAAATATTTTGGAGATGAATTATATAAATTTCACACTTAGATTTGCAAACAGACTCACAAAACAAGGAAAACTCTTCAAAGAACTTCTTGAGCAGGAAGTTAACATTAAGAATCTTATAACTGTTTTAAGGCTTAAGAGAGAAAACCTTGATAAAAAAGACATAGAAAAAAGCATGCTGGTATCAAAAGAACTCAAACAAAGCAAGGAATATCAAAAACTAGCAGAACTTCCGAGTTTTGAAAAAGCATTAGAATATCTTAAGAAACATCCTGAATACAAGAAAGTTGTTCAGAGAGGAATAGAAAGCTATCAAAAGGATGGTTCGCTTATAGCTCTCGAGGCAGACCTAAATAAATACATACTGAGGAAAGCACTTCTTCTGCAGCATCAACATCCATTATCTGCGGATATAATACTTGGATTTATGCTGGCAAAGGAGCAGGAAGTGAGGAATCTTAAAGCCATAATAAAAGGAAAACAACTGGGTCTTGAGGATGAATTCATAGAGAGTAATCTAATAATATAAATATAATATAAATTCAAGATATGAAATATTCAAGATATGAAATTAAAATAACAGAATTAAAATAACATGCCGGATTAAAATGAGAGAGATATGTGTTGTCGGGGGAGGAGATTTTGTGCTTGGTTTTGCACTTTCAGGAATAAAAAGACTAATTGAGATAGATGAAATAGAACAGACTGCAAATACAATCAAGGAATTAATGTCTGATAAATCATTAGGAATAATACTTGTCGATGAAAAATTGATGACCAACATGGATGCAAGAGACAGAGAAGACCTAGAAGCATCTGCAGATCCAGTAATAATATCATTATCAACTGAAGCAAGCCAGGAAAGTTTGCGGAAGCTAATCAAAAAATCAATAGGCATAGACCTAATGGCTGATGATTAGCTAAATTAAAATTATATTATACTTATTCAAAGCAAATATGGAGAAAAACTAATAAGAAAAAACATAACAAAATTACACTAACTGAGAAGGTGGTAAAGAATGACAAATGGAACTGGAACTAAAGGAAAATTGGCAAGGATCGCCGGCCCAGTAGTTGTTGCAAAAGAATTGGCAGCAAGGATGTATGATCTTGTAAGAGTTGGCAATGAAAAATTAATGGGTGAAGTAATCCAAATAGATGGAGAAAAAGTCATAATTCAGGTTTATGAAGATACATCAGGCATAACTCCTGGAGAACCTGTCGAGAATACAGGACAGTCTCTTTCAGTTGAGCTTGGTCCGGGCTTGCTTAGAAGTATCTATGATGGAATTCAGAGGCCTTTGCCTGTATTGGCTGAAAAAATGGGTGACTTTATCGAGAGAGGAGTAGATGCTCCAGGATTAGATGAAGAAAAGAAATGGGAATTTAAAGCAACAGCTAGTAAAGGTGATGATGTTCAAGGCGGAGACATAATTGGAGAAGTAAAAGAAACAGAAGGATTCACACACTATATAATGATTCCACCAAATATCAAAGGAAAAATAACTGAGATAAATTCAGGAAGCTTTACTGTGAATGAGGCTGTAGCTAAAGTTGATAATAATGAAATAATCATGAAACAAGAATGGCCAGTGAGAATTCCAAGGCCAGTAAAACAAAAACTTGCTCCAACTAGACCATTAATAACGGGCCAAAGAATATTTGATGTTCTTTTTCCATTGGCAAAAGGAGGTTCAGGTGCTATTCCGGGGCCGTTTGGTGCAGGTAAAACAGTATCCCAGCAGCAGTTAGCTAAATGGTGCGATGCTGACATCATTGTATACATTGGTTGCGGGGAAAGAGGAAATGAAATGACAGAAGTATTAACAGAATTTCCTCATCTAAAAGATCCAAAATCAGGAAGACCGTTAATGGACAGAACAGTACTTATTGCAAACACATCTAATATGCCAGTAGCAGCAAGAGAGGCTTCAGTATATACTGGAGTCACAATTGCAGAATACTTCAGGGATATGGGTTATGATGTGGCGTTAATGGCAGACTCAACTTCAAGATGGGCAGAAGCAATGAGGGAGATCTCATCAAGATTAGAGGAGATGCCTGGCGAGGAAGGATATCCTGCTTATCTCTCGACAAGATTAGCGGAATTCTATGAAAGAGCTTCTCCAGTAAAAACATTAGGATCTGACAAAGAGGGTTCAGTCACAATTATTGGAGCAGTGAGTCCACCTGGCGGGGATTTTTCAGAGCCAGTAACACAGAATACCTTGAGAGTAGCTAAAACATTTTGGGCGTTAGATGCAAAACTAGCTCAAAGAAGACATTTTCCATCTATAAACTGGCTTACATCATACAGCCTTTACCTGACTACACTTGAACCGTGGTTTGCAGAAGAGGTTGCAGGTGATTGGAGACAATATGTTGACAGAGTGATGACAATTCTTCAAGAAGAAGAAAAACTAATGGAGATTGTGCAGTTAGTTGGTAGTGATTCATTGCCAGACAGACAACAATTGACTCTTGAAGTAGCAAGGTTGATAAGGGAGTTTTTACTTCAGCAAAATGCTTTCCACGATGTAGATACATTCTGCACATTGGCTAAAAGCTACAGGCTGATGAAGACAATCATGCATTTCAATGATACAGCAAATAATGCACTTGATAAAGGAGCTAGAGTAAAGGATATCCTGGGAACAACAGCAAAAGAAGATATCTCACTAGCTAAATTCGAGAAGGATTATGAAAAAGTCCTTACTCAAGTAGAGAAGGACATGGCATCAGAGTTTAATAAACTCAAGTTTGCTTAAAGATCATAGTTAAAGGTGATAAGAAATGAAACAAAAAAAATCAAAGACACTAAAAAATTCTAAAAAAATTTTGTGTGTGCCAGAAATCAAAAGATTTCTGAGCATTTTTGAGTTCCATAAAATCACAGGGGTGATTTTATGAAAGAATACAAAACAATATCGAGGGTCGCAGGACCATTAGTATTTGTGGAAAAAACAGAACCAATAGGTTATGGTGAACTTGTTAAACTTCAACTACCAGACGGGAGCGTAAAAAACGGTCAAGTTTTAGATACGTCAGATGACACGGTGGTTGTCCAGATATTTGAAGGGACTGCAGGTATAGACAAGAAAACAGGAGTCAAGTTTTTGGGCGAGACAATAAAGCTGGCAGTTTCAGAAGATATGCTTGGCAGAATCCTTAATGGAGCAGGAAAACCAATAGATGGCGGTCCAGACATAATTCCAGAAAAAAAGACAGACATAATTGGAGCTGCTATCAATCCATATACAAGAGGACCTCCTGCAGATTTTATCCAGACAGGTGTTTCTACAATTGACTGCATGAACACATTAGTCAGAGGACAAAAACTACCAATATTTTCTGGTTCAGGATTGCCTCATAATGAGATTGCTTTGCAGATTGCTAGGCAGGCAAAAGTAGTCGGCCAGGAAAGCAACTTCGTTGTTATATTCGCAGCAATGGGAATTACAAATGAAGAAGCGCAATACTTTATGAAAGATTTTGAGCAAACTGGAGCTTTAGAAAGAAGTGTTGTTTTCTTGAATTTAGCAGATGATCCAGCAGTAGAGAGATTAGTTACGCCAAGAATGGCTTTAACAGCAGCAGAGTATCTTGCTTATGAAAAAGATATGCATGTCTTGGTAATATTGACAGACCTAACAAACTATTGTGAAAGTTTGAGGGAAATAGGAGCAGCAAGAGAAGAAATTCCAGGAAGAAGAGGATATCCTGGGTACATGTATACTGACTTGGCAACAATCTATGAAAGAGCAGGAATGATAAAGGGCAAACCAGGTTCTATAACCCAGATTCCAATTTTGACAATGGTTGGTGATGATATAACACATCCAATTCCTGATCTGACTGGTTACATTACAGAAGGTCAGATAGTATTAGCAAGAGACCTTCATAGAAAAAACCTTTATCCGCCAATAAATGTTCTTCCATCTTTGTCGAGGCTGATGAATGCAGGTATTGGCAAAGGTAAAACAAGGGAAGATCACAAGCAAGTTTCAGACCAGATGTATGCTAACTATGCAGAAGGTGTAGATTTAAGAGGATTAGTTGCTATTGTTGGAGAGGAAGCATTAAGTGATAGAGACAATAGGTTGCTTAAGTTCGCAGCTAAATTTGAAGATCAGTTTGTAAGACAAGACAAGAGAGAAGACAGAACAATCCAGGACACATTGGGAATAGGTTGGAAATTACTTGGAGATATTCCAGAAAGAGAACTGACAAGAATCAGCCCAGAGTTTAAGAAGCAGTTTTACAAAGCGAATACTGCAGAAATTGCAGCAATGGCAAAAGAATCAGCTTCTGAAGAATCTTCTGAGGAGAAAAAGGAATCCGCTAAAGAAGAAACAACTGAAGAAAAAGTAGAAGTAAAAAAGACTCCTGCAAAAAAATCTTCAGCCAAGAAGCCTGCAAAAAGGAAATCAGCAAAGAAAAAAGCCAAAAAGAAATAATAAAAAATGGACAACACACATTTAATTGTTGGAGAATTACTGCTTAAGCTTGCAATAATTCTTGCATCAGCAAAAGTAGCAAGGATAATTTGCCATAAGATTGATCAGCCAGCTGTGCTTGGAGAGTTAGTTGTTGGAGCATTACTTGGGCCGAGCCTTTTGAATGTTATTATTCCAGGACAGAGTGAAGTTCTCACATTTCTTGCAGAAATAGGAGTTATTTTGCTATTGTTCCAGGTAGGATTGGAATCAAATATCTACCAGCTTCTTAAAGTTGGATTAAGCTCGTCGTTGGTGGCTTTAATTGGCATTATTGCGCCTTTTGGATTGGGTTATCTTTATTTTGCATATGTAAATGGGGCTAGTAGCTTGATTTCATTATATGTAGCTGCAACACTCACTGCAACATCTGTTGGTGTCACAATGAGAGTATTAAGTGAAATAAAGAAACTTAATAGTGATGAAGGCAAAATAATACTCGGAGCAGCAGTAATAGATGACATAATTGGCTTAATAATCTTATCTGTTCTTGTTGGTATAACTGAACTAGGCAGAGTGTCCTTATTGAACATAGGTAAAATATCATTTTATTCTATAACATTCCTTGTGCTTACAGCATATTTGGGAATTAAGTTTGCGCCTAAAGTGCAAAATGCAATGCACAAGCTGGTAACTCAAAGAACTTTCATAGTGCCTGCCTTTATTTTTGCAATATTCTGTGCATATCTGGCTAATCTTATAGGTTTGGCAACAATTGTGGGTGCGTTTGCAGCAGGACTTGTTTTGGAAACAACAAAGGAGAAAAAAGAGATAGAAAAAAGATTAAAGCCAGTGGCAGATTTGTTTGTGCCTGTATTTTTTGTTATGGCAGGAGCATATTTCAATTGGAAGGCTTTGTTGGAACCAGGAATAATTCCTGTGATTATAATACTTTCAATAATTGCAGTAGTTAGCAAAATAGTATCTGGTTTAGGAGTAGTCAGAACAAAAGCAAGCAGATTAGCAGTTGGTGTTGGAATGATTCCTAGAGGAGAAGTAGGCCTGATATTTGCGACTTACGGTTTAACAAACGGTATTGTTTCTGCAAGTCTGTATTCAGCTTTGGTTCTTGTTATAATGATCACAACAATAATCCCGCCACCAATTTTGAAGAGGATTATGCATGCTAAAACCCAAGTAGAACCGCATACTTTTGTTGACTGAATTAAGACTGATTTAATGATTAATATAATAATAACTGATTAATGCGTGATAAACATGGCAATTGATGTAAAACCAACAAGATCTGAGTTAATGAAGCTGAAGAAAAAGATTAAATTAGCTCAGTCAGGATACAATCTGCTTAAGAAAAAAAGGGACGGTTTGATATTAGATTTCTTTGAGATAATGAAAAAATCAAAGACACTAAGACAGGAATTAGCAGAGGAGTATAAAATTGCTCTAAAAAAAATTAACCAGGCCAGAGTAATGGAATCCGATTTGAAGATAAGATCATTAGCTAATGCAATTAAACAAACACCTATGATTGAGCTTGAAACAAAAAACATTATGGGTGTTGTAGCACCAAAAATCAAGGCAGAAGCAATCCAGAAGCATTTTTTGGAGCGTGGCTATGGTACAGTAAGCAGTTCTGCAGCAATAGATGAAGCAGCATTTGCTTATGAAAAAGTGCTGGAGAAAATAATAGAAGCAGCTGAAGTAGAAACATCAATGAAAAAACTGCTTAAAGAAATCGAGAAAACAAAGAGAAGAGTAAATGCATTAGAGTTTTCTGTTATTCCAAAAATGGAAGATGTTAAAGCATTTATCACTTTGCGTCTTGAAGAGATGGAAAGAGAGAATGTCTTTAGAATGAAGAGGATAAAGGCTTAATAATAATTGAATTCTAAAAACAATTAAGAATAATAAACAGCAATAGGTGATGAAGAAATGGCATATCAATTAAGAGCAGAAGCACCAGAAGTAGCTCCGAGTATTCTTGTAGACACGAAGATTGATTACAGGGTTTTAATACCTAGACTAAGAAATCTGGTTTTAGGGCATTATGAGTTTGACTCAAAAAAGACACTTCCGTGCAGATCATTTTGTTCTGATGAGACGCAGATGGTAATAGCTGATCTTCTTTCAAGTTATTTTGGTGCTAGACCATTTAATTTTGGAAGAGTAGGAGCTTTGTTGGCTTTAGACAGAAGTCCGGCAGCTGCTCATCATGGAAAGAATTTGGTTATTGTATCAGCAGCTCATGTTGGTTATGATCCAAATGCATCTAATTCTGCAGAACAATATGGGAGAATTTTCAGGCCTCAGATGGATTGTTCAGTGGATGATGATCATTCGCATAGTTCTTGTTGTGGAAAAATTGTAGGTACTATAACTCCGTTTAAAGAGTCATATGACAGAACTTCACAGGATAAATTACATCTTATAAAGAAAGAAGTTGGGGGTACTGAAAAATATTGCATTGTGATAAACAATTCCAGACTTGCGCCTTTTAATGATGATAAAATTTTAGAGCTTCACCTTGAGAAATTACTCAAATTCAAGAATGATTCTCCTGTTGAGATTGATAGAGAAGCAAACAGCATTATTTATGAAGCAAACCCCGGATTTGTTGAAGATATTGGTGAAGAGAATTTCTTAGCAGACAAGCCTACTCCTATAGGTAAGAATTTGACTGGGAAATACTTCGATTTCAGGAGGGAAGTCATAAAAGAAAATGAGGACGGCAGTCACTTAATACTGAAAGGACTTCTTCCATATATGAATAGAGTAGTAACTTCAGATATTCCCTCATTTGAAGCAGCAAGAATTGTTTCTTGGGGAGAATTCGGTAAAGCAGTTAATGCATTTGGACATCATACTTCAGAGTTAGATCTTGGAGAAAGATCAATCTTTCTTATAAGCGGCATAAATCTGGATTATTTTGACCATGAAGCAGCCAAGATAAACCCTCTTGCAGGAAACCAGGTTTATTTTATACCAATGGCGGCATATGTCAAAAATATTGATGATCCAAATCACCCCGATGGTCAGGTGTTAGAAAGAGAGGAACTTCTTGATTTGTTATTAAAACAAGAAGCTACAGCTGAAAGATTCTCATTAGATGAAGTTCTTGAGTTGGGATAATTTACAAGCATTTTTTTAGTTGTTTATTTCTTTATTTTTATAATATTCCCTTATCAATGCTGGATCATTGAAAAGCTTTTTAAACTAATTCTGAATTTCAAACTATATGGCTTTAACAAAAAAACAAATTGAGCAAATTAGGAAAGAATTGGATGAGTGCAATAATCCATTGTTCTTTTTTGATGATGATGCAGACGGACTATGTTCATTTCTTTTGCTTTATAGGCATAAACAGGAAGGAAAAGGCGTTCCTATGAAAACACTGCCTGTTTTGGGTATGAAATTATTCCCTAAAATTGAGGAATACTCTCCTGACAAAATCTTTGTGCTTGATATACCCATGATTGATCAGGAATTTCTTGATGAAATTGCAAAATTAAAGATTCCTGTAATTTGGATAGATCATCATGGTCCTTATGAACGTGAGCATGTCAAATACTTTAATCCTAGGGTTGATAATCCTGAAGAAAGTCCTTGTGTGACATCCATATGTTATGAAGTTGTTGATGAGCCAGAGGATTTATGGTTAGCTGCCATAGGAATTGTGGCAGATTGGCAGTTTATGCCTATATTAGATGATTTTTCTAAAAAATATTCTGATTTATTGCCTGCTGAAATAAAAAAACCAGAAGATGCATTGTTTGCTTCAAAGTTAGGCAAGTTTGTTAAGATATTTTCTTTTATCTTAAAGGGAAAACTAAGCGAAGTTTACAAATGTGTGAAGATTCTCACTAGAATAAAAGATCCTTATGAAATTCTTGAAAAGAAAACAGCACAAGGAAAATACATTTATGACAAATACCAAGAAGTAAATTCTGTTTATGATGAACTTCTTAATGAGGCAAAAGCACAAAAACCAAAAGACAATGTGTTAAAGTATATTTACGACGAGAGTAATAGCAGTTTTACAAAAGAACTTTCAAATGAGCTTTTGTATCTTCATCCTGATAATGTAATTCTTGTTGCCAGAGACAAATCCGGCGAGATAAAGATGAGTTTGAGGTCAAGCAAACATAATCTAAAGCCTGCTTTACAGAAAGCATTAGTTGGTGTTGAGGGCTATGGTGGTGGGCATGAACATGCTTCGGGAGCTTGTGTCAAGAAAGAAGATTTTGAAGTGTTCTTGGAACAGTTGAAAGAAGCTTTGAAGGAGCAGGAATGAAGGAATTAAAACTTCGTTTGATACAGTCACATAGGTGAATTCTGAGTTAGAAAAACTTTATAAACAATATTAATTCAATTAAAACATGCTCAAAAAAATCATATCTTTAGTAAGTAGAAAATTTTTAGGGAGGGGTTTCTCCTTAGTGATTAATATACATCCTGAAATGTCAAAAAAAGAACAGAATGAATTAAGAAAAATAATTCTTAAAGAAACCAATTTAAACAAATATTTTAATAAAATTCGAATAAAATTCAAATCAAGTATGATCATAAAAAAGAAAGTGCGAACAGATACAACCAACTTAAAAATTACATGCGAAGAAACTAATTTTTACATAACAAAATTTGAAAAAACAGAATTTTATGAAAAAATTCAGAATGAAGTTTTAAATCAGATAAAAAAACAATTAAATAAAAGAAATCATAAAATAATTGAAAAACCTCTTTTTGCATTTCGATATAACAAATCATTAGATTCTGAAAATATGTTACCTTAATTAAGAAAAATAAAATATTTGAAAAATTATCATTTATTTCTTGATCTGTCTCGAGAGCTATTACTTTTGTTATCGTTTCTGTTGCTTCCGGATCTTGACCTATCGCTTTTATTGTCGCTTCTGTTGCTGCCTCTGCTGCTGTCATTTCTGTTGCTTCTTGCTCCGGATCTATCGCTTCTACTATCACTTCTATTACTTCTTCCGCCTGATCTGTTGCTGTTTCCATCTCCGGATCTTTTATTGCTGCTTTGTCCTCTGCTAGAACTTCTATTGCTATCGCTTCGTCCTCCGCTGCTTCTATTTCCAGATCTGCCAGAACTGTCATTGCCACTACTTCTTCTGTCTCCAGATCGTCTATTTCCAAATCCACCTCTAGATTGTCCAGAAGATCTACGGCCTCTAGAGAATCCACCTCTAGAATCTCCACGTCTATCATCATCTCTTTGGCCAACATCAAATCTTAATTGAGGAAAATCTTCTTTCTCAAGCATTTCGATAGGGGTTGGGTTTTTGTCAACTATTTCTCTGAATACAAAATGGTCTTTATCACTCAATAGAGTTATTGCTTTTCCAGTTTTTCCAGCTCTTGCAGTTCTTCCAACTCTATGAATATATTCTTCTGGGTCATCAGAAAGATCATAATTATATACATGGGATACATGTTCGATGTGCAAGCCTCTTGCTGCAACTGCAGAAGCCACTAGTATATCAAATTTATTTTTGTTAAAATCATCAATTACAGCAGTTCTTCTGTGTTGGGTTAGCTTTCCATGAATGCTTTCAACTTTAAAGCCTTGTTTCCTGAGGTTTTTTGAAACAATATCAACTGTTCTTCTAGTTGCGCAGAATACAATAACTCTTCCAGCTGTTTCTTTTTTTAGTAAATGAACCAGATAAGAAAATTTCTCATTATGTTTTAAATTGTAATAATATTGCTCCAAAAACTCTTCTTTAACATGACTCTCAGTCCTGATTGTTTCTGGGTTGTTCATATATCTTTTCTTGATTATTGAAACATCTTTCTTAGTTGTTGCTCCAAAAAGAAGAACCTGGCGTTCATTAGGAGTGTAGTTGATAATTCTTGTGATGTCTTCTATGAAACCCATTTCTGCCATCTTGTCTGCTTCATCTAGAATAACGCATTTAATCTTTGAAAGATTTAAAGTTCTTCTTTCAAGATGATCCAGCAGTCTACCTGGTGTTCCCACGACAATTTGTGATCTTGCAATACTTTCCATCTGAGGATTAATAGCAACTCCTCCATAAACTGTGGCAACTTTACAATCAACATATTTTGCGAATTTTCTCAATTCTTCTCCAATCTGCACAGCAAGTTCTCTTGTCGGGCAAAGAATAAGAATCTGCACACCTTTTTTTGGCTCAACCATTTCAATAGCTGGCACACCAAATGCAGCAGTTTTTCCAGAGCCAGTCTTTGATATACCAACAAGATGTTTTCCAGATTTTATCAGAGCTATTGTTTCTTCTTGTATTGGTGTTGGATCGGTTATGTTAATTTCTTTTAATGCTTTTATTATTTCAGGCCTAACGCCTAGTTTTTCAAATGTCATGTTTATTCCTCTGTATTCTTAATTCTATTAAGTATAATGTCAATTACATGCAAAAATCTGTACTTGATTTTTTGGTGTATAGTGAAACAGAATGAGTATATTTTGAGTTACACCATCTGTTTCTGACGTTTACTATCAATATTACTATAGTTTTGTGGATTCATATATAAACCTATGCTTTTTTTTAATCTAGAAATAGTGAAAAAAGGTGCGTCGGCCGGGAATTTCGTGAATATTTGCCTATGCAATATATTATTCGAACCCGGATCAACGGCTTGGAAGGCCGCTATACTTTATGGCAATTCCTACAAATTAGGCAATTGTAGCCATTGTACTACCGACGCATGAACTCAAGGAAAGACAAGTCATTTATAAAGTTAATGCCCTTTTCTCATAAACTTTTTGTATCTTAATAAGTGCTTTGTATTTGCAGGGCTTATTTCAGAAAAGAATTTGCCGCTTTGATTATATAAATAGAGGTTTTTACCGCTAATAGAAGGTCTGAAGCCTAAATTCTCAAAACCCTTCCTGACCTCTTCCAAAAAGGCTTTATCCCTGCTTATTATGGATACTACGCTCTCATTTCTTCGTAAATAAATGCTCCCATCAGTATCAAACAAGCCCCTTAGATAGCTTTGTAGAAATTTCTTATTTAGTTTTATCTTTTTAGGGATATGCAATTTTCTCATCTTCTTGCCTAGTGGCAACTTATATCTCCCAGTTAAAAACTCAGACAATTCTTTTGAGTTAATAACGCATCTTAGATTATTGTTTGGTTTATATTTCTTAATCTTAACATTAACGTTGAATAAGTTTCTGAACAAAAGAGATACTCTTCCTAGAATGTAATCTTTATCTGCCATTAAATGACCGCTAACAACTATTTCATAATTGTATTTAGAAATGTGACCGTCGCCTGCTAGTATTCCTATCAACTCAGCTAAATGTTCATTAAGAGATGGTTTTTTGATCGTCTCAACTTTATTTCGAATTTCAACATAATTGTTATAACTTTTCCTCAGTCTTGAAATATTACAAAGCTTTTCATAATTCTCTTTTGGAATCTTAGATGAACCGTCAAGATAGACAAAAATCATACTTCTGCTAATTCCCAAGAAAGAGGCAAGTTTTTCCCAGCTAAGACTGGTGCGTTCTTTAACTGATCTCATAAATCTAGTTTGCTCTTTTTTGTTGAAGTTTATATATTTCATTTTCACTAATTAGCAAATGAAATATATAAAACCTTCTATTAAACCTAACCATTAGACTGTTAAAGAAGTTATTCAATCATAAAGGTTTATTAACCATTGTACTACCGACGCATATGGTTTAAGGGAGAAATAGGGGATTTATAAAGGTTTCTTAGGCTTTTATTGGTCTTTTTTTCATATCTCCAACCAACAACTATTTAAATAATGACTACTTCCCGGTAGTTATGATAATCGATTTAGGTCATAGCAAGGTCATCAAAGAGTACTTTTCAGAGTTTGACATGGCTCAACAAATCATTGATCGGCTAGAGCCTCAAGAAATGCCGCCAATTGAGTTTGGATGCCCCAATGATGAAAAGTTTCATAGAACACAATCAACTGAAGACAGTGATTTTGATGAGAGAAGGAAATGGAGGAAAGATCAACTAATAAAACTCACTAATTTTTTATGGGAATATTATAATCTTCCAAGAGAAAATATTACAGAATATGGTGCTGGTTCTACAGGATATTATTGGGCAAACTTAAGACCAAAAGGCATTGAGGATTGGTTGCAAGTAGATATAAACCCATTAGCAAATAAAGAGAATGGGAGAAGAAATCCCGGTGCAAAAATTATCGAGGGGTCTTGTTATGATATTCCGTCTAGGGGTTGTCATCTTATAACAGGATTAGCTCTTCTCGATACAGTTTCTGACATACCTTTGGCCGTTGATCAAATTGCGGAAGCATTAGCTGAAGGAGGATACCTTTTCCATATTCTGGATAACTATCCAGGTCATCGTGGTGTTAAGGAGTATTTAATCGCTAGTCGTGGAAGTATTCCGGAGGAGGGGTTTAGAGCGAAATTCAGGGGTAATATATTTGCCCAGCCAACAATTCTAGGATTTGTAATAGACCAGAAGAGAGAAACTCTTATTAATCTTTTTAGAGATGCAATGGGGGATGCAATCAAGAAGCAACCAAGTCTCGATTTAATAGCAAATGACTATTTTACTTATAGTGAGCCTATAGACCGTCCAGAACATCAAGCTTTATTTATGGGGTTGAGATATGAGAACCCTGCTGAAAAGGGAGTAAAAACCACCACTGCTCTTATTACTCTAGCTCAAAAAAAAGAAGTTTATTGACAATCAAACCTTTTTCTTAGCTCTTTGCACACCCAAAGCAACAACTCCACCACCAATGGCTGTGCCCAATTGCAAAGGTCCCATGGCAATTAAGAATACTTTTGGAAGAATGCTTAAAGTAACAAATAGCAAAGCAAAAGCAAATAAGAACAAAGTCTTTGCAACTGAACCAATAACTAAAGTAATCCACTTATTCTTCTTATTTTGAAGATTAAACTTTTTGAAAGCTAAAACCAAAATACTATTCCCCATCCAAATAAATGGGATCATGTAAATCAAGAAAACAGTATAGGTCCAAAAATTAACCCTCTACTTAGTACACCCAAGCTTGAAATGCTAATATTAGCTCATCTACATGTATAACTGGTCTCTAGAACTTGGCCTTCTTGGTCACAGAAATAGATATTATCTTTTTCAGACAATATTACTTGAGTATTAGGATCTGTGATGGGGTCTTCAAATCTTAAATGATAAACCAAAGCAATGTAATTTTCAGTATTGTTTCTTTTGCAGATAGGGTAGTTGCTAGCGGTCTCATATTGTGCTGCAAAATTCTCAGCACCAGCTTTATTATCGAATTTTTTGTAATTGATTATGTCAGCAGAAAAACTAATTTTGGCTTGGGTTCTGTAATCAAAGATAAGCTTATCAGTGTTTTCTTTGCAGACACTCATTTCTGGTTTGCTTTTGATATCCATTAGTAAAACTTCACTTTCAGACCTTGCCTTATCTTCTTCAGAATAAAGTGGATTGAAATGATACAGCTCAATAGAGTCTGCAGTATTTTTAATATTAGTAACATAAATATCTTGGTTAATATAAAATTGAATAACTGCTAAAAGAAGAAGTATGCCCAGGATGATTTTTACGCCATCGCCTAATATGGCAAAGAGCATTTTCAAGTATTTTAAAGATCCGATGAAAAACATTAAGGTAAACATTGTTGCAATAATAAGAAGAATAGACCCAAATTTTACAGATACAATGACAACCTCATTAAGGATCAGTATTTTGTTATAAATTATCAAGGTTATCAGAAGAGAAACAATAAAGTATATTATGTCCATAATTAATTTACGCATATCTGGCTTTTTTTCAGCTGTTTTGAAATAAAACCATTTTTTTAGAAGATTAATAACTTTCTCACCTAATTGAGAAGTTTCTTTTTGTTGCTCTGGTTTTTGTTCAGGCATTTTTCTAATATCTTTCTTTTTTTTAGCTATTTTTAAATTTTTCTTGGCAATTGGGATAATGTGCCTTATTTGTGTCATTATTAAACTCAATTTAAATACTTTTAGGTGTGATTACTCAAGAATTAAGAGTTAGCTATATAAATAATAACAAAACATACCATTTTCTGTGATAAAATGACTACAAAAACAATACTGCTGATATTTGGTTTGTTAATAATTTCGACTGTCATTAGTGGCTGCGGCCAAACAATAAACTATGACAATTTCGCAAAATGCCTTACAGAAGCAGGAGCAGTAATGTATGGAACAGAATGGTGCAGTCATTGCAAATCCCAGAAAAAAGCATTTGGAGATTCTTTTCAATACATAGATCATATTGATTGCAATCTTGAAGAAGATAAATGTGATGAAGCAGGAATTGAAGGCTATCCCACTTGGAGTATAGATGGCAATAATTATCCAGGAGAGCAGACAATGGAGCAATTGGCGTTTTTGAGTGGTTGTGAATTGCCTTTGAAATAGTTCTAAAATAAGCTGCCAGCGCCTAGAGTGCTAAGGATATTCTGTATGCATTTGCATCTATCCATCATGATTGCGAGATGCTATTTTTACATACTTGGCACTCGCCCTGGCAGCTTATATTTTGCTTGAATTTTATTACTCAACCCTAAAGTTTATATACTCCTTTTTTTCTCCCAGTTATATGCCAGAAGAAGAAATACCTGATTCAAGATTTAAGCCATATTTTGAAAAGAAGATAAGGCGGACTATCAGGAAATACAAATTATGCACAAGAAAGGACAAGATAGTTGTAGCTGTATCTGGAGGCAAAGATTCAACAGTATGTTTGTATGTTCTAAATAAGATGGGCTATGATGTAGAAGGCATCACAATAGATGCAAACATCGGCAATTACACAAAAAAGAATCTTGAAAATTTAAAAGAAGTCTGCAAAAAATACAAAATCAAGCTGAATGTGATATCTTTCAGAGAGGAGTTTGGCAGATCATTGTGCTATATGAGGTGTGTGTTGAAGGAAAAAGGATTTGATTATTCTTCATGCATGCTTTGTGGTATACTAAAAAGATACCTACTAAATAAATATTCAAAAAAACTTGGTTTTGATGTTTTAGCCACAGGCCATAATCTCGATGATGAAGCTCAAGCATTTTTAATGAATTTGTTTAGAAATGATACAAAATTAGCATTGAGACAAGGACCAATCTCAGGTATTTCCACATCAACAAAATTTGTTAAAAGAATAAAGCCATTATATTGGCTTTCTGAAAAAGAAGTAAAAAGATATTCTAAAAAGATGAAATTCCCAGTAAATTACGGCATATGTCCCTGTTCTGTTGATGCATACAGAAGAAAACACATCAACATACTTAATGATTATGAGAAAAAGCATCCTTCAGTCAAGTATAATCTTCTGAACTTTCATGAAGGCTTAATAGCACCATTAAAAGAAAATCTTAAAGACAAACAGATAATAAATTCTTGCGAGGTTTGTGGGGAGCCTTGCAGCAAGACTATTTGCAGGACATGTGAAATTTTTAGTTCCTTGGAGAAAGGGAAAAATAATACCAAAAAAAGGCCAAAAGCTTAATAAACAACATATTCTATCTAAACAATATGGCTAGAAAAAAAGAAACCCTCTTGATATTTGGTGCGCATTCAGATGATTTTGTGATCGGAGCAGGAGGCACTGTTGCAAAGTGCAATGAAGAAGGGAAGAAGGTAATTTCTGTAGTTTTTTCATATGGAGAAAAAAGCCATCCTTGGCTTAAAAAGAGAGAAACTGTAGAGATGAGACTTAGGGAAACAAGGAATGCAGAAAAAGCATTGGGCAGTGGAAAAAGCATATTTTTGGGTTTGAATGAAGGCAATTTTGAAAAGGAATTCAAAAGAAAGAAATTAGCAGAAAAAATCAAGAGAATAGTAACTAGAAACAAACCAGATAAGATACTATTGCATTCAAAAGATGATCCTCATCCAGATCATAGAGCTCTTAATAAGATAATCAAACAGCTGCTTACCGAGATCAGATATAAAGGAGAAGTTTATGTTTATGATATTTGGGGCCCAAATATCAAAAAAGGAGAAAGACCCAAATTGGTTGTTGATATTAGCAAAACATTCAAAACAAAGATTAAAGCTTTGAGATGTTTTGAAAGCCAAAGATTCAATGCTATATTACCTTTGATTGGAAGTGTTTTTTTCAAGGCGATTGCAAACGGCTTCAAAAGTAATACCAGGTTTGCAGAGCTTTTCTATAGGATTCAGATACAGCCCAAAAAAAGGTTAAAAACAAAATGAAAAAACTATTAATAATATCGGATTCATTTTTGCCGAAGAGAGATGGAGTTGTGAGGTTTATAGTCGAGGTAGCTTCAAGGCTTACAAAGTTATATGATGTTACTCTCCTTGTTCCTGATTATGGGGGGAAAAATGCAGCTTCCTTAAAAGATTTTAATATAATCAAAATTCCTTTGAGCAAGCCAAGTATAGTTGGTTATAACATGACCAAGCTTAAATCAGGGCTTGTAAAAAAGCTTGTAAAGGAAAATGATCTTGTGTTTGTTCAGAGCGGGTTTCCTTTATCAACATTAGGCATAAGATATGCAAAAAAACTGAAAAAACCTGTGGCGGTGTTTGTTCACCAGTTGGTATGGGAGCAGTTTGCCAATATTGTAACAAAGAACAGAGTGATTCATAATATTATGGAGAAGTTGACTTTGTTTTTTGCCAGATTATCCTGGAATAAAGCTGATTTAATTATAGTTCCATCTCTTTCTTTAGTAACGCGTTTAACAGAACTAGGTTTTAAAGGAGAAAAAAAGGTTGTAATGCTTGGCTGCAATAATGATGTGTTTTTGAAACCTGCAGATAAAGAAGAGAAAAAAAAGAGAAAGGGTTTGAGTAACAAAATAGTGATTGGTTATTCAGGAAGAGTAAGCCCTGAAAAGAATTTGGAAACTCTGCAGGAAGCGTTTGTAGAGCTCAAACTTGAACATCCAGAGATTTTTTTGCTTATAGTGGGTGATGGATCAGAAAAGTATGTTGAGAGATTTAAAGCAATAAAGGACTGCAAAATAACAGGCTTTGTCGAGGATGTTGTGCCTTATCTTCAGGCTATGGACATCTTTGTTATGCCTTCTCTCACAGAAACTACTTCTTTGTCAACATTAGAAGCAATGAGCTGTGAAATACCAGTTATTGCAACTCCTGTTGGAAATATTAAGGATTATATTATTAGCGGTGAGAATGGGTTTTTGTTTCCAAGAGAGAATACAGCAATATTAAAGAAATTAATTCTTCGGTTAGTTCAGGATGGAAAGTTAAGGTCAAATATTGGAAGCAAAGCCAGAAAAACAGTCATTGAAAGCTATAACTGGGACAAAACAGCAGAAGGCATTAAAGAATCTTTGGATAGAATTATGAAAAAGCATTATGCTTGAGGAATTTCTTAGTTGATTTGTAATTTGATTCAAATCTTCAAACTCACAACATTACTAGAACCATGTTCGTTCATGGAAACTCCATAAAGAATATCTGCTTCTGCAATAACACCGTCATTGTGGCTTATTACAACATATTGTGCTTTGTCTGTATATTTACGGACAAGCTTTGCCAATAACTCAGAATTCTTTTTATCTAAAGCAGCATCAACCTCATCTAAAACATAGAATGATGCAGGATCATGCTCTTGGATAGCAAATATGAATGCAAGTGCAGTTAAAGTTTTCTCGCCGCCAGAAAGACTTCTTATGTCCATGAACTTAGTTCCAGTAAGCTTAACTTTAATCATTAGGCCGCCTTCAAAAGGCTGCTGAGGGTTTTCCAATACCAAGGAACATTCTCCTTTAGTTGATAACTGAGCAAAGGTGCTCTGGAAATGGCCATTCACAACTTCTAAAGTTTTCATAAACAACTCTGTTTTTTTGGCTTCAATCTCGTTAATCATCATAAGGACATCTTCTCTTTCCTTTCCAAGCCGTTCTTTCTTCTCAACAAGTCCATAGTATTCTTTCTCTGCAGAATCATATATCTCTAATGCCTTCATATTTACACTGCCAATATTAGCAACCATCCTCTCAAATTGGGAGATTTCTCTTTTTAATTCTTCATCAGATTTTTTCTCGTCTATTTTGGCTTCTTTATATTGTTCGAATTCCTGATCAAATGCTGCCAGTTCTGCTTTGTACTTGGCATTTTCCAATGAGAAAGCTGTTATTTTCTGTTCATATTTTTTAATATCATCATTTGTAGTATCAATTTTTGTATCAAGTTTCTTTAGCTTCTCATCCAAGCTTCCTCTCTTGCCAAACAAACCCTTAAACTGCTCATGGAATTTCTGCTGGGCTTTTTCTTTTTCTTTCAAAGAGGTTTCCATATTTTTCATTTCATCTTCACTCTTTTTGATCTCTGATTTGAAATCCTGCTCTTCTTTGTTGTGTTGTTTCAGTATTTTGTTTATGTTTTCTTTTTCAGGCTGAAGTATATTGGTTATCTGAGCATCAAGATTCTTTACATTTCCTTCTTTGGCCATTATTTCTTCTTTTAGCTGGGAGAGTTTTTCTTCAAATGTGTTTAGCTCTGCTAACAGCCTAGGATTTCTAAGCTCTGTGATTTTAGTTCTTAATCCTTGGCGACTAATCTTATTCTGAGCAAGAACTTTATTTAATTCAGAAACTTTCATATTAACAGAATCAATAGTTTTATCAAATTCTTTTGATTGTTTTTTCAGGTCTTCTTTGAGTTTTTTGGTAGCATCCATATCATCTGAATCAAGGTGGAGAATCTTTTCAAGCTTTATTATATCCGCCTCAAGATTGGCTTTCAGCTGTCTTATGTTTGTTATGCGTTCTTCTCCTTTCTGCTTTTTCTCTTCCAGAGCCTGGATTATAGTTGCTGTATCAGATGCATCATGCTCATATCTATCTATATCTCTTATAAGCTCTTTTTGCTGGAAGCCCATTCCTTTTTTCCTTTGTCTGAAGCCGCCTTGCATTGCTCCAGATGTCTTTGTGAGATCGCCTTCAAGAGTGGTCATCTTTGCATTGCCGATGCCGATTCTTCTGGCTGTGTTTATATCATCTACAACAAGAGTGTTGCCAAAAACATATGAAAAGACATCTTTGAACTTTGAATCAAAGCTGATAAGATCAATAGCAAATCCTTTAACACCATTAGCATTTTCATATTTCTTCAGTTCTGGTCTTTTTGTAACGCTTTTTATTTTATTCAATGGAAGGAAAGTAGCAACTCCAAGTTTGTTTTCCTTTAGAAACTTGATGCATTTAGAAGCAGTTGCATCAGACTCAACCACGATGCTTTTTATTTTGGCTCCTGCTGAAATCTCCAAAGCTAAAGCAAATTCAGAACTGACCTGGCCAAGCTCAGATACTGTGCCGTAAACTCCGCCAAGATTCTTTTTGTTTTCCAGTATTTTCTTAAGTGCAATATCTCCTGAAAGATGCTCCTGAATGCTTGTGTTTTTGGCTCTGAGTTTTGAGAGCTGTTCATTAGCATTCAATAACTTGGATCGGGCATTTGATAATTGACCAGAATAAGCCGCATCATCATTAACCATTTTGTTAAGCTCGAGAGTAGATTCCTTAAACTGCTTTTTCTTTGCCTTGAGTTCTTCAACTTGGACTTTGTTTTCTTTTTCAACTTCAAGTACCTTGGAAATCTTTTCATCTGCTGACTGAATCTGGAATTCTATCCTGTCTTTTTCCCTTAGAATGTCCTGCTGGTTTTTTCTTAATTCCTGTATTTCTCTTTGTTTATCTTCAGCTTCCTTGTCAAGCTTATCTACATCTTTTTCAATGTCACCAATATTATCAAGATTGTTCTTTTTTCTGAAATCAGCTATTCTTTGCTGTATTTCCTGCTTTTGATTGTTTCGAGCTTTTATCTGATCATCATATTCCTTTTTTTCAGTATCAATTTTTGAGATTTTTTCTTCGAGTTCCTTAAGGTTTATGCTGAGTTGTTTTTTCCTTGTATTAATCCTTTCTATCTCGTTATTTAAGCTTTCAATCCTGTTTTTTCCTGTGCCGAGGTCCACCTTAAGCTTTTCAACTTCTTTGTGCATATCAACCTGGTCTTTTTCTCCTTTCTGCTCAATCTCTTGATTGATCTTGTCAATATTTTCTTTTATCTCAGAAACATTTTGTTTAAATTCTTGAAGTTCTTTGTTTTTAGCATCAAGTTTTTCTTGCTGTTCTGCAATCTTTTTATCATATTCTTCTTTTTGGGTAGTTTTTGCTTTAATTTTTCTGTGAATAACAGTTGCTCTGTTTGTTGTTATCTTATCATTCAAATCCTTATACTTTGATGCTTGATCTCGTTCTTTTTTTAACTGGTTTAAGCTTGATTTTCTTTCTGTCAGAACAATGTCTGCTTCTTTCAGTCGTTCTTCAACTCTGTTAAGTTCATTGAGAGCTTTCTGCTTTTTTTCTTCATAAATTCTTATGCCTGCAATTTCCTCAACTAACTGCCTTCTTTCTACTGTGGGCATCTCTACAAAACTGACAATATCTCCCTGGAGAATAATATTGTAACCATCTGGATTAATTTTTGCCAGGCTCATCAATTCAAGCATTTCCTGTCTCGTTTTAGTTTTATTGTTGATCTTGTAAACACTTTGGCCTGTGGCTCTTACAATTCTGCTTATCTTTATCTCTTTGTCATCTGAAGGAAAAACTTTGCTTGCATTATCAAAGTAAATAGAAACTTCACCTTCTTTTGCAGGCTTTTTAGATTTGCCACCATTGTAAATAAGATTAGCTGATTTCTCTGATCTCAATGCTTTTGCAGAGCTTTTTCCTAGAACAAAGCACAGAGCATCTAGAATATTGGATTTTCCAGAGCCGTTTGGACCTAGAACACAATTAAATTGATTCCCAAAAACTAGTTCTGTGCGCTTAGCAAAACTCTTGAAACCATGCATTACAAGTTTGTTTATTTTAGTCATGCAAACACACTCTTATAGTGCTTAAACCGTAGCAGGGCATTTATAAAGGTTTTGGTATCTTTATTTTTAAATATTTAAAGGCCTCAGAATTCACCCAAACTCTTCTGATTTTTGCCTTTAACTAATTTCTTATAGCAAGCCCAACTCTTCCTGAAAATACCTGCATCTTTTAGTTTTTCATAGTTTTCTGCTAAAAACTTTTGAGTAGTTGGATCTGCTGGATAACCAGAGCCAATATTGCCGTATTTTTGTTTTAGTTTCTCAATTTCTCTGTCTCTTGTGACTTTAGCAAGTATAGAAGCAGCTCCTGCAACTGGATAATTTAAATCAGCTTTATGCTCGCATTTAATATTAACTTTATCTCTTATATCGTCAATTAATAATTTCTTAAAATATTCTGTAAATGCTTCAATATTAGTGCTTGGACAATCAACTATGATTGTATCTGGCTTAAGATAATTTGTTGCAATAGCATAATGTGTTGCTTCAAGCCAATTTAGATTAGTTGTTTTAGAATTAACTGCTTCATCTATTTCTTCAGGAGAAATAACTATGATTTTGTAATCCTTAACTTTTTCTTTTATTATATCAAATAGTTGCTCACGTTTTTTTGGTGCAATAAGTTTAGAATCAGTAATACCCATTCTAATCAAATCTTCTTCAAGTTTTTCATCTATTACTACGCCTGCTACTACTAAAGGCCCTAAACAAGGTCCTCTTCCTGCTTCATCCACACCAGCTATTAATGCCATATTCCTAATCTTACTAAAGTCTTTTATAAATATTATTAAGAATATAAATAAAACATATAGGTAATATTTATAAATATGAAAGTTAATAGAGTCATTGAGAAAGATATGGGAATAAATAACAGAAATTCTATGGGGTGTGAATCATGGCAGAATTAACATCAGAGATGGAAGTCTCAAATAATGTTGAATATGTGGGTATAAGAGAGATTAGTGTAGAGCAAAAGGAAAAGCTTGATATGATTGCAGAAGAATACCAAGAAAAGATATCTCATAGCCTTAAGAATGATTTCAGACTTCAGGTTCACATAAAGACTTATCGTAATAAAGAACTCAAACCAGGAGAAGAGCCAAAAAGAGTAAAATATTCTATTCATGTAAAGGTTTTATGTGCAGGCAAGGACTTTGCCTCCACCAACCACAATGACTGGGATTTTGTAACTGCACTTAGAAAGTCTTTCAAGTCAGTGCTTAGTGAGATCAGGACATTTTATAAGGAATGATGGGCTTTTATTTATTTTCATTATGGAAAGTAATTATTGTCTTATGATCTCTTGCGAATTAAATGGTTTTATAGAACTTCCTTTGAAACTTATCTTTGTGCGATAATATGATTTTATTCTTTTTTAATAAGCGCTTTAGTACATCCCTTACTGTTGAAGTATTAATTCCTAGTTCTCGGGTGATTTCTGAGTTATAACTACTTTCTTTTAATCTTATAAACTTAAATATCTTAATCTCGTTTTCTAAGGGATAAGTTCTTAAAGAACTAATTCTGACTATTTTCTTCAGTGAATTAGCCTTTCTTAATCCTTTTTTTGTAAAAGAATAACCCTTAGATGATAAAGCTAGATAATTCATATCCTTCAAAATTGTAAGACGATAATGAATAGCACGTTTAGAAAGATAAGGAAATAAGCTATTTACATGTTTTGTAGAAAAATAAGTTCTATTAATATCCAAAACTTTCACTAATGTTATTTCCCAAGCTTTTGATTTAAAATTTTCTACAATTCTTTTTAATCTTCTCTGATGCGATTTTAGAGCAAATCCAATTTGTTCATAGAACTTTGTTACATTTTTAATATCAGCAAAATATAAATAATATTTCCATCCATAATTCTTAATATAATATTTGTAAATCTTAGGTTTGATTCCAAATTTTTTCTTCAATAGAAGTTCTAACTCATCTAAATAAGTTTTATCACAACTATGAAATCTCACTTCAGTTCCTTTTTTTGGATCGTAAACAGAACCCTCCATTGCAAATGCATATCTTAGATATTCTCTTATTACAGAAATAGGAGAGTACCAAATCCACTGAGGTATTTTTGCTGATTCATCTGATTTATGGATGTCCAAACAATGATAAATAAAGGATGTAAAAGCCTTTGCTGGATACGCAACTATAGGGGTACCACTATTCTTATGAATTGAAAAATTACCATTCAGACCAAATTGTTTTTTGATTATATGAGAGAATTCTTTTACTTTGGATTTATCTTTTTTCTGTGAAAATATACAAGAATTGAGATTCTTTTCTATAGAACCATCTAGAATCATTGCAGAAATTTTAGCAAGATCTTCATCTAATATCAAAGGCGACTTAATCAAGAAAGGTTTCGCTTTTGAATTTTTTAAATAAACTTTATTATCGTCTATTCTAAAAATATCAGGGAGTTCTTCTTTTGTAATTTGGAAATATTTTTTATCTAAATTGGTATAATTATTTAATTTCATTTTTTATCACCTCTAAGATTTTCATAAATCTAAATCTTAGAGTTCGCTAAAAAGTCCATATGTAAAACTCACAAAAAATCTTTAAAAAGACCTTTTGACATTTTGATGGAAAGATTTTTGTAAAGAGTTCTACAGACTTTTTTAAGAAAATGATAGAATAGGTTATTAATATCAGTACCGACCATAAATGTCCAGTGCTAATAAAAAGAAAAAACCAGAAAGGGATAACCCTTTCCAGTTCGCATAGCGGAGAGTGGACTTTCTCACTGACGTTCGAAGCATTGCCTTAAACGTCAATATTTGAACCACTGACCTCCGGGTTTCGCCTAGAGCACATATACTCTTATATGAGCCTTCCGCACCCATTAGAAGTTCTAATGAATTCGACGGGCACTCCTGGCTGCCCTACTCCGCTATAATATTGAGGACTTCTGGCTTATTTATAAATGTTACCCCTTCTAATCTTTTTAAAAAGAGAAACTAATTTAAATCAAATCCTTACTCTGGTGCTTTATACGCCCTGGTCGCATAGTCTGGCTATTGCGGTAATCCATTAAGGCATCTTGATGGACTGTTAGATTGCTAAGTGCATATTGTGCTTACAAAATACAATAGCCACAAAGATCTACTGTCCCTAGGACACGTGAGTTCAAATATCAGAAATGATTGAAAGTCTCACCCAGGGCGTTTTTATTTCTAAGGCAGATGTTAATATTAAGAATAATTTTGAAGAGTTTGTCGTCTATATTTCTAAGAAAAACTATTCGCAAAGACACTTTACAAAGTTGAAGAGTTGTGTTAAAAAATTGAGTTATTATACACACTTTTTCAGTTATAAAGAGCTATTGAAGATTAGAGATAAATTGTATTCTGACCAATATTATAAGGCTCTGAGAGCACTTTGTAATTTCTTTGAAGAGAAGTATCTTGAGAATCCAGCAGTGCTTGTAGATCTTGAGAGGATTAGAAAGAACTTCAAGAGACCTAAAGCAACTCCAGATATTTACACTCCTTCGGATGAGCAGTTAGTAGAGACTTTAGCAAAGCTCAAGGCTCTTAATAAAAAGTATTATGAGTTCTACGTAGCCTTGATGTTTTCAGGTGTTAGAATCAAAGAAATGGCCTATTATATCAATTCTGACAAGGACTTTAAAACCATTGAAAATGGCAATTATCACAAGGTATTATTGAATTATAAAAGACATTGTAAAAATGTATTTTTCCTATATTTTCCAAAGGGTTTTGAACTTTCTGAAGGAGTTATTGTTGAGAACCTCAGTAGATTTCTCACGAGACATCCCGAGATTATAAGACCTAAGTATATTAGGAACTGGTTTTATTCTAAGTGTCTGGATTTAGGAGTTCCCTCAGCGATAGCAGATTTCTTTCAAGGAAGAACTCCTATTTCTGTAGGAGACAGACATTATCTTGATCGTGAGAGAATGGCTGATAAGTGTTATTCTGAGAAGCTAAATCCTTATTTAGAAGAAAAGTTTATAAAAATGAATAGGTAATTATACCTCATGGTTTATGTGAATTTGAAAAAAGAGGAAAAAGAACAGTTAATCAAAACATGGGTTATTCTTGCTAAAAGGTATGAGAGATTTAATTATAAACCTACTGAAGCAACAGAAGAACAAATAGAGTACATTATCGGTTTATCAAAATCTCTTGATAGAAGAGATGCTGCCACACTCATAACTTTGTTACAAATACTTAACAAGGAAAGGGGAGAAGTAGAAACAGAAATGAAAAAACCAACTCCTAGCAAGAAAAAGAAGAAAAAGAAGAAAAAAAAGAAAAAAAAGAAAAAAAAGAAAAAGAGGGAAAAGAGGGAAAAGAATCCATCAAGCTATCAGGAGAGACTGGCTGAAATAAAGGCAAAATATCCCAATGCATATGAACCTTGGACAGATGAAGCAAACAACGAATTAAAGAAACTATGTATTGAAGGAAAATCTGTTAAAGAACTTTGCCAAATCTTCAAAAGACAACCTGGCAGCATCAGATCAAGATTAAAAAAGCTTATTATATAAACGAGTAAAACAAAACAATTAAAGGTTGGATGTGTAATATAATGGATTTTGATAAATTTTTTGAAGAGTTTAAACAACACATGTATGACACAGATATGGAAAAGGTTCTATATGATGATATGGATGAAAAACCTAACAAAGAAGATGTTAACGTTATAGAAATAGGAACTTTCACCTATTTGTTTAATGTTGCAATGTATAATCTTGCAAAAGCTAATAACTTATACTTAACACCCGAAAATGCAACTGGCAGAGGTGGTTATTCAGATATTCTTTTAACAAGAAAAAATGGCGAGATTTTATTTGAGATTGAACATGAAAATGATGGATTGGCAAGATCAAAAGATCCTGAAACTAAAAAGCATAATTTACTCGCTTTGAACAAATCGTTAAGAAACTTGTTAGATTCTGAAGCTAAAGCAAAATATAAAGTACTAATAACTTATACTTTTGATAACCTGACTGCTGAACAGCTTAAAGAACGCTGTGAAACATATTTAAAAGAACACAATAAAAACAATTCAACAATATACTTAATTTATGCAGATAATGAATATGAAAATGCTCTAACAGAATTTCAAAAAGAGATCTTATTCCCAGAATAAGCTTTTTTTGATTATTTTTAAAGTTGTTTTAGAAATGTACGGATCTTGTTGGCGTTCCATAATCATCATATTCTTTATTATAATCTTTACAATGACCGTGAAAATGATATTTAAACTTGAATTTCTTCTTTAATAAGCTTATATCACCAGAACCTGCATTAAAGAATTTATTTTTGCTGGGCGTATGAGATACAAATATTATTTTTTCAGGAGATTCAATTGTGCATAAAGATTCAACAAGTGGTTTTATATCTGGATATTCATAAGAACTATTTTTAATATTATGTACACCTATCAAATAAAGATCTTCATTAAGTTTAATTAAACCAAGATCTGATGGAAAATGCAAATTCTTTGATCCTCTCTTTATCTTCTTTAAAATTTCAATTCCTATACAAAAATGATTGTAATGATGAGATAACAAACAATCATGATTTCCCGCATAATATATTACTTCAATTTTTTTCTTATCACATTCTTGAATAAATTCTATGAAGTTATTAATGTCTTCACCCCATATTTTTATAATATAATCATTAACTGCTTTTCCTACATTTTGTTCTGCAAGGCTCCTATCGTTTTTTTTCTCTTCGTCATTTAAACTATCATAATCATAAATTATCCTAAATACGTTATAATTCTCTTTATAAACCTCATAATAT
>JBHPFW010000004.1:0-86755 GCA_042571645.1 Nanobdellota archaeon
TCCAAAAATTCTCCAAAAAAAGATTATATTTTTGGAATTTCACGTTGTTTGTTCCACTAGCAATTCTCAGAATAGCAAAAAGGAACTCTAAACCACAAGTTGATCAGATGAGAATTCCGAAGTTCCTAAATTCCCTTTTCTACCTACTATTAAAAATAGAGAATAAATTTATAAAATATGGCATTCCATTTCCTTTTGGTTTGAGTATTGTTGGTAGTTGCAAGAAATGAAATCAAAATCAATTAAACTTAAAAAAATGAACAAAAAAAGGAAAAAAGGAACAACTAAAAAATCAGAAAAAAAGGGAAAAAAGAATACATTATCAATAATCATATTAATACTCTTACCAATCCTTCTCGCGCCAATGTTTTTTGGATATGAAATGTTTGACTCTAAATTCATGACTCAAACAGCTTACTTTATTCAAGGCAATCCTGTTGAATACGATATAGGCAGAGGAGGACCTCAAGAACTAACCTCACCTATAGCTGTTAGAATGTTTGTACCATTACTGTCTGTGCCTTTGGCACCATTATTTGGAATGGAAATTGCATTTGCAATTGTTGGTGTACTTTTTTGGATATTAGGCGGATTAGCAACATATTATTTCTTCAGAAAATTCTTTGAAGACGAAAAGCTCGGATTATATACAGCCATTATGTTTGCTATATCTATGCCGTCAATTGTCTGGGGACCGATGGTAGCAACTGATATGGGGGGTTATTTCTTTCTCATATTTGGAATATTGATAATAGAAAAATATGCTCGAGAATATACATATAAATCTTATTCCATAATGGGGGTTGTTTTGGCGTTAGCAATATTAACGAGAGACCATCTGCTTTTGTTACTTATCTATCTTGGTCTGACAGTATTGTTTGATAAAGGAATAAGAATAAAAGAATACATCGGAGATATTCCAAAGTTTTTGATTGCTATACTAATAGCATTACTTCCCTACTGGCTTTGGAAAAAAGCATTCAATATAATATCTGGAAGTAATTGGCTTATGTCATATATAACTCAATCTCTTGGACCTGGCGGCATTAGCACATTTATTTTTAGAACTGCTTTAACATTTCATTATTTGTGGGTTATCTTTTTTATTAGCATTGTTAAATTGTACAAAAAACTATCAAAATACAAGAAAGAATTCATTATTAAGAACTCGCTATCAATAATACCTTATGTCTTATTTTCTTATATTATCGCAAATTACTCTCCAAGATATGCTTTTGCATTGTTTCCTTTAGTCCTACCGTTTGCAACGTATCAAATGCACTTATGGAGTATGAGTTTACAAAAGAAAACCAAGATTAATTACAGATATTTCATGTTAGGCTTCATTATTTTATATGGTGTTATTTCCATTATTGGAGCTTCTATGTATCCAAGGGAGAACAGAGTTAATGATGTCGGGACTGTTTTGTCATCAATATTTGGAGAAGATAGCTGGTTAGCTAAATTAGGTGTTTGAATAGAACAATAATAGATGAAAAAATCATTCTAAATATGCCTTTGGGGCCACTAACCCCCTAATTATTCATTTTATAAATACACTAAAGACATACTAAATGATAACCTTTAAATAACAATTTAGCACATAGATGAATATGGGGCCTTACAAAGCATATTTTCCGGAATTCTGGAATAAACATGGGAAAAAGCTGGAAAACCTAGGAAAAAGAAGCATCACAAGTATATTTCTCTATGAATTTTGCATTGATAAAGAAGGAATAATTTACATGCAAAAGAAATTCCTAGAAGGAACATCAAAAATCTACTTTCCCATAACAATAATACAAACAGCTCTTGATTGTTACAATGAGTATATCCAGAAAAAAGATTTGAAAGCAAGAGATATCTTTCTCAAATACTCAGAATGGTTAATCAAAAACTCAACCACAACCAAAGCAGGAGTTGGATGGTTACATACTTGGAAGATGAACATTGCAGGCTATAAGTTCAAAAAACCATACAAATGGATATCTGGAATAACCCAAGGAATGGCCTTAAATGTATTTATAAGAGCTCATTCTTTGACTGGAAAGAAAAAATATTTAGATGCTTGTAAAGGCATAATAAAGACTTTTGAGACCCCTGTTTCTAAAGGAGGCATACTTGATGTCGATAAAGAAGGAAATTGGTGGTATGAGGAATATCCAGGCTATAAAAGAGCTCATGTTCTGAATGGCTTTATTTATGCACTTTTAGGACTCTATGAATATCAAGACTACACAAAGGATAAAAAAGCAAAAAAACTATTTGAAAAGGGCATTAAAACTCTAGAAACAAACATAGAAAGCTTTAATATTAACTTAGGCTTATTAAAATGGTCTAGATATGATACTGGCAAAATATTTTATTCAGGAAAAAGATACCACAAAACAGTCCATATGCCTCAAATTAAGATATTACACCAGCTAATCAAAAAAGAAATATTTTTAAAGCAATATCGAGAATGGCTGAAATATAGCAAGAGATACTCTATTATTGCTAAATTAGTCGATTTACCTCTTTTGGGAATTATAAAAATAAGGGGTTTAATAGGAATTTAAAGGGTGCAAAAAAATGAAATATATTATAACTGGCGGAGCTGGATTCATAGGATCCCACATTGCAGAAGAACTTGTCAAAGACGATAACGAAGTAGTAGTGATTGATAGTTTGTATGATGGTAAAAAAGAAAATCTTAATGGTTTTTTTGATAAAGTAAAATTCGTAAAAGAAGACATCCGAAATGAAGAAGTTTTGAAAAAGGAATTTAAGGATGCAGATTTTGTCCTTCATCAAGCTGCTAGAAGATCTGTTCCTCAATCATTGCTTGAACCAAAAGAATACAATGATGTAAACATCAATGGAACTCTAGCAATTCTTGAAGCTGCTAGGGCAAGAGATGTGAAAAGAGTTGTTCTTGCCTCTTCTTCATCAGTCTATGGCGATATAGATGTAATGCCTGAAAAAGAAACATTTAGTCCAGATCCCTTATCTCCCTATGCACTCTCAAAATTAGCAGGAGAACATTATCTGAAAATTTTCTTCAAACTTTATGGATTAGAAACTGTCTCACTTAGATATTTCAATGTTTTTGGTCAAAGACAAGACCCAGCTTCAGAATATGCAGCAGTAATACCTTTATTCATAAAATTAATAGGGAATGATAAGCAACCAACAATATTTGGTGACGGAAAACAGACCAGAGATTTTACCTTTGTAAAAAATGTTGTTGAGGGAAATTTACTTGCTTGCCAAGCAAAAAAAGCTGCTGGAGAAGTATTTAACTTAGCGGATGGAGAAGCCATATCAGTCAACCAATTAGTAGAAAAAATTAATGTTCTTCTTGAAAAAGATATCAAACCTACCTACACAGACATACGACAAGGAGATGTTAAACATACCTTAGCAGATCCAACAAAGGCAAGAGAAATCTTAGGATATAAAGGTAAATTTAAATTAGATGAAGGACTCAAAATTACTGCAGATTGGGTTTTAAACAATTGATTATACCTAAGCATTATACCAATGAAAAAAATAAATGTCCTCGAAGTTTCACAAACATTTCCCGATAAATTCTATGAGCTTGGAACTTTTGTAAAAGAAAGCATAGATAGTATAGCAAAAAAAAAACAAGTCAGTGTCGAGGTTTTATCCCCTAGACCTCATTCTATACCTATAAATGGTTTGCCATTCTATAATTTCTCAAAACTGCCTGTGTTGGAAAAAACAAAACTCTACAAAATTCATAGACCAAGATACATTTATCCTATCCCTAAAAAATTATTTTACTGGCTTACTGGTTGTTTGTATGCATTTTCTGTGAATAGATACATCAAGAAGCAGATAAGAAATAAGAAAATGAAAAAGCCGGGCATAATCCATGCTCAATTCTCATATCCTGATGGTTATGCAATGATGAAACTTGCTAAGCACCTGAAGATTCCTTTGATAGTGCACGCGAGAGGCACACTCGAGAGAAAAATAACAAAAGAAATGCCTTGCACAGCAAGAAAAATAATTAAAACCCTAAAAAATGCAGATAAAATCATTGCTGTTAGTAATGCTATGAAAAAAACTTGTATTGAATTAGGGATTAATCCAAGAAAGATTGAGGTTGTTGAGAATGGTGTTAACATAGACCAATTTAAGCCCATGAATAAAAAAGATTGCAGGAAAAGATTAAATTTGCCTGAAACTAAATCAATTGTTCTTTATGTTGGTAATTTAAAGAAAATTAAAGGTGTTGATTATCTGGTAGATGCAGCAAAAGAAGTATTGAAAGAAGACAAAGAAGTATTATTTTGTTTATGCGGGGATGGAGAGTTAAAGGATGACCTAATTAAAAGATGCCAAAAATATAATATACAAGATAATTTCATATTTGCAGGACAAATAAAGCACAATAAAGTTGCTACCTGGATAAATGCTGCTGATTTTCTTGTGCTGCCAAGCAGATCAGAAGGACGCCCAAACATTCCATTAGAGGCTATGGCGTGCAAAAAAACAACTATAGCCACTAATGTTGGTGGAACTCCGGAGGTAATAAAAGATAATTATAACGGCATACTTGTTAAATCTGGAAGTGTTAATTCTATAAGCAGGGCAATTAAGGATTTGCTAAAAAACTCAAAAAAGATAAAAACTCTTGAAAATAATTGCCCTGAATTTATAAGAAAAAACAGTTTAAGCTGGCAAAACCATAGCAAGAAAATAATTAATATCTACAAAAAAGTATTAGAATAAAAATCTCAAATATTAAAATAACAAAAACTTGCCAATTATTAAAATAGAAATAAAAGAGAATTGTTACTTCTTTAATAATTGTTCGTAAATAACTTCTGCTATTATTCTATGGCCTGATCCAGTAGGATGGGCATCAAGATGAAAATGAAACCTGTTGCCTTTAGAAGCTTTTTCTCTAAAAACAGGTAGTAAATTAATGCAGGATAAGTTAAGATCTTCACATATCTCAGAAAGTTTATTTGTAGGAAGATCTCTATCCAACTCAAACCCCAGATCATTTGCATTCACAACAGCTTGCCAATCTTGCTCATAGACTTGTTCTTTAGTTGGCACTATTAAGACATAAAAAGAACTGTTAATCTCTTTAGCAGATTTAGCAAAAGCATCAATTAATGCTCTTGTGACAAGATAGCTATCTTGATAGTAGCTGGCATTTGCATTAAACATTTCTACAGATAGAAAAGCCAAACCTTTTCTTGTAAAGTCTGACTTAAGCAAGATTTGCCTGATGAATTTAATGCTCAGCAATCTTTTGTATAAGAAATTATAAGTATATAGGTTATTTGAGAAAAATACATGTATATTTAAAGGAAATGAATAAGTAATCTCAGTAAGCTCTATTTCTTTAGGGGGGAAATTATTCAACTTCAATGTATTATTTTCAAGAGTATAATATGGAAGTTTTTTATAAGCACCTTCATTATTTGCCCAGTCATTTGCTACGGAAAATTCAAGAATGACCATATCAGGAGAATAGTATTTTGCCTTATTCTCAAAATAGCTAAGTTGCTGTCCTGTGCCTGTTGCCCCCAAACCAAAATTAATTATTTCTACTTTATTATCAAGCAGTTCCTTTTCAAGAACTTCTGTAAACATCTCTGTTTGGTCTACACCTGTTCCAGCTGTAACAGAATCACCAACTATTTCTACTCTGAACCTTGTCTTTTCAGGGAAAACATCATCATCTCTCCAACCAAGATTATTGGTTTTGAAATGATACCTAGTTTCAACTTTACTATTATAAAGGCCTTCAATATTAGGTTTGAATGAAACACCAGAAACATTGTTATATGCAAGAGTATCAACATTCTGAGGGAATAGCTCATAATCAACTGTCAAGCGAAGAACTACCTCAAAAAAGATCAGAAAAACAAAAATGGTTGCAATAAGAACTCCGATATTTATCAAGAATTCTTTGTGGGATTTGCTCTTTCTGCTTTTCTTTTTGTTTTTCTTAACCATTTCTTTTCACAACATTTCTTTCACTGTAATACAAATATTAAACCAATGTAAATAAACAGAAAAAAAGATTTAATTTGATTTAATCTGAAAGTTGTTTATTCTCAAAATAGTGCATATATGAAAGGCGATAAAGAACTGCTTTGCCCAACAATTATCAGTATAGCAACTATAATCAACATAATTACAAGAGGAAGAAGCCACCAAGCCTTTCTTACTTTAAGGAAGTCCCATACCTCTCCTAACAAGGATTTATTCTTCTTAGCCATGTTTTGAACCCCGCTTTAATCTTAATGCAATTTATGATAACATCCTGATCCAGTCCTAAAATGGACTAAAACATTGGATAAAACAGTTATATTTAAATCTTTCTTTTTAAATAAACGGGAGTTAAAGATTACGATTTGCTGTAAATATTTATAAATTAAGCCACAAAATTACACTAAGAGCTACTAAAAAAATTTAAATATCATATTAGAAACGAATCTACAATGTCATCTAACAAAAAAGTGTTTTTTATTCCGATCTTAGTGCTTATAATCAGCACTATTGCATATGCTATGTTTGCTGCATCTTTCAATAATTATGGTTCAGATAATAACAGATTTGTAAACCTTCTTGATCAGTATGAAAACATAAATCAGGATAGCATTCTCTTTATTGGAGACAGCCAGATTCGAGAAGATATAGACTGTAGGATTATTGAATCTGAAAGAACAAAATGCTATAATCTTGGGATGGCTGGAATTTTACCAATTCAGATCGCTTTACAAAAAGACTTTATTACCCAAACAAAGCCAAGATTGATTATTCTGGGTGCATCTCCATTATTTTTTAATGAATATATTAATAAGAATGATGACTTATATTTCTTTATTGGCCGCAAACTCGGAAAAATTAAACCAGATGAATACTTATCAAATCTACTAACTGAAAAGGAAAAAGAACTGCTCTACAAAAATACTTGGGAAAAATTGCTCCACAAAAATAAATTTTTTATGCCATTTTATCTGGGTTTAATAAAGCAGATCTTCTCTACAGAAACTCAAAGAAATATACTTAATAACTTCAAAGACCCCTATCTTTTCCTCCAGGACCAATCTTTTGAAGAACTAAACAAAAAGATCGACGATAAAAACACTATGGCTCTTTTTGATATTGATAATTCTCAAAATAGACAAATAGAATCATTTGAATACCTAATTGACAGCCTGCATAAGAACAAAGGAAAAATAATCATTGTGCAAATGCCTTTGAATCCTTTGCTTAAAGATAAGATTAGTGATAAGTCATGGAAAAAATACCACAAATTATTGTTAGATGTCGCCCAAGAAAATAATGTGACACTTATAAATCTTGAAGAAGAATTTGAAGAAGAAGAATTTATTGATCTTACACATCTAAACAACAAAGGAAGAAAAAGACTATCAAAAGAGTTCAAACTTAATGATGATGAATTATACTTAGGTGATATCCATATTATTTAACAGTATCGCTTTCTTCTATTTCAGCATAGTTGTATTGTTAGCTATAGTAATGATCAAAGACAAGAAATATCAGTATCTGCTTCTTCTCATAGGGAGCTATTTTTTCTACTACTATTCAAGCGGATTCCTCGTTGTTCTTTTATTGTTTTCTACATTCCTTGATTTCTATTGCGGAAAGGCCATCTACAGCACAATTAATAAAAGTAAAAGAAAGCTTTATCTTTCCTTTAGCTTGATCGGGAATCTTGGGTTGCTGGCTTTTTTCAAATATACAAATTTCTCAATAGAAACGATCAATTACCTAAGCACTCTTTTTGGCAGTCCTACAGATATTCAACTCCTTAATATCATCCTCCCCATAGGCATATCATTCTATACATTCCAAACAATGAGCTATACACTGGATATTTACTGGAAAAAAATGAGGCCTACTGACTCTATACTTAAATTTGGTCTATATGTTGCATTTTTCCCTCAGCTTGTTGCAGGACCAATAGTCAGAGCAGCTGACTTCATACCTCAACTAACAACTAAGGTTAAGATTCACGCTGAAAATTTTAAGGCTGGCTTAACTCTAATCGGATGGGGTCTAGTAAAGAAAGTGGTCTTTGCAGATAACATAGCTGTGTTTGTAGACAGTTTCTTTTCAGATCCAACAAAATACAGTGGAAGTCTTCCTGTTTTCATTGCTGCTTTGGCATTTGGAATACAAATATACTGTGATTTCTCAGGATATTCTGATATTGCAATAGGAATTGCCCGAGTATTGGGTTATAAGCTAAAGCTTAATTTTGACAAGCCATATTTCACTACTAATTTCACCCAATTCTGGAGAAGATGGCATATGTCGCTCTCAAGTTGGCTTAAGGACTATCTTTACATCCCTTTAGGAGGGAACAGAAAAGGCAAGACAAGAACTTACATAAATCTAATGGCAACTATGGTTTTAGGTGGCTTATGGCATGGTGCCGCTTGGAATTTCCTTTTTTGGGGTTTTTATCAAGGAGTTCTTCTATGTATACATAAGATTTCAAGTAGTTTAGGTATAACAAAAATATTTGAGTTTTTTGGCAAATACAAAAAATATGTTCTCTTGATCCTCACCCAGTACTTTGTTTTCATGGGATGGCTCATGTTCAGAGTATCCAATGTTAGGGATCTTACTTACCTAGTCTATGAATATCTTACTTTTGATTTTTCAAATTTCTTCTTCACATTTAAAGAACTAATAAATAATTTTCATATTCCTTTATTTTTCCTTCTAGTATTTGTAATAATACACATTTATACATTCTTCAACAGGAATTTTGTTGAAAATATGGCCAAGAAAGATCTTTTCTATTGGGGGTTATACCTTTTCGTAGTAATGATGAGTCTGTATTTCCTAAGGCCTGCTACAAGTATACAGTTCATATACTTCCAATTCTAAACACGAAAAAGCAAAAGAACTAAGAATTCTTAACGTAATTTAATATAAAAAAGATTTTATATAACTTTCATACATACATCTTCTAATACATCTTCTATATGGGAATGTAATTTATGTCCTTGCCGGCTCCTAACATACCAAGAAGAAAAAGGATAATGAAGATAACTATTATCACTGCCACAATTATTATTTTTTTCTTATTTTTCTTGAGAAATTTCGATATATCACTTTTCATTTTTCATTACCTCATAAATTCTTTCAGCAATTAACCTATGACCGAGTTTGTTAGGATGTGCATCCTCTCTTGATATTATTATCTCTGAAAGATTATAACCATTAAAATCATCAAGCGTATCAATGCATGTAAAATTATTATCATCACATAATTCTTCTATGAAATCATGTATGTATCCTGAGTCATAGTCAGAAAACTCATTATAAAATTGAGGAATCATCACAATGTATACTTTTAAATTGTTTTCATCAGCGATATTATTCAATAGAGAAAAATATCTTTTAATGACTTCCCTGCCACCATATTCCTCTGAATAAAATTCATGTATCTTGCTTGAATAATCTCCACTTCCTTTCATTAGAAGAAACTTTATTTTTACATATCTATCCCATAAAAAAGGGTAAAGATATAATCTGCTCTTAAATTGATAGGCCAAATCTTTTTTTACAATATGTGTTTTTTCTGCATCATTAGGAAAAAAGCCAACTATTACAGAATCAAAATCAAGTGGAATGTACTGCTTCAACATATTTACTTCCATCTCAGTATTATAATTTCCTACAGCAGAATTCATAACTTCATAATTAACAGATTCATTATTATTATTATTATTATTATTCAATAAACTTTCTAATACTTCTGAATATGCATCCGATATCTTCACACCCCAGCCAAGCGTAACTGAATCTCCCAAGACCAATATTCTTTTACTATTATTGCTCTTCAACTTATTATATTCTTTATCTCTAAACCCTAATGAATTCGTCTTTATCTCCACGCCGTATAAAATGCTTGATTTCTTAGGTTGGTGTTCATGAGAAACATTCGGGATATCACTTATCTTCTTTACATCAATAGAATATCTCCACATCTCTGAGTTAAAATTAGACCAACCATTATAAGAAACTCTAAGTGCAATCTCAAAGAAAACAAGTAAAACTAATATTACAACTAATAAGAATAATATATTTATTCCAAATTCCTTAATCTTTTGCGTATTTTTCACTATCCCACTTATCCTCTGGGTTATCATCCCTTTTTATAAGATATTTCCCCATAACAAGATAATCTATTCCTGTGCCCATCATGCATCTATATGCATCAAATGGCGTACATACAATAGGTTCGCCCCTTATGTTAAAAGAAGTGTTTATTAGTATTGGAATACCTGAAAGTTTCCCAAATTTCTTTATCAAATCATAATATAATTGATTTTGTTCTCTTCTTATTGTTTGTAATCTGCCAGAACCATCAACATGAGTTACTGACGGTATCTTTGAATGGTACTTTTTCTTAATTGGATAAACCATCAGCATAAAATCAGTTGGATGAGGTATTGGTTTATCGCAATCAAAATATTCAAGAGCATCATCCTCACATACAACAGGAGCAAATGGCCTGAATTTTTCTCTATGTTTAACTTTAAGATTTAATATGTCCTGCATTTTCTTATTTGTAGCATTTGATAAAATACTTCTGGATCCTAAAGCTCTAGGCCCCCATTCCATTCTTCCTTGAAACCATCCAATAACATTGCTGTCATTAATCAGCTTAGCAGTCTTATCAATTAATTCTTTATCATTTTTAAACTCAGTAAAATTTACATTATTCTCTACCAACACTTTCTTTATTTCAACATAAGAAAATTCAGGCCCCAAAAAAGCTGTTTTTTGGAATTCTTTTCTGGGTTTTTTTAATATGGTATTATAGGTATAAAGAGCTGCACCTAAACTTGTACCTCCGTCGCCGGCAGCAGGTTGTATCCATATTCTCTTAAATGGTGTTTTGCTCAATATTTTTCCATTGGCAACACTATTTAATGCCACTCCTCCTGCTAGGCAAAGATTTTCACTCTTTGTTTGTTCATGAAGATACTTAAGGATTTTCATCAAGACTTCTTCAGTTATTTTCTGCAAAGAAGCTGCCACATCTTTATATTTCTGGGTCATCTTTGTTTCTGGTTTTCTTGAAGGACCAAATAATTTGATAAATTTCTTAGACGGCATCTTCATCTTGTAATGATATGTAAAATAACTCATGTCAAGTTTATAGCTGCCATCATCTTTCATGTCTATTATTTTTCTGAATTTATCAACATAAATAGGTTTACCATAAGGACTTAATCCCATCACTTTATACTCTGAATTATTCACGCTAAATCCAAGATAAGCAGTGACTGCACTATACAAAAGCCCGAGAGAGTCTGGAAAATCAATCTTTTTTATAGGTGTTATGTTATTTCCTTTAGCCTTTGCTAACAATGTAGTTGCCCATTCCCCAACACCATCAACAGTAAGCACTGCAGCTTCCTTGAAAGGACTAGGGAGATAAGAACTAGCTGCATGGCTCATATGATGTCCGACAAAAAATATATCTCCTTTGTATTTCAGCCTTTTTTTGATGACTGAAGGCATTCTCAGTTTTTCATTTAGCCAAGACGGCATTGCCTTAAAAAAAGTCCAATAGCTTCTCGGAAACATCTCTAAATGTTGATTTAGTATTCTTTCAAACTTTTCAAAAGGCTTTTCATAGAACGTAATATGATCAATATCCTTGATTGTGATATTTTCATATTCCAAACAAAAATTTATAGCATTTATCGGAAAAGATGAGTCATGCTTCTTTCTTGTAAAACGCTCCTCTTCTGCTGCCGCAACAATACTTCCATCTTTTAACAAGCATGCAGATGCGTCATGATAATAACACGAAATTGCTAAGATATACATTATGCCCCCCATAATTACTAAAACTGTCTATAAAATAATTCCTCATCCATATCTTTTTCTTCAACATCATCCCAATAAGTTTTTGCATCTTTATCTATTTTTAATTTCAAAAAATGCTTCCTAAGTATCTTTGCAACTATGGAAATTGGCCCTACACCCAATATGTAAACGGGTAAAAGCAGGATGAAATTAAATACCTCAATAACATTATGAGAAAATTTCTTGAAACCAAACACAAATGACTTATAAATTACAGTTAAATTCTTTATAGCTATGAAACTAGATCTTTTTTTCTTAAAAATTATGACAAAGTCAATAAGCAAAAAAATCAAGATCACAATTCCAATAAAAAATGGATAAGTTAAGGCCTTTAATGATAAAATAAATGAAGAGAATACAAAATAAAATATCGAAAAAAACAATGTACTTCCGATTATAAAACCAATAAACTCAAAAAGCCTTTCCAAGTTAAGATTGCCTTCAAATTTCATATCCCTAATCCCTCTCCACGGCTTTATAAATTTTGCTTCACCTGAAATACAATCATTTTTTAAAAATCCCTGCCAATTCACCAAAGGTGTAACCCGTATATTCAATGATAAATGCCAACATCATTAAAAAGATGAACTTTATACTGGATATGAGCCCCAATCTTTCTTTTGTCACTTTACTTAAAGAGCCAATAAAAATCATCAAAACATAAATAACAACCAATAAACCAAGAATATACAAGAAATTTCTATACCAAAGACTTGAAATAAATAAACTTAAACTAATAATGAAAGCCAACACTGGCAAAAGATGGATCGGTCTTAAGGAATCTGGATGCTTGAATATAATCTTCATTCTAGCAAAACCATATTGATACATTCTTTTGAAAAACTTATATGGTGTATTGCGCATCTCATGCCAAACAGGAGCATTTGGAATAAACAAAAATCTAAAGCCTTTTTTTCTTATCCTCAAATTAACTTCTGCATCCTGACCAGTAGCGAAATACTCATCATAATACCCTGCCTTTTCAATAGCCTCTTTTTTTATTAAAGCATTACAGTTCGGAATACTGATAACTTCAACTGGCTTTTTATAAACATAACCCTGAACACTGCCAAGAGAGCCAATCCTAGTTGAAATAGCATAGCCAACAGCCTTAGCAAAATCATCTGAGAAAGAAGGAGGGTAATTTGGGCCTCCTACACCTGCAAGATCAGTCGAATCATGCTTTTTAAGGGCATTTACTAGCGTTTTAAGCCACTTTTTTGGCACAAAGCAATCTGAATCTGTAAATGCGATTATCTTGTTTTTGGCCTTTTTTACTGCCAGATTTCTCCCTGCAGCTGAATTAAGTTTTTTATTGTCAATAAGGCTGATTTTTAGTGATTTCTTGTATTTTTTGGCATATTTAGCTATTATTTCTCGGGTGCCATCTTTTGACATGCCGTCCGAGGTGATTATCTCATACTTGTTTTTGGGATAATCGAGCTTTACAAGGGATTCTAGGCAGTTTTTAATAGTATCCTTGTTATTTCGTGTAGGAACTACGATTGAGATATCTAAGAAACCTTTTTTTGGCTTTTGTTTTGATCCTGTTGATTTGACCATTTTCCCCCTAAGTGACAGTATTCTAATGAATCATTTATAAATATTAGTTTTTTATTGTAGGGTTATTATTTAAAAATAAAGAAGCTCAATGATAAAACGATTAATTAGATAAATTTATCTCAATTGAGGTTTAAATGACTAAGCACTATAAAGCATGTATACATCCAGATACATCCAGAAGAAATTTTTAGAGGGAAATTCTAAGATTTATTTTCCAATCACAATAATTCAAACTGCATTTTATTGTTACAATAAATATGACAAATTATGTCAAATGATATAATGAACATCATAAATAACAAAAACTTGTCAATTATTAATTGTAGAAATAAAGAAGTAATAGGGGAAATGCTAGCTTTATATGATTTGAAAGAATGATGACAAATAGCTTATACTGACAAAAATAATCCTTTAAGCACAGATGCTTTAAAACAATATATTTAAAAATGATCGAATAATTTTATCAATTAGAAAAGTGTGGGGGGGCATATATGAAAAAAGTGCTATTACTATTTCCTAACTATGCTAATTGGGCCACAATAAGCACAGCCATACCAATTTTAGCAGGAATTGCCAAAAAGCGCAAATGGAAAGTTGATTACTTTGATACTTATCGATATGAGAAGATTAAAGACTCATCTGTAGAAAAGGAAAGCGCGGGAGGATTCAAACCCGGATTTACAAAATTAGAGGAAAAGAAACAATTACCTCATAAGAACATACTACTTGACTTTCAAGAAAAAATAGATGAATTTCAACCTGATATCTTGGCTATTACTGCATTATCTCATGAATATGAATTTCTTATGTCATTTTTACCGGAAATCAATATTCCCAAGCATACTAAAATTATAATTGGCGGGATTCATGCAACCTTAGTGGCAGATGATGTACTAAAAACAAAAATGTTTGATTTGGTTGCAGTTGGTCAAGGAGAAAAAACTTTTGAGGAAATCTTAGAAAGAGTAGAAGAGAACCAGAACTTAGAAGGAATTAAAGGAACTTATTTTTTTGACAGAAATCAGGATAAATTAGTTAGAAACCCCAGGCGTTTACTTCTTAATGCAGAAGAACTTTGGGAAGTCGAACAAGATTTCTCTCTTTTTGATGAAGATTATTTCATTAGACCTTTCGATGGTAAAATAATAAAAAGATATGATATTGAAGCTGCAAGAGGTTGTCCCTTTAATTGTACTTATTGTGGTAATAGTGCACTCAAGAAAATTAATGAAGGGCTTGGTAAATACGTTTTAACAAGACCGGCAGATTCGCTCTTTGGCCATATGAAAAGAATGATTAAGGATTATCAGATAGATATCTTCCAATTTACTGATGAATGTTTCCTGGCCCGCCCAGCTTCAGCAATCAAGGAATTTATGGAAAGATATGTTAAGGAGATAAAAAAACCATTTATTTTCCAAACCAGGGCTGAAACTATAAATGAAGAAAAGATTAAGATATTAATTGATTCAGGCGTACCTTTTCAAGTAAGTATCGGTGTCGAGTCAGGTTCTGAAAGAATATTAGGAGAAATCTGCAATAGAAAATGCACAGCTAATCACATAATAAATGCTTTTGATTTGCTTCACAAGTATAGGATCCGATGCAATGCTTTTTTCATGGTAGGATTTCCATTTGAAACTAGAGAAGACTTATTCAAGACTATCGAGTTATGCAGGAGAATTAAACCATCTGTATCTTCTGTTGCCATATTCCAACCTCTGCCAGGACAAGAGTTAACAAGAGTTTGTATGGAAAATAAATTTATTACCGGAAAAGAACCAATGGCCACATTCACAAGTCATTCTTTATTGAAAATGCCTCCTCCATATATGAGTTCAGAAGAAATTCGTAATTTATGGAAGACCTTTGTTCTTTATTCTTCACTTCCTAAAGAATATTACTCTAAAATCGAGAAATGTGAAAAAAATTATGAAGCTAATAAAGATTTATTTGAAGAGTTGATAGGGTTGAGATGGGAGTCCTATGATTATGCTATTTCGAATGATGATATTAAATTAGTATAAATTATTAAATTGTCCAATTAAAAGAACGATTTATCTAAAACCAGATTATTAAGTGAACTAAATGAGAACTGAAATTAAACTAAATATTGGCTGCGGCAAGGATATAAAAGATGGATTTATAAATGTAGATCAACACAAAGAACTTGGTGCAGATCTAGTACATAAATTACCAGAACCATTGCCTTTTAAGAAAAATACTGTTGACTATATCTATTGCAGTCACGTATTAGAAGACTTTCTTCATGAATATGTGCCAATTATGAAAGATTTTCATAGAGTACTAAAAAAAGGAGGATTACTGCATATAAGAGTTCCTTATGGTTTAGATGTCAGCAATCCGTATCATGTCAGGTTTTTCAACGAACGCTCATTCAAAGCATTTTCAGGAATTGGACATTATGGTGATTCACTGCCCATTTTTAAAATAAAAAAACAAAAAATCAATAAAAGATGCGGTTTGTTTATAAAATTAATATCTTATTACTCCAGGTTCAATAAGAATAAAGCAACTGAGATGTGTGATTATCGTTATGAAAAAAAGCGGACTAATCCAAAAAATAAAAGTCTGCTGATGAAAGGGTATGTCTTTTTTGTTTATGAATCAAAACTTATAAAATTACTTGTGAATACATTCGCATTTACAAAACATGAAATAGAAGTTATATTGGAGAAATAAAAATTAAAAAATTAAAGATAAGAATAAAATGAAGATAGGCTTTGGGATATTGTGCTATGACAAATTTGAAGAAGTCAGGATGCTCGCAGATATAATTAAAGGATATGATAAAAATTTTTATGTTCTGGCTTGCTCTAACCATCCAGAGGGGAAAAAACATCTAGAAACATATAAGCATATAGATCGTGTTGTTCTCGGAGAAGACTTTCCAATTCATGGAAAGCCAGGTACTGAACAAAGAAGGATGCATCTGAACAGCATGAGGGCCACAAGCAATATGCTAAGATGCAATACAGCTCTCATGGAGAATAAAGACATTGACTATTGCATATTCCTTCATTCAGATTCGTGGATTCTTGATAAAAAAAGTATTTTTAGAATCATAAATCTAATAAAAAAGAAGAAAAAGAAGATTGCCATAAGAGGTACAGGCATAAGTTACATGGTCAGGCCTACACCTCTTGGAAATATAGATGATATGTTTATGTTCTACGAGAGAAAGTTCATCAAAGAAAGTAAAATGTTTGAATTTGATGTTCTGCAAATGTTTCCTCACAAACTAAATTCGCATGGAATGATTTCTACAAGTATGATGGTGAAAGTAGGTATAGCTAATGTATTACAATACAAAAATACTGCCGAACTTTATCTTTGGCACAATAAATATCTTTCAGATAGAACTCAGGTTGCAGAAACAAACAATCCCTGCATATTCACTTACGATCCAGATTACAAATTTATCCATACCCATGTTGGCGCTCTTCCGGATGATCTTGGCTTTCAGTTACAAGCATATTACTTAAGAAAATTCAAGATGAAAGGCCCGACTATTGACAAATTTTTAGAGAGATATACTATGGGTGCTGAAGAGCTCTTCAAAAAAATTAAAGTTGTAGACAAAAAAGTTAAATGGCTTTTGTTTAGAAATTTTCTAACATACAAAAGTCTTGGTTGGGGAAAGAATTATTTAAGAATAATTAATTTTTTCAAGAATGCGCCTTTTAAGGAAAAAGTAAGAGTTATCTTTTTAAGTAATCTTAAACAAGCAATAGTTAAATTTGTCGGACTAGATAGGCTGCTCTATATACTTTACGGTGCCAAAGTCGGAAAAGAACGGCTTCCAGATTATTATAAACGGATGGTAACTAAAGATAAAAGAATAGATGAATTCGGCCATAAACGCTGGTATTTAGACTTCAAGGACAAAAACCTATGATAACCGATAAAGAAACCAAAATATGTTTATCCATAGCTGAAAAACCAGGTAATTTCGGCGCTAAATTCCACAATAAAGGCTACAAAATTTTGGGACTCAATCAAGTATACATCCCAAGAAAAATCGAGTCGTCACAATTAAAGACTGTCTTAGAAGCAGTTAGAGTTCTAAACATTCGTGGTTGCAGTGTTTCAATGCCTCATAAAATTGAAGTAATCAAATATCTGGATTCTGTTGATGAGTTTGCAGAAAAGATTGGAGCAATAAACACAATAGTCAGACAGGATGATGGTTCTCTAAAAGGATACAACACTGATTTTTATGGGGCAAAAAGAGCTATTGAGGACTCTGTTTCGATTAAGGATAAAGACATTCTCTTGATTGGAGCGGGAGGTGTTGCAAAAGCCATTGGATTTGCAGTCAAGGAACTTCAAGGAAAATTAACAATAACTAATAAAACAATAGAAAAAGCAGAAAAACTTGCAAAGAAACTTGATGCAGAGGTATTGTCTTGGGATGAGCTGAAAAATTCTTCTGGTTTTATGTTAATTAATGCTACTTCAGTAGGTATGAACAACTCTGATGAGTCCATTGTTGATAAATCTGTGATTGCTTCTTTCAAAGTGATAATGGATGTTGTAATCTATCCCTCCGAAACAAAGTTGCTTAGGGATTCTAAGGAATTAGGAAATAATACTATTCCTGGTACTTTGATGTGTGTTTATCAAGCTGCTGAACAATTTAAGTTATATTCTGATCATGAAGCTCCAAAAGAGTTGATTGAAGAAACCTTAAAAGATATGACCTAGACCTTTTTTATGCCTAGTTTAATTACTTCTAAGTGAAAATTGCTGATTTCAGAATAATCTATGTTTTTAGAGTTGGCAAAATTACTTATATTATAATACGTAAATTTTATAAACCACTGAAATTCTCACAAAATAAAGCAAATAACTTACTTAGATTAATTATTTTTAAAGCGGTTATTTATAAATATGCTTCAAAAAGTTGGGTGGGAAATGTGGCTTATCAAATATCAGGTTCAGAAGAATTAATAGATGAAACAGATAAATATGTCTTTACAATATTTGAACCAAAAGAGCAAGTAGCAGAAGAGGTCTCTCTTGATAGACATCAGACTTACTTTGTTCATTCTGGCAAATTAGAGATTGAATTTATTAGTGGTGATTCAAAAGAGAAATTGGCTCTTGAAGAAGGTAGTGGTATTACAATTACAGCCGGTACGAATTACAAAAGACAGATTAAAGAAGGATCTATCATATTTTTCATTGCAGGTATCGAAACTTCTCCAGGCACTTCAATAAAAATCATTCTTGAAGACGAACAGGGTAATAAGACAGAAAAAAATATTTCAAAATATGATTTAACTCAACCAAAAAACATCAAAAAGCCTTGGGGTTCAGAAAGCTGGATTATATGGTCAAAAGAATTTTACGTAATGAAAATTATCAAAATGAATGAGGGTAACAAATCTAGTTTGCAGTTACACAGAAATAAACTTGAGACTAATTATTTGCTCGAAGGAAAAGCTAATGTCGTCGATGGTTTTAAAGTTGATCTAAATTTATCTGAAGAAGAAATGCAATCTTCAATAAATGGTGTTGATTTCAACCAATACAAAGAATTGAAGACTCAGGGCATGCACTGGACTTCAAAACCGGGAACAGTTCATAGAGTCATTGCAGAAACAAACTATCTTGCTTATGAAGTTTCTACACCTGAATTGGATGATGTAACAAGATTAGAAGATGATTCTCAAAGAAATAGCGGTAGAATAGAAGAAGAACACAGAGAAAAGTAAAATGAAATATAAAGTATGTATTCTAGCAGCTGGTAAAGGCACAAGAGTTTCTTATTCAGAGATAATTAATAAGGCGCTTCTGCCTGTGGGAGATAAATCAGCAATTTCACACATCATTGATAAATTTCCTGAAGAAGTGGAAATTGTAATCCCTCTGGGGTATAATGGTTCGCAGATTAAGGATTTCATAGAACTTGCACATCCTGAGAGAAAAGTAACTTTTGTTGAGGTTGATAAGTGGGACGGCCCAGGGTCCGGACCAGGATACTCCTTATTAAGCTGTAAAAAACACTTACAATGCCCTTTTATATTTACTGCATGTGATACAATAGTTCTTGAAAATGTTCCTGAACCTTCAATGAACTGGCTTGGCACAGGAAAAGTATCTATTCTAAAAGATTCGAAGGATTATTGTGTTGCTGAGGTTGCGCATAAATGTGTAACAAAATTTTACGATAAAGTTGATACAGCAACTCTGCTAAAAACATGCCTTGATTATGAGAACATTCTCAATAATGCATTTATAGGTATTGCGGGGATTTTAGATTATGAAGCTTTCTGGGAAGGACTAGAAGGCGATACTCACCTCATAAGAAACGAACTTCAGGTTTCAAATGGTTTAGGCAGTTTAATACCGATGACCCTGGAAGCGGTTCCTTTCACCTGGTTTGATATAGGAAATCAAACGTCCTATGAGTACACAAATAGATATTTCAACAAGAACAAAGTATTGATGAAGCATGATGAGTTCATATATTTTGAAAAGGATCTTGTAATAAAATATTTTAACAATCTAGATATTGTCAAAAAGAGAATAGAAAGAGCGAAAATATTGCTCCCTTTTGTTCCGAAAATATACAAACACCGGAATAATTTTTATGCATATAAAAAAATCAGCGGCAGAATGTTATCCCAGATTACAAATAAGAAAGTATTTAGTCAATTATTGGACTTTTACAATGAGAAGTTATGGAAGAAAAAAGTTTTGTCTTCCAAACAAAAGACTGAGTTCAAAAATGCCTGTAGTAATTTTTATAAGAAAAAGACAGAAGAAAGAATAAAATCATTTTATGAAAAAACAGATATGAAAGATAAAGAGGATATAATAAATGGGATTAAAGTGCCAAGTTTATCCTCTCTTTTAAAGAAAATAGATTGGAAATATTTAGAAGAAGGCATACCTGTTTTGTTTCATGGAGATTTTCAACCCGAGAATATAATAGTCAAGGGAGACCACTCTTTTGTTCTAATTGATTGGAGACAGGATTTCAATGGAATTATAGATTATGGGGATATATATTATGATTTTGCAAAACTTTATCATGCACTTATAATAAATGGGGCAATAATAAGAAATAACCAGTTTGAAATAAATATAGAAAAAGATGGAATTACTTATGACTTTCTCGCAAAGGGAAACCTCTTAGAATATAAAACTGTTTTTGAGAAATTTATTGATGATAAAGGCTATGACATAAACAAAATTAAGATCTTGACAAGTCTTATTTTCCTGAACATTGCCGCCCTTCATCATGACCCCTACAATAAGTTTTTATATTATTTAGGTAAAAGCACGCTTTTTGAAAATCTTCAGGAGGATATATAAATGGCAGACGATGATAAGACAAAATCTTTATTGAAATCATATTTAGAAGAAAAAAAAGAATTATTAAATAATTTTCCAATAGAAGACGTAGAAAAAGTTATTGAACTAATTTGGTCAGCATATCTTAACGATAAAACAGTTTATGCATGCGGTAATGGAGGAAACGCAGCTTATGTTGCTAATTTAATCACTGATTTATCAATGCATCCTTTTGTTTCCGAGAACAAAGACGAACCTCTGCCTGAAAATATTAAGAGAATAAGAGCCATTAATCTTGCTGAATCTCCTGCTACAATAACTGCCTTGCTAAACGATCTTGGTCCTGAAGACATTTTTGCACAGCAACTGATAAATCACGGCATCAAGGAAGGGGATGTTGTGTTTGGTTTTACAGGCAGTGGAAATTCTGGGAATATCATAAGAACATTCGAAGTAGCAAAAGAACACAAGGCAATAACCATTGCCATTACTAGGGGAACAGGAGGAAAAGCTAAAGAAATGGCAGACCTTACAATCATATTACCTGGTACCTCAACATTTCCTGGGCAAACAGGAGGAAATGATTTCAATTTCCACTATGAAGATGCACTATCTTCGATTGCTCATATGCTAACTGGAATTATAAAAAGCAGAGTTAAAGAAAAATATCTAAAATGAATCTTACAGATGTCGCCCTGGAAATAAGAAGAAGAACTCTTAAATCACTATATTCAGCTCAATCTGGACATCCAGGTCCTTCACTTTCAATAGTTGAAATGTTGTCAACTCTGTTCTTTAAGGAAATGAACATCAAAGGTGAAGAGCGAGATAGATTTATCTTATCCAAAGGACACGCCGCTGCTAGTTTTTATGCTGTACTTTCTATTCTTGGACATATCTCTGAAGACCAACTACTTACTCTGCGAGAAATGGGAAGTCCCCTACAAGGACATCCTGTCAAAGGAACATTGCCTTTAGTTGATGCAAGTACTGGTTCTTTAGGTCAGGGACTATCCATAGGTATAGGATATGCATTAGGAATAAAACTTAAAGGACAAGACAGAAGAGTTTACGTCATTATTGGAGATGGTGAAAGCCAAGAAGGCCAGATTTGGGAAGCTGCAATGGCTGCACCAAAATTTAAGTTGGGAAATTTACTTGTCATAGTTGATTACAATAAATATCAGAATGATGGAGCAGTCAAAGATATAATGCCCTTAGACCCATTAGCAGATAAATGGAAGTCATTTGGGTGGCATGTACAGGAAGTTGATGGACATGACATGGATGCATTAACAGAAGCTTATCAAAACGCCAGAAAGGAAAGAGACAAACCCTCAGTTATTGTTGCTAACACAATGAAAGGCAAAGGAATATCTTTTATGGAAGGAGAAATGAGCTGGCATAGTAAAGCAATGAAACCCGAAGAATATGAATCTGCGATGAATGAGTTGGGGGTAAAGCCTGATGAGTAAATCCACCAGAGATGCATTTGGAGAATCACTATTAGAAGTAGGAGAGTCCAACAAAAAAATAGTTGTAGTTAGCTGTGATCTTTCTGGAGCTACCCGAACAAAAGCATTTGGAAAGAAATTTCCGGATAGATTCTTTGAAGTTGGTATTGCCGAACAAAATGGTATTTCTGTAGCAGCAGGCCTTGCAATGGAAGGTTTCAGACCTTTTATAAGCAGTTTTGGTGCATTTATTACTGGAAGATATGACCAAATAAGAATTTCATGCGCATACACTAAAGCACCAGTAGTTATAGTTGGCACACATGCCGGTCTTGCCATTGGAAAAGATGGCGCTACACAAATGGGTATAGAAGACATAAACAAGATGTCAGGTATACCGGGAATGCAAATATTTCAACCAGCTGATGCTATTGAAACAAAACAAATAATTGAATACCTAAGTAAAAATAATGAACTTGCATATCTGAGATTATCCAGACAGCCACAAGAAACAGTTCATAAACCAGATTACATATTTGAATTCAATAAAGGAAAAGTTCTCAAAGAAGGAAAAGATTTGACTATAATAGCAACAGGCGATACTGTGCAGTCTAGTCTTCAAAGCGCTGAAGAATTAGCAAAAAAAGGAATAGACCTGGATGTTATCAACATTTCTACATTAAAACCTATTGATAAGGAGCTAATACTAGAATATGCTAAGAAACGGCCTGGAATTATTACAGTAGAAGATCATAGTATTATAGGCGGTCTTGGGAGCAGAGTATGTGAAATAATAGCTGAAGCTGGATTAAAAACAAAAGTTAAACGTCTGGGAATAAATGATTGCTTTGGAGAAAGCGGCAAACCAGAAGATCTTTACAGAAAACATGGATTAGACAAAGAAGGAATCATTAAATCTATCAAAGAATTTTCTGAAAATCTTTAAGTATAAGAACCTTTATATATTACTTTGCCATCACATCTTATTATGGAAAAGCTATCAGGAATAAAACATATTTGTTTTGACGTTGACGATACATTTTACCCACTTAATGAAGATCTTAATCAACAACTGTACAGAGTAGCGTATAAATGCTTCTTGCAAAAAATCAAAGAACAAACCCTTAAAGATATATCTTATGACGACTTTCTGAAACTTTATCATGAACTTGGATCAATGTCGAAACTCTACGAAGAAAACGGACTTAATCCAAAACTAGTAGAGAGCTGTGCAGCCCATATTGATAAAACTAATTTTTTTAATAAAGATTTAAAAGTTGTTGAAACACTAAAACTATTGCGGAAAAAATACACCCTTTCTATTTATTCTAACACAACATACAAAAACATAACAAATACACTTAAACATCTTGGATTAACTGCTGAGGAAGAGGACAAAATATTTCAGGTTCCGCAAGGAACAACTCAGATAATAAGATTAGAAAACAACAATTCTGAATCAATAATAAAGGAAAGCATAATCAACAGAAATCTTAATGTTCTTTCTGCAGAAGACGATGTTAGGTTTAAAAGACCCAACACAGAAGGATTTAAATGGATAATATCATGCCTCAAACTTAGGCCTGAAGAAATTGTTTTTGTGGGCGATAACGACAAAAAAGATATAATTCCTGCAAAAAAGATGGGGCTGAAAACCATACAATGCTCTTGGAACAAAAGAGAAAAATCTCAGAATGCAGATGCCATAGTTGACACCTTCTACCAACTATCAAATATATTATGAACTTCCAAAATATATTCTTATAGCTCCCTTTTATTCTACCTAAGAGAATATTGGTTATATGCCTTATTAAACAACTAATAAGCCATTAGAAGTATTGTATCATTAAATGATTTTTAAAGATACAAACATTTAAATATCCGAATTAATTTCTTTAAAAAATGGTTAAATCAGAAACATTTGAACAATTTTTGACAACAACCAGCGCAGATATTAATCTGATTTACGTAATCATTTCAATACTTTTAGCTGCTTTCTTGTCTTTTATATTAAGCAGGATTTACACTAAATATGGTACTTCAATATCTAATAGAAGGAAATTTGCAGGTAATTTTATTCTTCTTTCTACTACCACTACATTAATTATAATCATTGTAAAATCCTCATTAGCGCTTTCTTTAGGCTTGGTTGGTGCTTTATCCATTGTACGATTTCGGGCTGCAATTAAAGAACCTGAAGAATTAGGATTCTTATTTTTAAATATTAGTCTTGGACTGGGTCTTGGAGCAAATCAATTTGCTGTAACAATAATTGCATTTACAATCATAAGTCTATTGATTATGCTCAGAAAGTTTTCGCATGAAAAAAATGAAAATCAAAATCTAACTCTGACTATTACAAGTCATGGTTCGGGTAGGATCTCATTAGATAAACTTACAGGAATACTAAAAAAACATTGCGATTATGTTCATTTGAAAAGATTTGATTCAACCAAAGATTTAATTGATGCTGCTTTTTTTGTCACATTTAGTTCTTTTAGTAGATTAGACAATTTAAAGAGGGAGTTAAAGAACTTATCCAAGTCAATAAAGCTTACTTACCTTGACAAGGGATAAACAAGATGAAAATTAAGAACGAGTCTAAAAAGAAAGGTTTTTCTTCATTATCATTGAAAAGGATATTAAATAAAAAAAATCTTATCATAGTGTCTGCTTTTTTTCTAATCGGTTTTTTTGTTGTCGGTGTCTTATTCGGCATTTTCATAACAGGATTTTTTGGTACATTTGACAATCCTTCAAGTAATGCAATCAAATTGATAAATTTTTTTGGATTTTCACCAAGCATGGGCAGTCTGCAACTATTTATGAGGGATGTTATCTCAGAAAATATCTTTATCCCTGTTAATTTTATTAAGGGAGCTTTTTCAAATCCTGAAAAGATGTATATTGATATAAGCTTCAAGAATTATGAGAAACTACTGCATAAAAGAGAACAAAGTTTGAAATTAGGTATTCTTTTTTCTTCAGAAGAGGATTATGTTCCTGCAAAAATTAGATTCAACGATCAAATTGTAGATGTAAAACTAAGGCTAAAAGGAGATGCCTTAGACCATATAAAAGGTGAAAGATGGTCTTTCAGAATAAAAGTTAAAGGCGACGAAACTCTTTTTGGTATGGAAGTCTTATCAATACAAGATCCAAAAACAAGGAACTTTTTAAATGAGTTTATTTTTCAAGAAGCATTAAGAAGAGAGGGAGTAATCTCACTAAGAACCAAATTTATAGAAGTTTTTATAAATGGAGAAAGCAGAGGAATATATGAATTAGAAGAACATTTTGATAAAAGATTGATTGAAAATAATAATCTCAGAGAAGGACCGATAATAAAATTTAATGAAGGGTTATTTTATGACAGAAAAGTTTTTGGACCTACAATAGAACAGAAGACAAATGCTAAAGACTCTTATTTTAACACAGACATAGATTCTTTTCAAACTAAAAGAATAATGAATGATTCTATTAAATATGAACAATATCTAAAGGCGAAGAATCTCCTAGAATCCTTCCGACAAGGAAAGCTAAATTCAAGTGAAGTTTTTGATTTAGAAAAACAAACAAGATTTTTCGCGATATCCGAACTTATGGATGCCCATCACGGATTACATTCTAATAATGTTAGGTATTATTATAATCCCGTGACTTCAAAACTCGAACCCATCGGTTTTGATGGCGACGCAGGAGAATGGAATCAAGACAAGATTTTTCTTACTGATAAATATACTCCATTTGTACAAAGATTCTTTAAAGACAATATCTTCTTTGAAACATATATAAAAGAGCTCAGAAGAGTTTCACAAAAATCATATCTTGATAAACTTTTTTCTGAAATAGATGAGGAACTTGAAGATAACCTGAACATCATACATAAAGAGTATCAAAGTTACCATTTCTCAAAAGAAGATTATTATAAAAATCAAGAAGACATAAGGAAATATCTAGAACCCATACAACCTCTGCAAGCTTATTTTTATAAAAAAACCTCAAATAGCAGCCTAATCATTCAAATTGCAAATACGCAGGAAATTCCAATAAAAATTCGAGACCTGATTTATAAGGGAATAATATTGAGAACAAAGAAGGATATCATAATGAACTCTAAGAAGATAGGCGACCCATTAAAATTCAGATATGTTGAATTCTTCTTCCCTGAGAATTTCGAATGGTCTGAGGACATTATAAGAAATATTGAACTAAGTTATCAGATTATCGGAATAGATGAACTAAAAAAGACAAATGTATATCCCTGGGCGAGACTTGATGAAAACTTTATAGAAAATGACTTTATTAGGAAAAAACCGAATATTAATGAATTTGATTTCTTAGCTATTGATGAATCTAAAAAAATAATACATATAAAAAAAGGTAGTTGGATAATAGATAGAAACCTAATTATACCGCAGGGGTTTATTGTATCAAGCAATAAAGGAACAGTAATGGATCTTAAAAATAATTCAATCATACTTTCTTATTCACGCTTTAATATTAGTGGAACTAAAGAAGAACCAATAAAAATAGAATCTTCAGACGGGACTGGACAAGGAATAGCATTATTAAATACGGACGAAAATTCTATTTTAAAATATGTAATTTTTGACAATCTTGCAGCACCATCTTTTAACGGATGGGAACTTACAGGAGCAGTCACATTTTACGAGTCTCCTGTTTATCTCGAGTCTTGTCACTTCATTAACATCCGATCTGAAGATGCACTAAACATAATAAGGTCTTCATTTGCTATGAAAAACTCATTCTTCAATAACACACTGTCAGATTGTTTTGATGGAGACTTTGTTAGTGGATCTATTGTGAAATCTTCATTTTTTGAATGCGGTAATGATGCTGTGGACTTATCAGGAAGCGAAATCAAGATAGATGGCATCAAAATCATTGATGCAGGAGATAAGGGACTAAGTTTTGGAGAAAAAAGCAAATTGCAGGCAGAAGATGTCTTTATAAAAAATAGCTATATTGGCGTTGCCTCCAAAGATCAAAGCCAAGTGAAAATAAAAAACTTGAATATATCAAACTCAGAATATGGTATTGCGTCTTATGAAAAAAAATCAGAATTTGGACCTGCAAGTATCAACATAACAGGTGTTTTAGAGCTGAATGATATTAAAACAGGATTTATTTTAGAAAAAGGTTCGGAAATAGAAGTTAACGGAATAGGCATTAAAGATTTTCAAACCGAAGTCTATAAAAAATTATATCCTAACGAATAAAAATGATTCATCATAAAAACGACTCAGATATGCGCTATGAAAGAAAATTCGTCATTGAAGAATTAGACAAACAAGAAGTAGAATCCATAATAAAGCATAATCCTGGTATGTTCTCTGAGATATATCATGAAAGAGTTGTGAATAACATCTACCTTGACTCAGAAAGCCTAGAAAATTACAATGACAATTTAATTGGCATGGGTCAAAGACTAAAAGTTCGTATAAGATGGTATGGGGAAACTAGGGGTCTAGTAAAAAAACCGGTTCTCGAGATAAAAATAAAGAGTAATGAACTAGGTACAAAACGATCTTTTCCTTTAAAACCATTTAAGGTCGATAAGAATCTGTCTTTAAGTTTTATTATTGAAAAAGTTATTTCAGAATCAAACTTGCCTTTAGATGTTATTGAACACCTAAAAAGCTTAAAATTTGCTTTATTAAACAAATACAAACGTAAATATTTCAGTTCTCACGATAAAAAATATAGGATGACACTTGACTTTGATCTGGAATTTTATACAATCCATCAACATAGCAACCCTTTTATTGAAAGAATTAAATCTGATTTTGTCATATTAGAAGTTAAGTATTCTAAATCAGACGATGATGGGGCTGAAAATATAATAAACAATCTTCCATTTAGATTAACAAAAAGCTCAAAATACGTTTCAGGAATAGACGAGTTATACTAAGTAGTGTGGTAGATATGATGAAGGGATATTTATAAAAAATTCAATGTTCCTGGAATAAAAGACCAAAATCCGAAGATGCAGATGTTATAGTGCCCAGTTTTTATAATCTTTCTGAAGTTTTATAAGTCTTATAAATCACTTTTCCTTCTAATTATATTCATTACAAAAAAGATCTTATCTTTTGTAATAACCTTGAAAAGGAATAAAGAAATTATGTAAATAATGCTGCTCATTGATAATACAATGAAGCCCTCGCCCATAATTGCAAAAAGTGAATTCCCAAAAAATATGAACTTTTGAAGGATGGTTGATGAAATTCCAAATAAAATACAAGAAGCCAAAGTACCGAGAATAGCTGAGATATCAAGTTTTATATTAATTGATTTCATTATTATTCTCATAGTAAGATAGGCCATAACAATAAAACCAATTCCTGTTGCTATGGCTGCTCCAAGATAATCAAAATAATAAATGAGGATGAAATCGAGAATCAGGTTAATAAAAGCACCATAATACATTATTCTTGATCTTTCCCTGGCTTTTCCAATAGCTGCAATTACTGCAAAATTTATGCTTCTTAAAGCAATGAATACAAAAAACAAGATATAGACTTTCAGTACAAATGTGGCAGGTATGTATTTTGCTCCAAAAAGAAAAGCTATTATTTCCTTAGAATATAAAAAAAATAATATTGCGATTGGAAGAGTTACTATGAGTAGATTGTTGTACAGTGATGATACTACCTTAGATAACATCTTCGAGTCTTTTTTATGGTAAAAATTGCTTAATACAGGGAAAAGTACTGATGCTAACGGCGTTATCATAACTAAAATTACATTCAAGCTTGGAACAACAACATTGTAATAACCAACAGACTCTGTACCTTTCATCCATGTTAGAACAAGATTGTCTGTGTAAAACAATAGTATTGTTGCAAAGCTCGAGAAAAGTATGGGTAAAGCATAACCAAATATCTTTTTAGTCATTTTAACATCATAATATGCTTTCACACACATCTCTTTTATCAGCAGTTTGTAGAGTATATAATGGATTATTACAAGAAAGAATGCTGCTGCTAAATATGCATAGACTGTTGAATTTATTCCAAAACCAAGATAAAAAAACAAAAGTGAAAAAAGAAAGATTAAAGTCATATTGACATAATTCTTCATATTAAAGATCACTAATCTTTGGAATGCGCCAAATACAGCTGACAAAGTGGGCACAAGGGTCCCAAATAAGAACATTATCAGCAATATATCAATTAGAAAGTCAGCTTTTGGGTTCCTGAAAAAATTGAGCACTAGATAGCCCTTAACAATATAGACTATTCCTGCTATGACAAAACCAAAAATAAGCTGAGGCAATAAAGATATCCAAAGCACACCCTTTGCCTTTTTATAATCCTTTTTTGCGACATACTTGCTCATGAAGAATATCTCGCTCTCATACATTCCGAGATCCCTTAGAGGAGCAAGCAGAAATATGAAAGATATTACTGCATACACTAACCCATATTCAGCAATTGTCAGCTGTCTTGAGAAAAGTATCCTTATCAGATAGCTTGAGACACTGCCAATAAAAGCAAAGATATACACTAAAAATATTGCCTTGGAAAATTTTTTTGCGTTCATTTTGCATCTGTGTTGGATCTTCAATTCCAGGATTTACAAATAAATATCTTTTGGCTAAATCTCTTGTTATTTCCCAAAAAGTGATAGATTTCATTATTCATCCATTCATCCTCGCATTAAAAGTATAGGTATTTTGGCAATCTTTGAAAATTTGAAAAAAATAATACCTCATACTGCTTCTATATCTCCCGTATAAGATATCAGAGTTGCACTGCTTATATCTTTTATATGATTGAGCTTTGAGACAAACTCGTTGCTATCTTTGTGCTTTAACCTCACTTCATAAACAGTCTCAAAATGGTTTGCTGTTGAAGTGGTGGTTCTTACTTTATGATTCCTGCAGTAATCCAGTATCACTTTCGTTATTTCAGGACCTTTATTTTTTGTTGATTTCAGGATAAGTATGTACGGCTGGCTGATCGAAATTCTTTTAGAAGCAATAACCAATATGCCTGCTATAAATACTGCGGATATGGCTGCTAATCTATAAGCTCCGACCCCGCACACAATCCCTGTCGCTATTGACCAAAAAAGATAAGCTATGTCTTTAGGCTCTTTTACTGCTGTTCTGAATCTTACAATTGACAAAGCACCGATCATACCAAGTGACAAAGCTATATTTCCGCTTATCACCATCACAATTACAGATGTTATAACTCCAACCAATATAAGAGTAACATTAAAATTTTTAGAATACAACACTCCATCATATGTTTTTTTATAGATATAGTAAATAAAAACTACTATTATGAGTGCTACAACCATATTCATTAACATCTCTCCTAAAGTGAGTGAACCTCCTTCAACAGATGATATCAAAAAATCCTTAATTCCTTTCTTAAACATTTTTTTACCCCCTAATCGATTGTTCTTGACATGCAAAATTTGCTTATCGCAGACCTGAAAAAGCTATGCACCTGCAATATATCTTTAACTTCTTCAGGTATCCCTTTATTAAACTTGATCTCCATTATGACAAGATTATTGTTTCTAATAGACCTCTTGTCTTTTGGCTCTGAAAAGATATCAGAATGTGTCTCACTGAATGAAAGCTCCTCATCAAAAGTTATCCTGAAATTATTCAGGGGAAATGAAAAGGCCATCCTTTTGTAATCAACCATGGTAACAGGCCTGTAATAGTCCTTCTTAAACTGAGCATAGATCTTGTTCAAGATATTATTTTTATATTTGAGCAAAACATCGAGGTTGCCTTTTATGACTTCTTTTGCATCTTTCCTTGATATTATGACTGTTTCTTTCAATATCTGGTCGTTTGACTTGTTTTTTATCTCAAATTTGACATTATGGTCATCCAAATCATAGATTCTCATCCGGTATTTGCTTCTGGACAAAAGACCTCTTATTTTTTCAAGATATGCTCTGTTCATTACATTATCGAAATAAAGGCTTCTTACAAAATAAGGACCTTTTTCTGAATGCTTGTCAAAAGGAAGAACTTTTGAGAGTAGATTGCGCATTACAATATACTCAGGTCTTGTTATGTAATACTTAAGTTCATATCTCTTGAAAAATCTGGAGCTCATGAAGCTGCCTCCTTAAATCCGCTATTTCTTAATTTCTCAAAAAAGGCATCATAACCCAAAAAATCAAGTTTTGTCCTGGCAAAATCTGTATAATCTAATTCGTCAGCATCATAAATAACAGATTCCTTATCAGGATCAAATTTTTGCATATTCTTTGTAAAATCATTATCTTTGATGTAAGTTACACCTCCTCCGAATATTTGCTTTTTCCTGTATGATGAAATTGCTACGTTATTTTCTATAAAATCATTTCTTAATGCAAAAACTTCTGATAAGTCCTTAACAGCAATGCCCAAATTATTTTCTTTTATCTTATTGTTGTACAATATTGTTTTTGTATTCTCTCCAATACTTACTCCTTTGTCTTTGAAACTGTTGAACGAATTGTTCTCTAACAAGATAAGTGAACCGCTCAGATCAATCCCATCTCCATTGTCGTCCCCACCAGAATCAGTAAATTTTGAGTTATATACATAACCTTTGCAGAAATCCAGATCTACTTGGTCTGCAAAATTATGTGAGAAATCACATTCAGATATTCTCACAGACGCTGTTTTTATATTAAGGCCGTCATCCCCTTTATTGTCATGTATAAAACAGTTATCCATTTCAACATCTGAATGGTATAAAGACAATGCACCTATACAGAATATGCCGTTTATAAAAGCATCCGATCCTCCTGAAAGATCAAGATAAGACACCTTATTGGTTGTCTTTCCATCTCCAATGACACAAAATGATCCAAATGGACCTTTTCCTTTAAAGTCAGAAATAACTACTGGTTCTTTTTTTGTCCCTTTTATATCTAGAGGGCTGTAAGATAATATCGAAATTTCAGGCAGTATCTTTATCTCTGTTCCTGCTTCAATTATAAGAGTAAATCCTTCAGGGATCACTAGGTTTTCATCTATTTCATATGTGCCTTTTTTTATGATAATATCTGTTCTATTTAATTCTGCATCAATATTAAAATCTTCTTTAAGTGAACTGACTAAGAATTCTTTTTCAATTAAAGAATAATAAAGGTTTTGATCAGCATATTTTATTACTATGTTCTCGTCAGTTAATTCATTTCCGCTGTACGAATTTTTAGCCTCTATCTTTATGCCAGTCAGATTGATTTTTTCCCTATCCTCGAATGTTATCCTATATCTGAATTTTTTCTTCTTGGGATATAATTCTTCATCTAAACCAGTGAATAATATCTTATCTTTAAATAAGTCCTTAAATTCTGTATCGCTTTTTTTTATTTTGTATTCTTTCTTTTCCTGTTTGTCTTCAATATCCCCAAAATCTTCAATAATTATTACTTCTTCATTAGCTAGGGGGGTATCTAAGATTAACATAAACTTTTCCATATTTATTTCTGCATTGCTATCAGGAAAAACTGTGATATCCAGATAATTATCTTTTTGTTTTGATTCAACATAAATCATCGAATGTCTGAAATTTTTGTCAAGAAGATTGATATTGTTCAATATTGTTTCATATTGTTTTTGGACCTCGTGTTTTATCCTTTTGCTGCCCCAAAGGATTGTATTGTCCTGAATAAGCAAAGAAGTATATTTTTTATCTAAATAGTTATAATGATCTAAAGATTTTTCCTTATTTTTTAATAAGAAATATAATTTTTTATTACGTGATGACCTCATCTCATCTATCTTGACAAGTTCTCTCGGAAGCGCAGCAACATGATTAAGATTGTGTTCAAATCCTCCTTTTTCTGCAGTAAGAGGATTTATCGGACTTTCCAATCTTGCTATCAAAAAGAATTTTCCAGAGGAAAGGTCATAACCAATCCTGAGATTAAATAGACCTAAATCATGGTCCTTTCCGAGTATACTCTGCCATGCTAAAAAAGAGGCAGTTTTATCAGCATCAAAAAGTTCTTCTAATTTTGCAGTATTATTTTCTGAGCTCGCATTGATCAATTCCATTACTTTTGTCAATATCTGTTTCTCATATTCGCTATCAATTTCTTCAAGACCTCCAATGCCAAAATCATCATACTCAAAAGCCACATTAATCCCGCCAATATTTTCTGTGCCAATAAGTTTATCAATAAAGCTATTGTACAATTTAGTATTTGAATATCTTATCACAACAGAATCTGAAAGTTTGTTCTTTTCCAGGAATTCATTATCAATATTTTCTTCCATGTAATATATGCCTTGAAAAACACCATTTTTATAGACTGCAGATAGATTCATATTCATAGAAGGCAGTTCAAGCAATTCTGCTATCTTATTTGAGAAAAGAGGTGCAAGAAGGGATCTGTCATGAGGAACTATGAAATTTATCCGTCTCATGTTGTCAATATATTCATCATTTTTTGTTTTTATCTTGAATGATTTCTTATAAAAACCGTAATGGGTTCTTGTTTCTCCGTGAAGTGCCATTTTTACATCATTGTATCTTTCCCCTTTGTAATCTAAGATAATTTTCCTGTAATCTCTTGCTTCTTCAGGTCTTGTATGGCCTTTTCCTTCTGTTTCAGATATGTTTATTGCTTTTTCAAAATACCTCATATCATTTGGAGAAAGATAAAATCTAAATGTAGGCAAATTTGCTTCAGTTATTTGTCTTTTGTTCCTAAATATATTTATATCGTCAACAAGCTTTATCGCGATCCACCTTACCTGAATCAAATTAAAAACATTTCCTGTAAGTTCGTCTACCTTGGGAACTACGTCAAACATAAAGACTTCGCTGTGATATAAAAATCCTAAAACTATCAAAAACATGGCTAAAAAAATGCCAGTATATAATAGTAACTTCTTAGATGGTCTGCCTATATTAAAAACACCCCCGCTATGTGAAAATATTGTCGTCCAAAAAGCTTCTTTTATTCAAACTTGTGTAGTTGAATAAAACCGATATAAAATTATAAACTCTTGATTCTTCAAACTATTTTCTCCCAACACCAACATACCTAAAACCTGTCTCTTTCATCTCCTGAGGATCCCAAATATTTCTTCCATCAACTACATTTGGCTGTTTCATCAGGAACTTTATTTTTTCCTTATCAAGTTCTCGGAATTCATCCCATTCTGTCACAACAACAAGGCAGTCGGCATTTCTAAGAACATCATAAGGTGTTTTACCATAGTCTACTTTTTTAAGGATTTTTTTGGCATTATTTATTGCAACAGGATCAAAAGCTCTGACTTTTGCGCCTTGTTTTTGAAGTGCATCAATAATTGTTATTGAAGATGCTTCTCTCATGTCGTCTGTTCTCGGTTTGAATGCCAGACCCCATATCGCTATTATCTTGCCTTTTAAACTACTGCCACAAAGATTTTTTATCTTTGGTATTATGCTAATCTTTTGCTCTTCATTAACTTCATGAACTGCTTTGAGTATCTTTAGATTCAGTTTGTTTTCCTTTGCAGTATTAATAAATCCCCTAACATCTTTCGGGAAACAACTGCCTCCATATCCGATACCTGCCTGTAGAAATCTTGAGCCTATTCTTTCATCAAGACCCATACCTCTAGCCACTGTTTTAATATCTGCTCCTGTTTTCTCGCAAAGTCTTGATACCTCATTTATGAATGATATTTTAGTGGCCAGATAGGCGTTAGAGGCATATTTTATTGTCTCTGCACTTTTGACATCGCAGAACATTATTGGTTTTCCTGTTCGTTCTACAGGCTTGAAAAGTTTGTAGAGAATTTCTTTTGCTTTGTCATTCTCAACTCCAATTATTGTTCTGTCTGTATTGAAGAAATCCTTGACTGCCGCTCCTTCTCTAAGGAATTCCGGATTAGAAGCAACATCAAATTTTATATCCCGTTTTCTTTTGTCAAGTTCTTTTTGGATTATTTTCTTTATCTTTTTTCCTGTTCCGACAGGTACTGTGCTTTTTGTTACTATGACTTTATATGATTCAATAGTTTTTCCTAGTTCTTTTGCTACTGATTCAACAAAACTTAGATCAACACCGCCATCTTTTTTACTTGGTGTGCCAACCGCGATAAAGATTACCTCTGCATTCTTAACAGCAGGTGTGCTTTTGTTTGTGAAAATAATCCTTTTTTCTTTGTGGTTTCTATCAACTAATTCTTTAAGGCCGGGCTCATATATTGGAATAATGCCTTTTTTGAGTTTTGCTAATTTTGCTTTGTCTATATCTATGCATATTACATCATTGCCTAGCTCTGCTAAACAAGTTCCTAAAACAAGGCCGACATATCCAGTGCCATAAACAGCTATCTTCACTTTAATACCTCTAAATTGTCTTTTATTTCTTTGAACTCTGAAAGTATTTTTAAAATTATTCCTTTAATATCATCTAGTTTGTCTTTTGTCTTTGCTTCTGCTCTCACAATAAGCTTAGGAGATGTATTTGATGCTCTGACTAGCACCCATCCATCTTCTATTGTTGCTCTAACACCATCAATATCCAGAGTTTCATAATCTTTTTTTAGTTCTTCCTTTACTTTTTTAACAATCTCAAATTTCACATTATCTGGGCAATCAATTCTCAATTCTGGTGTTATTGAATAGGATGGTATTTCTGCAGCCATCTGTGATAAGGTCATATCAGTATTTGAAAGGATTTCTAAGAATTTGCAGCTTGCATATATTGCATCATCAAAACCATAATAATCCTCTGCAAAGAAAAGATGACCCGACATTTCTCCAGCTAATAGAGCTTGTTCTTCTTTTAGCTTTGCTTTGATAAAGGAATGACCTGTTTTCCACATAATTGGGTGTCCGCCTTGGTCTTGAATATATTCTTGTAATGCCATTGAGCACTTAACTTCAAATATTATTTTTGAGGCAGGTGCTCTCTTGAGAAGGTCCTTTGCCAGAATTCCTAAAAGGGTATCGCCCCATATTATGTTTCCTTGCTCATCAACTAGCCCTATTCTGTCAGCATCTCCATCATATCCTATGCCCATGTCTGCTTTATTTTCCTTTACTGCTTTTATCAGATCCTGCATGCACTCTGTTCTTGTAGGATCTGCAAGATGATTAGGGAAATTTCCATCAGGTTCACTAAATAGCTCTATTACCTCACATCCAAGCTCTTTAATAATTTTTGGTGCTATCACTCCTGCACATCCATTTCCAGAATCAATAACAACCTTAAGTTTTTTGGCAGGATTCAAGCCTATTTTTGATTTTATCATGGCTTGATATGCTGGAACTATTTCCTCATTCTTTATTTTTCCTTTTCCTTTTACGAACTCTCCTTTTTCTGCAATCTCTCTTATTTCTTGGATTTCATCTCCAAAAAGAGCTCTAGCTTCATTTATGCAGAGTTTACAACCATTGTATTCTTTTGGATTATGGGATGCAGTAATTTGTGCACCGCCATCTGATTTGTGATGGAATATTGAGAAATATAATGCAGGTGTAGAGCAAATGCCGACATCAATAACATTCACCCCTGTAGAAGTAATTCCTTTGATAAAGGCTTCCTTAAACTTAGGGGTGGTGGTTCTTATGTCTCCCCCAACTGTGATTGTGCCTTTGCCTTCAAGATATGTTCCAAAAGCTTTTCCAATAACAACAACTCCTTCTTCATCTATATCCTTATCAACAATGCCTCTTATGTCATAGGCTCTGAAAATTTCTGGATTAAGCATTTTAATCAAATCCTCATTTGTCTTCTATGTTGCTGGTCTTTTCCATTCTTTTTTTACTTGTTCATATCTTTCTAATGTACCTGTGTCAAACCATCGGCCTTTGTCTTCAAAAGCAAAAAGCTTATGGTCCTTTGCCACAGCAGGAAAAATATCTGTTTCAAGCATGATTTTCTTTTTATCCTGTCTTTTTAATTCTTCAGCATATTCAAATACTTTTGGTTCAAATATGTAATAGCCAGAGCTTATTAGGTTTGATGGTGCCTCTTCTCTATTAGGTTTTTCAACAAAAGATGTTATTCTTTCACCATCAAGCTCAACAACACCATATTGGCTTGGATCTTCAACAGCTGTTAAGGCAATAGTGATTGTTGCTTTATTCTGATCATGAAACTGAAGCATTTTTTTCAAGTCAAGATCAAAAAGGTTATCGCCATTAACAACCATGAATGTTTCCTGAAAATCTGTTTTATCCACAATATTAAGCCATCCTCCTGTTCCAAGAGGATCCTCTTCAATTAGGTAGTTTATCTTTATTCCTTCAACAGGATTTTTATCAAAATATTCTTTTATTTTGTCTGCCATATATCCTATTGACAAATAAACTTCATTAATATCAAGTTTTTTCAAAACATCTATCACATGTTCTGTTAATGTTTTGCCATTAATGTCAATTAAGGCCTTTGGCATTTCATCTGTTAATGGTTTTAATCTCGTTCCCAAACCGCCTGCAATAATAACTGCTTTCATTTCTTATTATATTATTTTTTTAAATTATTTTTTAGGCACAGACTCCCAATCTTTGAGGAATCTTTCAATTCCTTTATCAGTTAAATCATGCTTAAGCATTTCCCCAATGATTTTTGGAGGAATTGTTGCTATATGAGCTCCAAAAAGAGCTGATTTTCTAACATGGTCCATGTTTCTTACACTGGCCACAATTATTTCTGTTTCAAAATCATAATTCTTGAATATTTCTGCTATTTCCTTTATTAGCTGCATACCATCTTCTCCAATATCATCAAGCCTGCCAACAAATGGACTTACATATGTCGCTCCTGACTTGGCAGCAAGTAAAGCTTGATTTGCTGAAAATACTAATGTGACATTTGTCTTTATGCCTTCTTTAGAAAGGACTTTTGTTGCCTTTAGGCCTTCTCCAGTCATTGGAATCTTTATTACAATGTTCTTATGAATTTTTGCAAGTTCTCTGGCTTCTTCTACCATACCTTGGGATTCAAGACTTATTACCTCTGCAGAAATAGGTCCTTCAACAATGCCACAAATCTCTGTCACAACTTCCTTAAAATCTCGGCCTTCTTTGGATATTAAGCTGGGATTTGTTGTAACACCATCTGCAACATATGAATATTTTTTTATTTCTTCGACATTTGCTGTATCTATGAATATTTTCATTCTAAGACCACCACTTACTGTATTATTACTGTATTGTTTACTTTGTACTGTATTGTTTACCTTGTTTAATTTCCAAGATTCTTAAACCTTTTTAAACCCCCCCGATTGCCTAAATAAAGGTTGTATTTAAAAAATTAACTGATAACACTGTTAAGCTAGAAGCTTCATACAGCTAATATGAAACCCTCGCGATTTATTCTAAATAAAGGTTATTGAGACTGTCAGAGCGAGTGCCAACCAATTACAGTTGCATCTCGCAATCATGAGCATTGACGCAAAAACAAGTGATAAACAAGGGCACTCTTGGCGCTGACAGTCTCAATAATACCAGAAATAGAGTGTTTATATTAGCCGCTTCATGCAAAACCTTTATAAATCCATATTTTTCCTGGCTGATGAAGATGGGGGAATTTTGAATGAGTAAGGAAAATGATGATGAGATTACTCTTGATCTAAGCAAGATTTTTGGTTTTTTAAAACCTAGCAAAAAACCAGAATCAGATGATTCAGAAAGCAAAAGCAAAGAAAGAGAGAGTAAAGAAAAAGAAAGTAAAAAACATCATACTAAAGAACATTCTGATGCTAATTCTGAAACTCATCATACAGAACACAAGAAAGAACATCATAAAGCAGAACATCATAAGGAACATAAAACAGAACACCATCATAAAGCAGAGGAAAGCTCTCATTCTAAAAGTAAAAAAGAAGAGCAGGATGAAATTAGCATTGACATCCAAAGCATTAAAAAATTTCTAGTCAAACACAAAACTTTGATTCTTTTGCTTATTCCTTTAATTTTTTCTTTATTCTTGAGAGTCCAAACTGCTGATTTGGGTGCTACAGATGTTTGGGCTGCAAATAGTGTTTATGGGGGCATGAAGTCAAACATCGAAAAACAGATTAATCAACAATACCCTAATTTGCCTCCGCAGAGCAGAAGTGAACTTGTAAATGAGAATTTTGAAAAACTAAAATCAGAGCATAAAGAAGAAATAAATCAGCAAATAAAACAAGCTTCTGATTATTACAAAAGCAGGTTTCAGGATGAAAATGGCGATCCTTATATTTTGGATTTAGATTCTTATTTTTGGATTAGATATGTTGAAAATATTGTTGAGAAAGGTTATCCTGCTGATGAAAAATTACCAGATGGAACTTATAGGGATAATCACATGTGGGCACCAAAAGGAGTCAAGTATAATCCCTCTCTTCATCCCTGGTCTGGTGCTATATTCCATAAGATATGGAGCATATTTAATTCTAAAGCAACTCCTATGAGGTCATTCTTTTTCATATCTTTGCCATTTGCATTATTAACTGTTTTGGGAGCATTTTTTATTGGAAGACGATTTGGTGGAGATTTAACTGGGTTCTTTGTGGGATTAATAATGTCAGTTCATCCAAGTTTACTTTCAAGAACACTCACTCCAGATACAGATGTCTACTCTATATTTTTCCCAGTTATGATAGTATTATTTTTCCTGGAAGGCTTTGAAGCTGAAAATCTGAAAAAAGGCCTAATTTTTATGAGCATTGCAGGATTATTTTGCGGGCTTTACAGCTTTACTTGGGGTGGCTGGTGGTTTTTATTTGATTTGTTATTAGCTGCTCTAGGAATTGTATTGTTGCACAGAATAATTGAAGACATGTTTCATCAAAAGAAAAAAGGCCGCGGCTTTAAATTACCATTTGAGAAATTAAAAATCCCTATTATTCTTGGATTAGTATTTATTGTGTCATCAGCAATATTTGTTAGCATTTTTTTGGAGCCTTCAAGTTTGCAGAATGCATTAAGTGGGCCTTTAGGAAGATTACATATCAAGGATGCAGCTAAGGTATCTTACTGGCCAAATGTTTTTACAACAGTTGCAGAATTAAATCCCGCAAGTATCAAAACCGCGATTAATAATCTTGGCGGAAATTTCTTTTTTGGTCTTGCTTTATTGGGTGTGTTGTTTACTTTGCGTAAGAAAGAAGATGGAACTAGAGATATAAAATATGCCATAATTTTGATAATCTGGTTTGCAGGAACAATTTTCATGACAACAAAAGGAGTGAGGTTTTTGCTGTTAACAACTCCTGCTTTTTGTATTGCTCTTGGAATTTTCTTTGGCTCATTTTACAAGATTTTGGTTAAGTGGATATCTAAGTTGATTGATGCGAAAAAAGGATTAATTATAAGCGGTATTAAAGCAATATGCATATTGTTCTTTTTGCTTTTGCTTGGTTTTTCACCAATACCAAAATGCAATGAGCAAGGATGCAGTTTCATGGCTTTTGGGATGGCAGCACAGGCAAAAGCTTCAGTAAACGGTCGTGTTCCACTGATTAATGATGCCTGGGTTGAGAGCTTGCAGAACATAGATACCATAGCAGCACCTGATGCAATAGTAAATTCATGGTGGGATTATGGGCATTGGTTCAAATATTGGGCAGATAGAGCAGTCACTTTTGATGGAGCTTCCCAGAACAGTCCTCCTGCTCATTGGGTAGGAAAAGTTTTGTCTACTGATAATGAAGATTTGGCAGTTGGCATTTTGAGAATGCTTGACTGTGGATCAAATGATGCTTATGATTATTTATTCAAGACTTTAAAAGTGCATCCTTTAGATGCTGTTGAAATTTTTAATGAGATACTTGTAGTGGATAGAGATGAAGCCAAAGAAATCCTTAAAGATTGGGATATCTCTGATAAAGATATTGATAATATTTTGGAATTAAGTCATTGCGAGCCGCCTGAGAATTATTTTATCACTAGCCAGGATATGGTTGGGAAAGCTGGAGTCTGGGCCCATTTTGGAAATTGGAATTTTACTAAAGCATTTATATGGCAGAATACAAAAGGCAAAACTGCAGCAGAAGCTATTGATTTAATTGTTGATGAATTAGGGTATTCCGAAGAAAAGGCAAATGATATTTATTATGAAGTGAGTGGTTTGATTGGTGAGGATCAGGCAAATGCTTGGATTAGTCCTTGGCCTAATTTCTTATCTGCTACTTTGAGACCATGCAATTTAGAAAGTGATAATGAGACCTTGATCTGCAGGCACAATACCCAGATCAGCAGAGATTCAAGACAGTCTGTAAATTTGGACAGCATTGAAATAAATTTATCAGCACCTTCTGAATCTAAATTGAAATTTGTTGGAAGAGATAGGCAATCTGGTGTGGTTGTTGGTGAATCAGAAGGTAAACCTTCAGCAGTCATAATAATTAAGAATAATGAATTATTTGAGTATAAATCAAATGGAACAACTTTTGATTATGATTTTGTTGTTATGCAAGGTTCTGATGGGAGTTATGGTTGTTTAGGTGCTCATCCTTTATTAGCTAAATCCTTATTTGCAAGGTTGTTTTATTTTAATGGGGCTGCCACAAAACATTTTGAACCTATTTCAGAAAAGCAAGCAATAAACGGAGAAAAGATAATTGTTTGGAAAGTTAATTGGGAAGGAATAGAAAAACCCATTATAGAGGAAATAGAAGAAGACTCAGATACAGAATCTGATAATGAAATTGAATTGGTTGAACTGGAAGAAGAAACAGCAAGTAATGAAACAGATAGTGAGTCAGAGAGTGATGGAATCATTGCAGATACTGAAACCACAGAATTAAATGAATCCAATGATTCAGAAGATGATTTAGAAGATTCTGATAATGTGATAGATAATGAAACATCTGAATCAGATATATCTTATGTTGGAAATGAATCAAATGAATCTAATTGATGTGGGAATTATGGGAGACTCTAAGGAAAAAATTCAAAGAGTTTTCTCTGGTGATGATGAGTATTATAGTGATGAAGAAGAATAAGAGTAATAATAATTCTGAATACCTGTATGGTATGATATATAAAATAAATATGAACTAAATACTAAATAACTATAACAAGCCTTTAATCATCATCTTCAATCCAAATAATGCTAGTTTTGGATTGGAAAAAATCATTCTTGGAACCATCTTTGTTATATTATCTCTATCGATATTCTCAATTATATTCTTTGTTTTCTGTTTTTGGCAGAGAGTAAACATTTTTTCATAATCTTTTTTTGAGAACTTGTTCATCATGGCTCTTATTCTTAGAGACATATTCAGTTCTCTTGCAACACCTTTTTTAATACACTGTTCATAATCAAGTGGCTTATTTCTTATTATTGCTTGTGAAAGGCACTTTGCTGCTCTAAAAGAGGGGATTATTCCTCCGTATGTTGTTGCTTTAACCTGTCCAGCAGCATCACCAAGAAGATAAACATGTTTTGAGTTATGTTTTGATCCAATTCTCTTATAGAGATTTTGTTTTGGATTATATATTGGAATTGGGCCTCCTTGAAAAAGATCTTTAGTCTGTTTTGAAATCCTTTTGGAGTTACTTTTGGAATTATATATACTTAGATCTATGCTGCATTTTTCTTTTAGAAATCTAGAGAATTCTGAATAACCATTCTTTCTGCTGACTAAGCCTATTCTTGAAATGCTTTCAGATTCAGGCACAATCCACGCAAACTCGCCATGGTCAAGCCAGACTTTTATTGTGTCTTTGTCTGTTTGGTAGTTTGTGCGTATTTGATATCCAGGTATTATTCTTTGTTTTTTATAAACTCTATTGTGCCTGGCAACTGAAGATAAAGCCCCATCACAGCCAATAAGGTGTGAGTATGATTTTTTTATTATTTTATTTTTATGAGGATTTTTTTTATCAACTTTTTCAACCTTTTTCAGTTCAATATAATTTTGTGTGTTTTTTAAGAATTTAGACCCTAAGTTGAATTGAGCTCCTGCATCTTGAGCAAGTCCTTTAATATAATTGTCAAATTTATCTCTATGGACAATGTAGTCTGGGTTTTTAAGCTTAAAAACCACATTTTCGTTGTTTGGGCTAAATACCTCTATTTTTTTAATTCTATTAGCTACAATACCTCTTTTTGAACTATTTGAGCTATTAGGGCTGTTTTTGAGGTTTATAAACTTCTCAATACTTGATGTGAGAATGCCTGTACAGCTTATTGGAGTGCCTATTTTGTGCTTTGTGTCATAAACCTCAACAGAAATGCCCTCAGAGGCTAATAAATAAGCCAGAAAGCTTCCTGCTGGTCCAGCACCTATAATCGTTTTCATCTGAGAATAAGTGTTTAGAGGCTATTTAAATTTCTTTTTAAGGATATGATTTTAAGGATGTTAAAACCCGAAAAAATCAAAAAGCATTTATAACTTAAAAATAGTCAACTTGTTTAATCACTTCAATATGCTAACTGCAACGAAAGGTTTATATATTAGGTGTAATTACTGAATGGCAACATAATTTAAAGATGTTTGGGGGTCGAATAAGGTTTTATTTTATACTCAAGACTCATTCGGAGGTAATTCAAGATGATTAAAGGAAAAATGAGCGTTTTTAGCCTTTTAGCAGTGATTCTAATGGCTAGTTTTGCACAGTTCGTTCTCGCTGAGGATGAATATGGTTCTATAACAGGAACACAACTTCCTGTGAAAGTGATAAAAGTCAAAATTAATGACAATCTAATCAGTTATGAAGGGGAATCCATAACAGAGTTCAAAAGAAAGAATGAACTTGATATTATGGTGCAGGTTCAAGGCGAAGCCGATCTAGAAGATGTGGAAATAATTGCCATAGTTACTGGAGAGGAATATGAAGAAGTCTCTGAAACCTCTGAAACCTTCGATGTGACAAACAACACAATCTATACAAAGGATTTTACTCTTGAATTACCATCCTTCATGGAAACAGGTCATTATAAGCTAAGGCTTATTGTGGCAGATAAGAATGGAATAGAGAGAGTATACAGATACAATATGGAGATTGCAGCTGAGAAGCACGATATCATAATTGAGGATGTTGCTCTAAATCCAGCATATGAAGTTAAATCTGGCAGATATCTTACAGGTGTTGTAAGAGTTGAAAATGTCGGAAAAAACGAGGAAGAGAGTGTAAAGATTTCTATTTCAGTTCCAGAGCTTGGTGTGAAAGCAATTGATTATATTGATGAGATTGATGCAGATGATGCAGAAAGTTCAGAGGAAATCTTCTTGAAGATACCTGATTGTGCAGACCCAGGCAATTATGATGTTGAAGTAAGAGTTGATTACAACAGAAAGAAGGATCACGCAACTCAGATGCATTCAATAGAGGTTGTTGCTGATGAGACTTGTGAAGCAATACCTACTACAATTCCTTCAACACCAGCTACAACAACTCCTTCAGTACCTCAAACTCAAACTCCAAAAACAGTAATTACTGCAGGACCTGCAACACAGCAAGTAACAGCAGGCGAAGGTGGAGTAATTTATCCAGTGACAATTCTTAACCAGGGCAGTTCAGCAAAGACATATGGCATAGCTGTTCAGGGAACTCAGGATTGGGCTGAAGTAAGAGCATCTCCTGGTACATTGATAACAGTTGAACCAAATGGACAGGAAACTGTTTATCTTTATGTTGCTGCTAAAGAGGGTGCAGAAGGCACAAGAACATTCAGTGTTGATGTAAAGCTTGGCGAAGATATACTTGAGCAGATTTCATTAACATCTGTTGTTATTAGCGGAGATTCTACTGCTGGTGCATCAGGTAAATTCGTAAAAGGTCTTCAGGTTGCGATTGTAGTATTGTTCATAATCCTTGTGATTGTTGGATTGATACTATTGTTCACAAAGATGAAAGGCGAAGGCGAAGATGAAGGCGATTTTTCATCTGATGAAAGTCTAAATGCTCAGACATATTATTAATTTTTTTTAATAATTTAATTTTAATTCTCGGTCTTCTCTTAGTGTTTAAAATATAGATGTGTTTAAAATGACAAATAAAGTAACAACTACTGCATTATCATTATTATTAGCTTCTTATTTGAGTTCTTGTAATATTGTTAATATAAAAGCTGATTCTGATGTTAAGAATAGTGGGGGGTCTATTGCGGGCAGCCTCGAAAAAACATTGGATTTAGGAACTTCTTGGGAAAATCTTGTTAATGGTTCAAAAGTTTATGAAATCAGAAATTATGTGCATTTTCAAGCGGAATTATCCGAAATGAGTGGGTCTGCTGATTCGGAAAATATGCGTTTTTCTGAAATAGGAGTTTTCAATAATAAATATCAGGGAACCTATGATGTGCTGATTAAATCTAGGTATGGTGCAAGAATGCACATTACTTATGGAAAAGATAGTGAAAAATTAACAAGAGTTGCTTATTGGGAGCCAAATGCAAGAGTGCCAACACAGATCATTCATGGAGATTATCATAACCAACCAGAGAAAATAAAGAGGCTTTTTGATGCATTGGGTGCAGGTCAAGATCAGGGTGTAATGTTTTCTGATGCTCGAGGATCATTAACTAATGTTGATGGTTGGTGCGAGGATGTTTTGGATTTAGGCAGTCATCCAGATGCTTCAAGAATTTTTTTTGATTTTGAAACTGGAATTGTGACAGTTGAATGTAAAACAAACGATTATGATGGTCTAGATAATGCAGTTGATTCAAATGCAGTGGGTTTTTATGATTTTGATAAAGGTCCTGTTTTGAATGTATCATCTCGACCAGGAGTTGTTCAGAAAACAATTGCTGATTTAGCTGGGAAATATGGTTCGGTTATGGGAGATAGTCATTTATCTAGATTTAATGGTTTTGTGTCTGCTATTGACAATAAGTTAAAAGAACAAGCCCCATTCAATAAAAGATATGACCGCAAACCTAGGACTTATGATAGAAATGGAAAATAATTTCTTTTTAATTCTTCTTTGTTATCCCAAAGTAACCGAAAGGTTTATATACTAGGTAAGATTAATCTTACTTGGTTAGAAATATGGATATTGCTATAACTAAAATAAGCTCAAAAGGTCAAGTTGTGATTCCTGCAGAGCTAAGAGGGGACTTGCACGAAGGAGATAAACTTATTATTATTAAGAACAAGAAACAATTGGTTATGAAAAAAGCTAGTGACTTGGATATAAACTTAGCTGAGGACTTAGAATTTGCCAAAAGAACTGAAGAAGCATGGAAAAGTTATGAAAAAGGCGAGTTCAAAAGTATGGACTCTAAGGATTTCTTGAAAGCTCTAGACAAATGGTAAAAGTAGTTTTTCATCCTTCTTTTAAGAGATTAGTCTCTAAAATTAAAGATGCTTCTATGAAGGATAAGGTTAAAAAACAAATAACTAAGATGATGGAGAATCCTGAATTAGGAAAACCAATGAAATTTGCTAGAAAAGGAACTCGTGAAGTTTATATTACACCATATAGATTATCATATATTTATTATAAAAAAGAAGATAAACTTATTTTTCTTGATTTGTATCATAAAGATGAACAGTAATTTGTAATTTTAGTTACCTAAAAACAATAGCACCATAACCTACTGCATTCTCGTAATCTCCGACAATATCTCCAGAAGTATAGTAATTTAATAATTTAACATCTGCTTCTCCTTCCATTAATGATAATAGAAGTGCAGTTGGGTATTTACCGCAGATAGTTGATTTATTATTCTTGCAGTATTTTAGAAATCCCAGGGGATTTGTTTTTGTTATGAATTCTATTGCATCTTTGTCCATCTTATAGAGGCTTTCTTTGATATTATAAACAAATGGCACATAGCCATAATTTGGGCCGTAATGAGTAAAGTCTGTGCTTACTATAAAACAAACATTCTTTCTATTTATAGCTTTCAAAGCTTTATTTATCTTTTCTGCAGTTGTTTCAAAATTATCATCACCTATGACCATAGGAACAATTTTTAGTTTACTTAGATGTTCTTTATTTTGCTGATAAATAAACTGAAGCCATGGCAATTGAACTTCAATTGAATGTTCTTGTGTAAAGAATTTTGCATTTTGGGTTATACCTGATTGCACCATTGCTTCAACAAGTTCTTTATCACAACTTATCTTGCCAAGAGGAGTTTCCCAGTCATCCATCATAACAGCAGTATCTGCGCCTATATGAGAAGTTCCCAGTATGATGAATGTATTCGGCATTTCTGATTCTGCTAATTCCTTATATGCCCAAGCTGCACAAGGTCCTGAATAAATAAATCCTGCATGAGGTACTATCAAAGCCTTAATTTTTCCAGATTGTTTTCTTAAAGGAACATCTCCAGGCCCAAGCTTGTGCTCAAAGCATTCTTTAAGTTGTTTTTTCAGCTGTTCAGGATCAGCTTCATAAAACATCCCTGCTACAATAGGTTTTCTCATAAGAACAAATCCAGAATCAAGTTTTTATTAAGTTTGTTGTTTTTGGGCTATGTAGAAAATCGAAGTCACTGACAACTATCTCTTCTTTTTTCTAGAAGTCTTTTTTGGAGCTTTCTTAGTGGCTTTCTTCTTTGTTGCCTTTTTTTTGGCAGCACTTTCTTGAAGTTTACGGTGATGGCCATTAAGGTCTTCTCTGAGTAGTTTTGTTTCAAGTAATTGTTCTTTATTTATCTCTCTTAATACTTGGATTTCTTTAACTTGTTCCTTAATCACGATTCCAAGCTCTTCTTTGATGCTTTCATTGCTGTCTGTTAGGATTACAATGAAAATAAGCAGCAACCATAAGAATATACAAATAATTAAATCCCAGCTGACTCCAGGATTTCTCTTATACATTAGATTTATGAAGTAGAATCCTACAATAGTAATGCCTATTCCTATAATAAGCAGAAGCTTTTCAAATAATGTTGATTTTCTGAACTCCAGCTGAAACCACCCCTTTTTAAATTAAATCGGAACTACTGCTTTATATATTTTTTCCTAGTTTTATACTTTTTTATATTGTTTTTGTGTCTTTCTGAGGTTTTAATTCATTATAGACCTCTTTAGCAAATATCACAAAAGAGCTGAAATAGAACACTATTGTTATGACAAGAACAAAAAACATGTATGCACCAGACCAGATCTGATAGCTTTGAAGAAGTCTTACTGTTCCAGATATTAAGTGAGTTGAGTAGCTGTAGAAAAACAGTCCAATATAAAGTCCAAAAACACTAAAACTTATTATTGCCATAAAATAGTTTTCAAGCTCTCCGAGGAATTTTGCTGCTAAATATGAAATAACCAGAACAGCAAGACAGATTATTATTGCAGTGTGCAAGTAAGTAGTATCAATTGGCATTGTTTGTATGTCAACACCTCTTAAGTTTTGTGATGTAATTGTTGTTAACTTATAGATTGGAGTTAAAGAAAATGCTGCAACTGCAGTAAAAAATACACTGTCTATATAGCTGGGAATGTCTATTTTCTCATCCTTTCTTATTTTATACCAGAAATAACCTGGCAGGAGCATTATAAACAGAATTCCGACGAGATTCAGCAAGTAAAGAGCAACAACTATTATCTTATCTAGCATTCCAGATATTTCAGATAACTGTTCTCCAAGTAAACTAAATATTGGTTCATGTAATTTTTCAGGCAGCTGTTCTATATATAAACTTTCAATGTTTAGTGTAGTTGGAATAATGAAATTTCCAACATCTGTGACTATGTGCAGAACCAGCAATCCAGACAAAGCAATCATTAATCCTTTTTTTGAGTGGAAAAGCTCGACGAATTTTTCATATGCTTCTTCTGTGGAAGAGCTCATTCTATAAAGAAGAGTATCTGCATGGAATTTTTTGCCTTGTTTAACAATAACAAAAAGATATGCCAGAATAATTAGCACCAGAATTGTGGAATCAATTGATATGGCCAGCCATTCTATTGCTAAGCTTACTACAATAACTGCAAAAGCATTAAGAACAAAGAATATGATAAAGAATCTCCATAACCTTGTTAAAATATTTGTTTCTGGTTCTCCGGTTTCTCCAAGAGCAGATAAAAGAGAAGGTGATTTTATATCAATATTTCTTAGAAGATAATATATTGATACAGCAAATAAAATAAAAATCCCAATCATTATTGCATAGTTTTCAATTAAAACTACATTGTCAAGTATGCTCTTATAGAAACACTGCAGCGAAGAAGTGCATTTTTCTATAATTCCTTTCTCAAGTATCAGTTCATAATCAAAACCACCAGTGTGTTTTATTGCTACATATACAAACCCTATGAGTTTGTTTATTGATAGAAGCAGAAAAGAAATGACAATAAATGAATCAGTTATTCTATTATCTTCACCAAAAAATATTCTTGTCAATCTTACTTTATAGAGAAGATATGTGAAAGCAGTAATAGATAGAGCTTTTTGCAGAAAATTAAGCCATGGTGTGAGCATTCCTAGGAATTCAGCAATTCCCCAGATAATAACAGCAAACAAGAGAACTTCTTCAATGCCAAAACCTATTTTTTTTATAAGGCTATTGTCCATTTATCATCAGGCCATTGAATTTGACTTTTATTATAATTTACTTTTGATTATTTTAGAATTATGATTGCTAAAATAAAACCTAAGATTAAGCCCATTAATAATCCGTGAATTAGTTCTTTTAGGCCATATTCTATTTCTTCAAGTCTTTCAAGCTCTCTTGCTATTCTTTCTTCTTGTGCAAGTTCGCTTTTCTTGAATTCTTTGATGTTCATTATTACACCTGTTATTTTATTATAGTTTTTTTCCTGGTGTGACATATTTTAGTTCAATTTTGCCTAAAGCCCATAAAACAGAGCCAACACCAAAAAACAAGGGAAATATTACAAAGCCTCCTCCTCTTAATATCTGATTGAGTTCTCCATAGAAATTAGCCATGTAAAAAGTAATGTAAATGCCAGCTCCAAAACAAGTGCCAGCTAAAAATAGCATAATCAATCCAATAATCTCATGTTTTCTTAGATTTGATACCATTAGGTTGCATTTATAAGCTTGATTATTTAAATTTTGTTGAGTATGGCTTTGTAGAGAACTTTTAATTGGTTAATTGATCTATTGATCTAGAAAAAGGGAATGATGCTTAGAATATTCAGGAATTGACTTATTATTGACTGTGAGCATCAGTAAACTATTTAAATGGTCCATTTTACTGCAAAATATATAAATATTGAGTAAGAAAGGTTAAATAACATGGCTAAAAAGGTAACAAAGAAGACTACAGTCTCTAATTGGAAAAGAAAGCGTTGGTATAAGCTTATAGCTCCAAAGATCTTTAATGAGTCTTTTTTAGGTGAAACACCGGCTTTAGAAGCTTCTAGTTTGCTGGGTAGGACTGTAAAGGTTAATTTAATGAATCTGACTGGCGATATGAAAAAGCAGAATATAAGTGTCACATTTAAGATTATAAGATTAGCTGCTGATAAAGCCCAAACAGAGCTCAAAAAATATGAAATGGGCTCTAGCAACCTGAAAAGGATTGTTAGAAGAGGCAAAGATAGGATAGATCAGTCTGTGATCTGTCAAACAAAGGATGGCAGAAGTGTAAGAATAAAGCCTTTGCTTCTCACAAGATCAAACACAACAGGTTTAAGATTAAGATCATTGCGTAAAGAGGTTTTAGCTATTATTGATGATGTTGTTAACACTATAACACTTGATGAATTAGCTCAGGATATTGTATCAAATAAATTCCAGAAACATCTGAAGCAGATTTTGAGTAAAGTATATCCTTTGAGAATCTGTGATATCAGGATGTTAGTTGTATTAGATGAAGCTTCTCCTTCTGAGAAAAAAGAAGTAGTTGAAGGAGAAAAGTCTGAAGAACAAAAACCATTAGAAGTTAAAGAAGCTCCTGCAAAAGTTGAACCTCAAGCTGAAGCTCCTAAAGCTGCTGAAGCAAAATAAATTCTGTAATATACTATTACCCACAATAGCTATTTCTAAATATGTTATCCTGTTGGTAAATACTTTTAAACGGATTGAAAACTTCTGAATAAAAGACACTAATAAAATGACATCAGATTATAATTTAAAAAAAGGCATGGAACAATATTGTCGTAATCAAAATTCAGGCGATCTTATTAGAGGATATCCTGACTTAGATGCAACAAGATGTGGTTCTTGTAATATAGCTCCTTATTGCACTCCTAAATACAATATAGTTACTGATCGTTTTCAACCAGCACCAAAAGATATTCAAGCAGTTGATGCTGTAGATAGAATTTTGAGTCAGAGATTTTCTTAATATTAATATCAAAACCTTTTTATAACTCCTAATTATCCTTGTTTTCTATGAAAAAGATATCTCAAGGTGCAGAAGCTACAATCCATTCAGATAAGAAAAAAGTAGTAAAGCACAGGACAAAGAAAACTTATCGTCATCCGGATATAGATGATAAACTAAGAAAATCCAGGACTAGGCGCGAAGCCAAAGTAATTGAGAAACTTTCTTCACTAAATTTTCCCGGTCCTAAGTTGCATGATGTTTGTGATGTTGAAATGAAAATTACAATGGATCATATTCACGGAGATAAATTAAGAGATTCTTTAGGTAAAGTAGAAAAAGAAAAAAAGATTTTTAGAAAGTTATCTAAAGAAATTGGCAAACTAGTTGCAAAATTGCATGACAATGACATTGTTCATGGTGATTTAACAACATCAAATATGATTTTGCATGAAGATCCCAAAAAAGGAATTTATTTTATTGATTTTGGCTTGAGCTTTTTCTCTTCAAGAGATGAAGACAAAGCAGTAGATTTACATTTACTAAAGCAAGCATTAGAATCAAAACATCATAACATATTTGAAGAAGCATTTGATCATGTTCTAAAAGGCTATGGTGATTACAAGTTCTCTGGTAAAATAATTGATAGATTGAAGAAAGTAGAAGCCAGAGGCAGGAATAAAGGTAAGCATTAACCAAAATAAATTTAAATAGACGCGCTCTAAAGAACAAAATGAGATCTGCTAACCCAGCTTTAAACAAAAACACCTTCGCGCACATATCACATCATCCACATGAAAGGATGACTCTAAACGGCACTGTCAATAAAACAATGATCCTGCTTATACTTCTTCTTTTCACAGCATCTTTGACTTGGGGTTCTACTTTAGGAATTATGCTTATTTTTCCTGCAGCAATAATTGGTTTAATAGTAGCTATAATCACAGTATTTAAAAGAGAATGGTCGCCAGTTACTGCACCAATCTATGCATTAGTTGAAGGTGCAATGCTTGGAGCATTATCTTCGTTTTTTGAGGCAATGTTTCCAGGAATAGTAATCCAAGCAGTACTCTTGACTTTTGGTATATTATTTAGTCTGTTATTTGCATACAAATCAAGATTAATCAAACCAACAGAAAATTTTAAGCTTGGAATTGTAGCAGCAACAGGAGGGATAGCATTAGTTTATATAATTAGTATGGTGCTTGGTTTTTTCGGTACACAAATACCTTTAATTCATGGTAGCGGCTGGGTTGGAATAGGCTTTAGTGTTTTTGTTGTAATCATTGCTTCACTGAATTTAGTTCTTGACTTTGATTTCATTGAAGACGGAGCAGAAAAAGGTGCACCAAAATACATGGAATGGTATGCTTCATTTGGTTTAATGGTAACATTAATATGGTTGTATATAGAAATTCTACATTTATTGTCTAAGTTAAGAAGTAGGAATTGATTAATTAATTCAAGACAGAAAATTTATTGTGCCTAACAAAGTTAGGTTTCCCGAACCTGTGAGGGTCGAGGATTTTTGCGAAGCAAAAACCGGAGAAATCAGATTTTCACCTAAACTGGAGGCCGGCAAAAACAAAAGTGATAGTTTATTCAGTCAAGATAAACTTTAATTCATTCTCAGCATCGGTTTGACCTTTAGCTGTCAAAACTATCTCCTTAGATTTTTTATATCTACCCACATCAATCTGACTTGTCTTGACAAGATCATTTACAATCTGAGACACACTTCTTCCTTTGATTTTACTCAAAGAATAAGATTCTTTTAATTCTTCTAAGCTTATGCTAGTCTTTGATAAACCAATTTCAAATAAATATATCAAGCATCTTGTTGCTGTATTAGAACTTTTAAACTTTGTAGAATCAAATAGTTGTGGTTTATCATCCTTGAAACCAAAAACGCTAGACCCTATTAATTTCTCTGCAGATATCCCTAATTTTCTAGAAATGTTTGTAACAGGTTCGCTCATATGCTCATAAGGGTGTTGAGGCTTACTCTGAGTTGAACTTGGTTCTGATACATCTGCTTTCTTTGCTACCTTGCCAAAAATCTTTTCAATTTTATTTCTTGATTTTTCTATTGCGTCTAAGAGTTCTATCATTTTATCTTCAATAGCACCTTTCTCAGCAAAGGTTTCCAACTCTGCTGTGAAAGCAGGCAACTCCACTTTCATACATATTTTTGTTTTTTCTTTTTCCATAATATCATCCTCCATATATATTTAATAGTTCATAAAATATATCTTGACCTTCATCTGTAAGGGTCCAATATCTCTTAGTTTCATCAAAATAGAATAAGTGAGAGTAAGTCCTCATGTAAGTTGTAACTTTTGAGGCTGTAAAATCTTTCTTAGATCCCATCTTCTTAATACAATTTACAATTTCTCTAGAATCTTTACATTGTGAAGTTGCTATTGCAGTAATTATAACATCTTTAAGGCTATTTAGCTGATTAATTTTAATCCTCCTTTTTTCTTCCGTTTTCATAAGACTTTTAGGCTCTTTTATCATTTCTTGACAACTAATAGAGAATAAAGTATCAAAAATATGTATAAGTAAATTAAAAAAGTCTAGGATCCCTTTATTAGTAATAGTCTTTCCGGAATCTTCATGATAAAGACCACAACGAATTACGTAAAAATAATCTATGCTTTCCCAAATTGACTTAGGAAAATTGGTTTTTTTCTTAACAATTTTGTGTAAAGCTTCCCTATTTCTTAAGGCATTCGGATCAATTTTTTTTATACCTTCTATATAGGTAAGGTAATCTTTAAAACCGATTTCTAAGCCACTATCCAACAGTATAAGGGCTAGACGGTTTCTTCCCTCTATAGATGAATTTAATATAAGTTTAGCTCCCGTAAGAGTATCTATAATGCCATGAATCCAAGGCGTTTTGCTAATTTCGTTCTCATCCATGAAATATCACATATTAATTTTCTTATTTTAGGGGGGAAAATAAAGCATTTATAAAATTTTCGGATATTTATACGAATAGTTAAACTATTTGCCGGCCTCCAAAAGCATAATGCTTGCTTTTCAAGCAATATCCAATAAAATTCGGGTGAAAATCTGATTGCACATAACGCCATATATACATTAAATTGAATATTTATGCTTTATAGGCGTTTGCTTTGTTGAATTCTTAATATCATAAAGTAATTTTTAGTAACCCCTGCTAAGTTTGAAATCCAAACTCTTAAATACCTTTATAGCATCTTATTATTTGATACAAATGGCAAGAGTTGATTGTTTTCACTGTTAGCAAAGTCGATCTAGTCTTTATTAGCCAGAACTCTGCCCGTACTTCTTCAGGTTTTCATTGTCATTAGAGAATTCTCTGTCATTTACCTTAAAAACCATTAAATCATTTTTATTTTTAAATTAACACTAAATTCGGGCGTTTTAGTCTCTGAAAGTAGCGAAAAGGCTTACACAATATTTAAAAAAACAAAATACCCTCTGATGGAGGTGGGGAAATGGTTAAAATCAACTATGACAAGCTGAATGGCTTAATTCCAGCCGTTATACAGGATATAGACACAGATGAAGTGCTCATGCTTGGCTTTATGAATCAGGAAGCTTTAGATAAAACTCTAGAATCTGGAAAAACTTGGTTCTATAGCAGGTCTAAGCAGAGATTATGGCAGAAAGGAGAGCAGTCTGGCAATACACAGGAAGTTAAGGAAATTTTAGTAGATTGTGATGAAGACACAGTATTAGTCAAAGTCAAGCAAAAAGGTCCTGGATGCTGTCATGAAGGATATAAAAGTTGTTTCTTTAGAAAATTAGAAAATGGAGAATTAAAAACAATTGCTGAAAAAACTTACAAACCAGAAGAGGTGTATAAAAATGATTAAATTAGCAGTACCAAACAAAGGGAGATTATCAGATAAGACTGTTGCCATACTAAACAGGGCAGGTTTTAAATTCAATAACGTTACTAGAAGATTATCTTCTAGAGTAAAAAATTATGACATGGAGATAATATTTGCCAGAGCTAGAGATATTCCTGAGTTTTTATCAAAAGGTACAGTTGATATGGGAATTACAGGATTGGATGTTGTTTTTGAAAAGAAATCTGATGCAAGAAAGCTGCTTGATTTAGATTATGGCGGGTGCGAATTAGTTTTAGCTGCACCAAAAACAAAGAAGATAAAAACAATTGCAGAATTAAAAAAGATAAAAAATTCCAGAATAGCAACTTCTTTTCCGAATATAACCAAAACTTTTCTTGATTTGAATAAAGTAAAAGCAGAGATTATTGAGATGTCAGGAGCAGTAGAACTAGCCCCTAAGTTAGGTATAGCTGATGCAATTGTCGACTTAAGCAGTTCAGGGGAAACACTGAAGATAAATGATTTAGCTCCAGTCCAGACAATAATGGAGTCAACTGCTTGTTTATTTGCAAACAAAGATTCAATGAAAAAGAAAAAGGATGATGTTAACAGAGTAAAAACAGCATTGGACTCAGTGCTTTTTGCAGACGAAAAGAAATATTTGATGGCTAATATACCGAAAAAATCAATGGGCAAAGTAAAAACAATCATTCCAGGCTTAAGCAGCCCAACAATAATGCCATTAATGGGGACAGATGATCTTTTTGCAGTCCAAGCAGTGGTGGATGAAAAAGACACAGCAAATATTGTTGAGAAACTTAAGAAATTGGGAGCAACAGGAATATTGATTCTTAATATAGAACAATTGACCCCATGACTTAATTGACAGTTTATGGTGAAAGAAATGGAAATACTAACCGAATTAGAAAAAGTCATTGAAGACAGAAAACAAAATCCAAAAGAAGGATCATACACAAACAAATTACTTGAAGATAAGAGTTTGTCTGAAAGAAAAGTTAGTGAGGAAAGTTTTGAAGTGATAGAAGCATCAAAAGACAATGACAAGAAACAAGTAATTTACGAGGCGGGAGATTTATTGTATCATTTATTGGTTTTGTTGAATAATAATGGAGTTAAATTAGAAGAAGTTGAGGAAGAACTGAAGAATAGAAGGAAATGAAGATGATTAAAACAATAAAATCAGACAACAACAAAGAGATTGAAGCTCTCAAAGAAAGAAAATCTGATTTAACTAGTGCAATCAAGATAGTTCAACCTATAATCAATGATGTCAAAAAGAACAAAGACAAGGCATTAAAGAAATATGCAAAGAAGTTTGACAAAATTTCTCTCACCAAGATTGAAATTTCCAGAAGTAAAATTAAAGCAGCTTATAAGAAAGTAGATAAGAAAATAATAACTGCACTAAAGCAAGCTGCAAAAAATATTGAAAAATACCACGAACTGCAGATGCCGAAAGAGTGGATGAAAGAAATCTCACCAGGAGTAAAAGCAGGAATTATTGTCAGGCCTCTTGAGAGTGTTGGTTGTTATGTTCCTGGGGGCAAATATCCTTTAATTTCATCTGTGTTAATGAATGCTTTGCCAGCAAAAGTGGCAGGAGTAAAAAATATCATAATATGCACGCCTAATCCAGTAGATGAAATACTAGCAGCAGCAGATATTGCTGGAGTTAGCAAAGTATTCCAAATTGGAGGAGCCCAGGCAATAGCAGCAATGGCTTATGGTACGGAAACTATTCCGAAAACAAATAAGATTGTCGGTCCTGGAAATGTTTTTGTAACAGCAGCAAAAAAACTAGTCTATGGGGATGTTGGTGTGGATTTTATTGCAGGACCGAGTGAAATATTAATAATAGCAGACAAAAACTCAGATCCTGAATTTATTGCAGCAGATATGTTAAGCCAAGCAGAGCATGATGAAGTTTCAGCGTCAATATTAATAACTCCTGCAAAGGAAATCCCTGGAAAGGTAAATAAGGAATTAAAGAAACAATTAGCTAATCTATCAACAAAAAGAATTGCAGGTACTGCTCTAAAGAATAATGGAATAATTATACTTACTAAGGATATTGATGAATCTGTTAAAATCTCAAATAATATTGCACCAGAACACTTGGAGATAATGATTGATGATGAAAATACTCAGAAGAAAATATTGAAAAGGATAAATAATGCAGGTGCAGTCTTTGTCGGCAGTTACAGTGTAGAGGCAGCAGGAGACTATGCTTCTGGACCAAACCATGTACTGCCAACAGGCGGATTTGCAAAAGCAAGAGCAGGGCTAAGTATTGTGGATTTCATAAAAACACCAACAATACAAAAACTAAGCAAGCCAGGCTTAAAAGCTTTAGAAAAAACAATAACAACTATAGCAGAAGCAGAAGGCCTAATAGCGCACTCAAACTCTGCCAAAATAAGATTCAAAAAATAGAGATAAAATAAGGAGATAACCATGATAAAACCAAAGAGAACAGTACAAAAAATGAGGTCTTATGTCCCTCCAAAAGAAGAGAGAGAAAAATATATGCGGCTTGATTTCAATGAGAGCACTATAGGTGCCAGCCCCAAAGTAATTGAAGCTATACAAAATATATCTGCAGAAGAAATAGCCACTTATCCTGAATATAATGACTTTATTAAGCAGCTTGCAAAATTTGCTAAAGTTAAACAAAATGAAGTGTTAGCAACAAACGGCAGTGATGAGGCAATAAAGCTGATTATGGATACTTATTTAGAGGAAGGGGATGAAATAGTGTTGCCTGTTCCAACTTTTGACATGATTGATATTTATGCCACAGCTGTAGGAGCAAAGGTAAATAAAATTAATTATGATGATAACTTGAATTTCCCTACCGAGAATGTATTAAAATCACTGAACTCAAAAACAAAGATAGTTGTGTTGGTCAATCCAAATAATCCAACTGGAACATCAATTAAAAGGGAGGATATAGAAAAAATTCTCAAAAAAGCAAAAAAAGCACTTGTTTTCATTGATGAAGCATATTATCCTTTTTCTAAACAAACTGCAATTGATTTAATAAAAAATTATGATAACCTGATAATAGCAAGAACATTTTCAAAAGCATTTGGTTTAGCAGGGTTAAGAGTAGGGTTTTTGGTTTCAGCATCTGTAAACATAGAGAACATGGAAAAAGTTCTCTCTCCATACAGTGTAAACAGGGTAGCAGTAATTGCAGCAGTAGCAACTCTTCAGGATATCCAGTATGTTGAGAATTATGCAGATGAAGTCAGGGTCTCAAAAGAACTTTTGTATGAATTCCTGGAAAGCAAAGGCATCGACTATTGGAATAGTGCAGCCAACTTTGTATTGGCTAATTTTGGCAAGGACTGTGATAAAACCGAGAAAAAACTTAAGGCAAATGGAATACTTGTCAGAAGCAGAACAAATGATGTTATGCTGGAAGGTTGTCTTAGAATTACTGTTGGTACAAAAGCACAGACAAAACAACTCATTGCAATACTTGAATCAATAAAAGAAGGAAAAAAGAAAGGCTTAATATTTGACATGGATGGAGTTCTCGTTGATGTGAGAGAGTCATATAGGGAGAGTATAAAGAAAACAGCAGAATTTTTCTTAGGGAGACTAATAGAAATGGAAGTAGTAGAAGAGATAAAAAACAAGCCAGGATATAATGATGATTATGATGCTGTTGAGGGAATTCTTGAGAAGGAGGAACGCTTTATAGAAAGGGATAATGTAGTAAAGAAGTTTCAGGAGTATTATCTTGGCAGGAACTTCTGCGGATTTGTAAGAAATGAGAAGCCGCTAATAACCGAGGACAGACTAAAAAAACTCAGAACAAGATTTAAGCTAGGCATTGTTACCGGCAGAAACAGAATGGAAGCTAAATACGCTTTGGAAATGTTTGGTTTGTCGCAGTATTTTGATGCAATAATAACCAGGGATGATGTTGTTAATCCAAAACCAGATCCTGAAGGTTTAGTGAAAGCAATGGAAAAATTAAAAGTTACAGAAGCAGTTTATGTGGGAGACAATATCGATGATGCTGCAGCTGCAAAAACTGCAAAAGTAGATTTTTTGGGTGTTATTGCGCCAGGAACAGATCCAAAAAAATCAACTAGAGCATTAAAAAGTAAAGGTGCCAAAAAAATAATTGAAAGTATGGATAAACTTGAAGAGGGATTAGTATGAAACAAAAAAGAACCTCTAAAATCGAGAGAAAAACAAATGAAACCAGCATTAAGATCAAGCTAAATATTGATGGCAAGGGAAAGTACAAAATTTCAACAGGAATAGGATTTCTGGATCATATGCTGGAGACTTTTGCAAAACATGGATTGTTTGATCTTGAAATCCAGGCAAAAGGAGACTTACATGTTGACCAGCATCACTTAGTTGAGGATTTAGGCATTGTAATTGGGGAGGCGTTTGCTAATGCTTTAGGAAACAAAAAAGGAATAAATAGAACAGGATATTTTGTTTTTCCAATGGATGAGGCATTAGCTATTGCCGCAGTTGACATAGCTAATAGGCCTTTTTTGGGTTATGATGTCAAGATAAAAAAGAAAAAATTAGGTGAATTAGAACTAGATACTTTGCCAAGTTTTTTTGAAGGGTTTGTAGATAATGCAAGAGTAAATGTTCATTTGCACATACCTTATGGCCGAGATGCACATCATATGATAGAGGCAATGTTCAAGGCATTAGCAAAAGCAATGAAAATGGCTTGCAGCACAGATCCTCGGCAGAAAGGAAAGATTCCAAGTACAAAAGGGAAGATTTAGGGTAAAGATGAATGAAAGTAGCTATTGTAGATTACGGTGCTGGCAACTTAAAGTCAGTTAGTAAGGCATTAGATTTTCTTAAAGTGGAGAATATTATAACAGACAAACCAGAAGATATTCTTGAAGCTGACAAAATTATTCTGCCTGGTGTGGGTAATTTTGGAGATACAATGAAACAGCTCAAACAAAAGAATCTTATTGAGCCGATAAAGCAGGCAATTGAGTCTGGGAAGTCATATCTTGGAATTTGTTTGGGTTTGCAAATTCTCTTTGAAAAAAGCCAGGAAAGTTCTGAACTAGGTTTAGGAATATTCAAGGGAAAAGTTGTTAAATTCAATTCTGACAAACTCAAAATACCGCAGATTGGATGGAATAATATCAATATTAAGAAAGAATCAAAATTATTCGATGGAATTGATAAAGGTTATTTTTATTTTGTGCATTCATATTATGTTGTTCCAGAGGATAAAGACATAATCCTGACTACAACTGATTATGGTGGGGAGTTTGTTTCGGGGATTGAAAAAAATAATATTTATGCTGTTCAATTTCACCCTGAAAAGTCTGGTAAAGTAGGATTAAGATTACTAAGAAATTTTATTGAGCTATAAAATGATAAAAGCAGTAATTTTTGATATGGATGGTGTACTTACTGATTCATTTTATGCATGGTATAAAACAATAAATTATACCTCAGAAAATTTTGGGTTTGGGTCAATATCAGAAGAAAAATTCAAGAAAACATTTGGCCAATCAATTGAAACAGATGCCAAAGAACTAATGCAGGGTAAAACAGCTGAAGAAGTTGGCAAAGCTTACAGTGAAAAATTTCCAGATTTCATAACAGAAGTTAGACTAATAGATAATGCAAAAGAAACACTTAATACTCTTAATGAAAAAGGAATTAAATTAGCTATAGTCACAAATGCAATGAGGGATGTGACAGAAAAAATACTAAAAGCAAAAGAAATAAGGGATTATTTTGAAGTAATTGTCGGGGGAGATGAGGTAAGTAATGCCAAACCAGATCCAGAGCCTTTAAATAAAGTTTTGGAATTGCTTAATGTTTCAAAAGAAGAAGCAGTTTTTATCGGAGATACCATTTTTGATGTTCAAGCAGGAAAAAGTGCAAATATTTTTACAATTGGTTATAAAATTAATGCTGATACAAAAATTGATGATTTAATAAATATAATTAATATAATTGATGAAAAATAAAAAGGATAATAAAAAAGAATTTGACAGAAATAATTAGAGAGATAATAAAATGCTAGCAAAAAGAATTATTCCCTGTATGGATGTTGACAAAGGCAGAGTAGTCAAAGGAACAAAATTTGTCAATATTAGAGATGCGGGTGATCCTGTAGAGCTTGCAAAGGAATATGATAAGCAGAATGCTGATGAATTGGTTTTCTTAGATATAACTGCAAGCCATGAACAACGTGACATAATGGTTGATGTAGTTAAGGCAGTTGCGCAGCAGGTATTTATTCCATTCATTGTAGGTGGCGGAATCAGAAACACAGATGATATGAGAAAAATGTTGAATGCTGGGGCAGATAAAGTTGCAGTTAATACTGCTGCAGTTGAACGGCCAGAACTAATTAAGGAAGGTGCAGAAAAGTTTGGCAGTCAATGTATTGTAGTTGCAATAGATGCAAAGAAAATTGCAGAAGGGAAGTGGGAAGTTTATACTCATGGTGGTAGAACTCCTACTGGAATTGATGCAGTAGAGTGGGCAAAAAAGGTTGAGAAACTTGGTGCTGGAGAGATATTGCTCACATCAATGGACAGAGACGGCACAAAGGATGGATTTGAGCTTGATCTTACAAAAGCAATAAGTGATGCTGTAGGAATACCAATAATTGCTTCAGGTGGTGTCGGGAATAAGGAACATTTTGCAGAAGCCTTTAAAGAAGGAAATGCAGATGCAGCTTTGGCAGCTTCAGTATTCCACTATAAAGAACTTACTGTCAAGCAAGTTAAAGATTACCTCAAGGGAAAAAAGATTCCTGTAAGAGAGTGATGTAAGTCAAAATGAGAAAGAGAGTACTTGTGCTGGATTTTGATGGGGTTATTGCAGACAGCAGATATGAGGGATTTTTGACAGCGCAGATCACATATAATAAGTTTTTTGCAAATGGTGTTTTTAGTAATAAAGAATTAAGTTTCAAGAATTATATAAAGAATCTCAATAAAAACCAGAAAATAAAAAATAAGCTGATCAAATTAAGGAATTACCTTGAGGAAGGCCATGATTGGTTAGTTATGATTAAGATAATTAATAGTAATATTAACATCAGAAATTTTGAGGAATTCAAGGAGTATAAGAAAAAAGTTCCTCATGATAAGAAATTACACCAGGCATTTAGAAAAACCAGAAGAGATTTCATAAAAAATCATTTTAATCAATGGGCAAGTCTTACTCCACTGTTCGAGTTTGGGGAAAAACTGCCTGAATTGGAAAAATATTTTGATATTTATGTTTCAACCAAAAACACAACTGATACAGTTGTTAAGGTTTTGAAGAAGAGCAAAATATCAATTCATCCTCACTGCATTTATGATGCAAAAAATGGCAAAAATAAGGCTGAACAAATAAAAAAGATAAAAGCAAAAACAGGATCTGCTTATAAAGACATAATTTTTATTGATGATCAAGTGACTCATTTGCTTAAGGCAAAAAACCTTGGAATAAAATGTTGCTTGCCATTGTGGGGTTATGTTAATAAAAAGCAGATAGAGAATGCAAAGAAAAGCAGGTTTTTGTTGCTTAAGGAAAAAAATGCAGTTAATCAATTGCTGGATATAAGATGAAGACAAGAGTAAGGGTAAAAATTGGCAATCATCATCTTTTGATAGGTATGATTCTATGTTTAGCAGCTTTTATTTTTATTATATTCATGATTGATAGCATTCGAATTATCATGCTGTTTTCATTTTTGCTTATACCTGCATTTTTGCTTATGGCCTATTACTTTTATCTTAATCTGACTTTGGATGAGAGAACAGAAAAAATAGCTATTACAATGGGAAGACTTGAGGAAAATCTTGATGAGATAAGAATAATGAAGGAAAAATACTATAGTAATCCTTATCTTCATGTTCTAAGAAGACTTTCCACTGTTTACATCTATCTAAAGGATTACATATATCATGATCTTAAAGAAGATTTGAGTGTATTGATTGAAGAGGATAAGAAGATATATACTCCTAAAGAAAAAAACAAGATCATGGCAAAACTTGGTGAGATTGAAAAGGATGTTGAGCATTTTAGAAAGCATCTATTTGTTCCTTACAATCACCTGAATGCTTTAGAAAATGAGATTGAGAATCTAAAGAAGAATAAAAACAATACAGATGCAGAAATAAGACTGCTTAGGTTTTCAGAGGACAAGATAATCGGTCTAAAAATGATTTCCAATGATTTCATAGCTGAGGAAGAAGAATTCATAAAGACCGAAGAAGCAAAAGAGGAAAAATTAAAAACCCCTACGAAACCAATAAGATCACAAACAGGAGATACATGGTTGTTCAGATATTGAATTGCTTTTTTGCAGAGTGCGGCACTGTCAATTTGCGAGGATACTGAAAAAACAAAATGAAATGAGGCCAGGGGGAAGCCCCCTACGGGGATGGCCGTTTATGAGATAATATTTGCAACAGACGAGCCCGACAGTGCCCGAGCAAAGCGAGTCTCTGCAAAAAAGTGGAGATATAATAAAATGATAATACCCAGCATAGATTTAATGGATGGAAACGCAGTACAATTAGTTCAGGGTAATCCTGACAATAAAAAGATAGAATTAGATGATGTTAAAGGATTGGCTTTCAGGTTCAGCCAAATAGGGCCAATAAATGTAATTGATTTAGATGCTGCACTTGGCAGAGGGAATAATAAGGATATTGTAAAAGACTTAGCCAAGGAAAACGAAATAAGAGTTGGTGGCGGAGTTCGTGAGATTAGTGTTGCTCAGGAATATGTAGATGCAGGTGTTAAGAAAGTCATTATTGGTTCAAGGGCATTTCAGAATGGCGGGATTGATAAGGAATTCCTTAATGAATTAAAGGAAACTATTGGAAAAGATAAAATAATTATTGCAATAGACTCAAAAGCTGGAAAAGTTGTTATTAAAGGCTGGACTGAGTCAACGGGATTAGATGCAAAGGAAATTGTTAAGGAACTTGAAGAATATTGCTCAGAGTTTTTGTATACTTATGTTGACAAAGAAGGTATGATGCAAGGCACAGATATTGAAACATTAAAAGAGCTTAAGGAATTGACTGATAATGAAATAACTGCTGCTGGCGGAATAAGTTCTATTGAAGAAATTAAGCAGTTGGAAGAGATTGGAGTAAATAGTGTGCTTGGAATGGCCTTATACACCGGAAAGATTAAATATGAAGAGCTTTTAGAGTTGAGTAAGAAATAGATTTATTTATCTTAATCTAATTAATCTTCTTCAGTTGGCTTTTTTAATAATCTTTGAATTCCAGGTGGTTCTGGAATTTGATTGTTACTATAACCATTTTCTGTAGAATTAGCTGGAGTAATATCAATTATATTTCTTAAAGGATCTGGACGATAATCTCCCATTGATGGAGGTAAAAATTGATTAAGAAGTTCTGGTGTCATCTGGGAAGGATCAACAAGAATTGGTCCTATAACATAAATTTCAGCATGAAAACCAGGACATTCTATTTCTGCGTGTAGTGCTTCAACTTGAGGCTCATAAATTTCTGCGTGTGGTGCTTCATCTTGAAGATCATAAACTGGATTATCAGTTACTCCTGCAAGTCTTTTTGCAGTATCTGATCTTTCAGCTAGTGCTTGTTTTAATGATTCAGCAGAAGAATAATTAGGAGTTCCAGAAGAAGATTGAGAAAGTTTGGTTGTAGAGCTAGATTTAGAATCAGGTGTTGTTCTGTTAGCAATATAGTTTGCAAGTATAGCAGCACCTAGAAGAGCTGCATAGGGTATAAGATCTGATAATTCATCCATTTATATCCCTGCTATAGGCCATAGTTATATCTAAAAGACAAATATATAGTATTTCGTTAATTACTAGTATATAAATCTTTCGGTTTTTAACCACTTTCAAGTGACAATGCTGTTGTGAGGAAGTTTTTGTCAAAAAATAGAAGCATTTAAATATAATATGCACTTACTATACATCAATAATACACTAAGTTGATGTAAAATGAACACAAGAGTTAATATAAACATACCTGAGGCATTGTTTGAGAAATCTCAAGAACTAGTAAAAGCTGGGTTCTTTTCTAATTTCTCTGAGTTAGTTAGAGAAGGATTAAGAAGGGAATTAGTTGAATATGAAGACAAATTTGTTAGCAAAGATGAAAAGAAACTAATGAACTTACTAAAAACCGCTGACAAAGAAGGTGTTTTACTAGAAGAAAAAGAGATGGAAAAACATGGACTTAAGCTTTAAGTTTACTAAACATTTTCTTGAACAGTGGAAGAATTACGACAGTAAAACTAGAAACTTAATACAGAATAAATTAAGACTTATAAAACATAATCCTTTTAGGTTTCCTAGTCATGAAGGATATAAACTTATTTTCAAAGTAAAATTATCAATAGAAAGTAAGTATTCAAGATTAATGTATGCTGTATTTATGCCAGACTCAAAACACATTACTATATTAGGCATATTTGAGAGAAAATCTGATTATAAAGATTTTGAAAGAATATTTGAACAATTGAGAAAGAAATGACCAAAACCCTTAAATATCGGTAATCACAAAAATCATAATATGGCATATCAAAACCCTAAAGGAACTGCGGATTATTATCCTGATGAGAAGAGCAGATTTAATCAGATAGCAGACTCTTTTAGGAAAACTTCTAGGAAATACGGCTTTAAGGAAGTTGAAAGCCCGGCATTTGAGAGTTTTAGTCTGCTAAAAGAGAAAGAAGGAGAAGAGATAAAAGAGCAGATATTCACTCTTGAAAAAAGAGGTAATGAAAAATTAGGCCTGAGGTTCGATCTTACTGTTCCAATAACTAGGATGTTCATAACAAAACAAAGAGAACTGCCTAAACCAGTAAAATGGTTTTATTGCACAAGGATGTGGAGATATGAGCAGCCACAAAAAGGCAGACTAAGAGAATTCTATCAATATGGTGTTGAGCTTTTTGGTAGTGATAAATTAGCAGCAGATGCAGAAGTAATAAGACTGGCAATAGATTCATTATTGGATTTAGGATTAACAAAAGATGATTTCTTTGTAAAACTAAATAATAGAGATTTAACAGAAGGATTTATTGAAGGTTTGGGAATTAAAAAAGTAGCAGATATAATGAGGCTTGTTGACAAAAGAGGAAAAATAGGCAACAATGCTTTTCTAGAAGAATTAGAAAAATATGCTATTGAGCCAGAAGTTATAGAGAAGATTCAGGAATTTCTTGAGATAACAGACATAACCCAGCTAAAGAATCTTAATGAAAAAGCACAGAAAGCATTAGAAGAGCTGAATAAATTAATGGAACTTCTTGAAGACAAGAGAGAATTCATAAAGATTGATGTCGAGACCGTAAGAGGTCTCGCATATTATACTGGTTCTGTATTTGAGATATTTGACACAGAAGAAAAATACAGAGCTTTGTGCGGTGGCGGAAGATATGATAACTTAGTGGAATTATTTGGCGGCCAGCCAACATCAGCAACAGGTTTTGGAATAGGTTTCTCAATTCTTGAATTATTGCTTGGAGAAAAGATGAAATTGCCTGAACCTCAGCTAGAAGTTGATTATTATATTGCACCAATTGCTGAAAATACAGTGCTTGATGCTCAAAAACTTGCTAATTCTCTTAGGGAGAAAAGTTTTTCTGTAGAAATAGATCTCATGCAGAGGAGCTTAAGCAAACAGCTTGATTATGCAAATACAATAAAAGCAAAGAATGTGGTTTTTGTCGGGGAAGATGAGATAAAAGAGAAGAAGTTCAAAGTTAAGAATATGGAATCTGGTCAAGAAGAAAAATTAAGTATTGAAGATTTCTAAATATACTATTTTATCAGCTAGTTCATAACAACCTTTATAAACAAAAGTTTCTAATTTTAACATATGAGATGGCATGATTCAGATCAGTATCATGAATTGAATAGGAGAATAGGTTCTCTAGAGAATTATTCTGAAAAGCCAGAAGAATTACTTGAAATTGTAGAAGAAGAGCTTAGTTCATTGAATAAAACATTTCTTAAAATAGAAGAAGACAGGAAGAAGATCAAGAGTGCCATAAAGTCTGATGGCAAGGCAAAGAATATTGCAGATAAGATAGAAAAGATTTATTATGAGATAGCTAATTTGATACATATTTCTGAAGGTATTGGCAGTTTGCATATGAGCTTATTTACTGAATCAGACAAGCATTCTGAATTGCCTGAAAAGGGCTCTAAGCTTAAGCAATTATCAAATTTTAGTTATAAACTTTCTAGTGCTGTTAGGAAACTTAGAGAAGGTTTTTTGGAAGAGGAATCAATATTAGAACAAGTTCAGAGGCATGTTTATGATATAGATAATATTGTAAAGGATCTTGATAGACTATTAAGAAGAGGAAAAATAAGTGCTGTTTTTAGCAGTATCACAAAGAAAGATGAGATGAAAGAAAAGTATAGAGTGGCACATCATTTATTTAATGATTCTTACAAACTGATAACAGAAGAACTAGAGTTAAGTGCACAAGATAAGAGTCTTATTGAGCACGGTTTGGTTTTTTTGGCTGAGCTCGAATCTTATCTAAAAAAGTATGTTTTGAATATCAAAAATTTGCCTGAAGATGTAGAAAAAAATATTGAGCAAATTGTTTCTAGTGTCAAGAAACTTGAAGAAGTTTTCAAAGAGTTATCTGCTGACGAAAAATTTGTAAAGCTAATGGATGTTAAAATTAAAACAGATTTAGCCAGAGAAGCACCGCATTTTGAACATTTTCTCAGGACTATTGATAAATTTTATTGATTCTCCTATTTAGTGATTGTTAAAAAAATCAAAGAAAAAAATATTGATGGAAGTTTTCTTACCTCTTTTTTTTTATAAAATCAGTTTTTCGGGTTGGGATTTGCTGATTTTGGTTGGTTGAGATTTTCTTGCTATTCTTTCTTAATCTTTTTGTTTGATTAAGTCAGGTATAGCTTTTCTTCCATCAATATTTGAAAACGGAGGTTTTCATTTTTACCTCCTTCCTTTGTTTTGGATGGTAAATTTCTTTGCCATCCTCTTTTGTATTGTTTTCAAAGGATCGTGAGTTTAAAGCAAAAAAAGTATTAACGCAAAAAGGCTGACTATTATGGCCATCTTAATCTCAAGATCATATTTTCCAAAATTGAGCTTATAATAGGTGAAATCATCATAACTCTTTCCACTGTATCCTAGGTGTTCTTCCATTTTAATCAATTGAGATTAGCCCTAAGGCTTTTCATATTATAATAGGAGTCATTCATGGTATTAATACTTTTTGCAGGACATATTTGTCAAAAATAGAAATATTTATATAATAATTAACATTATGACAAAAAATAGCTAAAGATATCAAAAAATTACAACACTATTTTTAAATCAACTAGTAAATGGATATAAAATGGACATAAGGCTGAAACTGAAAAATCGGGAAGTCTTGTATGAGCTGGATAGTAATTCTAGACAGAGCTTTTCTGATATTGCCAAGAAAGTAAATTTAAGCAAACAGGTTGTTGCCTATAATGTTAAAAACATGCTTGATTCAAGTATAATAGAAAATTTTGTCACATATATAAACACATCGAAGTTGGGATTTACAACATATAAGATTTTTCTCAAAACACAAAATATTGGTGAGGAAAAAGAAGAAGAGATCATTAATTTTCTAAGGAATCATGATACTGTAACTTGGTGTGTAAGTTGTGATGGGATTTATGATCTTGGTTTTAATGTAATGACGCGAAATGTTTATTATCTTAATAAATTCTTGAGCGAATTCAAAGATAAATTTGAAGAATATGTTGGAGAGATGGATCTTCACATAATGTTAAAAAAAGAAATATTCAAAAGAAAATATTTAGTCGGTATGGTAAAAGAAGTGATGAAAAAGATTCCTGAAAAAACTGAAGAAGAGATATTTCAAATTGATGAGTTAAATTCTAAGATACTTGAGAAGCTCGCGCGAAATTCAAGAACAAATACTGTTGATATTGCAAAAGCTCTTAATACCACAACTCAAACAATAACCTCAAGAATAAAAAAGATGGAAAAAAATAATATTATCACCAATTATAGTATTAATATAGATCCGAATATATTAAATCAGCTTCATCATAAAATATTATTTAAATTCCAAGATCTTTCAAGGGAAAAAGAAGAATCATTTTATGAATTCTGCAAAACCCACCCAAATATCCAGTTCTTAAGCAAAACTATTGGAAGATATGATGCTGAAATAAATATTGAAGTGAGAACAACACCCGAATTTAGAGCAATAATGAAAGAAATAAGGAAAAATTTTTCTGATATAATAAGAGAATATCAGCTTTTGAATATATATGAGAATCATAAGGTAAATTACTGGCCAAAAGCGATTTACTGAAGTTTTGTGGATACTTCACAGCCATCTTCTGTAACCAATAAACTGTCTTCGTGCTGGCTTATCATGCCTTGATCAGTATCGAGTAATGGTGGATAAGCTCTAATTATTTTTTCTTTAAGAAGATCATTTAATGCAAGCTTTACTTTTGGGAGAGAGAAAGTTTTTGTAAGCCATCTTGTTGTGAAAGGCAGTCCTTCATATTTGTTTATTTCTTTTAGAACTTGTCTCGTGATAATGTTTCTCACTTGTCTTTTGTTTACTACCATGAAAACTTCTGCCTGGCCTTTTTCATCCACTATGCCTGAGCCTGTACTGGCAAATGGTTCTATAGCAATTGTTTCTCCAGCTTTTAATTTGTATTGATCATCATTGTTGTAATTTGGTATGCTTGGTTTGCTGTGTATTGTGAATTTTCCAATTCCATGTCCAGAAAGATTTCTTACTGGTTTAAATCCAGCTTTTTTAATTGTTTCTTCGATAACTTCTCCTAGTTTGCAGACAGCAATTCCTGGTTTTACAAGTTCTATTGCTTTTTCTACAGCTGATTTAGATGCTTCAATAAGTTTTTTGTATTTATTATCTTCACTTAAGTCAACAGTACTAGCATTATCTGCAACCCAGCCATTTATGTGCACACCTAAATCTATTTTAACAATTTGTCCTTCTTGATATTTGGTTTCATCTTCTGGTCCAGAACAATAATGAGCTGCAGCTTGGTTTATTGAGGATTGTGCTGGGAAGGCTATTTGTGCTTTATTTTCTTTGATGAAATCTTCAACTTGATTTAGAACATCAATTACCTTGGTGTTTGGTTTGATGAGTTTCCTGGCTAATTCCCTTGCTTCAGCAGCTATCCTGCCTGCTTCAAAAAAGTCTTTTTTGTCTTGTTCGTTCATAAGATAAGGTTAGAAGAAGAGTTATTTAAATGTTATCTTAATGGTTCTTATGGTTTATAGATCTTCTATTTGTTGAATTAGGTTGTTTGAGAGGTTAATAAACTTTATAAATATGTTTTTGTGGATTATGCTTATTAAATGAAACAAGCAAAATTAAGGGAATTATTGAATGATAATAAGAAATTACTTTCTACTAAAAGAGACTTTCTTCTTGGCAAAACACCAGGAGAAGAAGGCAGATCAAAAATAGGAATACTAATAGGAATAGTTGTTATTCTTGGACTAGCAATACTAATAGCAACACAATTTGTAGGAGAAAAAGAAACATCACAAACACCAGAACAAATAACAGATGAACAAGCACCAGAAGAAGAACAACCAGAAGAAATAGAAGAAGCACCACCTGAAGAAATACCTCCTGATATTCAACAAATGCTGAGTTTCTTGGCAACAACAGATACCACTAATAAAATTGTTGCGTGCTATGATATTAAAACAAAAAGCCCAGAAGAATATGAGAAGTATTTTGAAGAGCATTGCGAAGTGATGTCAGAAATTGGCGGTCCATGCAAAACAAAAAGAAACTGTAAGGATGCAAATGCTTGGTGTAAAATTTCTGGAGAAGAAGAAATAGGGATCTGTCAAGAAATAAATGAAAATATTCTTGGAAAAGAGTGCAAGTCAGGTGTTTCTTATACAAAGGGAATTAATGAATGTGATGGCTTAATATGTAATGAAGCTATTAGAAATAGTGTTGGGAACCCAACCTGTCAGCTTCCTCAAGAAGAAGAAATAGGCTTATGTGCACTAGATTACCATTGTAAGGATGACTTAACCTGTAATACAGAGATTAAAGAAGAAAGCCAGGATCTTGACAGTCCTTATGGAACTTGTCAGAAATCCAAAGGTGAAGGGTCTGGTTGTGTGCCACAAAAAAATATTATTGAAGAAATAAGAGATTCTGAAACAAAAGAACTAATTTTAAAGAAAGTAACTGGCAATCCTCAGTGTGGACAAAATTTAATTTGCAATTATTATTCTGATACTTGCGAAAAATTAGGTGGAACAAATAAAGTATGTGCTGGTGATACTGATTGCGATCAAGAAAAAGGTTTTTCATGCAATAAAGTTATGAAAACAAAAGAGCAAGAGCAAGATTTAGAAAAAAGTTATTTAGATGGAGGCACTTGCCAACTACCACAACCAGAAGAAGGACAATGTAAACGTGATAAAGATTGTAAAAATAAATTAAGATGTCATCCTTACTTAAACATTTGTTTGTCTGGAACAGACAAACAACCATGTCAGCGGCCTGATCCAGGATATAAAAAAGGTTTTGATTGCGTAGATAACCTTCAGTGTACTAATTTATTCCAGATAGAGACTAATTGCGCAGATAACTTTAAATGTGATGCGGATTCATTCCCTATGGAGGCTGAAAGTTATTTTTTCCCTACCTGCGTTCCTCTGGGAAAAAGAGATGATCTATGTGGAAAATTATGTAGAAAAGGTGCGTTCTGCAGAGAAGTAATATTATGTGATGAAGAGTCTGGCTTTTTTTGCAATGAAGCGTTTAAACAAGAGTTTACTATTAAAGCGGGCGGCAAATATACTCTTGGAAAATGTATGAGATCAACTGGACAAGATACTCCTTGTTCCAGCGATGACAACTGCGAAGGCAGTTTAGCTTGTTTAAACAATAAATGTCAACTGCCTAATCTAGTTGGAGAAGGAGAGTCTTGTAGAGATAAAGAAGTAAGATGTGACAAATCACGAGGTTTGATATGTCTAGAAATATTGGACTATAAATGCGGTAAACCAAGAAAAAAGAATGAAAAAGGATCTAGTGGCGATTGCGAAGAAGGTTTGTTGCATATTAAGTTTGAAAATTTTTGTATTGTAAAAGATGGAGATATTGGTGACAAATGCTATTCTGGGGTTATGGGGGTTGGTACAGAAGGTTGCAAGGATGTACTTTTCTGTGCAGGTTCTGCCGATGATGAGGATGGAACTTCCACTTGTCAACTAGTTGACTTTTTAGGTAAATCATGCTCTGCTAATGATATTGTCGATTTTTGTGAACAAGAAGAGCCACTATCAAGATTGCAACTACAAAAAAAATTATACCCTAACGCATTTTCTAAGTGGAAGTGTACTGACTGGGGTAATTGTAAGATACAAGGTTCTTGTGTAGAAGGCAAGTGTATATTGCAATAATTCTTTTAGAATCACGAAATAAATTTTATAAATGCAGATTCTTGAGAAGTAAATATTAGTTTATATTCTGCCTACTTAATACAATATCCCGACCATGATTCCAGAAACATCTTTGAATCTTACTTTTTCAGGATCAGGAGTTTTGTTGTTGTCGCCTTTTAGGATAAAGTATACGCCTTGTTCATCAATGTCTTTTTCTATGACTCTGTGAATAACTAAGCCATTAGCAATTTCTGAGTGATATGAAACTACATCTCCAACTTTTATCTCATCAGGAGTTTCAGGAATTATTTCTAGGCCGTTTGCTCCTGAATCAAATAATGGATCCATTGAATTAGTATCTGTAAATGTACTCCATTCTGCATTAGTTAAATCAATGATTATTTTATCATTAAATACATGAATCTGGTCTTCTGATATATGGTCTGCTGGAGAATATCTTTCTGGGCTTTCAAAGCCAATTAAACTGTTGAATGAGAATGGTTCTTCAGTTTCTAAGCTGCTGTTATATTCAATATACACAGCATTAGCTAGCCAACCCATAGCAAACATAAATATTAGAGATATTACTGCTGTGATTCTTAGTTCTCTTATTCTGACCACCAATCAGTATATTTTGGGTAGTTGGTAGTATATAAACCTTTCGGTTATTTAATTACTCTAAAGTAGTTAAATAAGAACTGGGGATGTGATAATTATATCTTTCAATATAGAAAACAAATAACAAAATAAATTTAAAGCCTTCTACCGCAAAACCCCATAATATGAAATACAAACTAATCTGCTTTGATTTGGATGGTACTATAATTGATGAAACTATCTTTATCTGGCAGACATTGCATGATGAGCTGGGTACAGATCCTGTTGTCAGGAAAAAGGCAGCTGAGGATTATTATGCTGGCAGAATAACCTATGCAGAATGGGCAGAACATGACATCAAGATGTGGAAAGAACAATCTGCTACAAAAGAAAAACTACTTCATGCAATTAGAAAACTTAAGTTGATGAAAGGTGCAAGAGAAACATTAGAAGAACTAAAACAAAGAAAAAAACATGGATTGAAAATAGCATTGATTTCAGGAAGCTTGGATTTTGCTTTGGAATATGTCTTGCCGGATTATAAAGAAATCTTCGACGACATTTACATAAATAAAGTAGTCTTCAATGATGATGGAACTATAAATAAAATAATCCCAACTGCGCATGATCATGTTCATAAAGCAACTGCATTAAAAGAAATTTGTGAAAAAGAAAATATTTCAATAGAAGAAAGTATTTTTGTTGGGGATCATGAGAATGATATTTATATTGCAGAAACTGCTGGGTTTTCAATAGCATTCAACTGCAAGTCAGATAAACTTGCGCAAATAAGTGATGTGGTTATAGAGAAAAAGGATTTGAGAGAGATATTGCCTTATTTTGGTTGATTTTGGGGAATTAATTTTCAGCACATTTGTTTTAAAAATCCTTTATAAACTCTTAAAAGGCTTTAACTATTCTGAAATAGCAAAAACCCAAAAGTTTATATATATCAATTATTCTCAAGCTTGTTATTGGGGGAATATAATGGCCAACAAGCTAATATCCAGAGTTTTTATTATCGCTGTCTTTATATTGATATTCTTAGCTACTGTGATTTCTGCAAATGCTGCTGATGTGGCAGTTATTTTAGAGATGAATGACGGCAAAGTATATACTGATTGTGTGGATGTTTCAAATGATGCTAAGGCAAAGAACGCCATATCAAAGTTTGCTTCAAATCTAGGAAATGTTTCAATTTCTTTTAATGGTTCTTCTATATCTTCTATTAATGGTGTTGACAGTGGTTCTTCAAATGCATGGGGTGTTTTTTATGCAGATGATGATCTTGAGAAATTTGAAACCAGAAATGGAGACATAAATACTGAAGAGGTAGAGGATTCTGATATTTTAGGAATATCCTATACAACTTTTTCTGGTTCCACTCCAAATACGCCTCCTAGTTTCAAGAGTTTTGTAGATGTTTGTAAACATATTAAATTTGATGATTTAGATGTAAAGTCAACTGATCAAGATAATAATGATGATGAGGTAAAACCTTATGAGGTTGTTGAGATTGAGGTGACGTTTGAAAATCCTCTTTCAGAGACAGATGTTGAAGGTGGAGAACTGACAATTCAGTTTGAAGATGAATCAGGCAAAGAACTCAAGGATGATAATGGAAATGAGATAGAATACACTGGAGATATAATAATAGATGCTGATGACAAAACAACAATCACATTCAATTTTACCATGCCTGTTGACATTGATAGGAATGAAGAGTATGACATGATAATAGAAATAAAAGACGCTGAATCTTCTGCAACTGATGATGAATTTGATTTTGATCTTACAAAAGAAAACGTATTCAAGGTAAAAAGAGAAACAGATGATGTTATTATTTATGAAACAAAAATATCAAAAACGGAGCTTGAATGTGATAGAGACTTCACATTCTTTTATGATATAAAAAACATAGGAACATCTGATCAAGATGATATAAATGTATCTGTGAGAATTGTTGATATCATAGGGGAAAAAACAGAGTTCTCAGATATTTTCAGTCTTGATGATGATCCCGATAAGACTTTTGAATTCTCAAAGACATATAATTTTGAACTTCCTGATGATATTGAGCAAGGCCAATATGATGTAAGATTAAGAATGGATTATGATAATAATAAGTTGCATATAACAAAGAGTCATTTAATAACAGCAATAGATTGTGCAGGAGGAGATCAACAGTCAGATCAAGGCTCTGATTCTTCTGATCAAGACAGCAATCAAGATAGTGGTGATGCTGATGATGGCAGTGATGATGGCAGTGATGATCCGAATGATTCTGGATCAGCAGATTCAACTACTAATACAGGTTCTGGAACATCAGCAGATGATCAAAACCAGGATTCTCAGTCTTCACAACAACAAAATACTGGAACTTCTAGTTCTGTGATCACAAAGAATTATATTCCTCCAAAAAAGTCAGATGGCTTTGGTATAGGCACAATAGTAATTCTAGTAATCCTTGAAGTATTGCTAATAATTGGAGTTGTTTTGGCAGTATACTGGGTAATAACCAAGAGAAAGGATTTTTAGATAGTTAAAAACCGCAACATTTAAATACCAGTTTGTGATCTTAGAGCTTAAATAGTTCTTTAAAGGACTTCTGATGATTAATAATGAATAATAAAAGTAATAAAGGGTGTTAGAATGGGTGAAGAAGTTTTGAAAACAGGCACTACTACTGTTGGAATTGTCTGTAAGGATGGTGTTATCCTTGCTGCAGATAAAAGGGCTACAGCAGGAAATATGATTGTGGACAAAAAAGCCCAGAAGATTCATGAAATAACAGATGCTATGGCTTTGACAACAGCTGGTACAGTGTCAGATATACAATTGCTAGTTAAGCTTATAAGAGCAGAGATTTCTTTGAAGAAATTCAGGACTGGAAGAAAACCAACAGTAAAAGAATCAGCTAATCTATTAGCAGGAATGGTTTATCAGAACATAAGAAAGATGACCTGGATTCCTGGTGTGAGTCATTTCATTCTTGGAGGAAAGGACATATCTGGTTTTTATATTTATGACCTTTTTCCTGATGGAAGCTTAACATTATGTGATAAATTCATCTCTTCTGGTTCAGGAAGTGTTTTTGCCTATGGTGTGTTGGAAACATTATATTCATCTGAGCTTAGTGTTGAAGATGGTGTAAAGCTTGCTGTGAAAGCAGTTAGTGCAGCATTACAGAGAGACTCTGCAAGTGGTAATGGTATTGATGTTGTGGTAATAGATGGAAAGGGTATGAGAAGAGTGATTGAAAAGGAACTTGAACTAAAATTAGAGGTTTAATAGTATAATATTGTAATGATTAATTTTTTTGTTTAAAATTCTGAAAAATTTGGAGTTCATCAATCTTTTTGTTTAAATTTTATTTAATCACAGGAAAATAAAGTAGAAATATATAGCAGCGAGAGAAATCTAAAATGGTAGACATAATAAAGGAAATATTAAAGGACTTGCCAGATGATAAAATAAGCGATGCTGGCTTTGAAGGAGCTAACATAGTTCTTTATACAAAGGATAAAGAATTTTTCCTGGATAATAAGGGAATGATTAAAGAGATAGTTGATAAAATAAAGAAGAGAATAGAACTAAGACCTGATCCTTCAATTACTCTGGAGCAGGATAAAGCTCAGGAACAGATAAAAAAACTTGTGCCAGAAGATGCTCCTATTGATAATATCATATTTGATCCTCAGCGTTCAAGAGTAATATTAGAAACTGAAAAACCAGGAATTGCAATTGGCAAGCAAGGTTCTGTTTTGAGAGATATTAGGGAAAAAACAACCTGGGTACCTTTGATAAGAAGAACTCCTGCAATAAGATCTCCAATAATAGAAAATATCAGAGCAGTTCTTTATCAAAACTCGGATTACAGAAGAAAATTCCTGAATAAAGCAGGCCATAGAATATATGATGGTTGGTTAAGAGAGAAAAAGCATGAATGGATTAGAACGACTTATCTTGGAGCTGCGCGTCAGGTAGGCAGAAGCGCTATATTATTGCAGACTCCTGAATCAAGAATTTTGCTTGATTGCGGTTTTGATCCTGCTAAATCTTCAGAGGAAAATGCTTATCCTTTTTTGGAGGCTCCTGAATTCAAGATTGATGAATTAGATGCTATCATAGTTACTCATGCGCATCTTGATCATTGCGCTATGGTGCCTTTGCTTTTCAAATATGGATACAGAGGACCTGTTTACTGTACTGCTCCGACCAGAGATATAATGTCTTTGCTTATGCTTGATTTAGTGAAGATCCAGAGACATGAGGGAAATGACCCAATATATACTTCTGAAGAGATAAAAGAGATGGTAAAACATACAATCTGTCTTGATTATGAAGAAGTTTCAGATATAACTCCTGATGTCAGATTAACATTGTATAATTCAGGACATACTTTAGGAGCAGCTATGGCTCATCTTCATATAGGTAATGGTTTGCATAACCTTCTTTATACTGGTGATTTAAAGTTTGCAAGAACAGAACTTTTAGAGCAGGCAGCAACAAAGTTTCCAAGACTGGAAACAGTCATGATTGAGAGTACTTACGGAGGCAGAGAAAATATTATGCCGTTTAGAGCAGAGTCAGATGCTATGCTTGAAGAGGTTATTAAGAATACTCTTTCCAGAGGCGGTAAAATACTCATGCCTGTTTTGGGTTCTGGCAGAGCTCAAGAGGTTTTGATACTAATCTATAGACTTATGAATGAAGAAAAAATACCTAAAGTCCCAACATATATTGATGGGATGGTTTGGGACATTACAGCTATTCATACTGCTTATCCTGAATATTTAAGCAGAAATCTTAGAAAAATCATATTCCACAAAGATCAGAATCCTTTCTTATATGAAATGTTCAAAAGAGTTGGCAGTCATAAGGAAAGAAAGCAGATAATAGAAGATGAAGGTCCTTGTATAATCTTGGCCACCTCAGGCATGTTAGTTGGAGGTCCAAGTGTAGAGTATCTGAAGAATCTGGCAGAAAATAAGAAGAATACTCTTATGTTTTCCTGTTATCAGGGAGAAGGCAGTTTAGGCCAAAGAATTCAAAGAGGAGAAAAGGAAGTAGTGACTGGTTATGATACTACAGGTAAACCAGATGTATTGAAAATTAATTTGGAAGTGTTCAAACTTGAAATCACAAATCATTCTGATAGAAAGGAGCTTATGAATTTTATTGGCAGGTGTGAACCAAGGCCTAAAAAAGTTATAGTAAATCATGGTGAGAATTCAAGATGCCTAGATCTGGCTTCTTCAATCCATAAGCAGTATAGGATTGAGACAACTGCCCCTAGAAATCTTGAAGCTATAAGGATAAGGTAATTTTGTAATGAAATAACAATCCAAAATGTCACGAAAAACAAAATGTTTTAATCTTTCTTGGCCTGTGCTTTTATGGTGGTTTTTGTTATCATTACCTGTTATCTTGACTTGGATTGTCAGAATATTAATTTTTAGTTCTGAAGGAATAATAGGTCATCTTATTACTTCTGTAATTTTAATTGGTTTGTTTTATTTGTTAAGTTGTTTTTTCTTTGTACTTTCAAAGAAAAGCAAAATTGCTTTGGTGATTTTTGTAATATTAACAGTTCTTTATTATATCAGTGTATTAATAGCTTTGTTTGTATTGTATATTACAATGGGGGTAATACTTGGCGTAGGGAATGCTTAGTAAGAAGTTTATTAGAACTAAATATAAAAATTGTAAAAAGAAAAAATTAAATAATAATTACATGATCATTTCTTGTTTCTCTTCAACCTTTTCAAGAGCTTTTTCTACTTCTTTGTTCTTCATTTCCATTTCTTCATCTTTTTTCGGAGAAGCTTTCTGTCCTGAGCTGAATTCAGCATAACCGCATTTTCCACAGACCTTTCTGTCTTTGTGAGATGCCATATAAACTCCTGCCCCGCATTTTGGGCAGCTTTGATTCTTTGGTTTGATTGAGTCGCCAGAAGTTTCATAAAGCTTTGAAACTCTTAGGGGATCTCCTTTTTTTTCTTCTCCCCCTTTCTTTTTGTCATCTTTTGCCATTATGATCTTTCCTCAGTTTTTTTAATTATGATAATTATTCCTTTTTTTCTTCAGCAGGAGCTTCTGGTTTATCTTCCTTTACTTCTTCCTTTTTCTCTTCTTTAGCTGGCGCTTCTTTCTTTGCTTCTGGTGCTGATTCCTCTTTTGGAGATTCTTTCTCAGCTGGTTTCTCTTCTTTAGCTGGTGCTTCTTTCTTTGCTTCTGGAGCAGATCCTTTTGCTGTTTCTGTTTCTGCTTTTTCTTCTTTCTTGCCAGAATGTTTTGCAACAAGCTTTTTGTTCTCGAACTTGTTCAGTTCTTCTTCATTGTTATAAACATGCGCAATGACCTTTGCCCATTGCTGGCCAAATCTTGTATATATGTGTTTGAGTATTACAAATTTTTCTTCTGCCTTTATTTTTTTGGCAATTTCCTTTCTTAAATCAATTCTTGAAGGAGTAGATTTATCATAGTTTACTGAGAATGTAAGTCTTTTTCTCGAGAGCAATGGTGTGTCTCTTTCTTTCAAAAGTTCTATTTCCATCTAATAATCACCTAGTCTTTATCGCATATTCTCCATTGATCTTTGCGCCAATTTTCTTGGCAATGTCTGATTTTTCAACATTAACAATTGCAACTCTTCCTTTGAAAGTATTAACAAATTGGTTGCCGTTGCAAGCAGGACAGTTTGTTTCAGAAGCATCCATGAGATGTTTGCAGTTTTTGCAAGCTTTTTTTTTGGCCATTTTAATTCATCTTATTTTTTCTTTTCTGTTTTTTTGTCTGATTTTGGGGTTTCTTTTTTTGTACTGTCTTCTTCAAGCCATTCTAATTTTCCAAGACCTTGTTGTCTCATTGTCAGGCCTAGTTTTGGATTTGTTACATCCTTGAAGCTAGCCGCAATTATTCTGGCTACGCATACATCGCCTACTTTCAGAATTCTTTTAGAGTCTTTGCCTGTCAATGTTTTCTCTTTGCTGAAGCTTACAAAGTCATCCATTGTCTGGCTTACATGAACCATCCCTTCAACAGGACCAATGTTTATGAATGCACCAAAATCAGCAATGTCTTTGATTTTTCCCAAGCAGACTTCTTGGAGTTCAGGCTTGAAAGTTAATAATTCAAATTCTGTTTCATAATAAGCTGCTCCGTCTCCAGGAATAATGATCCCTTCACCTACATCGTTTATGTCTGCCACATCTATGACAACTCCAACATTTTTTGATATAAAGCCGTCATATTTCTTCTTGACTCTTGCAAAAACTGCATCTTTCAGCGGCTTATGGAAGAGTTTTGGCGGTACTCTTATGAAGTCTTTAACATTGGTCTTGTAAAACATTTTGGCAAATCCCCCTTTTTGAGTTCTTAAAGTAATTTTGAATTCGACATTTTATTTAAATATGCTTCTTTTTAGATGGAGTTAATGACTTATTTTTAAGGGTTTTGTATTTGGAGGTATTTTTTCTGCCTCAGGCCTATTGTTTTTATGCCTTTTTCTGCTAGTTTGGCCTTGAGTTCTTTGTCCTGAGTGGCTATAATGTAGTTATTAGGAGATCTGGAGGTGATTTCGACTAATATTTTATCAACATAGCTTTTTTGTGTTTCTGTTTCTATTATTTTAACTTCTTTGGCTTCTAAAAGAGCTAAAGCAAGTTTTACAGCCTTCTTATCTCCTCCAGAGCCCTCTTCGGCTATTCCTTTCAATTCTGACTGTGTTTTATCTATAATCGCAATTTCATAGGGGAAAAGGCATATTTTGTCAATCTCTTCAAATATATCTACTCCAAATTGAGCTGGTATGAGCAGGAAATTAGTGTCTATAATTATTGTTATCTTTTCTGTTTGAGTCATTATATCGAAGATATGGGTGCTTGAAGAGGTTTATAAAGGTTATGAAGGCAAGGTATTATTTTACTATTGTAGTGCCCAAGAAGTACTTTGACAGCCTAGCAACAACTGTGGCGAGAATTATCGAATAAACCAAGAACATCATTGCCACATTTAGTACAGTTTCTAAGCCAACTGTTACAGAACCAGCTAAAATAGTGAATACAACAACTGCTACAGCAATGCCTTTAGGAACATTCAGGGTCATGAATAATACTTGTTTTATCTTATATTCATTTCTTAATGTGATATAGACTGAGACAAATCTAATAAGAAGATATATTGCAAATAATCCTATGCTCTGCAAATAAAACCATGGATCTGGTGTAAGTGTGATAAGCAACCCAACAAATACAAAAACCAGAATCTCCAAAAATTTTGAGAAGATAGTTGAGAAATCAAGTATGTGTTCTTTTTGTCTAAGTGTTATCTTGCCAAATAATAATCCCAATGTTGTTACAGCCAGCACTCCGCTTCCACCAAGATTTTCTGCTAAAACATGAGCAAGTAATGCAGCAGCAATTATTGCAATAGGTGAAAGTTGGTCTGAGTATTTTGCTCTCATTGCTTTGAATACAATTAATCCAACCAGCACACCTGCTCCTAACCCAGCAATTATCTGCTGCAGGAATGATACGAATTCATATGTAATAAAACTTGAAAGTCCATCTGAAATAGCTGAAGTTCCAGCGCTAATATCATTCATTAGACTTAACAGCAATAGAGGGATGATAACTGTGACTGGTGTGTTGATTAAAGCTTCAATCTTAAGAAGTTCAATAACTTTATTTTTGCTTTCTGCCATTAATGTAAGAACAACACTTGGAGAAGTACCAGTCATCAAGCTTGCAAATATTAAAGCAGGTAAAACATTAACTTCAAGAATAAAATAAGCTGCTACTGAAAGAAGTAAAATATTAACAATAAGGAATGTAATAGTGATTTCCAATGATCTCAAGAAAAAATCATCTACTTCTTTAAGTTTTAGTTTTGATGTTGAATCAAAGACAATCATAACTAATGCTAAGATAGCAATACTTGTGAGAAATTCTGTAGGAAACTCAATAAGCTTGCCACCTGCATAGGGTATGTGGTTAATAACTATACCAGTCAGCACCAATAACAGAATATTAGGTATTTTCAGTTTTTGAGATATAATAGAGCATAATAGAGCTATAAGAAGTATAACACCCAGATAAGTCAAATACACTAAAGTTGCTGTTGCCAACAAACCACCTCTTTTTATGTTATTTTGAGAGGGTTTATTTATATTTGTTTCTGTTTAAATCTTATAAACTATATTAAGAAAACCTTAAATACAACTTCTGCATACCCTTTGTTATAGCCGCTAAAACCCCCATAAAGGTGATTAAACTAATTTTAGGAAAGATAATAGGCACTACCACAACAACATTCTTTGAGTTTATTGTACAAAAGGACATAGAGAATTCTATAAAGAAGTTTGAGTTCCTGCAGATTCCCCACCAAGAGCATGAATCTGTGTTAGCACAAATTATTGAGCTTTTCAGGGATAGTGAGAAAACAATAGCAAAATGTGCTGTTATTGGCTATAAAGACAAAGATCAAAAGATCAAGCAATTAAGAACTCCAATAGCAACAGGCACAGAGATCTTCCGGGCAAAAGAAGATTATATCAAAGAGATAATAAAACTCGATCCAGGCAAAGTATCAGGGTTTATAGGTAAATTAGAAGGATATGGCATAGATATTTCTGCAGACATAGAAAAGATGATCTCAAAGCATATAGCTGTATTGGCAAAGTCTGGTTCTGGCAAGTCATATACTGTAGGAGTGTTAGCAGAGGAATTAATGGATAAAAATGTGCCTGTTGTGATAATAGATCCCCATGGAGAATATTCCTCATTGAAATATCCTAATGAAAACACAACAGATAAGCAAAGATTTGAGGAATTCAATATAAAACCAAAATCATTTATCCAAAATATATCTGAATATGGAGATATCAAGCTTGGATTAAAACCAATAAAGCTGAATTCAACAAACCTTAATACAGACGAGCTTATACATCTTTTGCCAGCAAAATTAAACAGCAATCAAATTAACTTATTATATACTGCACTAAGATATCTAAAAAAACCGACTTTTGAAGAACTAATAAATGAATTAGAGATGATTGATGGTAATGCAAAATGGAGTTTAATAAATATCATAGATTATCTAAAAAAACTAGATTTATTTTCTTCAGCATCAACAGATATAAAAGAATTAGTCCAGACAGGCAAATGCTCAATAATAAATCTAAAAGGATTTAATCCAGAACTGCAGGAAATCATAGCATACAAATTAATGAATGATATTTTTGCAGAGAGAAAAAAAGGAACTATTCCGCCATTGTTAATGATTGTTGAAGAAGCACATAACTTCTGTCCAGAGAGAAGTTTTGGAGAAGCCAAATCATCAAAAATCTTAAGAACTATTGCCAGTGAAGGTAGAAAATTTGGTTTGGGATTGTGCATAGTAAGCCAGCGCCCAAGCAGAGTGGATAAATCTGTGCTAAGTCAATGCTCGACGCAAATAATTCTAAAAATCACAAATCCAAATGACCTAAAAGCAATAACAAGTTCTGTTGAAGGAATAACTTCTGAATCGGCAGAAGAGATAATAAATCTGCCAATAGGAAATGCAATGATGACTGGTATAGTGGATATTCCGTTATTTGTTAATATCCGTCCAAGAAAAACCAAACATGGAGGCACAGGAGTAAGTATATTTGAAGAGGAAGAAGATAGTGAAGACAATTCATTGAATAAAGAGAAAGAGGGCAGTAAAGAGAATGGAATAATGAATGAGATTGATAATTATTCTAACAGACCAGTGCTTCCAGTAATAAAACCAGCTGCTACCAAAAAAGAACTGACTCTTATGGCAGAAAATGAGATAGAATCAATAAAGACTTTTTTGATTCCTGCAGTATTGTTTCAATGCAAGAAAAACTCAGAGACTTTTCCAGTGGTATGTGAATTAATCCAAGGAAAAATTGTGTCAAATATCCAAGAAAGCATAGCGCATGAGATTCCTGATCTATCCGGGCTTTCTTTGAGTCAGCTGGGCATATTGAATTTTTGCATTGAAAAGGTAGTTATCACCCCCGGAGATGTTATGATAGCAAAAAATATTGATTTTTCTCAGGCAGGGAAAACACTTTCAGAGCTAGAGCAAAAGAATTTCCTGGAATATGATGGTAAATACAGACTAAATAAAGCTGTGCTAGTACAACCCAAGGAATTGGCATTATATTCTCCATTGATTTTTGAGGCTGTTGACTATGATGAAAAACTAGAGCCGACTGTCAATGTTGAGGAAATCAAAAACAAATTATCTTTATTATCTGAAGTTGTTGAACAGAAAGAAGCATTTATCATATGGCATAAAGTAGTATACAAAAAAGATTCATGAAGAATTATTCCCTTACTGTTATTTACTTTTTTTGGCTTTTTCTTTTAATGGTATGCTGAATATGAAAGTTGAGCCTTTATTGGGTGTGCTTTTCACATGTATTTTCCCATTATGCAAGTCTATTATCTGCTTTACTATGGCCAGGCCTAGTCCAGTTCCTTTGTGGTCTCTGGTCATATGGGTTTTTGCCTGGTAAAATTTGTCAAATAATTTTGGCAAGTCTGTTCCTGCGATTCCTCTGCCATTATCTGAAACACTTACTTTCATGAAATCATTTGCTTGCCATGCTTTTACAGTGATTGAACCTTTTTCTGTAGTAAACTTAATTGCATTATCCAATAAATTTAATAGTACCTGGCTTATTTTGATCTTATCAAAACGGAATCTCTGTATTTCTTTTTTTCTGTAATCTATTTTTATTTTCTTCTGCTCAGCCAGAACTTTCATCTGATTTATCATTTCCATTATCAGTTCGTCAATATTATTAAGAGAAATCTCAAGATTTACTCTTCCAGCTTCTAATTTTGATAGATCTAATACATCATTTATTAGACTTGTCAGCCTGGTTGATTCCTCTTCAATGATTGTGAGAGATTCTTTTTGTTCTTCGTTTAAAGTGCCAAGATTCTCTCCCAACAACAGAGAAGTATATCCTTTTATTGATGTTAAGGGAGTTCTCAACTCATGTGATACTGTACTTATGAACCCTGTTTTCATTTCTTCAATCTCTTTGAAGATTGTTATGTCTCTTAAAACAGTTACTGTACCGATGGCTGTTTTTTTCTTATCTCTAAGTGTAGTGATGCTTGTCCTTAGTACTTTCTTTTCTGGGTAATCTAATGTTATGTCCTTAAGAAAAACTTCATCCTTTTTCTTTTCTGCTTCTTGGAAAAGTTTAAAGAAACCCAGGGCTTTAAGCTTCTGCAGGGTATATTCTGCATTAAATTTTGTTTGGCTTAAGCCCAAAATATCTTCAGCAGTAGGATTTAATGCTACAGTTGCAGGATTATTATAGACTACTATCACTCCTTCGGACATACTGTCAATTATTGCTTCTACTTTATTTTTTTCTCTTATTGCTAATGCTGTTACTTTATTTAGTTGGAGATTTTTTCTTTTTAGTTCGATTGTGTCTTCTGCCACTTTACTCTTTAAAGCTTCATTGAAGCTTTTGACTTTTTTGTAGAGTTCTGAGTTATTAATGGCATATGCTATGTAGTTAGCAATTGTGGATAAAGTAGTGATTTCCCTTTGGCTCATACTATGTTTTTCAGGATCATAGTCAACCACTAAACATCCAATGGCTTTTTTTCTCAAGATTAGAGGCAAAGCCACATATGCCTTTAGATCAATGAACTTTTTGATTATCTCGTATTTTACAGGTCTGGCAGTGACATCAGGTACATTTATTATTTTCTTTTCCAAGAATGCTTCGGCAGTCACACTTTCTTTTTTGTTCATGGGCCTTATTAGTTTGCTCCAATGTTCTTGAGCAACTTTATGTGAAGCAATGCAATACAAGACATTTCTGTTTGGATCATGTAGATATACTCTCGCGTCAGAATAGCCAAGTTCTTTTATGAAAAAATTTAGAATCTGTGTTATAAGCTTTGTTCTTTCCAGGGAAGAGCTCATTAGTCTACTCAGTTTATTCAGAAGTTCTGAACGTTCAATCTGTCTCTTTAGTATAATGTTGCTTTCTTTTAATTTTTGTTCTGCTTGCCTAAATAAAGTAAGATCCTTTGTAATACCTTCGTATCCAATTGTTTTTCCATTTTCTTTTAGGGGTGTAATTGTAAGAGTGCCAGGGAATTTTTTGCCGTTTTTATGAACAAATATCACTTCCCCTTCGAATTTTCCTTTTTTGTTAACTATGTCGAAAACTTTTGGCAGCAGTGTGTGTCTATCTTGTTTTCTATGCAGATCGTAAACTTTCTTTTTGCCGATTACTTCTTTTTCTTCCCAACCAAATATTATTTTTGAACCTTTCCCATAGAATATTATGTTTTTATCCATATCGCAGCTAATGATTGAATACTCTGTAGCACTTTGCAGGAGATTATTAAGATAGTCTCTTGTTTTGATTACTTCTTCTTCAGCCTTTTTACGCTGGGATATGTTTCGCATCACGCATTGGACG
>JBHPFW010000005.1:0-77273 GCA_042571645.1 Nanobdellota archaeon
CAATTAACCCCAATACTATTTAAATCTAACTAAAACATCAAAAACCGCAACTTTAATAAACCTCTACCCCACTAAACAAATTATGAAATGCCGAAAAGAAGATTACTGCAAATACGGAGCAGTAATTGTGGATGAAGAAACAGGAGAAAAAGATTCTACAGACAAAGACTCAAAAAGATGCTTTAGATGCGTTGCTACTAATTATTCTATGTTTGAACCAGTAACTGATGATGACGAAGAAGAATAGAGAAAGAAATTAAAATATTAAGATAAAGTATCAACCAATCAATTCTGCTATTTTCTCTGCAAATTCTTTTGCAGCACCTGGGCCATTTGCTGTTATGAGATTTCCATCAACAACAACTGGCTCTTCAACATATTCTGCACCATTCTGCTGCAAAACAGCTACTTGCTGCCCATTAGAATCCCAAGTGGTAGCTTTCTTACCATTAAGCAAACCAAGTCTTGCTAAAATTGTTGGTGCAATACAAATTGCTCCAAAAGGTTTTCCAGAACCTGCTCGTTTAGTCAACAATTCTTTAACTTCATTATAATCATAAAGCTCTAATGCTCCTGGCCCCCCTATTACACCAATAAAATCATAGTCATCTAAATTAACATCCTTTACTGCAATATTCGGATCCACCATAACTCCATCTGCACCTCTTGCAGTATTTGTTGTTATACTGGCAACCTCTACTGTTATGCCTTTACCCTCCAATACTTCTTTAGGAGCAAGAAGCTCTACATCCCTAAAATTCTCCTGTGCTATGATAAATAGTACTTTTGGCATTTTATCACCCTGAACACATCAGTTAAGTTCAGATTTTAAATAGTTTTGGTAAGAAAATCAAAAGAAAAAGATAAACATTATATAAAGCAAAAAAACAATCAAAAAACATGGAACCAAAAAAGAGCAGATACAAGACCGCATTAGTGCTTGGAGGAGGAGGCTCAAGAGGCGCATTTGAAATTGGCGTTCTAAAGGTTTTGACTAAAAAGATAATTCCTGATATCATAATAGGAACAAGTGTTGGAGCAATGAATGGCGCACTCTATTCGCTGGGCATGACACCTGAACAGATGGAAAAAGCTGTTCAAGGGGTAACTACAAAAATGATGTTTCCATTTAACAGAAAAATATTGTATAAACTGTATTCGGCAAAGTCCCTTGCTGATCCGAAAAATCTCAAAAGATTTCTATACAAATATCTTGGGAAAAAAAGATTCAAAGATTGCAAGATACCTCTATATATTAACGCCACAAAACTGAAAGATGGAAAGGGGGAGTTTTTTCATAATGGCTTATTGATTGATGCTGTATTGGCAAGTTCTGCCATACCCCCTTATTACCCACCGCATATTGTAAAAGGAAAAGCGTATGTCGACGGAGGACTATCTGATTATATAGGAACAGAAGAAGCACTTAAACTAAATTGTGAACAACTAATAATTGTTAATTTGGGATATCATGGCCATCCTGAACATTACAACGGCTTAATAAATATATCATCACACACAATTAACATGTTAACTTACCAATCATTTCTAAAAGAAATTGAACTTGCAAAAGAAATTCACAAAAAAGTTATAATTATTGAATCTGACAAGGAATTCAAGTTTTCAATCACAGACTTTTCCCATACAAATGAATTGATTAAAGCTGGAGAAAGGATTGCTAAAAGAATGTTAAGACATATAATAGTATGAGTTCTGAAAGGATTTTACTCAAATCAACCCAAAGGTTTATATACTTTGAAGACTATATAATGCATTATACATTATCTGGGGGGATTAATGTGAATGCTATGACTAAATCGCTTGATGAACTCAAGAAAGAATTAGAAGAAGAAAAAAGGAAATCATTCCTGGAAAAAAGGGGCTCTCTAAATCATCTTGAAGAACCTTTCATTGAGGAAGAAAACTAACTTTCTAGGACAAATTATTTAATATCTGCTTATTCTACTAATCTTATGACATCTAAAACACCTGTTTATTTATGGACTGGAGAAGGCTGGGGTAAAAGTACTTCTGCAATTGGTGTTGCACTAAGAGCGGTAGGCCATGGAAGAACCGTTACCATAATCCAATTCATGAAAGGTTGGGGAGATAAAATTGGAGAGTATAAAGTCCGTGAAAGATTACAACCAGAGTATGAGATTTATCAATTTGGCTCAGAAACTTGGATAGATCTAGAAAATCCAAAAGAAGAAGATATAGCCAGAGCAAAAAAAGGATTAGAGTTTGCTAAAGAAAAACTTAAGGAAAAACCTTTTCTATTAATTCTTGATGAAATTAATATTGCAGTTGCAAAAAAACTCATTGAAGAAAAAGATGTTCTTGATTTTATTGATCAAGCTCCAGAACAAACAACTATTTATTTAACTGGAAGATATGCTACTCCTGCTTTAATAAAACGTTCTAATTTTGCTACAGAAATCAAGCCAATAAAGAAAAGTGATTATATTGCAGGCGAAGGAATAGATTATTAAAAAAATAACAAAAAGTTTTATCTCTTTTTCTTTTTTTCTGGTTCAATACCCCAATATTTAGCTACAACACCTGACAAAATCCAGATTGCAATTGCCGCAATTAAGCCATTCATAAATTCATATGTTCCAGTAAACAAACCAATTAATAGAACTATCAAGCCAATTCCTCCTAATAATTTAATCATTGCTTCTTTTTGGTTTCTTTTCATAAATATACACCTCAACTCTAATTTCAGTTAGTTATTATATAAATATTGTGAAAAAATCTTATTAAGCTTATTCACAGCAAAATCAGCTATAGGCTTAAGATTAAGAATATCTTCTTCATTAAAGAATTAAAATCATCAGTAACCATAAGAATCGTTAATAGGCATAGTATAATTATGATTAGAACTAGACGAACCATTAACAGGAACAGTATAACTTTGATTAGAACTAGACGAACCATTAACAGGAACAGTATAACTTTGATTAGAACTAGGCGAACCATTAATAGGTGATGTCAAACATTCAATACTGCCTGGTATACAAGGGCAGTCTGCAGAAGGAGGTAAAATCTCATTAAATAAATCCATCACATCTAATTCAGATAACGCCACATCAAATATTTTTAATTCATCAATGCTTCCTTTGAAAGGACTGGCAAATCCTGTTCTTGCGCCAATAACAGTGCCTTGAGTATCTGTTAATGCTGCATGAGCAAGAGTATTTGTCAATCTTACTCCGTCAAGATATCCTTCTACAAGTTTGTTTTGATTAATCATAACAACATGATGCCAACCGATAGTATCGCTAAAAAAAACAGATTTACTCGCATAATTCCTAGTTCTATCAGAATTATAACCCTTATAATTAGTCAATCTAAGTCGTCCATTATATATTTGAATTCCCATTCGATTATTCCTGTTAACACTCGAAGTTAAGAGTGTCTTAACTCCTGAAGCATCATCTGCCTTAAACCACATTGATACTGTCCAATCCTTATTATAATCTAAATTAGATTGATATCCTATTGTTTGAATATATTTTCCATCACCATCAAAATATGCTGCCTGATCACTTTTACCAGGAATGCAAACAACACCACTCACATTTTCACCAGTTATAGTTCCAGTAAGATCAACCACATCGTTATTAAATTGATAATGAGCAATTAAATCAGATTGCGTAATGCCTTCAGTTGCTTGTCCTGCCAAATCACCCTCTGGTTCGCCAGGTATAATCAATGATTGTTCAGATATAGCATATCCTTTTGGCACAGGAGCACCTCTACCCACAAACAGTATAATCAACCCTACTACTGCCACAATACCAACAATCGCAAGAATCATTAATTCAGACTGACTTTTTTTGTTCATAACATCGCCTTTTAGCATAATAACACAATTAAACACTAACAATTTATAAATATTGCGTGAATTGCTTTTTCAACTTCCCCACAGCAAAATCAGCTATTGGCTTTAAATTAAGAATATCTTCTTCATTATACTCTGCCAGCATTTCCAAATAAGCTTTATCACCAGTTGCTTTCCAGCATCTCCATAATTCTGCAGCATCATCTCCGCCAACATACTTTAAACTCTCAGGACGTTTGATCCCGAGTTGTTTCTCAATATTTTTCAAGCCACCACTCAAGCCAACCTTTCTGCAAACATGCATTAAATCCATGTGCGGAATATCAAAATCTATGCGGAAGTATCTTTTCAGCACAGGAACATCAAAACTTCTGCCATTGAATGTGACAAGCAATTTGTATTTGGCTAACTCTTTCTTGAGGGATTTAATATCTAAATTAATATCTCTTATCATTATTTTTGAATCATAACCATCACTTAGCCCAACTACAGTGATATTTCCATAATAACTGCAGGTTTCTATGTCTAGAAATATTGCTTCATCTTTGAACTGCTCATATAATCTCCAATGTTCTTTCATTGGCAAAAGGTTTGTGAAATATTTAGAATTATCCTCTTCTAAATTCTGCTCAGCACTCTTGATTATTTTATCACAAGCATATTTTTTTTGCCTGGAAATGCCCTTAATATCTTTTACACCCAGAAAGTCATTCCAATCTTTAATGCCTTGCTTCCAGATATTCTGCTCTTTTTTCTGTGCTACTTTTGGAAAGATTTGAAAAGTATTTCGGATCATAGAAAAAGAAAGAACTTATTGGTTTAAATATGCTCCCCTCGTAAGTGTCCAGTGGGAATTCTCTAAAAAACAACTATGCCCTTAACAACAACAATAACATAAGCTATGATAATATATCTTATTGTTCTAGGAATTAAAGCAAAAAGAAGAAAGTCTCTTATTCTTACTCTAAAAATCCCTGAAATCCAGCACATCAGCACATAAGGCACAGGAGTCATAGCAGCTAAAGCCAAAGCAATTTTATCAAATCTTCTGAAAAAATTCTTCCACTTGCTATATTTTTCAAATCCAAAAATCACTTTAACAGCTTTTTCTCCATATGTGATTCCAAGTGAATAACTCATTAAACTGGCAAGATAACTTCCAAAAGAAATTATCATTATAACTATAAAGATATTAAAACCCAAAAGTATTCCTGTAATCAAAGCCACATCTGGACTTAACGGCTGACCTAACAAATCAGTAAGAAATGAACTCAAGAAAAGAGCTAAATATCCATAAGTCCCAATTGATTCTTTGATGGTAACTTCAAGTTGTCTATAATTGAACAGAACATATACAAATATCCCCATAAATATAAGAAAAATAATAACACTGATAACCTCAATAATTCTGATATTCCTTGGGTTTTCAATAATCTTTTCAACAACTTTACGTTTTTTCATGTGAAAACCCTAAACCAAACTGAGTTTATATACTTTTTCAAAATCCACTTTCATCAGATTTATAGATAATATTTAAAAAGCTCTAAAACCGGGATTTCGATATGAAGACAAATAAGCCAACTCCTAAGAAACTGAAAGGAATATTTAAAAAAGGCATTGAGAGAAGTCTCATATATTCAATACAGAAACAAAGCCTTCTGAATTACTTCAAGAAAACAGTCAACAAAATCAATGAAAAATGCAAGCACTTAGATATTAAAGATGTTTCCTCTATGGATCAGCTTCTACAGGCAATGACTAAGATCTCTGGTTTTGAAGAATATGAAACATTTAAGAAAAATATTAATATGTACTTGAAAAAAAGAGCAATAATCAGAAGAAAATTCTCAAAAGATGAAATAGACTTTCTGTGGATACTCCACAGTAAAGATTTTGATAGTTTTGAAAAACACAAACTCACAAAATTATACAAACATCTCAAAAAAGAACATATGTTCTTAAGAAAATCAATAGACTTCCTGATAGCTCTGAGAGAACAGAGACTTGATCTAATTTTCACCCGATATCCTAAACTCAAGGTCTTTTACAGGCTGATTGATGAACTAACTAGAGCCAAACCAACCCAAAGATCACCTGTCAGTACAGTAAAAGCCATAACTCGAAGAGAAATAGATAATCTAGAAAAAGCCCAAATAGAGGAATTCCTAAAGAACATACAAAGAGAAGAACTGCTAAAAAACAATCTTCAACACACGCTTATTGATTTCTTTACTAACAACAAAATAACAGAACCGCCAAAACATAAAAGAATAAATTCAAGACAAATGACCTCATTAAGTCTCCTACTTTATCAGTTATTTACCTTTGGTTTAACCGGCTGCGGAGAAATGCCTAGCAGAACAGGTTCTACAGGTTCTGAATCCTATGGTGAAAGTGCAACAACTCCAACCGAAACAACGCCGAGTGAAGCAACAACACCAGAAGAAGAATGTAATCTTCCAGAAATTGGCAGCGACATTGATAATTATTTATTGCTAGTAAAAGGTGAAGAAGAAGTTAAAGAAATTATTGCTAATTTAAAGTCTATTGAACATCTGCCTCATTGGAATGAAATTGAACTAAATCTGAAATTCTGGACACATTATGAACCTAGTGATTTGAAAGAAGAATTCAAATGCGCAAGTAAAGACATAAAATTTATTCTTTTAACACGTGAAGAAACTAATAAAGTTTGTAATAGTGGACTAGCCTGTCTGATGACTTTTCCTGATAATATTTATAGATATATTGTTTTGCCATTTCCAACAGAATTTAACTCTGTAAAGAACTTTATATCTACAGCTGCTCATGAGGCTTATCATGCTATGGGAAAAAGCATAGGTCTCTCCCCATTTACAAAAGGAAAAATTGATCAAGTAGTAGATAAAAGTGAAAGAGTAACAGTTATTTTAAGTGAATTTGTTGATTTTTTGCAAGAAATTCGTTATGCAAAAGATTCAACTAACTTCTATCTAGAGTTCTATCATTATATGAAAAGAGTTAAGAAATCATTTGTATCTCTATCAAATCTCCCACTACAAGAAGAACAACAGTGGTTTAATCACGATGACGCAGTTCAATGGGCTATTCATAATCTTCTTATGGTATGGAAAGAAGATTCTTCACTTAATACCATAAGAGATTTCTTTTCTAATTTGAGTTATTCAACCGAGGCCGCGCCTAAAAATTTTAGACTTACTTCTGAAGAAATTGAGCAGTTTATGAAACTTTTGAGCGATATAATTAATACACCTGAAATGGGTAAGATCATTAATGGAAATATTCATAACCTTCTTGAGAATGCAGATTCATATGATGATAGGGAATCTTTGGAAATAGTAAGAGCAAAGATAAAGGCAGCCATTAGGGGCGAAATTACATTTGAATTCAATGAGGATTCTAAACAAAGAATACACGACGAAAATATTCAACATTTCAATGAAATTTCAGAAGAAGGGTTCTTTGAAAGATTCTACAATGTTGCGCCCATGCTTCAATCCACTATTGAAATGGTTTTTCACATCATTATGAGCACAAAAAATTGCGATCCAGAAGAGATTTATGAGATTATGAAAAGAATAATTAGATTAAATGAACTAAATGAGGATGGAAATGGATTAATCATTTATTATTTTGAAAGCTTATTAGAAGAAGAATTATGGAAAAAATTTAATGACTTATCATTCCCTACAGAAACATTCGAATATCTGCAACAATTCGAAGAACTGCGCGAACATTCTCACTTTATAGAAGAATTAGATGAAAGAATTGCAGAGTTAGAAAACCAATAACTAAATCTTAATCGCAACAGCATTAATCATTCTTTTTTGTTCTTTCTTGATGCTGTCAACAACTTTCTTTAATTCTTCTGGATCTAATTTGCCGTTCTTTTCAACAGAATAAATTCCAACTGCATTTTTCTTGTCAGAACTTTGATTTACTCCTGATTGTCTAATATTATAGCCGGCATTTGCAAATGTTTCTGAGATAAAAGCATTCATGCCTGGACCTTCTTCATATTGGAATATTGCAATAAGCTCTTCCTTAGTTAATTCAAAGCCTACTCCAATTCCATCAATGGTTGTTATCTTTGGAACTCCATCAACCAAAGTAGCTCTAATTACATGTCTAATCTTTCCTTCATCTGCTTTATACTTTACCTCGATAACATAACCATGCTCTCCTGTTTCCTCTGTTGAAGATTTTATTTCTATTCCAGAAGTTTTTGCTTTAGCTAGTGCTTCTCCTGGCTTTATAGTCGAGGCTTCTCCCTCTGCTTCAAAGACTCCTTTGATAACGCAGCCAGAAAGTTGTTTTGCATATTTGCTTAAACCACTGAATGCAGTAAGCTTTAGTCTTTCTGGAGATCTATCATTAGCCAAACCATAAGCTATCATTCCAAGATCTGTTGCTAATCCTGCATAATCCCTCATCTTACTCGGTATTGGAGAGTTAACTGCATTAACAACTATGCCTTCTGTTAAAAAGTCAACTACTTGTCTTGCAGCAGCAGTTGCTGCATTAAAATTTGCTTCCGAAGTATTTGCCCCTATATGCGGAGTAAAAATTGCATTGCTTAATTCAATCATCTCAGAATCTGGTGCTTCTCCTTCATGAGAGACATCTGCTGCATATTTAAAATCAAGATTCTTTTTGAGATGTAAAATTAATTCTTTTTTATCTACAACCTCTGCTCTTGCTGAATTAATTAACAAACCATCCTTTTTCATCAATCCCAATAATTTTAAGTTAATTGAATTTGTTGTTTCTGGTGTTGCAGGAATATGTAATGTGATAATATCTGCCTCTGCATATAATTTTTGCAAATCGTCAACTAATGTTACTCCAAGTTGTTCTGCAACATCTGGCATTACATACGGATCAAAAGCATATATTTCCATGCCAAATCCGTGAGCTATTTTTGCAACAATCTGTCCAATATTCCCAAAGCCGTGTATGCCTAGTTTTTTTCCTTTTAGTTCTCTGCCTGCACATTCTTTTTTTAGAAACTCACCATTTGTCAAACCAATATGTCCCTTAGGTATATTCCTTTTTGCACTTACAGCTAGCCCGAAAACCAGTTCTGCTACAGCATTAGAATTCTGGCCAGGAGTATTCATTACAGTTACACCTTCTGCTTCTGCAGTTTTTGTATCAATTGTGTTAAACCCTGCACCGCCTCTTACAATTAGCTTGAGAGAATTGTCTTTATTGCTTTTTCCTGCTGAAATCTCTTCTGGATTTATCTTATCACTTCTGACAATTACTGCATCATAACCTTTTTTCAGCTCATTTCGTAGATCGTTTTCTGATTTATATGACTTAAGAACATTTACTTTTAATCCCGCAGCTTCCATTATCTTGACTGCTGTCTGCTCTGCTTCTTTTGCATATGGTGATTTTGTTGCTATTAGGACTTTTTTCTTTTTATCTGACATATTCATACCTCTTGTCTTGAATAATAATGACAATTTAGGCCATTATTTAAAGGTTTTTACTGGGTTTATTCTTTTTCCTCTTTTTTCTTAAAAAACAACCAGTTTTCAGGACCGGATTTGGAGAACTTAACCAAAACAAATTGCCCATTTAATTTTTTACCATTAAGCTTGAAAACAATCTTAGAGTCTTTTTTATCAATTGATTCATAAGTTCCTCTATCCCATATCTTCACAGTGCCAGCACCATATTGTCCTTCAGGTATTTCACCCTCAAAATCAGCATAATCAAGATCATGGTCTGCCACACTCACAGCAAGTCTTTTTACTTTTGGATCAGTACTTGGCTCTTTGGGTATAGCCCACGATTTCAGCACTCCATCAATCTCTAATCTAAAGTCCCAATGAAGATGGCTTGCATCATGCTTTTGCACTACAAATATTGGTTTTTTTGGCATATTGAGGCTTAGGAGATAAATATTTATAAGTATTATTGCCTGAAATGCCTATAATGCCAAATAAACAGCTTGAAGATTATATAAAAAAAGAGGAAGTACAGGGTTATACCCCTGATCAACTTTATCAACTTCTTGTTAAACAAGGCTATAATCCAAATGAAGTCAGGGAAGCTATTGATGCTGCAGCTGGAAATCCTGCAGCTCCTGACCAACCAGGTAATAATGTAACTGCACAAACTTCTGCACCAAAAAGCAACTTAGGTCTGATTATAGGTGTTCTTTTCCTGATAATTATTATTGCAGGCGTGGCTTTTTGGTTTTTTACCATGCCTGTATGCGGTGATGGAAAAATGCATGAATCGGAAACATGGCAGAACTGCTGTGCTGATGTTTCATGTCCTGGTCAGATGACCTGTGATTCTGAAAATATGGTTTGTAAAGATCCTGTATGTGCTGAGTGTCAGTATTTGGAGAATCATGTCTGCAAAGATTACGAATGCTGTAAAAACGAAGATTGTACTGAAACTCAAATCTGCCAGGATCATAACTGTGCTGAGTTAGAATGCGGTGAATGCCAGTATGCAGAGAACCATGAATGCAAGGATCATGAATGCTGCGACAATGACGCCTGTCTGGAGACAGAGAAATGTCAGGACAACAAATGCATTGAGGTGGTGGGATTAACTGAAGAGGAAACAGTGACAGAGAAAGATACTGGGGATTTTTATTGTGCTGAATCTGAAAACGAAGAGATCCCTATCAGCTTCTGCTCAGAAAAGTCAAATTATGAGCTACAGGAAGACACATTTTTTGATATATCCACAGATTATACCGGTGAACCGAAAGAAGTTGCTATGATAACAAAAAGATATCGAGAAGGATTTGAAAGAGTTTTTTATAAGGATTATACTGCTAATCTATCAAACTCTGAAATAAAATATATCTCTATAGTAAGAGATACTTCTTTTAAGAATGACAAACAGGCATTTATTATTACAGATAAAAGTTCTTCAGCTCCAAAAACATCATTCATTTATGAAGGAAACTACATTTATTTGCTTTATGTTTATGATTGCGAAGAGTTGCTATCTCATAACCTCGATTGTACACTTAATGGGTTAGAAGATACAACCAAAGACAGGTTTAAAAGTCTGTTCTTTTGGAAAGATACTGATTTTGAGAATATGATGACAAATGTCTCAAATATTGCTTCTCTTAAGTTGGATATATCTGTAAGCGGAGGAAAACTTCAATGTACAGAAGATCAGGAATGCCAGCAACCCTGTGAATCTTGCAATGAAAGTACTCACAGATGTACTCCAGAATTCAGATGTGTTGAATGCACTTCAAAAAAACATTGTAAAAAAGGGTATGAATGCAGATGGAATAAATGCATCCCTGATCCAGAATATTGCGAGGATGTATCTGATTGTTCTGAGTGTGGTGGTTGTTCTCCTGGTGCAGTCATTTGTAGAAACAACAACTGTGATTATTGCAGTCCCTTTTCCGGAAAGGAAAATTCCTGCCTTCAGGGATATACTTGTGAAGATTGGGGTTGTGTAGATGTCAACGTGCTTGATAATGTCCCAAAATGCAAAATAGGAATCTGTGCAATATCAAATAAAACCATTAATCCAGAAATCGGATGTGTGGCCAGCTCAGAACCAAGTAAACATCTAAGATGCATGGAATGCCATAGCAATCTGAATTGCAAATCAGATTACTATTGTCATAATTATGAATGCGTACAGCTTGATACAAATTAAAACCCATAAACTTAAATAGCTAATTTCTCCTCCATACAGCATGTGCGGTATAATAGGTATATTTGGACAAGAATCTGCAAGCAAATATGCAGCTGAAGGCCTGAAAATCATTGAAAACAGAGGAAAAGACAGCTTCGGAGTATTTGACGGAAAAAAGGTTTTCTTTGAAAAACAACTAAATCAGCTGAATAATAAAATAAAAAACAACACCTCAAATAACTGTCTTGCACACAATCTTCATTCAATTGTTAATTTTGTTCCACAACCAATTAAAGGAAAACAAGGCATACTCGCAGCTAACTGTGAAATATATAATTGGAAAGAACTTAATGAAAAATACAAACTTAAAGCAAAGAATGATTCTGAACTTCTACTAAACTTAATTGAAACAAAAGGAATTAAAAAAATTAAGGAAATTTTAAAAGAAATTAGGGGTGTTTATTCTTTTGCTTATTGGACAAATAATGAAATAATTATTGCCAGAGACATAATCGGTGTAAAACCATTATGGTACTTTAATGATAAAAATACATTTGCATTCTCATCAGAAAGAAAAGTATTAGTTAATAATAATTTTATTAAAAATGACGATATTGAGGAATTAAATCCCAGAACAATTCTAATTTATAACATTAAAACCAAAACTCTCAAAAAAATAAAAAGAAATTTCTTCAAAACAACTCCTCAAATAAAAAAAACCAAAGAAAAAATAAAAGCGGAACTAAAAAAAGAAATAATTGAAGCAATAAAGATAAGAATCCCGGAAAAACAGAAATTTGGCATACTCTTCTCAGGCGGCATAGACTCCACAACTATTGCCCAAATCTCAAAAAACCTGGACAAAAATTTCACCTGCTATAGTGCTGTTCTGGAAGAACCTGGAATGGAACCAGCTAAGGATTATATTGCTGCACAGAAAGTTGCCAAAAAACTTGGTTTTAAGTTAAAAGTTAAGAAAATCAAGCTGAAAGATGTAGAAAGATACCTAAAGAAAATTGTTCCACTAATCGAAGACAATAATGTTGTCAAAGTTGGTGTTGCTTTAACTTTCTATGTTGCCTGTGAATTAGCTAAAAAAGACAATATCAAAGTAATTTTCTCTGGCTTGGGTGCAGAAGAGTTATTTGCAGGCTACCAGCGCCATGAAAACAGCACAGATATCAACAAGGAATGCCTTAAAGGATTTATTGAAATCTACGAGAGAGACACTTACAGGGATGATGTTATTACTATGAATAATAACCTAGAACTCCGAGTGCCGTTTATGGATAAAAATCTGATAGACCATTGCCTCAAGATCCCATCAGAACTAAAGCTAAAAAAAGAAAGGGGGGATTGGAGAAATAAAATTATTCTAAGAGAAATAGCTAAAGATCTTGGAATTCCAGAAGAATTTGCAGAACGCAAGAAAGTAGCTGCGCAATACGGCAGCAAATTCGACAGAGCAATACAGAAACTTGCTAAAAAACAACACCAAAAGAAATCAGAATATCTCAAACAATTCTACAATAAAGGAAATGTTCCTTTAGGAGTACTATTCTCAGGAGGAAAGGATTCTGTTTATGCAATGCATACAATGATTAAGCAGAATTACGATATTAAATGCCTAATAACAATGAAAAGCATTAATCCAGATTCCTATATGTTCCATACTCCAAATATCAATCTTGCTGAACTCCAAGCAAAAGCAATGGACTTACCGATTATTGAGCAATCTACTCACGGCAGAAAAGAAGAAGAACTTAAAGACATGGAAAAAGCCATAAAAAAGGCTATGAAAGAATATCAAATTAAAGGAATTGTTACAGGAGCATTATATTCCAATTATCAACGTGAACGTGTCCAGAAAATCTGTGATAAACTTGGCCTAAAAACATTCTCTCCATTATGGCATATTGATCAAGAACTTGAGATGAGGAGTTTAGTCAAACAAGGCTTTGAAGTTATTATTAGCTCTATTGCAGCAGATGGTTTAAGCAAAGAAGATCTAGGCAAAACCATAGACAACAAATTCATTGACAGAATAGTCAAACTAAACAAAAAGAACCAAATAAATATTGCAGGAGAAGGTGGAGAGTTTGAGACTTTAGTACTAAATTGTCCTCTATTCAATAAAAAGATAAAAACAGAAAAAGCACAAATTGTCATGGAAAACCAATGCACAGGCAGATATATCATCAAAAAAGCCTCCTTAATGAATAAGTAATTCTTAATCAAAAAACAGAAATACAATAAATATATTTAAATATAGTGAAATCCCAAATCCTTAATATGAGTTTAATCCGGAAAATCAAAGATCTTGCAAGATTTGAACAGGTAATTTCTACATTATTCAAATATGATCTTGGCTATTTAATCAAAAGAATAAAACTGCACAAATTTCTCTCAGCAAAAGACAGGCTAAAAAAGCAGAAATTTCTTGAAAAAGAGTACAAACCAAAGTTATTAAGAAAAGCTCTGGAAGAGCTGGGCGGAGGATTCATAAAACTAGGCCAATTACTAAGCTTACGTCCGGATCTTATACCTAAGGAATATTGTGATGAATTTTCAAAACTTCAGGATGAAGTCAAGGCTTTCCCTACAGAAGAAGCAAAAAGTATTATTGTAACTGAACTGAAAAAATCCATGAAAAAAATTTTCAAAGAATTCAGTGATAAGCCTATTGCAGCTGCTTCCATAGGACAAGTTCATAGAGCAACATTAAAATCAGGAGAAGAAGTTATAGTAAAGGTACAAAGACTTGGTGTGAAAGAAAAGATTCAGCAGGACATTGACATCCTAAAATATTTAGCAGAACTTATTGACGAGCATCTTAGTCTTGAGTTTGTTGATTTTGAAGGAATTGTTAAGGAAATAGAACGCTATACAAAAGATGAACTTGATTATCTGAAAGAAGCGCATAATATAAATACCTTCCGCGAACATAATAAAGATGACAAAACAATTATAGTTCCAAAAGTATATAATGATCTCACAACTAAAAAAGTTTTGGTGATGAGTTTTATTAATGGTGTGGAAATAAAAAAGATTAAAAAACCAAATAGAAAACTTGCTAACATAGTTGTTAATTCTGTACTAAAACAGGTCTATATTGACGGATTCTTTCATGCTGATCCCCATCCCAGCAATATTTTAGTAGTTCGGAACAAAATTGCTTTTATTGATTTTGGGATTATTGGCAGATTTAACAGGGATTTGAGAAAAAAGATGTTTTCATTGTTTCAGTCATTAATAGAAAGAAGCTCTGAGGATCTGGTAAAAGCATTAATCAATCTAGGTGTTGTCGAGGAAGAGATTGATCAAGAAACTATTAAAGAGGATTTTAGTGCTAATTTTGATAAATATTATAGTTCTAAGCTCGAAGAAATTGATTTTGGAGAAGTATTCCATAAAATAACTGAAATAGCAAGAAAATATAAGATAAAACTTCCTGTTGATTTTGTACTCTATGGCAAAACAGTTATAACTGTTGAAAGTGTTGCTGAAAAACTCGATCCCAAATTCAATATTGTTAAAACAGCCAAGCCTTTTATTGAGAAACAACTTAAAAAACAGCTTGATCCATTGAATATTTTTGATGAAATAAAAGATAATGCAACAAGACTTGCAGATTTTCTGAAGAATGTGCCGATAAAAACCAGAAGGATTTTAAGTAAAATTGATAAAACTGAAAAAAGTCTAAAAGAAATAGATAAAGATCTAAAAATTTTCACAGAAGAAGTAGATAAATCAAGCAATAGAATTGCATATGCCATGATTCTCACAGGAGTGCTGATATGCTCTGCTTTGCTTTTCAATGAAAAGACTTATACTATTCTTGGGATTTCGGCATTTTCCTTTGTTGGATTTATAATTGCCGGCATAATAACAATGATGATAATAGTTTCTGTTTTAAAAGAAAAAAGATTCAAAAGATGAGGTGTTAGAAAATGTTGAAAGAAATTAGAAAAGGTTTGGTTTTGAGTGTTGGTCTGACAGCTCTTGTTACAAAGAGAGTTTCAAGAGAATTGGATAAAGCCCTCAAAAATAAACACATAACAAAGAAAAAAGCAAAAGAAATAGCTACTAAGGTTGCTAAACTTGCAATGAAAGAAGGCAAACGAGTAGAGATGACAGTAAAAAAAGAGCTTATCAGAGAACTTGAAAAATCTATGCCTAAAAAAACAGCAACAAAAAAGAAGAAAGTTACAAAGAAAAAGAAAACCACTAGAAAAAAGGCAGCTAAGAAAAAGGCGGGGAAAAAAGTTAAGAAGAAAAGAACTGTCAAAAGAAGAAAAAAGAAAACCACAAAAAAGAAACGAAAAAAGAGGTAATTTTTTAACTGGTTTTATATATTTTATATTTATTCCTTAGTTATAAATCCCGGGCTTAGCTATACTTGAAAGAACTTGGAAACCAATAACTATTTAAATCAAGCTTGCGTATAATACATCTAGAAACAATTCTTAGAAAGACAGGCAAAGAAGATGATAGTCCGAACAGAAGGGGAACGCCTAGAAAGGCTCAGGAAGCAGATTCAGAGTATTGAATGGGATATCGAATGCGATTCATTCCCTCCAGGCAAAATACCTTATTATAAGGAACTTATTGAAACCTATAATTCCTTAGCTGAAGTATCGTCTATGCCAAAACTTCAGCCTAAACAATCAAAGATTAAGAAATAAGAATAAATTTATTTTAACTTCTAAAAATTCATAAAAGGATTTTTCTTCTTTTCATTTCCAATTGTAGAAGTCTGTGTCTTGCCGTAATCATGACCTGGATATACTACAGTATCTTCAGGTAAAAGGGACAGTCTTTTTAGTGACTGCAATAACATACCTTGATCTCCTCCTTCTATATCAGTTCTGCCTGCGGTACCTATAAATAATGTATCCGAAGTAAAAAGTTTAGGTGGTTTGTCATCAACAAAAATGCTAATTCCATCTGGAGTATGGCCTGGTGTATATAACACGGTTAGTTTACACTTTCCAAGCTCAATCTCCTGATTATCATTAACACCAATATCCCTATCTCCTTTTATGCCCTGATGTGCTACTAATTTAATCTGCTTTTCCTTATATTTCTCCAAATCTTTGGTATGATCAAAATGAGAATGCATGATAAATGCATATTTGATCTTCAGCTTTTGTTGTTTTGCTTCATGAAAAATGAATTCTGCCTGTAGCGCAGTGTCTATAACAGCTGCTTCTTTTGTATCTTCATCCCAGACCAAATAAGCAAGATTTCTATCAAATCCGCCACAAAAGGTTTCAACTCTCATAAAACTCTAATAATTAGGGAAACTTTAAAAAGATTATTTATTAAAAGATCAACATAACAAAAAGAACCAAAAAGAGGCTCTAAAATGCAAGCAGAACTAAAAAAAGAACCAAAACCCGAATTTATTGAGAAAGATCCTGAAAAACTCAAGCTTAAACCAAATCTTGAGGATTATGATTATATGAACCATATTTTTTGCTGGGATGATGCTAAAAATGAGATTGAATTCTTTGAGGATGGCAAATTAAATATTGCTCATAACTCTCTTGATAGGCATAATACTCCTGAAAAAAAGAATAAAACTGCTTTAATATGGGAAGATGATGACGGAAATATAGAAAAATACACTTATGAAGATCTTGTCAAGGAAACAAATAAGTTTGCTAATGTCCTGAAAAAACATGGAGTAAAAAAAGGCGACAGGATTTTTATTTTCATGCCAAGAATTCCTGCTTTATACATAAGTTTCTTGGGAACATTAAAAACAGGTGCTATTGCTGGAACATTATTTGCAGCATTTGGCCATGATGCTTTGCTTGACAGATTAAGTGATAGCTCAGCTAAATTTGTTGTTACGCATTCTACACTAAAGGACAGAATCTACAGTGTAAAAGATGACTTACCTAATCTGAAAAAAATAATAATTACAGACGCCCCTACAGAAAATGATTTTGAGATTGACTATAAAAAAGAAATGAAAAAAGCAAGTGATGAGTATGAAGTAGAACACATGGATCCTGAAGATGAAGCTTTCATGCTCTATACTTCTGGAACAACTGGTAAACCAAAAGGTGTTGTTCACAGACATTTAGCTGTTGCTCAAGAACATTTAACTGCTAAATGGGTTCTTGATATTCATGAAGAAGATATGTACTGGTGTACTGCTGATCCTGGATGGGTTACTGGGATTGCATATGGCATTATTGGGCCTTTATCTAATTATACAACAATGCTTGTTCACGGAGGAAGATTTAGTGCAGAGAGATGGTATGAACTCATTCAAAAATATAAAGTTACAATTTGGTACACTGCTCCTACTGCTGTAAGACTTCTTATGAAAAATCCAGATATTCTAAAGAAATATGATTTATCCAGTTTAAGATATGCTTGCAGTGTTGGTGAACCATTAAATCCTGAAGCAGTCAGGTGGGGTAATGAAAAACTTGGTTTGCCATTCCATGACAATTACTGGCAGACCGAAACAGGCAGTATTGTTATTGCAAATTATCCTTCTATGCCAATTAAGGTTGGTTACATGGGTAAACCTTTCCCAGGAATTGTTGCTGGGATAATCGACGAAGAGGGCAATGAATTACCAGATGGCGAAGAGGGGAATTTAGCATTAAAGCCTTGTAACACAGATAAAGATTACTGGCCTTCACAAATGTTGGAAATCTGGCATAATGAAGCAAAGTTCGAGAGCTATTTCAACAAAGGATGGTATTTAACTGGAGATAAAGCTAAAAAAGATGCAGACGGCTATATTTTATTTGTCGGCAGAGCAGATGATGTAATAAAAACTGCAGGCCATAGAGTTGGTCCGTATGAAGTTGAATCTGCATTAATTGAACATCCTTCTATTGCAGAAGCGGGAGTGATTGGAAAACCAGATGAAACTTACGGCGAGATAATCAAAGCATTTGTTGTTTTAAGACCTGGAGCAAAAAAAGCAGATGTAACTATGGAGAATGTTAAACATTTCATGAAAGACAAACTTGCAGGTCATGCTTATCCAAAAGAAGTTGAAGTTGTTAAATCTCTTCCAAAAACTAGATCTGGTAAAATAATGAGGCGTATGTTAAAAGCTAAAGAACTTGGCCAAGATTTAGGAGATACTAGTACACTTGAGAAGGATTGATTCAGTCTCTAATAAACCCCAACTTCCCTAAAGTCCCAAGAATCACATTAAGTGTTTTCTCTTCTTTATCTTTTTCTGGCAGATAATTACTAATACTCACAGCTATAATATCAAAATTATCTTTTAAAAATTCAGCTATACCATATAATTCTTTTTTATATAATCCGCCGGGTTCTGGGTATAATGTTGCGCCACTTTGGCTAGGATCCACTACATCCTGATCAAAATGCAGATATAATTGACGGATACCCTTTTCTTTAAACTTATTTTTTATTTCAGACAAAATAGCATCATATCTTTCTCTTATTTCCTGTGGAGAATAAGTTGTTATTTGTTTTTCTCTAATTAAATCCATTTCGCCTGGATCTAGGTCCCTTGTTCCAATCAAAACAAGATTTTCCTCATTTACTGCAGGTTCATTATTATTTAATGCTAAGATTTCCGGATGACCATAGCCTAAAACATGAGCAAGCCCCATACCATAGAAACAGCCGCTAGGGCTAGTTTCTGGAGTATTTAGGTCTCCATGAGAATCAAAATATATTATGCCAAATGGTTCGTCTATTGCAGAATAAATCCCATAACTTATTCCAGCTACAGCAGAATCATCTCCATGAAGAATTAGTGGTGTTTTTCCGCTTCTCAATACCTCTTTTACATTCTGTTTCAAATCTGCACAAATCTTTTTTACCTGCGGTAGGTTCTTGGCTTTTTCATACATTCCAGTTTTATGGACTGGTTTAAGTTTTGGCACAGTAATTTCTATAATGTTTTCAATTAAAGGAGGATATTTTTCTTTCAAAGCTGATATCATCTTAATAGGGCCTTTATCTGTTCCTTTTGTAGGAGCTCCAAAATCATATGGAACTTTAATTATTTGATACATTTTTGATCAGAATAATGTGGTTTGTAAGTCGGCTCTCTGTGAGGCAAATCTTTTAATCTTTCATATGACGGCAGGATTTCAGTAACTGTTCTTTTGAAAATTGGTGTTGAGATTGCCCATTTTTCTATCCTTTCTAATTGAGATGTATTCCAACATAATTTTTTAGCCCAATTAAAAAACTCTCTCCTATAAGCATGATATAAGGAACTAATTTTCAGATAAGATTCAACTGCTTCATTGCTATCCTGAACAAAATCAATAATTGGTAAGCTTCCTTTAACAACTTCAACAAAACATTGAAGGAAAAATCTTTTTAGAAATTCTTCATCTGGTTTTTCAGGAATTTCAACAATTCTAAATGTATCAAAATCACACAAATATAACTCAGAAGTATCGCCATTTGCAAACTCTATAACATCATTGCCAATATTGCTGTTTAATAAATCTCTAAATCCTCCATTAAAATTCATAGTAACAAGCAATAACGCTTTTTTATAGATATACCGAGCAACATTAATTCTGTCTAAATTAACTTCTGCTCCGAGATGGCATCTTAATCCTATTGTTTTTCTTGAAGCTTCTTGGATTATTAGTTTGTGTGTATCTATTTCTTTAAAATCAAAGAATGATTCTATTCTTGATTCACAAACTGTATGCTCAACAAGAGTACAGCCATTATGATTGGAATAAACACAAATCGGTCTTATATTTGTTTTTAAACCATGTTTAATAAAAAAAGCATAACCTAAAATTTCTCTCATTACTTGTTCCTTAGTTAAAATCCCATAAGGAATTGTCTTTATATCAACATGCTCTTTGCCAAAAAAAAAGCTCTCGCTTGGGAATGTTTTGGAGTTATTTGCCGGATTGCATCCTTTGAACTTAATATTTTTTTCTGGCCAATAAGCAGATCTTTCTCCATGCCTTTCAACCATTATTGTTTTGCTTTTTCTTTTTTTCAACCAATCTGCTCTTGTTCTTGGTATTTTTAAAAAATTGGGAACATCTTTTTCTTCTGGTAATAATGCATACTTAAGAATTTTTTTTTCCTTATCATTCAAATTGGTTTTATCAATATATTTTCTAACAAATTCAGCTGCTGAAATAACTTTCCCATTGAATTCAAATAATTCTATTCCCATGATTCACCTTAAATGCTCGAAAAACTTCTTCAGGCTTAAATCTGAGCGAGTAATTAATTTTAAATCAAATTCTCCTTTTCTCACAGCCAAATAATCCCCCATAGCAAGAACATCAATTTCAGAATTAAGAAAAGTGTCAAGAGCCTGACTTGGACTCTCAACTATGGGTGAGTTTATATTAAATGAAGTATTAACAAGAATCGGCACGCCTGTTATCTCATGGAAAGATTTTATTAGATTATAATATCTTTCATTAGTATCTTTGCTTACTGTTTGTATCCTTGCAGTATCATCTACATGAGTTATAGCTGGAACTTGTCCAATTTTCTCTGGCCTGAGTTTATAAGCAAATAACATGAAGTCGTCGGAATCAGAACCAGTTGGTCTATAAAACCATTTGTCTACTTCTTCTTTTAAGATGCTTGGAGCTAACGGCCTGAAATGTTCTCTGCCTTTGACGTCTATACTTACTTTTTTATGCATAGAACTATTTCTTGGATCAGCTAGTATACTTCTATTGCCTAAGGCTCTCGGCCCAAGTTCCATTCTTCCCTGAAACCAGCCAATTACTAATCCATTTGCGAGAAAATTTGCAGTTAATTTTTCAATTTTATCTGTTTTTATGTATTCAATTTTTGTATTTTTCTTAAGTGTATTTTCAATCTCTTCATTGGAATACTCTGTACCAAGATAAGCACTCATCGCACTAGTTTTCCTCTTATTATCAAGAATATGATGCCAAATATAAAACGCCGCACCCAAAGCAGTCCCCATATCATTTGCAGCTGGCTGAACAAATATTCTTTCAAAGGGTCCATGTTCTAAAAGATGAGTGTTTGATAAGCAATTTAAGCTTACTCCTCCCGCTTTGCATAAATTCTTAGAACCTGTTTGCGTGTATAAGTACTTAACTAAAGATAATGTAACCTCATTTGTAATTTTTTGCAATGCCGCTGCAAAATCCATATGGCGTTGTTCTACTGATTCGTCAGAATCTCTTGATTTTCCAAATAATTTTTCATATTTAGAATGCGAATTGTATCTAAACTGAAGTTTAACACCATCAACCTTAAAATTTCCGTTGTTATCCCACGTAACAAATTCCTTGAATTCCTTGTAGAATCTTTCTGGATCGCCGTAAGATGCAAGAGCCATTACTTTGCCTGCACCATACTCACCCATACCGTTAACTAATAATCCAAGATATCTTGAAGCTTTTGTCCAAAGAAAACCAATTGAGTTTGGATAATTTATTTCTTTTATTACTTTAATCTTATTTCCTTTTCCATAAGCAAGCATTGTACTGGCAAACTCACCTATGCCATCTGTTGTCAAGATAGCTGCGTTTTTATAAGGAGCTGCAAAATAAGCACTTGCAGCATGAGATAAATGATGTGGAATCCAAATAAATTTTCCTTTAACATCTGTTTTATACTTTTTATTCAGTAATTTAGGTATAGTCATTAAAAGATTATAGAATTTTTCTTCACCTTCTTTACTTCCCCAATCTCCTGGATCAACCTCTTTGTCCACTCCGATATTTCTCTTTAATCTTTCCTCTGGCAAAAAAGAAAACCCTATATGGCTCACATCACCTATTGTTATACCAGCAGACTTTAAGCAATAATTAATAGAAGAATATGGAAGTTCATGGGGATTGTAAATCAAGGCAGGTTTTCCATGCCTCTGTCTACTAAATCTTTCTTCTTCTACTGCAGCGATTATTTTCCCATCTTTCAGCAGACATGCTGCTGGCTCATGATATGCTGAATTTATACCCAACACAAATACTGGTTTCTTATAATCCATTAATATTCCCTCCAACCTTATTTTATCACGACTTAGTGGAGTTATGAGCCCTTATTAACATTTATTCTCCTTTTTTGGAGAATATTTATATAGAAGCTCTGCTTTACCAGAATTATGGCATTAGACACATCCATACTACAAGAAATAGGACTTACAAATGCCCAGATAAGGGTATATTTGGCACTAATAGAGCTTGGGCAAACAACTTCAGGTCCAATTATAAAGAAATCAGAGCTTCAGAACTCAGTAGTATATAATGCCCTTAATCAACTAATGGAAATTGGCTTAGTAAGCTTTGTGATAAAAGGCAAAAGAAAACATTTCCATGCAATAGATCCAAAAGCACTATTAAAATTAATTGATGACAGGAAAGAGAAGCTTGAAGCATTAGTTCCAGAATTAGAAGCAAAACATGAACTTTCAAGAACAAAACAAGAAGCTCAAGTATTTGTTGGGTGGAAAGGATTACAGACAGCATTAAATATTGCCATTGATTCTGTCCCTATGCGAGGCGAATATATTGGTTTTCCTGCTGGATATGAAGAACAATATACAGAAGAAACCAAAAAATTCTTCAGAGAAATCCAAAAAAAGCGTGCACTAAAAAGATTAGATGTGAAATTTATTGCTAATGAATCTGCAAGAGACCAAGTTAGCACATATAGATATTATGAAAAATTCAGCATTCCTAAATATAAATTTGTTCCGGGCTTTGCTCCTGTTGGAGTTCTTATCTTCGGCGATAGTATAATGAACATCGCATTCGAAGAACAACCTCTAGCAGTAATAATTACATCAAAACAAATGGCAGAATCATATAGAAGATTTTTCTATGCATTATGGGAAGTTGCTAAGAAATAAAATAAGTTCATCAGCGCCTAGAGTGCTAAGGATTCTTTGCAAACAATTGCGTGAATCTTTCATGATTGCAAGGTACAACTAATTCATAGTTGGCACTCGCTCTGATGAACTTAAAAACAAAAATCAAGAAACCCTAACCTTAACCTTCTTACTAAGATGTTTTTCAGTTTCTTGCAAAAGCAAAGTATCATACAATTTAATCAATTGTTTAACTGCAGGAGTGTCTTCATTTAATTTGAAAAGTTTGGCTCTGCCAATTTCTCTTGTGGGTTGAACCATTTTTAAGTTTACCAAATTATCCCAAATTCTATGTAATGTTGTCCAACCAATATTTGAATTTTCTGCTATATCTGTTAATGAATAATCTAATCCTCTGCCTTCTATCAAAAAGTCCAGAACTCTTATTACAGGAGAATCTCCTAAAGCTTCTCTAAAGACTGTTGTTTCTTTCATTGTATTAAAAAGAAAAGTACAACAAATATATAAAACTTTCTATTAGGGTACATTAATATACCAAAATAGAGTTATACCCAGTGGACAAGTACAGCCCAGAAGTATAAAAATAAGCCCTACAACCAATTTAGCATGCAAAAGCTTCTAATCCAAAAGAAAATTCTAAGAAAGTTAATATCTATGAAACCTCACAAATGGGGTAATTCTCATACAGAAGAAAAGAATCTTTTCAAAGGTTTGCCAAGTCATTTAAGAGGTAATAAAATAGTCAATAATGCAATAAAAGAACTATATCAATTAGAATTTCTAACAAAACTAAAGAAAACAGGAGAATGGCATGTCTCATTGAATCCAAGAAAAAAGGAAGAAATATTTAGATTTTTAGATATAAATCACGATTATGAATGCTAAAACCCTAACTCTCCAAAACCTTACTCAAAACAATTATTGGAATAAAGGTAGTAACTAATATCATCAAAAAGAAACTAGAAAACAAACTTTCTGGCAATATACCTAAACCCATACCAACTGCTAATATTGCCAAACAAACCTCTCCACGAGGAATCATTCCTATTGCTACAGCTAGAGAATCTTTAATATTAAGTTTCGTGGCCATAGCAATAATCCATGTTGGCAAAAACTTTGATAATATTGCAATAACTGTCAACCATACAGCAAACATAGAGAAAAATCCTGCGGTAAAATCTATTTGCAGCCCAATCCATGCATAAAATAACGGGATAAACATTCCTTCGCTGACTGCATCCAGTTCTGTGATGAATTTTCTTTCTTTTAGTTTTGGTACTCGAGATAAAATTACTCCAGCTACAAATCCTCCTAATATCACACTTAAACCCAAACTGCTTGCTATTGCTGCCAGCACAATTACTAAAACTAAAGTTATTGAGAACTGCGCTTCTTCAACAATTAATATTTTGAGATGAGAAAATATTTTTGGAATAAAATATTCTGCTAACCCAATAACAATACCAAACAAAACAAACCCTAAACCTAACTCAACAAGATTTGAGAACAAAGGCATATTTGGATTGATAACAAAACTTGCTACAATCACTAAAAATATCACTCCAATTAAATCATCTATTATAGCAGAACCCAAAAAAGTTCTTCCTGCTTTTGTATCAAGTTTTTTTGCACTAATAAAATTCCCTAAAGGTATTGAGATGGATGTTGCAGATAAAGCTATTCCAACAAACAATGCAACAGGCAAATCAAAATAAATTAATCCAAAACTAAATCCTACAAGAAAAGGGATAAAAGCAGAGGTTATGCCAATCAATATTGATCTTGTCTTTTCCTTAAGCAGATTCTTAAGATTTACTTCCTCAAAACCAATTCTGAATAATAATAGAATTATTCCTACTTCTGCAAACTGTGCTAAAACATCTGCCTGCACTAACCCCAACCAAGGCCCAAATATTATTCCTGCGATTACTGCCCCGAATAACTCTGGAAGCTTGAATATTTCAAACAGATCTGCACAAAGCTTAGCCGCAATCAACATTATAGCCAGCTGTATTAGGAATTCCATAATAGAAAGGAAATAAGCATGATATAAATAACTTTCTTTAGAGTACTACTTTAGAGTAGAATTAGGAATGCTCATCGTGAGTCCTTTGATAATACCCAGGTTTGCCTTCAACACGATCAACTGAATGACCATAAATAGGATGTATCTCGCTTAAACTCCTATTTGCACCGCATCCTCTGGGAATATAATCTCCACAAACACTATCTACTAAAGAACCAATCCAATTCTTAACACCTTTATATGCAGAACATGCTGCAGGCTCATTAAATGCTATCCTAGCCCAGGCATCAGCCATAGAATGAATATACCCTCCCATTATAACCAATTTTGATTGCACATCAACATATTCAGCATCTCTAAATTTAGCTATTAGATAAAGCAGTCCCACTACTTTACAAACATCCACACCTGCAACAAAAAGATTAAATTTCCTATCTCCTGAATTAAAGACTGATCCTATTGATGCATCACTGAAACTAGACTCCATTACAGAATCATAAGAACCTGTATTCAAAGTTCCATCCTCACAAGAACTATCTGGTAAACCAACATTAACTTCTTCCGCAGAGGAAATCTGCCCAGATCCATCACTACCCCCCGAAGCAATACTATCTAAATCTTCTGCCATTAATAAACACCCAACCCATTGGTCTGCAAAGAAAATGATATTATATAAAATTTTCTCAAGTCTTTTTAAACAAAAAATATTAAAACAAATCAAAAACCAAGTATAATATGATAAAAGCAGTAATATTTGATGTTGATGGAGTAATTGTTGATTCTGAACCAATTCATTGGAAAACTTTCAATATTGATTTAAAACCATATGATGTTAAGATTCCTAAAAAAAGATGGATGAAGGAGTTTGTTGGCACTGGTTCTTTGCATATAATGAAGACAATAGTCAAGGAAAACAATCTTATTGAAAGATTTAATGTTGATATTGATAAAATGGTCAAACACAGAAAATTTGCCTTTCAAAAATATCTAAAAGATCATAAGATAAAAACAATCCCCGGTTTTAAAAGTTTTAAAAATAAATTAAAAAAAACTGGAGTAAAGATGATAATTGCTTCTGGCGGACATAGAAATAATGTTATGGCTTCATTAAAAGCCTCTGGTGTTGATCATGAATTCAAAGATATTATTACAGGGGATGAAGCCAAAAAACGCAAACCCAATCCAGATATTTATTTGCAGGCAGCTAAACTCATAAAACTAAAACCAAAAGAATGCATGGCAATTGAAGATTCTCCTGCAGGTGTAACTGCAGCAAAAAAAGCAGGAATGTTTACAATAGGATTATTAACAACATCTTCTAAAAAACAAATCAATCATGCTGACTTTATTATTGAAGATTTTATGGATAAGAAAGCTAAGAAATTGTTGAGGATGATTAAGCCACAGCAAAGTTAATACTTTGAGTTTTTGCAGAACCATGTCCTAAATCAACTGTTAAAGGTATTGTGATGTCTTTTTCTTTCTCTTTAAATTGCATTACTAAATAGATATAGACATAATTAGGCTTGTAAGTAACAACCATTGATGCTTTCTTTAAACCTTCTAATTGTTTTTCTGATAATTTTAGATTTCGGGAAGCATTTAGTATTTCTATGCCTGTAATAAATCCTCCTGAATCTACATCAATTATAAAATCACCTACATCTATTGAAGCTTTTACTTTTCTTTCTTTAGATAAAAACAAAATATCTTCTTCTTTATCATAATTTATTTTTGCTTTGTTTTTTGCCATTTTCTATCTGTATTCCAAGCAGTTATTATATATAAGTCTTTCTTTAGGATAGCAACCACTACAACTAAGCTGTATTTATTGCTTAATTTTATCCATAATTTATATTTCTTTTCTTCCTCTCTTCTTGATTGTTGTTCTTCAACCTTTAATAACTTATCTGTTTTCTTTAAATACTCTCTTACAAGAACTTCTGAAATAGGTCTATCCTCTGTTCTGTAGTAAAAATGTTTCTTAAATTTTATATTCTCATCTTTTAATTCTTCTAAACAATTTTTAACTTTTTCAAAACAGGACATAAATTATGAGAATTTCCAATTTTATTTAAACCTTAAGACAAAAACGGGATAAACTCATTTTCCTGTCAGACACTGATTATTACATACTATTTTAAATATAATAATCATACCCCTATATTCTAAGATAGGTTTATTAAGAATATTTTATATTCAAAGAACTAACTCACTTCAATTTCTTAAAAGACTGGCTTTTTTTCAAAAACTTATAGAAATTTTCTCTGTTATGAGGTTTGTTTAATGAACTAGCTTTAAATATCTTGCCGATTTCTTTTAATCTTTTTATGTTATCTTTTGATTGGCTTTTGCCATATTTCTTTAGAACATGTTTAACTTCATGATTTTGAGAAAAGGATATTAATTTTCTGTCTAGATTGCTGGATTTAGTTGTTTTCTTCTTCTGCGACTTTTTTGAACTTGATTTCTTAACAGATTTCTTTTTTGTAGCTGCTTTTGTGGATTTTTTCTTCTTAGCTGGTGTTTTAACTTTCTTGACTTTTGAATTTAATCCATTAATATCATAATGATGCTTCAGTATTACACTTTGATGGCTTTTTACCATGTCTTTGAGTTTCTGCATATCTGATGTCTGTGCTAATGCCTCACCTGGTGTTGGAATACCCATAGCAGCACTTGCTACATGATCAATCTTTTTGTTCAAAGCTGCAATATGTCTTTGCTGCATTTGAATCTTAGCATCTACAGCTAAAGCATCAATTTTCTTATTTAGAATCTCTATAGCTCTTTGTTGGGCTTCTATTATCCTATTTTGCCTTTCTATGACTGAATTGAACTGTTCTGCACTAAAATCAAGCTGAGAAGCCTTTAAAACTTCAATTTGGTTCAATAATACATTCATATCCCCTTTTACCCTAATAAAAGCTGTTCTAAGCCTTTCATCGCGCCTTATTAGCTCTGATTGCATTGAAGGTTCCATAAACACTGAAAAACAACCTGAGTATTTAAACATTTTGATTTTTAGTTATCAAAGAGTGGTAACGATGGAAAGGTTTATAAAGGGATACAAAAGTCCTTATCATCTAAAGAATATAAACTACAAATGTGATAATTCATGGCAAAAAAAAAGATTGACCTGGCAACATTTAAAGCAATGCAACAACCCACAGCAGCAGATTTCTTTGACGGCCAGCCAGAGGATAGTCCTTTTGCAAAACTAAAAGTTCTTATGACTTATCTTAATATGAGTCCTAAACTTAAAGGGGGAAAATCTCATGTAGATTATGGCAAAATTGTTCTTGATGGTATCGGAGAACAAAGAGGAGATACAGAATCAGAAAGATATGTTGATAGATTTAATGATCTCAGTATTCTTTGCATGCCTTCTAAAGTTGGTCCTGTAGTTGCTTTAATTTCTGCAGTATTAGGTATGAAACCATATCAAGTTTGTGATAGTGAAGAGAATGCAGAAACTCTTTTAGAAACTATTGCTGAACTTTCTACTTTTGGAATCATAGAACCAGATTCAATTGCAATTGCATATGGCGGTGGTTTAGATCTAGAACTACTTAAAAAAATGGGTGAAATAAACCCTCCTTATATTAATGAATTGATGCCAACCCCTCAAGACAGAGTTGTTGGTGGTAGAGTTGGTAATTTTGATCCTAGAACACTTGACCAATTTGGAATTGGTTTTGATAGATTTGATTATGTATTTTTAGATGAACAGGGCAGTGTTAATCAAGCTTCAGCAATTGCTTATTTTGCAACACAAGCAAAACCTGGTGCTGGTCTTATTGTTACAGGAAAAGATCATGTTGCAAAACTTGCTGATTGGGCCAATGGCCATCCTAGTTTAAGGCCGGGTGAAACAAGATATACTGGCACAGAAGCTCAGCCTGGAATTTCTTATAAAATTATAGAGAAACTTGATTTGACTTCAGATTAATTTTCTCTTTTCTCATTATCCTGCATTTGGTCATAATTACAATGACAATAGGTCTTAGAAGGTCGAAAAAATGATGCCTTTAGTGTTATTGTTTTAGACGGAATAGTTGCAGCATATGGACATATATTCTTATTAAACCAATCTTTATCCCAATATCTCGAGCTATATCTGCAAATGCCAGGTATTCTTCCTCTGTCAGTTACCAACTCTACTTGATGGCATAACCCATTACTCCTGATATAATCATAAGCATATCTAATATAATCATGGGATGCAGTGATTGTTTTTTTTACTGTACGGGTGCCAGCACCTCCCAAAGCCAAAACTAAATCTGCCAAGCAATTGATTAAATTGTCGCTTTGACCTCTGTAATAATTTTTTTGAGACATCTTAGATCAAATATGTGAATTTTTGAATATTATATAAACCTGTTGGAAAAGGTTTTTAAATCCAAAAAACTCAGAGAATCTTAAAATCCACACAAATTCTAAAAACTCTTGGAGAAAACTGCCCGCACTTCACTAGATCAAGAATTTTATATTTCACATTATTCCTCTTGCAAGCTTTTTTTACTTTTTCCTTGGCAAGATTGAATTCGTCTTCTGCTAAGAAATCATAGAAATGTATTATTGTACCTTTTTTTGCAGCTAATAAAGCTGTATCAAGAAAATCCTCTGCTGATTTTGGTAGGGGCATTAGTATTCTGTCAAACTTCTTTATATTATGTTCAACTTTGAAATAACTCTTAATCATTTCTTTTGCTTTTTTCTCATCCTTGTTTCTAACTTCAACAACACCTAAATTAACATAAGGCAAAATCTTTGAGAAATCTATAGAACCTTTACCAATTTCACAAGTATGAGCTTTATTATTATGATCGGCAATATGAAAATAAGTATTGAAATTCTTTCTTATTTCTTTAATATGGTCTTCAATTTTATTATTGTTCTTATACAATATGAATAAATGAGCAGTATCAATACAAATGTTCTTAATTCCCGCTTTTTTGCCTATTCTGACTATGTCTTCTGTTCTTGAAAAAAGACCGTCAATAACATTCTCAAAATAAAAATAGTCATAATACTTACTTAATTTCATAATATTCTCAACTAAGATATCTTCATAATTCTTTGAATCGGAATCAGAGGCGGGATGCACAATAGCTTTAATATGATATTGTTTGCATAAAGACCCCAAAATATTAAACATTCTAAGCTCTTCAGCTATATTCTCTTTAGCAAGATTATATTTTTCTCCATTCTTTTTATGAAATGGCATGTGAAGAACAACTTGTATTCCTTTAGCCTGTAAATCCTGAATTGCATTTTCTAACTTATCAATCCCCTCAAAAAGATCATTATCAAAAAGATGTATCTCCATTATTACTGGATGATTCAATAACCTTGTTTTTAGTTGTTTTTCTGAATCAGAAGATTTTAAACCAATCAAATAATGATATATATTAGGAACAACATCATTAACATCTCCATTAATCAGCACAACATTATGAAGTTTATTTAGTTTTAAATTCTGCATAGCATAATTATGTGCATCAGGATTTATTTCCATACCAAAAACATTCCTTGCTTCTGTATTTTTTGCAATAACACACGTAAAAGGCCCACAGCCTGAAAACATTACTAAAACATCTTCTCCTGGCTTAACTTGCTGGAATATTCTTTTTCTTTCTGTTGCGGATCTAGAAGAAAAATATGTTTTTTCTAAGTGAAGTTTGATTCTGGCATTGTTTTCTTTATGTATTGTTTCTTTTGTTCTTTTACCGACAATAATTTTGTATTTCTGCAGCCTGAATTCTCCTTTGTGCTCAGATGCTTTTTTTACAACAGTTTTTATTTGCTTGTTAATCTTCAGTATTTCCTCTGCAATTTTCTTTTCTTTTTTTACAAGTTCATCCGGAATCTCCATTATAGCGATACTGCCCACCATATCGTAAGCAGTTCTGACTATTTCCAGTTCTTTTTTTGTGAGAATTTTGTTTTTTTCTAATGCTTCTTTTAGTTTCATTTTAACCATAACACTATGAATCAAAAATTAGAAAAATTCACCTAAACCTTTTTGGGAATTCTTGGATTTTTCCTTTTCAATATTCTCTATTGAATCTTCAATTCTTGTTGTTGAGAAATCATGCTCGCTGCACAGTATCTCCTTAACCCTGTCATTGTTCATTGGTTTCCATACCAAGTCATAATCATTTGTTACTGGCATTTTTGTTATTGTATAATATACTTCAGTCCAAGGAAAGTCAAAATGATCATCCCATTTCACTTCTTTGAATAAAGCGTCAAGGTCTGCACCGTGTTTCTTGACAAGCTTTAGGGCATTGACAGGTCCAACACCCTTTATGCCTCCGATATTGAAATCTGTTCCAACTAACATACCTAATGCAATCAGCTGTGTATGGTCTATGCTCAGATTATTTAGGTTTTCTGAAAGACTAACTAATTGCGGTTTTATAGTTTCATATGCGAGTTTGCTTTGTTTTTTTTGGCGTTGTGTAAGTGTAAGGTTCTGAATCATTCTTTCTACTCCAAACAACAAACAATCCTGGTCTTGAGATATTTCTGCATATGCGTGTCCGTTTTTAACTATTTGTGCTGCTTGAGCTTCTCCTTCTGACGGTGCTTGTACAATCGGCATTCCCATTGCTTTAATGAGTTTTTTTGCATCCTCAATCATTTCAGGAGTCATTACTGTTGTTCTGGCTGCGTATTTTTTCATTCCCTCAAAATCTTCTCTTTGTTTTGCTACTTCATATTCTTCTTTTGCATCTTCTTTCAATCTACGACGTCTTTCTCGTTCCTTTTTCTTCAGATCTGGTGCTTTTCCATCAAACACAAAGGATATTTTCATTCCTTTCTGCATTAACTTAGAAGTCCTGTGAAACAAACCAGAAAGATGAGATGTTACATTGCCTTTTGAATCTGTCAGCAAACTCCCATCATATTGTCTTATTGAAGCAAGAAACTGATACAGCATATTCATTGCATCCACTACAAGAATCTTCCCTCTAAGAGATTCAAATGTTATTTCTTTTTTCACCAAGATGTCTTTTAGTTTTACTCCCATTTTAATTTAATACCTAACTCAACCCAATTTCTTAACAGTCATGTTCTTGAATTCTTTCTCAAGCAGTTCATTTGCTTTTTTAGTAATATCTCCTAATGTAATAAATAATATTGGTAGTTTTTTCATCTGTCCTTGGATAAATGCTGTGCTTAAATCGCCGTCATTAATTTTCTTTTTTGTTTTTGCTTTGCAAAAATACTGAAGTTTCCCAACTGCAGAAGGTACATTTATAACAAAATCTACTTCTGAATTTTTTCTTATTATTGTTTGTTCTATTATTTCAATCTCATTTCTACTGAAGTATTTTTTTATTCTTCTTGAGAACTCATCATCTGGTTTTTCTTCTTCTTTCTTGATTCTGATTTCTTCCTGTTGATTTTCAGCTAATTTTGTTTGTGATTCTATTGGTTTTTCTTGTTGAACTTGAATCTCAGAAACAGATTTTGGAATGGATGATTTTTCTTGAACAACAGCTGGTTGAGGAGTAACTTGCGGTTGTTCTGGCTGAACTTGGTGAGGAACAGTTTGTGGTTGTTCTGGTTGAGCTTGCGGCTGTTCTGGTTGTTCCTCTGCAAACCCTAATTTATCTTTAATTATTTTTTCTGCTTCTTCATCAGATGTTTGGTACCATTTCCAAAACAAAGCAGTATGTCCGTAAGCAGTGATCTCCAAAGGCTTGGAAAAATCTTTTATTGCTCTTAATGCTGCTCTGATTACTGGTTCTTGCTCTTCATCTGCAAGAATCTTTTGTTGCTTTAATCTGTCAAATGCTTTTTGTTCTTTTTCATGAAGATATTTGTAAAGCATCTCTAGTTTTGGTTCTTGGCCGTCAACATAATACACTGGGGAACTGCCGAATTTTGCTGAGGATATTTTTATCTTTTTTTTGTCAACTAATTCAGAAAGCATGGCTCCTGCAATTAAAACACTTGTATCCATCTCTTTATTTATCTGAGCTGGCATCACAGGGCCTTTTGTTCGGATTATCCTCATTAATTTCTCGTAATGATCCATGGTAAATAATAGCTCTGACTGGGTTTTTATATGTTTTGGGTGGTTATATACCAAAAAGGCTTATAACGCCACTTTTAAGTAATAATTAAAGCAAGGTTTAAATAATTGTTGATTTCCACCTTATTCTAAAATGGGGAAGGTTTTAAATTTAGATCAACTTGCACAGCAAAGAGATATTGCTTATTATGGCTTGAAAGCTGAAGGCTTGGTTAAACTACAAAGAATGATTCCTGATGTTTCTAGAGAATCCGGATTAAATTTCCCTATTCTTATTCCTGATATGTTTGCAGTTCCTGTTGATGTACCTTTAGAAAGTTCTGAGATTAGAGAAGCATATTTTAACATGACAAAAAGTTTTGATAATTTTACTATAGTTCTTGCAAGAAGTTCTGATCCTAATGAAATGCCGGGAATATTTGAAAGCCATTCAAGTTTGTATGATCCAAGAAATCCTAAACAGAGTTTTCAGAATTGGCTTACTGCTGCAAGAAAAGTGAAAAAATCAGGTGCAAGGGCATTAATTGGCCAAGTATTAGCAGCTGATTATTGTGAAAATGTAAATGAATTTATCCATAGGTATTATGAAAACAGATCAAAGATTCCTGGTTTTGGAGGAGATGTTACTGGTTTTGTTGGTAATTCAACTAATTTTATCTATGGCAATAATGCTGAAATAATTTGTTCTTGGGGCTTGCCTACTAAAGTTATCAGACTAGACAAAGATGTTTGCGAGATTAGAGAACTTCCCAATACTTACAGAGAATATATACTCTTTAAAGAAAATCACGATTATAGAACTTCTGGCTTTGCTAGAACAGAACAAGATGCTGTTGATATTATAACATTGGATAATCCTGATATAATAAGAACTCTTTCTTATACAAATCATGCAGAATATCCCGATAAAGGAGGTCATTTACCTTTTTCTTCTAAACTTATGGGTAAATTTGATCCGTGGGATATATTTTCTCTAATTTCTGCTATTAAAAAAAGAACTGAAACTGAAGTAGAGATTGAGGGTCTTGTTAATTATGATGCTCAAACCCGGAAACCAAGTATATCTATTTTTCAATTAAGAGAATACGAATTGCCACAAAAAGATTTTACAGAATTATCTGAAGTTCCAGAAGAGAAAAGACTTATTCTTGACAAAACAGCTCTGGGTTATAAAAGATTTCAAGGTGATTTATATGTTTCGGACAAGGAAATAGAAGTACCAGAAGATGCCATATTCTTCTATAATAAAGGTTACTTAAAGAAAAATACAATATCACATCCAAAACTAATCATTCCATATCAACAGATTGCTAAGCAAGGAATGCATAATTACGGTTATTTAATTGAAATAATTAAAGATTTAGAAAACAGAGGTGTAAAGGCTATTGCTATGGACAAAGAAGTTTATTTTTCACTTCCTCGTGTTGAGAATCTTCCTGCAGATAGAATTAAAAAAATTGATCCTAGAACTTATATTATAAAAAATGTAACAGTTGAATGTGATGGAACAAATGCACAAATATATTTGAATTAGAAATTATGGCTTTACCCACCTAATTTCCCAATAACTCACATCATTCTCGTCATCTACTACACCAACAAGAAGTCTCTTTTTTGTGCTATGGGCTACTCTGTTTTTGGCAGAAAACTCAAACCAGGTTAGACCAGAAGTTTCTAATACAGGATACAAAATCCATTTTGCATGATCTTCTCCTGGTTTTACACCACGATCATAAATCCTGAAATCTGCACCAAACTTTAGTGCAGTTTTGACAATATACCCTCTATTTCTCATATCATTAAGCACACAATACCTTGTCCAAAAATTTGGCTCTAATTTTTTTGCTTTTTTTACATATTTTTCAAACTCTATTAACTTGCCACGACCATCAGTCACTTCTAAGCGTCCTTTCTCCATTAGATGCAATGCCTCAATCATTGACATTTGAACACGACCATCCTTTAGCATAGTGCCAAATCTGCTTTTATCATAGAATTCTCTAGCAGCATCAGTACTTTCAGTATAGACTCTATTATCAATCAATTGTGCTTGTACAGTTTCTTTTGGCATATTTAGAAGGATAAGAAGGGGGTATTTAAAGGTTTTTAAAAAGAAAGTAAATAATTACTATATAGAAAATAATTCTTCCTCAAAAACCCTTATAAACCTCAGACTACTCCTAAACCCTGTGGAACTTACAATCCTGGGCACAGCTGCAATGGTGCCTACTAAAGACAGAAATGTCTCAGCAACTTACTTAGACTATAAAGGAGAAGGTATTCTATTTGACTGTGGAGAAGGCTCTCAAAGGCAAATGAACCTAGCAGGTATTAATAGAAATAAAGTCAACAAAATTCTATTAACTCACTGGCATGGAGACCATATTGGGGGAATAATCGGCCTATTACAAACCATAAGCAACAAAGAATCAGAAAAAAACATAGAAATTTTCGGACCAAAAGAAACTAAAGAACGTTTCAACAATCTAATGAAAGCATCTGTGTTTGATAATCATTTGAAAATAAAAGTTCATGAACTCCCAGATACAAACACTCCAAAAAAATGTTTTGAAAACAATGATTACATAATAGAATATATCTCCCTGGAACATTCTTGTCCAACAATAGGATTTTCATTTATCGAGAAAGATAAAATAAAAATAAACAAAGCATATCTTAAAAAACATAAAATCAGAGACGGTCCCCATCTAAAAAAACTGCAAGAAGGAAAATCTATAACATACAAAGGAGAGAAAATTGATGTTAAAGAAGCAGCAACTGTAGTTAAAGGAAGAAAGATAACTTATGCCTTGGACAGTATCCAAACTCTAAATATTGTTCAACTTGCTCAAAATGCAGATGTCTTGATCTGTGAATCTACTTATCTGAATAAACAAGAAGAAAAAGCAGAACAATACCAGCATCTTACTGCCAAACAAGCTGCTTATATTGCAACTCAAGCAAATGCAAAGAAACTTGTCTTGACTCATTTCAGCCAGCGCTATAAAAATAATGAAGAACTTGAAGAAGAAGTTAAATCTGGATTTGATAATTCAGCATGTGCATATGATCTAATGAAGATGAGAATTTAAGAATATTTTTAAATAGCATAGTAAAACATATTAAATATAACATTTCATAGAAGAATAGAAAAATGAAATTATACAAAATCACCATAATTATCCTTCTTCTTATCAGCTTACTATTACTCTCCTCCTGCATGAATGGAACTAAAGTCATCACAGCAGATGAGAGAAGAGCTCTTGAAGACCAAGATGCTCAGCAGACTGATTCTCAAGAAGCTGCAGAAACAACAACTCAAGAAGATCCTTCAACAGAAGGTATTGATGTTGTTGAAACAGAAGATTCATCTGAAGCTGATGAAGCAGTGATAACTGATTTTGAAGATTCTGAAAAAATACTGGATGCTGATGTAGTTCTCCAACTAAGAGAACAAAAAGGCGATAGAAGAGATTACGGCGCAAGAATTACAGGAAAATTCAGAAATATTGGTAAAGTTGATGCTCCATATGTTCCAGTTTATGCTTATGTCTACAAAAATAGTGAGTTTGTTGCAGAGAATAAAAAGATCTATGAACAGGAACTTCCTATTGGAGAAGACCTGTTTTTCTATATTGACATAAACACAACAGAAGCCTGGACATCATATAAAATTTCCTATAGACCAGCCATGAAATAAATTATTTTATTTATTAATCTCAACCAATTCCTCAAACAACAATCCTTTTCTTTTTGCAGAATCTAAGCTGATTACAAAATTTTCTCCTTCTGTTTTATCCAAATCTTCCAAATTCATAAAATACCAACTATTATCATCAACTGACTTATCAAACCTCACCCCAACCCATGATTCTGTGCCAAAGATCAATGAGAATTCTTTCAATTCCCCAATTTCTTTTTTTGTTAAGTACTGTTTTGCATTTCTTGTGGCTTTACATTCTATAGCAAGCTTTCTAATCAGGTTTCCCGCGATTATATCTGGACAGGGATACTTTATAGCGCCAGAGCTTGGAGCTCTCATGCAAGCAAATCCTTCTGCCCACAACATGTGAATAAGTTCTCTTTCTGCATTTGTGCCTTTTGATTTTTTGTTCATAACCTTATCTTAACACCTTTTCTTTTTAAACATCCCCACCAGAAATGTCCAGTGGAGAAAGGTATTTTTGGACTTTTATGAGTCCTTAATCAATTTTAAGGCACTCAGAAAAGAGAAAACAGCATAAAAATCACTTCTTTTGCATGAAAAAAGCTCAAATAGGCCTCTTTTTGGCCTAAAAACCGAAATATTTATATATAAAGCTGTTTCCCTTATTTTTAAAGAACAATCATAAATAATGGGGGGTTAAACAAAATGACCGCACAACAATCAAAGAGACTATTGCCTTTAGCAGCAATGGAAAAAATTCTTAAAAACGCTGGTGCAGACAGAGTATCAGACAAAGCAAAAGAAGCTCTCAAAGAAATAGTTGAGGACATTGCTCAAGAAATTGCAGAATCAGCGGTTAGATATGCTAATCACGCTGGCAGAAAAACCGTCAAAGGCGGAGATATTAAGTTAGCTTCTAAATAAATATATAATAATTTTAAATTTTTTAATTATTTATTCTGTTTTTCTTCCAAAACTGTTCTCAATTTCTCTATCTGATCCCAGCTCTTCTGCATCTTTTCATTAGCAACTTCAACAAGATATTTCAGGTAATCATCACTAATTAATTTCTCACTGTCAAAAACAGGTGCCTCTAAAAACTCAGAACCTGCAATTTCAACAACAATCTTTTTTCTAGTAGAAAGAATTGCTGGTCTTTTAAAGCTGTTTTGCCTTGCTAAATCAACTAAATCCTGAGCAATCTCAATACTCTGACAACCAATATGAATTATTGGGGGTTCTTGTTTGAAGATAATTTTTTCTTCTCCAGAATATTTATTCAGTGCATCCTTAAACTCATCACTATTTGCTAAATCATGTGTAACAACTAACCATTCACATAAATGTTTCTTTGCACATGCCTTCAATAAACATATTCTCCCTGAACACGAAGACAAAGTAACATAATCATCTTTAGAATTAACTAATTCACACAAATCCTTAATCTTCTCATCAACTGATCCTTTTCTTGATTTATCTATCCTGGATAAAACATCCTGTTTTAATTGCTCAAAGCCCATAATAAGAAAGAATCAAGTATCGTATAAATATCTTTTGCTAAGAAGTAAAAATATAGCCTTTTCTGAACATCTCCGGCTTTATTCCTTTTTTCTTTAATTTCTTGGCAAGTTCTTTATACTCTTTATCACAATTTTCTTCATTAAATTCTCGTAATGCTTTAGCTGCTCTGGGATCATATTTTTCTAATATGTGTTTCCATTTGGATAATAATTTTCTTGATTTTTTGCAATCGATTGAACATGGTGTTTGTGAAGGCATCAAATAAAGAAACTCTTCTGGAATTTTCTTTTCTTCTAATAATTTTTGTACATATTCTATCTCAAAAGTAAATGCCTTATGAGCATAAGGTGGTTCAAAAAACTTTAAAATCCCCCCATTAAATTTCTCTTCATAAGTAGGGTTTGAATATTCCTTTCTGCAACATTCTGGATAGCCTAAAAGTTTACCAAAAAGATCATGATTCCAAAAAGCACTATCATTTAAATCCAAAACAGTATTAAGAATTTTCTTATTAGCACAAACAGTATACACCTTACTAGGTAAAACTAAACCCGGATTTATTCGCCAATATTTTCTCAAACCTCTTGCTTCAGTAAAAAATATTTTGAGTTCGCTGCTTAAATAATCCTTAATACTTTCTACATCACTAGAATCACAATAAGCCATTGGTTTAAGACCTTCTACCACTAAAATAATATGGGCCCTGTCCACAGGATCAATACTTCTCCAAGCAGCTGACTTATAAACTTCTCTGTTTGGTTTATCTTTCCAAATAAACATAGTAATAACAAAAGAACTGATTTATATAAAATTAACCAAATTTCCTAATAAACCTTAAAAGCTTTCCTCAATGCCATACTAAATATTATCGAGAGAAGAATGTAAGTTCCCAGCCATCCTGGATGCCAACCGAATATGCTTAAATTGCCCATTGGCTTTACAGGCCTCTGCTGGATTGTTATTCTTGTAAATGGACTTGTTGACTGCATATATCCTTCAGGCGCACTATAAACGATTAAGAATATCTTTTCAAAAAATGAGGATTTCCGTTTCATAGACTGGGCATATTCTATTGGATCTCCTATGATGATCCTTTTTGTTTGAATATAATTCTCTCCTAATTTATATGCCAGCATATAATCCCCTGCTTTTCCTTTTAATGTCCATGTTGCCAGCTTATTCTCAATTGTCTTTGTTGAGTCTGATAAAATCTCTAATCCTTCTGGAACTTCAAGCATGACATCTCCAAATACATCCTTCTCAAAGTTTGCTGTTACATTGAACTCCTCATCTACAACCAAAGGAAAATTAGCTAAATGAGCATTTGCCCAGCCAAAAATTATTATTATTGGTATTATTGTGTAAAATGTTGATTTAAAGCTGTGCTTCATGTATTTTGTATTTATTTCCATCAGCTGTTTCTGAATCTTCATGGCTTTAGATGGATCTTTTCTGTACTGTTTCATTTCAGCGGATAGCTTTTTCTGCTGATCCTTTAAAGACTTCATCTCTTTTTGGTCTGTAAAGAATTTATAGAATAAAGTTATCATCAAAGTTACTAAGAACGCCAATAGTAAGATCGCCCAAAAATGCCCTATACTAACTAATGGATTGAATATTGCAGCAAATACCGGATCTAATATATTAAATAATCCCATGTTAACCCCCGCTAATGAATGTGAAACTTTTGCAGAGACTCGCTTTGCTCGGGCACTGTCGGGCTCGTCTGTTGCATGAAACCTTACATGACCGGGGATCCCCGTAGGGGGCAACCCCCTCCCCTCATAGCAACATTAATTTTCAGTAGACTCGCAAATTGACAGTGCCGCACTCTGCAAAAACTTAAACGAATAAATAAACTACTCCATGAACTTTCTCATCATTGGATGCATACCGCATTAAATGGTCTTGCTCATTTCCACAAAAATCTTTAGATTTTTGGGAGCCAAAAACCATTTGGTTTTTGTGCTGATACGCGCCATCAAGGACAACATAAACTAAAGTTTAGTTGTCCGAATAAACTAATCACTCCATGAACTTTCTCATCATAGGATGCATATCCATCATGTGTTGTTTGGCAATCTCTTCATATAATCTGTAAATGATCATTACTGCAAGCAAAATACCTGTTCCATTTCCTAATGCTCCAGACAAATCTGCCAGTGCCGCCAAGAATCCTATTGCTAAACCACCCATTACTGTCAATGGACCTATATATCTTTCCAACACTCTCTCAAGTATTCTTGGATCTCTTCTGAATCCAGGTATTTGTAATCCTGATGACATTATGTTTTTTGCCTGAGATTTTGCATCCATACCAGAAGTCTGAACCCAAAATATTGAAAATACCATTGAACCAAGCATAAGTATCAGCATGTAAACCAAACCATGAAGCACATCAGAGTTTGAAAAAGTCTGCCATACTGATCCCAAAAATCCCAAATCAGGAGCATAGTTAAAATTTAATATGTTTAAGTTCCCATCAATTATTTTCCTGACAATATTTGGAGGGTAAAGCCAAGTTACAAAACCAGATATTGGTGTATTGCCGGAAAATGTTCCCAATAAAGGATAGCCTGCTCTCTCAAGCAATCTTGCCCATAACTGAAAATTCGCCATCAAAGCAGCAATCAAAATAACAGGAATATTAGATGTATACATAAAACTCAAAGGCCACCTTATACCATGACCTCTTACCCTGCCAAAAGACAAAGGAATCTCAACTTTCATTGCTTGGCCATAAACTGCCACAACAAAAACAACAATAGTAAAGAATACTGCAAAAAACAATGTCAATGCTCCAGTTACATCATTATTTGCTAAAGCTTGAAACAAGCCAGGTATGGCACCAGTCATCATTTCTGGATTTGATGGAGAAGGCAAAGGCGATAATGCTCTTACAAATATTCCCTGCGATACATTTGCTGCAATAAATAGGCTAACTCCGGATCCGAAACCCCACTTACTAATAACTTCATCCATGAACAATATCAATATACCTCCCACAAAAAGCTGTATAACAAGAATAATTTCAAATATAAAATATGCTGGTGTTCCTCTAAAAATTTCTGCAGGAGCCAACCCACCCATGAAAACATATATGGCTGCTTCAAACAATATGAAAAATACTGCAAGAACTTTCTGGATTCCTTGGAATCTTTTCTTACCTTCATGAGTGTTGAGATCAAATTTCACTATGCCTGATCCATTGAGCAATTGCAATACAATTGAAGCAGTAACTATTGGCCCGATTCCTAGAGATATTATTGATCCGAATTGAGCTCCCAAGATTATAGACAAGGCCTCAAACTGCGCCAAAGCATTTACACCAAGTCCAAACAAAGGAACTAATCCAAGAACATAGAATAATACTAAAATTGCTGAAGTCCATTTCAATTTCTCTTTAAATGAAAGCCTCTTCTGTGTTGGAGGAGCAACCTCTGGCAGATTTGATAGAATATCGTCAATTAAACCCATGATTCTGAACCCCTTTTCGCTGAATGCTGAAAATTGCTAATATCTGATATGATCAATGCACAAAAAGATCATCATTCTTTTAAATCTTGTTTTTTTGGTGAATTTTCTGAAGGAGCATCTTCTGCTGGTGTTTTTGCAGGAGCTGATTGTGATTCTGTTTGTTGTGGTTCATTTGCTTCAATGCTTTCTGTTTGGGCAACATCTTGATCCAAAGTATCAACTGAACCGCCTTTTTCTTTTACTTTTGCAACAGCAGATTCTGAAGCATACTGGGTTTTTATCTTGAACTTGCTCTTAACTAAACCTGATCCAAGAAGTTTATTATAACCTAAAGACTCCAGATCCACTGAGTAAGCTCCTGCTTCCTCTTTTATTAATCCCTCACTTAAATATTTGCTTAGATTTTGTTGGATTTGGCCTATATTGATAGGAGTTATCTTGATAACTACTCCTTTTTTCTTGAATCCGAACTTACCAAATTTTATTCTAGCTTTCCAGTCAGAAGGTTTTTTTGTATCTGCTCTTTTGCCAGAGCCAGCTCTTCCTCTTCCTCCTCTGGAGCCTGCTCCTCTATGTTTTTTCTTCTCACCCCAGCCATGACTGCTACTGCCGCGCTGTCTGGAATTCTTTTTTCTTTTGTTGAATGTCATAAAAAGCACCTTAATGAGATCATATCATTTTCTTAATAAGATCAATTATTTTCTCGCCTCGATAACCCAATGCTCCGCTCATGGTGAATGGGACTTTTATTCCTCTTCTCTCAAAGCCGCCTTTAGGAGGGCTCAAGTTAAATGATTTTATCTTGACTTCTGTATTTTTTTGATTTGGTCTTTTTTGTTCCAATAATTTTAATGTTGCCTCATCAATTTCTCCCCAGGTTGCATAATCCTTGACTTTAATTGCCATTCCCCTGGATGATTTTGTTAAAGGTAGCACAGCACAACTATTCTTTTTTTGAAGCCTTAGCATTTTGAATGTGTCATTTATTTCTTTTTGAACACCAATAGCCCCTCTTATTCTTATTATTGCGATGTTTCCTGAATCTTTTGATTCCTTTTTAGGAGTTGGTTTAGGTTGTTCCTGTGGTTTTTCAACTTTTTCAACTTCAAGTTTTTCAACTACTTCTAACTCTTTTTTACTTTCTTCAGGAACTATGTCCTTAGTTGGTTCCTCTGCCGGTAATGTTGTTTCTTCTGTCATTTTAATCTAATAACCTTTAGCTTAATCTTTTTTTGGCTCTTCTGCGCTAACTGGTGATTCTCCTTCTGCCAATTCTTTCATTTCATCACGAGATGATTCAATATCTGAAGCTTTTAATTTTCCTTCGACAATTCCTAAAGTGCTGTAATGATCCTCTTTGACCTTTGTTGAGCTCAATTGCTTTAAAGCCTCGAAGCATGCTTTTACTAGGTTCGTCTTTGTTCTTGATTGTCCTGAAGTTTTTGACCAAACATCTTTTATTCCTGCAAGACTTAATATCTTTTGGCATTCTTTTTCTACTTTTAAACCTGTACCTTTAGGCGCAGGAATTAATGTTATGCTTACAGAACCTTCTCTTCCAGAAACCTTGAATGGAATGGATGTTGGTTCTGTAGTCTTTGATTCCCATGAGCCCGCACCCCTCCTTATTTTGATTATATTTAATTTAGCCTTTCTAATTGCCTTTTCTCTGGCAGGCACTGTCTCTTTTGACTTTCCATAACCTATGCCAACTATACCATCTTTGTTGCCTACTGCTGCACAAGTAGCAAAACTTGGCTTGTTGCCTTCTCTAGTTTTCTTTTGTGTTTGTTTGAATATTCTTCTTGCGCCGCCTCCAAATTTACCTTTGGACTGACCGATCATCAAAAGCTCTGTTTCAATATTAGGCAAAAGAAGTTCTACAACCTCGATTTCGAGTATCTTCTTACCAACATCCAAAATATCTTCAATATCTGTTAATTCACCTGATTTAACAAGCTTACCCATCTCTGTTTTTGGCTTCCAGACCGCAAGAATTTCTTCTGAAGATCTCTGCTGAGGTCTTTGCTGTCTTCGTTTAAAACCCTTTTCTCCTTTTGAACCTGATCTTTTTGGCTTCTCTCTTTTTTCTTCTGATTGCTTTTTTTCTGATTGCTTTTTTTCTGATTGCTTTTTTTCTGATTGCTTTTCTTCTGATTCTGCCTTATTCTCTTTGGAATCATCTAAAGCTTTGCCTGTTTCAGCTTTGCCTGTTTCTTTTTCATTATCATCTGATAATTTTTCTGCTTTTTCTGCCTCTGTTTCCTTGGCTTCCTTAACAGAACTAATGTTCTCTGCTCCTTCTACCTTTTCTGTCTCAGGCTGAACAACTTCATTTGATTCTTGTTGTGATTCTGTCATTATGATGTTCCCCCTTGAATTTTGGACTTTACTTGATCAAACATAACTCCCAAAGATTCAGGATTTGAGTTTTTCTTTTCATAACCTGAAAATTGTTTTTTATACTTCTCTGAATTGTCTGATTTCAATTTTTTTGCATAATCCTCAATGTGCTTGCCTTTTATTCTTTCCTCTGAAGGCAAAACTTCCTCGCCATGGGGTATCTCTAATCCCCCATCGATTGCTCCTTTCAATGCTGCAAAGAGTCTTGAACCTACTGTCCCTCTCTGCAAACCAATATCCAATAAAGCTTTCTTTATTCCTGAATTTTGTGCTTTTTTAGCCAATAACAATCCGGTAAGATATGCGCTGCTGAGATTTGATTTGCTAACTGGCCAACCATATTTATTGAGTTCTGTGCTTCTCGCACAAGCCTTTACTTTATCTCCAGAGGCACTATAATCTATCAATTGAACTAATATATTCTTCAGAGATTTTCTCACTACTAATCTGGGCAAAGATCCTTTCAATATACTCAATCTTTTCTTGTAGTCTGTTTTTCCAGCTCTCTTTCTTCTTTGCCTGACTGTGAACTTTGCTTTTCTTTTCATTTGGTGACCTTCTCCTTAGATTTCTTAGCTGTTGTTATCATTTTTGCTTCAGTCATGTAAAGTTTCATGTGCCTTAGGTTTCTGAAAAACCCGCCTTTGGCTTTAGAGTATAATTGCCTAAAATCTTTTTGTGAAATCTTATCTTCAGTTTTTAGTTTTTGTAGTAGTTCTCTTTGTTTTCTTATTTTGTTTATCCAAACTGTTTTTGATGATAATCTCGCATTTTTAGATCCTTTCTTTGAACCTGCATTGGATCTTCTGCCTTTGCTTTTTTGGGTTTTAAGTTTTCTTGTTCTTCCTTTTGAAATCCCAACTTTAGGCTTCTCTCTTATTGTGCCGCTATGAATTAGTCTTCTTATGTCTTCCTTTGTTATTCCTTCTTTTATTTCGTCTAATCTTGATTCATCAAACCATACTCTTTTCTCTGAGCATTTCAGTAAATGTGCTGCAAATCTTTTTTGTGCGCCTAATTGCATTGTCTTTACCCTTCAGGTGAATATTTTTCTACTGTTTCTTTGTGAGTACTTTGTCTTTTTCTTCTTTTTCCAGCTTTGCTGCCAATTCATCAGATGACTCTGTTTTTTCAGCTTCTCCTTCCTTGGTCTGCTCTTTGGCTTTTTCTTCTGCCCGTTTCTCTGCTTCTTTCTTCATCTCTTCTTTTTTCTTGGACGTTTTTTCCTTTTCTTCTTTCTTCTTTTTCATATCTTCATCTGTTTTAGTCAAAAAAGCATCAATATCTTTAACATTGCTGGATTTTATACCTAGTTTTTTTGCTTCTTTAAGTATTTCTATTTTCTTTTTCAGACCGAGTTTTGAAGACAGCGTGATAATCTGCGAATCCTTGTTTATATTGCTCAATTCATTTTTAGTTTCTACTCTGATTTCCTCAAGGCCTTCTTTATTTAAACCTTTAACTTCTTTTGGAGATCCGAAACCTTTTCTAACGCCTATTTTATATCCTTTAATATTCAGTCTCATCTTATTATGTCTGCCTTTTGGTTTTCTCCATTTTTGGCCTACTCTTTTTTTCTTATTAGCATCATGTCTAATAAAATCTGGCTTTTTTTGTTTTATTTTCTTTCTCAACTCAAGTAATTTTGAAACTTCCATGATCATTACCCTCAGTATTAAACTGTTTTCCCATCTTTTTCAATTATGTAAATGCCGTCCTGAAATATTCTCGTGTCAAAGCCCGGTCTTTTTGTGAGTCTTTCTATATCTGCAGCCACCTGTCCTGCTGTTTCCTTATTTAGGCTTTCGACTGTTATTATATCGCCTTCAACTTTAACATCCGCGCCCTGCTTAATATCTAATCTTCTTGAATCTGCCTCTCCTATGAAGTTCTTGATTTCGAGCTTGCTGCCTGAAACACTCACATTCATTGGAAAATGACCAGAGCATATTTTAAGCTTGTAAACATGACCCTCACTCACACCACTAATCATATTCTGTATGTGGGATTTTATTGTTCCTATCATCTTCTTTTCTCTTTGTGTGGCATTGGTAGAGGAGGTAACAACCACATTATTCTCCTCTTGGGTCACTTTTATATTTGGGATTGTGAAATCTCTCTCGAGATTGCCTTTTTCTCCTGTTATCTTAATTAAACCATTAGTAATTTCTGCCTTAACTCCTTCAGTAAGTAATATACTCTGCTTTATTACTCTCTGTTTTTTCTTTTCAGCCATTTTAACTCTTTAATTATTCCAATAGCAATATTTAACAAGATTATTTAGCAAGATTAATAGCAATATGCTATAAGTTTTCCCCCGATTGCTTTTTCCTTTGCTTCTTCATGAACCATTAACCCTTGTGATGTTGAAACTATCAAAACTCCAAAGCCTTTTGCCGGCAAAAATCTTTTTTCAAATTTCTCATAATCCTTTAGTTGTATACTATGTCTTGGAGTTATAACACTGCAATTATTTATACTTCCAATTAAGCTTACTTTGAGTAAACCTCCTTTTCCATCATCTACTTCTTGGAAAGAACCCACATATCCTCTATCTTTTAGTATCTTGAGGACATTCTTTATTGTCTTTGAAAATGGCTTGATCAAACATTCATTCTTGCCCACTTTCTCAGCATTAAGTAATGAGGAAAGAGCATTTGCCAACGGATCATTTAACATTTGTTTTCACCTTCATATCTATACAATCTCAACATATTATCAGGAATATTTCTTAAAACCTATCTTCGTAGCAATATCTCTAAAACACTGTCTGCATAAGCCCAAACCATACTTGCTTATATGGCCTTTTGTATTTCCGCACCTGACGCAGTGCTTTGTGTCCATTCCGTGTTTTCTAGGCTTTGGCACATTATGTTTTGTGTACTTTTTCAATTTGCCTGGTTTCACTTTCAATTGAACAAGTACTTTTTTGTGATCGCTTTGTGTCATTTTATTCTTCTTCTCCACCTATTTTAATATTGAATTTTGATTTCATGAAATTTATTGCTTCTTCTTTTGTTATTAGATGTTTTTTTGATAATTTTGAGTTTTTTAATGCTCTTCTTTTAACTCTGTAACCAGGCCTTTCAAGAGTTATACTGACTTCTAAGCCAATTATCCCAACATCCGGATCATATTTTGCGTCTTTAATATCTATATATTCTGGTATCCCGAATGAGACTGTTCCTGCTGTGGAAAAATTTGAATCTGCGAGTGTAAATACTTTTGCATCCAGTAATCTAGGTATTAATAATAACGCCTTTTCTCCTCTTAATGTAAGCTTGCAACCAACCGGCAAACCAGGCCTTAAACCCCAAGTAGGAATTCTTTTCACTGTAACTGTCTTAACAGGATCTAAACCAGTAATATTCTTTATGAGCTTTATTCCTTTCTCTAATTTACCTTGATCCTTCCCTGCACCAATATTTAAGGTGAGTTTCTCGATCCTGATTTCTCTCATCCGGTTATTATTTTTTGCTTCTGACATGTTTCTTTGATTGTTTTTATTCCTTTTTTTCTTGTGTCTTTTTTTCTTCTGATTTTTTGTCTTCTGATTTTTTTGAGGATGATTTCTTCTCTGTTGTTTCCTTTGTTGTTTTTGCTTGTTTTGACAAAGCTATTTCTGGCTTATCCTTCCCAACAACAAATAAAAACTTCTTAAATGTTTGATACACTTCCTTTTCAGGAGTTCTAAATGTTATCATGTTTCCTTCAATATTCTCAATGGATCCTGTACTTCCCAAATGCTTCCCACCTATCAGATATATTGAAGCACCCTTCTCTAGCTTGAGAACCTTGTTTATTTTCTGATCTGGCAGACCAATCACAACAGTATCGCCAACAGTATACTCATCTTTTTCAATAATTATATTCCTATTGCTGCCTAAATTAAGCTGAATCTTTTTACCACGCAATAATGTTTTTGACATTACTTTGCAAAGCTTGAGATTTACTTCATTATCAGCTATCTCAATTGTTTTTAGTTTTCCCCTATTGTCAAGTATCATCCTGTACGATTTCTTTAGTTGAGGTATTGTTATTATATCCATGAGTCCCACTAAAGATTTTTGATCCTTTCTTCTTTTACCATCAACCAATAACTCTTTATTGTTTAGTATATCCTTTACTTCCTTTGTGGTCTTTGCCAAACCAAGTAACTCTTTTATCACTATGCCTAATGGCATTCCGTGTTCTAGTTTATGAGCTCCGGGGTGGGGTCTAGTTATGAAAGTACTTACTTTTCTTTTTATCTCCCAGGTTCTGGGCATGTTCAATCTTTTTAGGTGTCTCTTTGGCATTTTTATCCTGTCATCCTTTTCTTTGTTTTGATATATAATTTATTTACATAATTGATTTATAATTGTGGTTTTGTCACGAGACTTTCTGGTTTTTTTTCTGGTTTAGTTGAGGAAGTTACTGTTTTTTCTTTTCCTTCTGATGATTCAGATGATTCAGATCCTGCCTGAGGCTTTTCTGTTGTTGAATCTGATAATGGTGTCTTTAATTTCAGTGATCTCTCTCTTTTCTTATCATCAAGATTGAGCTCAGTGATCGTGAGATTTGAGGAATGGATTCCGACTGGCACTTTAGCACCCTCCTTTTTAATCACTTCAAATCCTTCAATGAATATTTTCTGACTTTTTCTATCAACCCTCGAAATTTTTCCTGTCTTACCTTTAAAACCGCCTGAATTGACCAGTATCTTATCCCCCACTCTTGCAGGAATAGATCTCTTGCTGTATTTTTTCCTCAGATCTTTTGATAGAGCTGACGAAACAAACTTGACTCTAGTATGTAAAGGTGCTTTTTTCAGATATTTTCTCTGTTTGTTTGGTCTGGAACTGCTCTTCCAAAGACGTGAAAATTTCTTTTTCATTTTTATCAAGTTATCCTCATGATCTTATTATACAATAATACTTGCAACCTTAGCAACAGCAGGCCATCTTTCAGATACTTCCTTTGCTATTGGACCTTTGAATATTGTGCCTTTAGGATTTCCCTTATCATCTTTAAGCACAACCGCAGCATTATCTTCAAATTTCACTCTTGTTCCGTCTGCCCTTCTGAATGACTTTCTCTGTCTGACGATTATTGCAAAAACCACTTTTTTTCTCATATCAGGTTTTCCTCTTTTTACAGAAGCTAAAACCATATCCCCTATTCTGGCCGAAGGAGACTTTCCCTTAACTGTTTTTGCACCTTTGACTCCGAAAATTCTGATAGTCTTTGCTCCTGAATTATCACAGGTATCCACAGAACATCCCACAGGAAGTCCTGCTGTGATTTTTGCTTTGATTGCTTTCATAATTATCAACTTTTGTTGTCTCCTGAATCCTCAGGAATTTCATTCTTTGTGGTTTTCTCAATATTTCTCTCAGTCTTGGTTTTCGATGATTTGTCTTTATCCTGATCTCTTTCCTTCTTCTCTTCCTGAGAGATGAGCTGTTTGAGATCTTGCTTTTTCTGAATTTCTATTATCACATAATTTTTAGTCTTGCTTAATGGTCTGGTTTCCATTATTCTAACTATATCGCCTGGTTGAGCATTTATGCATGGAGGGTTATGAACCTGTAGCTTTGTTCTTCTCTTTTCATATCTCTCGTACTTTTTCACCTTCACTAATCTGTCCCATTCAACTGTAGCTGTTTTCTGAGATCCTGTCTTTGTGACATTTCCCAAAAATTGCCTTCCTCTGACTGATATTTTACCATGGAATGGACAATTCTGATCATCACAGCTCTCTTTAGGTGGTGTTACATTGATTCCGATGTTTTTTTCTTTTGCCATTATAATACCCTTGTAATAACAAAAATCGGCTAAAATAGATTTTAGTTTAGTCGATTTTTGGAATTAAAAATGACGCACTTAAGTGCAGAGTTTTAAACCCCGCGCCATTTTTAATAATTTATTTCCTGTATGCTTTGTGCTTTGATAGCTTTGATATCATGTTTGTATATCTGTTACTTCCCTTTTATTCTTTCATGGAGTCTTCCTTGAATCTTTTCACCATCTATTATTATATTTTCTTCAATGAGTTTGATTTTTATTCCTTTTTTGCTGAATTTTTTTGTCTCTTCCTGTTCAGTTAAGATGGATATTGTATTTTTTGTTTCATCTATGATTTTTCCTATGTGAACTTTTTTCTGATCATTCATGATAATTTCAGCTTTCTTGCCGATAAGGTTTTGGTTGAGTATAGATCCCATGATTCTTGCAGTTATGCTTTTTTTATATCTATTTTATATCAATTGTGTTTGAAGCAAAACCAAGCTCAACCAATGCTGATTTGGTTTTTAACTTATGATCGCCTTGGAGTTCTATTGTCCCTGACTTGAATGTTCCTCCGCAAGCAAATTTATTTTTGAGTCCCTTTGTAACATCTTTTATGTTGATATCCTTAGTGTCTATTCCTTCTATTATAGTGTATTTTTTCCCAAATTTCCTTTTTTCAATACTTACTGATATCTTCTGGTCTTCCTTCACTATGGTGTCCCAAGCAGATAGCTCTTTTGGCAAACCGGTTACAGGGTCTATTTCTTTCATTTCTTGCTTAATCCTCCTTTATTTTTCACAATTTTTTTCTGATTAAGTATTCCAAGTATTGTGGCTTTTGTTCTTTTTGTATTCCTTATTTCCATTGGACTCTGTGGATTTGTTCCTGTAGCCACTTGAGCATTCAACTTTATTAATGACTTGTCAAGCTCCTTTAATTTGGAGTTCAAGTCTTCCTCAGACATATTGATGAATTCTTTTGATTTTCGCGACATTTTAAGCATCTATTTTTTTATATTATTTTATTGTTCAGATTTTTCAGATTGTTTTTCTGTATCTTTCTCTGCATCTTTGTCTGAAACTTTCTTATTCTGTTGTTCTTTTTCCTGTTCTTTTTCCTTAATTTCTTCTTCAGCTTTTGAATCCTCTTTTGAATCCTCTTTTGCAGACTTTTTGGTTTGTGGTTTTTGTCTGCTTTTTGTCGATTTCCGTCTGGTTGAAGGTTTTTTCTTGGCTTTGCCTGATTTTTCTTCTGCCTCTTCAATGGATTCTTCTATGATTGTCAGTTCTTCATTGATTTTTATCCTATCAGGTAGCTCTGTTTCAGGCGGCATTATTCTTACTTGTATGCCTACAGTTCCTGTTTTGAGTTCTGCTGTTGTATAAGCAATATTTACACCGCTTGTCGATATATCTCCTGATTTTTTCAGATAACCCTGATAAAATCTCCATACTTTTGCTCTGCTGCTTGGTATCTTACCGGATATCAAAAGCTCAACTCCCCATGCTCCTGCATTCATTATCTCAGAAAGCACTTTGTGAGCAATTCCTTTAAATCTTGCTGAACCAAATCTTTCTAATGAAGACGATATCATTTCTGCCACAATCTTGGCATCAAGATGTATATTCTCCACCTCATTTATTTCTATTTGTGGATTATCAAGTGTGAATTTCTTTTTGAGTTCAGTGGTTATTCTCTTTATACTTTGACCTTTTCTTCCCACAACCAAGCCAGGCCTTGATGCATAGATTATTATTTTCTCTCCTAAGGGTGTTCTCTGCAATTTTGTATGGCTTAACCCAACATTTCTTAGACTATTCGATATAAATTCCTCAATCTGGAATTCCTTCATTTTTTCTGCCACAAACTTTCTTTCAATCATTGTGATTCCTCTTGTTGTGCTGATTGTGATTTTTTAGGAGCTTCTTTTTCTGTTTTCTCCTCTTTTATCTCTTCTTTCTTTTTTTCAGGACTATCTGCTGCTATATTAGATTCAGTTTTTTTCTCTTCAGTTGCTGTTTTCTTTTCTTCTGGTTGTGCTTTTTTCTCTTCTGCAATTGTCTTTTCCCCAGATTTCTGCTCTGCAGAAATTGGGCCCGATTGAGCTTTGCTCAATTTGGGTTCTGTTGCTGTTTCTTCCTTTACTTCCTCTTTCTTTACAGGATGCTTTTTTTCTCTCTTAGGCGAAGCAGAAGACTCCTCTAATACAATTTCAAGGTGTGTTCTTTTCATTAACCTTCCTCTTCTACTTCCACCATGAACAGGTCTCGAAGATTGCTGAACAGATAGATGCCTTATAATCATGTTTGAAGTGTTAAGCCCTTTGGTTTGAGCATTCTTTTCAGCTGATTCTAACATCTTTAGTATCTCAAGTGATGCCTTAACAGGATATCTACCCGGACCTATACCTGGCTTATGCGCCATGCCCCCTGTGAATCTTCTATACTTCACCGGTTTCTTCAAAGTTGATACTTGATTCAGAAACTCTTTGGCCTTTTGGATGTTTGTCTTTCTGATCTCATTGCATATCTCAATTGAATGCTTCGATGAAATACTAAGATCACTGCCAAAAGCTCTTGCCATCTTTTCTGAATCATAATCCTGGAATGAATATTTTTTATCCGCCATCTTGATCTTTATTTTTCCTTTTGTTAGACTGGTTTATTCTTTTCTATTCTTATCTGACTGCTACATTGGCGCTTGATCTGGTTGCACCCACACCAGGAGCATTATGACCTACTCTTTTTCTCGTGAGAGAAAACTCTCCTAATATATGACCCACCATATGAGGCCTTATCTCTAGCGGCTCAAAGGTTTTCCCATTATATATTCTTATCAGCATACCTATCATCTCAGGCAGTATAATCATATCTCTACAATGAGTTTCTATGTTCTTTTTTCCTGATCTGATCTTTTTCAACAATGCCTTCTGGGTTTCAGTAAAACCTCTTGAAAGGCTTCTTCGTTGTCTTGCAGGAATAATCTCCATAAACTCAACGAGACTCATAGCCTTAATTTCTTCTTCTGTTTTCCCTCTATAAATGAATTCCTTTTTTGCCATTTATTGTTCACCATGAATTTAGTTAGTGCTCATATGCCCTTGCTTTGTTTGCAGTATTTATTTATTGTTTATTTCTTTTTTCTTCCTGTTCTTCTCGGCCTCAACATACCGACCTTTCTTCCAGGTGGAGCATTTCTTGGAACAGGTTTTGCTTTTGATTTTCTTGATGATCTTTTATTTCCAAATGGATGTGATACAGCATTCATTGCGCCGCCTGAAACTACTGGATACAGTCCTCCTCTTGACCTTACTTTGTGGAATTTTGTTCCTGCTTTGAGCAATGGTTTTTCAAATCTGCCACCACCTGCAACACTTCCTATGTTAGCTCTGCAAGTTTCGTGGAAAACCTTTTTCTTTTTTGAAGGCAGCTCTATAACCACCTTGGTATTTGATTTTGATAATACTCTTGCAAATGTACCTGAAGCTCTCACAAACTTGCCTCCATCTCCAGGCATTGCTTCAATATTGTATACAAAGGTTCCTTCGGGAATATCTTTAAGCAATAAACTGCTTCCTTTTTCTGCTTGAGCACCAATTCCCGCTTCAACAAAATCGCCTACTTTTACACCTTCTGGTGCAATCAATAAACAATGTTCTCCATTATCATATTCAACAAACGCCAATGGAGCTGAATGACCGGCACAATGAACAAAATCACGAATAATGCCCTCACTAAGCTCTCCACTAACTGAAGGATGGCCTGCCTTCCCCTTAAATCTAAAACTATTTACTGTTAAGACAGGGGATGCTTTTCCACGTTTCTGCTGTATTATTCGTTTGCCCATTTTTGATCTTTAATTTTGGTCTTTATTGAACTATTATTTTTGAACATTATATTTTATTACATCAATCCCAATTGCGTTGCAACATCTATTGCAGGTGTTTCATCTTTCAGTTTAACATATGCTCTTTTCTGAGATTTTGGTGTAATATAAGTATTAACTTTTTCCACTTTAACATTAAAAATGCTCTCTACTTCTTTCTTTATCTCTGCTTTTTTTGCTTTTTTGTCAACTACAAAAATAAGTTTATTCTCTGATTCCATCAATCTGATGGATTTTTCTGTTGACAACGGGTATTTTATTATGGCTGACATTTTTTATCGTTAGTTCTTATTTTTTAACTGATTTTTCTTCCTGTTTTTTTTCTGTTGCAGATGGTGCTTTGTAAGATTCTGTGAAAAGTTTTTCCTGCGATAGTTTACTTATTGCTGATTCTGTCCATAAGGTCAATCTTCCCGGTTCTGCTCCAGGAGCTAATAGATCTGTATTTATTTTCTGAACTAAAACAACATCCACGCCAGGAATATTTGCTCCTGAATTAAGCAAAGCACAATCATCTCCCACAACAATCAGTGGCCCAATCTTGTTTTGATATTTTCTTCCTCTGGCTTTTCCCCTTCCAGCTCTAATTTTAGTTTTTGAAGATCTGATAAGCTCTTCTTTCAAACCAAACTTCTCTAGTGTTGAAATAACTTCTTTTGTTTTTGACAAAGATTGAATTTTATCTTCGATTATGAAAGGATAATTATCTGGAACCTTGTGGCCTTTTTGAGAAACAATATCTTTAATGACTGAAGCTGACATAGCAGATCTAATTGCTTTTCTTCTTTCTTTTTTGTTTACTTTCATTTTTAGTAATTTTGATGTTTTTGGTGGATGAGCTCTTCTACCTCCAACTGTATTTGGAGCAAATGCTCCAACCCAATACATTCTAGTGCCTCTTCTGCTGAGTATTTTTCTTGGGGTCCTTGAAATTCCGTAACCATAACTTGTTCTATATTTTCTTCTTCTCTTTGGAATATCTGAACTTACTTTTTTTCCTGCCTCTGGATCAGCACCATGAGACTGTCTCTTATGACTCCGAATTGCTAAAACTGCTCTCTTGATTATGTCATCTCTCACAGGCTCATTGAATTGACTGGGCAATTCTACTTTTCCTTGTTCCTGATTTTCAATTGTTAGTTTCGGTACTTGCATTTTTATTTCCTATTTGATTTCCTCTATTTAGGCTTCTGTTTTTGCAGATTTTAAATTAAAATTGATTGATTTTATCTCTGGAGCTTGATTTGGGATTCTTTTGCTGGGTCTTGTTGCGAGGTTTAATCTAATCATCCTTTTTGCAGGTCCTAAAATACTTCCCTTAAGAACTATGTAAGGATTTTTTATAACACCATACTTCCTGAATCCGCTGTCTGGATTTATTTTGGAAACATCTTTATCTAAACTTAATATCCATTTATTATAATCTGTTCTGTTATGGCAACCTGTTTGTCCTGCATGAGCAACTCTATACATCACGTGCTGCTGGCAGGTCCATCCACCTAAAGATCCTGGAGCCCTTCTTGATTTCTCTGACTTATGACTTTTTAGACCAATACCGAATCTTTTTACAGGACCTTGATATCCTTTACCTTTTGTTACTGCATGTATATCTACTTGCTGCCCTGGCTGAAGAATTTCATCAACATGAATTTCCTTGTTTAGATGGTCTTTTACGAATGTTATTTTGTCAGCATTATTGCCGCCCATTGACATTTCAAATAATTCTGGTTTTTTCTTGCCTAATCCTGTAAGTTTTGGCTGGGTATAAACAATAAGTGTCATATCATCATATTCATCTGCATTAATTGAATCAATTTCTTTTTCAGAAGTCTTTTTTCTTTTTGGAATTTTTCTCAGGAGATCTTTATCAATAGGAAAAGCAAGTTCTTTGGCAGGCTGCAAACCATTGTGCTTATTTTTATAGAATCTTACTCCGCATATTTTTAATGGCGGGCATTCAATTATTGTGACAGGACAACTAATGGTCTCTCCTTTTGTAGTTGAGGCTTTTCTATTGTCTGTAAAAGTAACATGTGTCATACCAACTTTATATCCTGCAAATCCTAAGGGCTTGCTCTCTTTAATGTTCTTTGCCTTAGAGCTAACTCTAGAATATTGTCTTTTAGCGCGTTTTCTAGGCCAAACTCCCATGCTTCCATGTCTTGGGTTTCGTGCTTTCATTTTGTTGATGTGTTATTGATTTATGTTATTGTTGTGAATTTGATGGATATGACTAAATTTCTTGAAAAACCGCTATTGAAAAACACCAAAATAAGACTAATTTAGCTAAAAAAGCAAATTTTGGGGTCTATTTGCCTTAACAACCTATTATTTCAGCCTTTCTTTCAGAAGAAGTCTATTTAACGAACCTCGTACTGAAAGACTGTTTTTCAGGCTTGGCTTTATGATTTACAATGCTTAAATCCTTATTTTTTATGTTTAAGCACTCCTACTAAGCTATTTGGTAGATTAAATGGGCCTTTATAAATATTCCGGGTTTAGAAACCAAGAAAAAGAACTGCTAATTTCTACTAATTTGTAATTCATCCCTTCCTAACAACATCCCTAAACTCCCTCTCATATTTCTTAGCCCATGAATTATAGAATCTGATTGCTCCAATTGAAGTTAATGGTTCTGCTATTCCATAACCTTGGACATTATGACATCCACTTGAGTAAAGAGATCTCATTTGGTCTGGGGTGTTAACACCTTCTGCTATAACAGTAATTCCATACTTGCTGGCTAAATCTATTACAGCTTTGATCTCTTCTGCATACTTCCTATAATTTTTCCCGGTAATTATCGATTTGTCAAGTTTTAGTATGTCTGGCTTTAGATCCTTTAATTTAAATAAACTTGTTGCTTTTGATCCAAAATCATCTATAGATATTCCAACTCCTAGTCCTCTTAGATCATTTATAATCTTAATAGCATTATCATCAACAACAATATCCTCATTTAATTCCAAAACAATATATTGAGGATCAACTTTGGAAAGTTCTAATGCATCTTCTACAGTCTGTACATATTTTTCTGAAAAGAATTCTTTTTTACTAACATTTACTGAAACTGTAAAATCATTATATCCTTTATCTAGCCATTTTTTTCTTTGTTCACCTGCATGATATAATACCCAACCACCAATGTCTAGAATTAATGACTTTCTTTCGGCAAATGGTAAGAAATCATCTGGCATGATAATTCCGCGATCAGGATGATCCCATCTTATTAATGCTTCATATCCTTTTATTTCCCCTGAAGAAAGATCTACAATTGGTTGATATTGCAAAAAGAATTCATGCTTTCTAATTGCAATTATTAAATCTTCTTGAAGCTGATGAAGGTCTTTAACTTTTCTCTGTAAACTAGAATCATAATAAGCAACATTTTTCCCTTGCTCCCTGGCACTTAACATTGCAAGATCTGCTTGAGTCACAAGATCTTCTGGAGTGAGTTCATTGCTTTGTTGAGGATAAGTTGTTATACCAATAGTTGATAATATTTGCAACTCTATTCCTTGATATTGGAAAGGGTGTTCAAGTGCTCGTGTTATCTTTCTTACTTCTCTGTCAATATCAAATTCATTGTTAATTCCTGAATAAACTAATACAAATTCATCACCAAAAGTTCTTGCAGCAATATCTTTATCAATTACAACCCTGCTAAGTCTCTCGCCTGTTTCTCTTAAAAGTTCCTCAGCTACTGTTCTTCCATGATTCTGGATAATATTCATAAATCCACTTATATCTAAAAGCATTACAGTAAAATCATCCTCAGCAGCTATTAAATCTTCAATATGACTGTACAATTTTGTTCTGTTTGCTAAGCCAGTTAAAGAATCCCGATAAGCAATATTTTCCAAATCATCAAGCTTCCCTGTGAGTTCATCCAGCTGTCCAAGTATATCTCCGGTATCAGTTTCTGACCCTGTTTTTCTTAGCCCAGCAAGCAACTCTTTTATCCTACCAACTAAATCAAAGTCCCTCATAGATTTTGGTAATAGCACAGAAGATATAAATCTTTCGAAGCATAACGTCTACAAAGTAGTTACATTCATATAGCTTGAAACTTAAGAATTCAATGGTTTAAGACAATAAGGTTATTTATTCTCCTTCCTAACAATCTTCAATAATTCTCTAACATCCCCTATTTCATAATCAGCATAATCTTTTGGAATGCCTCTGTGCTTGACACTATAACCATACTTTGCAAAACAAGTTTTCATGCCTAATTTCTTTGCTCCCCTGACATCTCTTTCAGGCCAATCCCCAATCATTAATACTTCTTCTGGTTCTAATTTGAGTGAAGTTAAAGCTAATTTGAAAGGCTTTGGATGAGGCTTAAATTTCTTAGTATCATCATGTGTTATAACTAAATCAAAATAATGTGTTAATCTTAATGCAGCCAACCTAGTCCAAGCTCTCATTCTAGGAGCATCACTTACAACTGCCAACTTAATTCCTTTTTGTTTTAATCCCATTAATGTTGAATTAACATGAGGATATGTATTCAAAAATCCTTCTTTAACTTTTCTGTAAGAAACAATTCCATTAGCTAAAATACAATAATCAATTTTCTTATTTAATTTTGTGAGTACTTTCTGGAATATTGTTTTGTCTTCAATGCCATGTTTATCATAAAGCTCGTAAAGAATCTTTAGGCCCTTTTTCTTATCAACATTCAATCCAGCATCTCTCATTGCAGACATTGCCTCTTCACAGGCATGCTTCTTCATCTTCATGAAATCCATTAGTGTATTGTCCAAATCAAATAGTACTGCTTTTATCATATCAAGAAAAAATACACTTTAGCTTATTAAGTTTATGGAAGAAAAAGGATAAATATGGTCAAAAACCAAAATATTTCTTATAATTTTCCTGCAAGACCTTTTTTGACTGTATTAATCTAATTATCTCTTGCATCTTCTTTTCCTTAGTTAGTATGTTCTTGATTTGTTTTGGATATTTTTGCTGGAGTTCCTCTTCCAAAACAAGAGCAGTATCAAGATAACCATCAAAATTAGAAGAATAAGATGCATCTACAATATGCTTATAACTACTCCGATAAGGCAGATTTATTAAATCTGTTGGCTTTGTGAATTCACATAATCTTGCCGCAATTTGATCTTCAGAGAAGTTAGAATAAGTATGAATTTCATTTGAAACAAAAATATTCACAAGATCCACTAAGTTATTCAATAAAACCAAAAGCACTGCAATTTGTTTGTTAAATCTTTTGTCTTTATAGTTTTCATTTATAATCTTAAAGCTGCTATGAATAATACGTATTGTTTCAAAAATAATTTCTGAATTCTTAAAAAGACCATTTTCATGTTCTCCTACATTATGATTTTTTCTTATAAACTTAGTAGCTAAATGAGCTTGGTTTTGATAAGTCGAAAACTCCCTCGATATTGTACCTACATCTGCAGATTCATATGAAAAATATGCATTTAAAGATTCTTTTGCAAAAGATTCTAATAATTTATGGTGTGGGGAATAACCATAACTGGGATGAGCGAGTTCAGATCTCCCAACCTTAAGCAAAAAGTTATTAGCTGCATTATACACGCTGCCTTGTTCAACAATCAATAAACCTATACCTAACTTATGAAATTGTTTTCTTATTTCCTCTAACTCCTCATCTGTTTTGAAAATACTTTTAGCAACAATTACAAAGGAATCTGGAGGTATCTTTAAATTTCCTTCTACAAACGTATCACTAGGCCCAAATTTAATAATTCTATGTTTAGGAAAATTATACATAGGTATGATGATTACGACTTTTTTATCTTTCCAAGAATGTGATTCGCCAACAGCATCTACATCTTTAACAACATGGTTTAAAGTAAAATGTATTGTTGAAAATGTAGGAAAAATACCATGTGTTTCGTCAGTAAAAACATTTTCGTGAAGAGATAGTGAACTTCTTATAACTCCTTTGTAAGGAAATTGATTTGTTAGATGAACTAGAAGAAGACCCTCTATTGTCCCGGGATATTTTAATGATGATTTAGAGCCCGCATAATAAGAAAAAATTAATGAGTACTCCATTAGTATGCTGGAAAATTCGGAGACTATTAATTGAAATAATTTTTGAGATAACTCATTTTCTTTGTTTAAAATCTCATTGATTTCATCATAATCTTCTTTTTCTTTGTAAAAAATGTTAAACTTGGGCAGGACTTCTTTTTGTTTTTCTAATACTTCTTTTAATTGAGGAACAGTTGTTCTAATCTCCTGATCTAATGCATGGATTTGTTCTGTTAATGCTTTTGTCTTTTTAATTTGGACTATTAATTCTAAATCTTTCTTAAACCTCTCAGTTATTCCTGCGCCCAAAAATGACTCTTTATTAAACACGCCATTTAAAAAATTCAACAACGGATTCTCTTTTTCTAACAAAGCTATTTCAGAATTAATTATTTTAATCTGTTTGTTTGAAGCTTTGATTAATTGTTTTTTTAGAAATTTTCTTTTGTTAAAATTCATATCTGCAATTTTTTCCAATATATCAACTTTTAATTTAGAAAGATATAAAAAATTATTAAGAAGTGTTTTATTTTGTTTTAAATAATCTTTTAAGCTATTTAGTTTCTTTGATACTTCAGGAGGATTCTCTTTTAATACATCCTGAATGAATTGTTTTAAGTTCATATACTCATCTAAAACAAGATCCATTTAAATATGTTTTCAAAAAATAAAGTTCTCAAATCAAGAATTAGATACTTTGGATAGCTCTTTTTCTTCCTTCAATTCTTTCTCTTTTTCTTTTTTCATCTTTCTAAATTTTCTTCTTGCTTCCTTCTGCTCCTCAGTTAATGGCTCGCGTTTAGCTTTTGGTTTATTTAACTTGTCTTCTTCTTTTTTCTTCTCGCGATTTATTCCGCGGATTTTTTTAATAGCATAATTAGCAGGATTCTTGACATAATTACAATAACTATCTGGCGTGCATATCTGCATTCCTTTGTAATACATGTCATTATCACAATTTGGCGGCAGAATTTTCTTTTTGTGCTGTTTGTGATATCTTAGCTGACCAACAATTAAGTTCTCCCGCAAAGGTTCTGGATTTTTTTCATTCCACTGCTTCATTAATTCCTCTATTTTTTCATAACTCCAGCCGCAAGTTGTTAAGAAATTAATCAGGATAAACATTGATCTTTTTTTTCCATCCTGTAATCCTTTTAAAATATTTTTTATGCATGGAGGGAATAATTCTTCAGGTATTGCATTTTGTATCTGGGCGAATTCCTTGTGTTGTTTCTCTGCAGAATCACTTGAAAATATTTTTTCTCTTCTTTCTTTTTCTTTTACATCCTCTTTTACTTCAAAATCATAGGCATTTATTAAAAGAGATTTTGCTTCTCCTGATTTTGCTTTTTCTCTGTCAAGAAATTTGTATTTATTGACTTCAACCTTTTCTGGCTTGGCTGATTCCTTATCAAATTCTAAGATTTTATTCGGATCTACTGGTACAGAAACTAACCCTGATTTTTCATTAAATGAATAAGGCATTCTATAAAGATGCCTTGAAGATATTAGAATTGTGTCGATTGCTAGTACTTTGAAAGGATCAAAGATATTATTTTTTACAACTTCATTAAATTCTTTTCCTGTCTTTTTTATTATCTCAGTAACTTCTTCTTTATCCAATAATGCTTTTGCTAATTTTTTTCTTATCATCTCCTGAAGATATAGTGCAACTCTTTTCGGGCCTTCTGGAAATAATAATCTTGCTTCATTTCCAGTAATTGTTTCTGGAAATGATTCAAACGGCACTGCTATATGAAAGCCGTGATTTCCAGAGAATTTTATGGATACTGCATTTATGTCATGATATTGCAATGCTTTTACAATTAAATCTGCGGCAATACTAGAATACTCCAGAACAGGACAATCTATATCCAGCATTAAATCCCACCCAATCCTTAAATCATCCATTTCCTGTTTCTTTAGAGATGTATTTATCTGCAATGGATTATGCCATAATTCTTCAGAAGCATGAAAACTTGTAGCGCCCTGTTTGGCAAACTCCAAAACATCATTTGGATAATGTAAAGAATCTGGGCGTTTACCAAAACCATTATCCCCAAATTTAACAGCTATTTCCTTATTTTTTGCAGCTGCCACTATTGCTTTCTGTATTTCTGGTCGTTTGTAAAATAACAAAGTTGTACTTATATTGAGCATCTGACACCCCTATTAGACGGGTAGGGATAATTTGTTTATAAGCTTTTTGAAGTATTAATAAAAGGTTTTAAGCCATAATATTAATAAGTGGAGAAAATCTAAACATATAATCATGACACCAAAAACACCTTTACTGGCAGTTGACATAATAATTAAACACTCTGATGGTATTGTCTTAGTTGAAAGAAAATATGAGCCATTTGGATGTTGCATTCCAGGGGGATTTGTAGATATTGGAGAAACAGTTGAACAAGCCGCCATCCGAGAAGCAAAAGAAGAAACTGGTTTGGATGTTGAATTAGAAAGGCAATTCCACACTTATTCTGATCCTTCAAGAGACCCCAGAAGTCATTCTGTTGCAGTTGTGTTTATTGCAAATGCTAAAGGAGAACTTAAAGCAGGAGATGATGCTAAAGAAGCAAAAATATTCTCATTAGATAATCTGCCTGAATTAGTTTTTGATCACAACAAAATTTTAGAAGATTTCAAGAATAATAAATATTAGAAAATGGAAATTATTGACTTAGAATATTGGCTTTCTGAACTAAAACATTCTGACAAACTAATTCTTGTAGAAGGCAAAAAAGACATTACTGCTCTCACTAATCTTGGAATTAATGAAACTAATATTGTTTCTCTTTCAAAAAAAGATTTATTTAATTTAGCAGAAGATATTTCCAAAAAACACAAAGAAATAATCTTATTAACTGACTTAGACAAAGAAGGCAAACTTCTTTACGGCAAACTAAAAAAACTATTTGATGAAATGGGTGTTAAAGTTGACTTAACATTCAGAGAATGGCTGCAGAACAATACTAAGTTAAGTCATATTGAAGGAATTGATACTTATTATGAGAAAAATTAATCTAATCCTAATTCTATTCTCAAATAATCAACTGCTGTGTCTGTGTCATTAAAGCCTAGTTTTTTTCCTTTTAATTCAGGTCTGGAAAAATCTTTTCTCACAACATACATTCCATTATCATCTGATGAACAAATATAACCAATATCTAAATCAGAACGCTTTATAGAAATTCTATCAACAGACAAATCAGGACCTTGTCCATTATATCCCTTTATCGGTTGAGTTATTGGAATTGTTCCAGTTATTCCACCTTTTGATAATCCCAAATAAATATCTCTGTATGGTTGGGGTGTTGTTTTCTTTATTCTGATTCCTTGGCCTGCCACTTCATAATCTGCACCTATAAAAAATTCACGTAAAATTAACTCAACTAATTCTGGTTTATCAAGCTCTCCTAAAAAATTAGTTCCTACTTTGCCTTTGCCCCCTGAAGCTATTCCTGCATATTCACTTAAAAATTGCTTTAATTCTGTAGTAATCATTTTAGAGGGGTTTTGATAACCTTTTATAAGTTTTATCAAGGATCAACTTTAAATATAACTTCTTCATTACTGTTTATAAAATGTTCAACAGACTAAAAACAGCAGTACTCTTAGCATCTTTAGCTGGATTAATGTTATTCATAGGCTATCTTCTAGGCGGCTATCAGGGCTTAACTATTGGTCTAATTATTGCTTTAATATTTAACTTTGGCAGTTATTGGTTTTCTGACAGAATAGTATTAGCTATGTACAAAGCTAAGGAAGTAAAAGATCAGGGTCATCATTTGTATAAAATTGTAAAAGATGTCTCTCATTTAGCTAATATTCCTATGCCTAAGGTTTACATTATTCCTTCTGCTCAAAGCAATGCTTTTGCTTGTGGTCGTGATTATAATCATTCAGCTGTTGCAGCTACAGAAGGCCTCTTAAATTTAATGAATCAAGATGAACTTAAAGGAGTAATAGCTCATGAAGTATCACACATTAAAAACCGAGACATTCTGATCCAAACAATTGCTGCTACTATTGCTGCAGTTATTTCTTATGTTGCTATGATGGCTAGATGGGCTGCTATTTTTGGTGGGTTTGGCGGCAGAGACAAAAACAATTCTGGCATCTTGGAATTTTTGGCTCTAGCTATTCTGGCACCTATACTTGCATTAATTATTCAATTAGCTATTTCCAGAAGCAGAGAATATCTTGCAGATGCATCAGCAGCTAAACTTCTTCATAGTCCATTTGGCCTAGCTAATGCTTTAGAAAAACTTGATGTAGATGGGAAAAAGAACCGCATGAGACTTGGAAATCCTTCTACAGCACATATGTTTATCTCAAATCCATTTAGAGGCAACTTCTTGATGTCTATTCTTAGCACACATCCTCCTGCTAAATCTAGGATTAAAAAACTAAGAGATATGAACATATAACTTGCCACTGGACATTTGTGGTCACCAGATTTATAATACAATTACTATTTCTTTTTTGATATATTCACATTTTAAATTCCAAAATAGTTCATTTCCAAATAATGATTTTTGTTCTCACTAAAAATCAATTAGGGAAATCTCACTCAATAAATAATGATTTAAAATGGTTTTAAAAAATAATGATCAAAAAACTCAAATAAGCAAATTTCATATAAACCAGCTTCCGTCAGATAGGATTTTTATTTTGTTAGAACAAAAATTTCATAAAGAAATATTCTCAAGAATTGAATATAAAAAGCTGCCCAAAATCAACAAGTTGTTTTTTAAAAATCATCTAAATGCACATACTGTTAAACAGTGGAAAAGCAGAAAACACTTCATACCGCTTTGGTTTCTAATTAAATTAAACAAATTGTTCCCCGAATATTCCATACAAAAAATAGAGAAAAACATTCTTGCCTATAGGGGGCCATCTACATCTGCCATAATAAAAAATCCTGATTTTCCAATAAAAGAAGACTCAAGATTATTAAAAATAATGGCTCATCTCCTCGGAGATGGTTCTGTGGGTGGCGGTTTTGGAAGTAACCTTCCTAAAGGAAAACAACATTCAGAATATAGAAATTTCACACCTGAATTATTAGATGGTTTCGAAAGGGATTTATCTGTTTTTGGAGAAGTTCCAACAACTAAAAATTACGAAAGGGGAACATTAATAATTCCTAATCTTATCGGCTATATCTTAGAACATATTTACAATATAAAATTCGATACATTTAATTCAAGAATTCCTGAGAAGTTATTTGAAATTGAGCCTGAATTAATTGCTTTTTTCTTAAGAGCATTTGCTGATGATGAAGGACATGTTTATGATAGCTCAATTGATTATTATTCAAATAACAAGAAACTTTTAACAGACATACTCTCCTTAATAAATAAAGCATTTACCAGAGTTAAGACTTCAAATATTAAAATCAACACTAAAGCAGGAAAAAACACAAAATACTCTTTTACAATATACAGCGACTCCTTACAAGTTTATTCAAAACTAATTGGATTTGATCATAAAGAAAAAATGGAAGACTTACAATTTAATCTTAATAGAAAAGGGAAAAAACCTAATAAAAATCCCAAAGAAAAGATATTAAAACTTTTAGAGAATGATAACCTTAGTGCAAAACAAATTTCAAGAATAATGGAATCAGGACATACTACTATCTTAAGCCATCTTAACGAGTTAAAAAGAAAAGGCAATATAAAGGTAATTAAAAAAGAACGATGGGCAAATATTTGGGGAATAGATGAAGGAAAAAATTAAAAGATTAAAGGATATGGCTTAATTAGAATTGAAAATTATTTTCTTAAGAATTATTCAAATAGTGGGAAAATACCTGTAAGTTTAAAATATGGCTGTTCGTTAACTCCAGAATCTGCAGACAAACATCCTCCAACACTTCTAAGCAAAAAGTTTAAAGTAGTCAACCCATATTTATAGCTTTGGACTTCACTTGAATTAGGCAATTTTTCAAAAGGTTTTGTTAAAACATCATCTATGCGGTCTTTTGATACTGAATTTCCATAGGTAGTTACTGAAATTGCCAAATAATTTTTGTCAGATGAACCCATGAAAAAAGGTCCGGGTCCTGTAGTAATATCATAATCAATTTTGCTTCCTTCTTTTGCATATTTCGCAGCATTTGAAAACACATTCATAAAAAAGCTTTGAAGCAGAGTTTGATAAGTTTCATGAGTTGCAGACATTTTTGGTATAAGTTCAGGATCAGAAAGTTCATATTCAAGATTTTTTCCTTTTAGATCTGAACCGAGCATCATCGTTGTGGAGTCCAATACATCCTTTACAGTCAGGCTTTTTATTTCATATTTTCCGATTTGCGCGAGATCCATAAGTCCTGCAATAACGCCCTTCATATTCCTAACACCCCTCAATGATTCTTCAAGCCACTTGCGTGCCTGTGCATCTATTTTTGTTTTACGTAAAACCAAATCAATAAGGCCTCCCATAGCAATTGTCGGTGTTTTTAAATCGTGCCCAGCTAAATATGTGAATTGTTCAATCACACGCGCATTAGATTTTTGCTGTTCATAATTCAATGCAGATTGTATTCTACTTCCAACTTTAAATGCATAAAAAGTATAGAATCTTTTTTCTTTATTAGTAAGGTCTTCTCCTTTTTTGTTTGTTACCTTTAGTGCACCCATAAGATCATCTATCGCTCCCCTATAGTGGCCGTTCTTTAAAGCTTCTGAAACTGCTGGTAAACCAAACAAAGGAAAATAACTTGTTCCATTAAGTGAATAGGGTTCCCCATTAGCCAAATTTTGGAAAGGTTCTCTTTCAATTCCTAAATCACTAAGTGAATAACCTCCAAGTTCAAGTCTTCTACTTTCATCAATAAAATGATATTCATTAAAATCCACCCCGATGCTGACTTCATGTTCGTTTTCATCACTATAAGTAAAGGGACCTGTAGAAGCTTCACATACTTCATCTAAAGTTGGACCTAATCCGATCAGTTTATCATCTAATTTTCCCAAAAGCTTTCTCTGATCTACTGTCAGATTTTCTCTTTCTTTTTGGATTTTTTCTGCAAGAGGATGTGTCATGTTACCACTGGAGCAGGGTGCTTATATTTAAGGCTTTGCATGGTACCATAGAAGAGCCAAAAAGCCCATACTACCAGTATTTGCAAAGTACAGCCCTTCTAGAGCTGTTTTAGAAGTCAATATTCTTCATCCAAAAGCTTCTGTATATCCTTTGCTTTTTTCTCTCCTAATTGAGGTATTTTTTTCAGGTCTTCTTCAGTAGAATTCATCAATTTACGCACACTGCCAAATCCCTTAAGCAAAGGCTTTGCAAGTGATGGCCCTATACCTGGCAATGCACTTACAATATATTCCTGCTCTTGTTTCAGACCAAGAGGTTTTTTAGAACCATGCAAACTGTAATTATTAGATGTTTCATCTTGTTCTCTTTTAGCTATGACTGCTAAAATACTAGCAGTTTCTTTTGAATTTTTTGTCTGCAATATTGGAATGCCATAACTTACAGTAATATTAGCTAACATTCCTTTTATTGCATTTGGGTGGATGTTTCTCTGGGCATAAATATCTTCTGTTCCTTCTATAATTAAAATTGGTCGTGCAAAATTTTGTTTCAACAACTTAATCTGCTCCATTATTCTTCCATCAACAATTGAATCTATAAAATCAGGAACTGTTTTGAATTCTACACAACATCTTCTGCTAAGAACATAATCCCCAACTTCTAGTCTTTTCAAATTAATATTCACACCAAAATCAACTAATTCTTTTAGTGCATTAGAACTTTTTTCACGATCATCAACAAAAATGTTGATAGCAGACTGTCCTGACTCCCCGCCCAAATATTCTTTCAAACTGTGATTTTCTACTTGTTCCTTTTGTAAATTGTTTTCCTGCTTAAACTTAAAAGTCAAATCATTTTTTAGTGTTGTGAGAATATGTTTCATTCTTCTTTCTTTATGATGTGCACTCCACCTATAACCCTCGTCTCTTGTGTTTTTTGCTAATAACACTATTACTCTGCCTTTTTCATTTCTCCCTGTTCTTCCTCTTCTCTGGATATGTCTTATAGCAGAAGGAATTGGCTCATAGAAAATTACAGTATCAACTTTAGGAATATCTAGACCTTCTTCTGCAACACTTGTTGCTACAAGAACATTAAATTCTCCTGAAGAAAACTCCTGCAGCATTTCTTTTTGCTTTTTTTGTGTCAAACCAGTACCTTTTTTCTTTGCCTGCCCAACAAATAAATTGGCTGTTATTCCTGGAAGTTTGTTTATTTCCTCGACAATCTTTACAGCAGTATCTCTGAATTGGTTGAATACAATTATTTTTGAATCAGATGCTTTTGAGATTTCTTTTTCTAATAGACCTTTTAATGCCTCAAATTTTGGATGTTCTACATCATTATCAAACAAATTTCTTGTTAATACTCCTGCAGACTTAAAATTAATATCCTTAACTAAATTCTGCACTGCTTTTACTTTTGTCTTTAATGATTCTGAAAGAAGTTTGTCAAAATAAGCATTTAATGCAGTAATTCCCTGTGTTTCTAATAACTCGAGTGCATGTTGGACTTTTATTGCTTCTGCAACAACAGACATTGCTCTTAATGCATTAAAATCCTTTTCACCATTAGCTAACTGCGCCCTCAACATTCCTTGAGCCTTAAGAAGATCTGATTTGTACTGTAAATTGTATCTGTTTAAATCAAATCCCAGTTCTTTTATGTCTTTTAATTTAGTATTACAACAATCTTTTAAGTATTTTTGAACTTGTTTGAATTTTTCTGGCAATTCAACACTAACCCAATCAAGTTTAACATCTTGAATATATGGTTTTACATCAGGATCATTATCATCTCTTATTTCTACTTGATCTATGAATAAATTTTGGCAGACTTCAAAGATTTTTTCTGTGTCAGATCCTGGAGAAGCTGTTAATCCCAGAATTTTTGGATATTGTGCTCTTTTTACATACTGTTTTGCAATAAAATTGTAAGCATAATCTCCTGTTGCTCTGTGGCATTCATCAAACACAATTAAACTAACTTCTTTTAGATTTATTCTGCTGGAAATTATGTCATTTTCTAATCCTTGAGGTGTTGAAAAAATTACTTTAGCAGTTTTCCAAAGTTCTTGTCGTTTTTCTGGCTTGACATGTCCTGTGAACAATGCCATTTGTTCTTCTTTAAGATCAAAATGTTTAGTGAAGGTAGTAATATGTTGCTCAACTAATGGCCTGGTTGGTGCGAGAATTAGGATTTTGCTTTCTGGAAAATTATCTAGGCGTTTCGCAGCTAACAATAGTGAGATTGCAGTCTTGCCCATGCCTGTAGGCAGCACAACTAATGTATTATGCATACTAGCGGTTGCAAATATTGTTTCCTGATATAGTCTTGGTGTAAAATCTTTAAGCATAGATTATAGAATTTAGAAGTTATTTATAAACGTGTCTGGCAAAGATGTCCAGTGGTTATTAACTACAAATCCGCTCTGGCACAGCCCCAAATCACCTAAAACACAAAATTCATAAACTACATATGTAATACTTTGCAATACAATGAAATTAGCTCTAGAGAAACAAATTGGCTCAATACCAAATACAGGAGATTCTGTAAAAGAAATTAGAAAGATTAGAAAAATATTATCAAAAGAAAAATTTGATTTAACAGAAATAAATAAGTTAGGCAAGTAAATTCATTCACTTCAGTATCCTTTTCTCATGCAGATACCAGCTTACACTAAAACCTAGAACAAATAAAAACAAAACTACTTTCCAGCTCCCATATCTAACCCCTAATAAATAACCAATAAGCAACCCAAAAATCACCAAATAATATGGGAAATATTTTTTTCTATAATTTAGAAATCTGCCTGCCATGAAACTGACTACAAGAATTACCATGTAATTGAAAAAAGCACTTCCTGGAATAAAAGACAGCAAAAGTCCTACAATTACTAATGCCACAAAAAATATCTGCACCCAATATTTGCCCCAATCCCATGGAGCTGCTGATGCTTTTTTTCCTAGTTTTTTTAACATTATATCCACCTATTTGTAAATCTCGCTTTCAACGAAAAAATAAAACAAAAGATAAAGTATAAATCCTATTAATATGGCAAAGATTAATGAATATATTCCCAAGGCATAAAGAACTGCATAAGCCATTAATGACCCGAAAACAAAAACAAAAACCAGTCTTGAAGCAAAGAAAAGATTGCTGCCTGGCAATGGGGGAATGGGCAATATCGTAAAGAATGCCAACCAAAGATTAAATGAAACAAAATTATCTAAAAAAACACTATGAATGCCAAGTATCTGAGAGAATAATGCTTTTACAGCCATTGCCATTACAAAATTCATTAAAGGCCCGCACATTGCTAATGCTCCTAAAGGCCATACATTAATACCATATCTATGAGCACCAAGTCTGTGACCTGATAGCAAATAAACCACTATGCCTCCTGGAGCTAAAAAGAACAGCCTTCCATTTGAAATAAAAGAAATTATCAGCCCTATAAGTAATCCATAAAACCAAATTCTGTACTCAACCTTGAAAGCCACTAAAACTCCTATTATTTTTTGAACTAATATATGAAAAAACAGGGCAATCATGGCAATTATTACACCTGCCAGAAAATTTCTCATGCCAAAACCAAAATCAAATCTGCTTCCTAAGCCCCATTCTGAAAAACTAAACATAAATCCCATTAATACTGAGCCTATTAAAACCGCTCTAACTTCTTCTAGAGAAAATGACCCATATTTCTTTATACTATCAAAGTGATACATTATCTTATAGAAATTAGTTTTTTTATTTAAAAAGGTTTCGAGGAATTAGAATAAGAAATTTAAAAAAAATCAAATTAAGCAGTTATTCATCTTCTTCTGGAGTATAGCTAGGAACTGCTGCCTTACTGATTATCATTATGTCTCCAATGGACTTAACCAAAGGATGCGGTACTATAACGCCCTTTGCACTGCCAAGAACTTTGCTGAGATATGAGTTTTTTGTGGATTTAACTCTCCAGCCAAATATCTTGTTCTTCACAAGAATAGACTCCTCAAGGTCTCCAAAATAATCTCCACCATCAGTAAAGCATTTCATATCATATGTTTCAGAAACTTTTCTCATCTTAAGCATCATTATTACCTCCTTTGATCATAAATAACATATAATAAGCCCTCATTTATTACTATTTAAAGGTTTCGGAATATTTGGGAGAAACTCTGGATCAAGAGAACAATATATAAATAAACAAAAGAACGTATAAAAATCATGGAAATCTTCAAAAACCTAATTCTAATAGGCACTTCTCACATAGCCAAGCAAAGCATCAAAGAAGTCAAGGAAACAATAAATACTCATTTGCCTGTAGTTGTGGCTGTAGAATTAGACCAAAGAAGATTAGCTGCAGTAATGAACCCCACAAATAAAACAGATTATTGGAGTTTGATAAAGCATGTTGGTTTAACAGGATTTCTTTTTACTCTGCTTGGAAGTTATGTTCAAAAGAAGCTTGGCAAATATGTAAACACAATGCCAGGCAGTGAGATGAAAACTGCTATAAAAGAAGCCAAGAAAAACAAGCTAAAAGTTGCTTTGATTGATCAGGATATTGCAATAACAATGAGAAATTTCTCAGATACTATTACTTGGAAAGAACGCTGGCAGTTTGTCAAGGATATGTTTTGGGGAATTTTCTATCAGAAAAAAATGTTGAGAGATTATGGTTTGGAGAATTTTGATCTTAGGACTGTGCCAGGCACTGAAATGATTGCAAAAATGATGAAAGTAATGAAAAAAAGTTATCCAAATGTTTACAAATCTCTTTTAGCTGATAGAAACAAAGTAATGGCCAGAAGATTATGGGTTATAATGAACAAATACCCTGAAGATAAAATTGTTGCTGTTGTCGGCGCAGGACATGAAGAAGGAATATTAAAGATATTAAAGAGATATGTTAAAAATAATGTCGAAGTAAGTCTCAGTTTTGGAGAACCTTTTTAAAAGAATAATATATAAATCAAACAATGAAGCAGAAAAACCTCAAAACTTTGTTAGATCATAATAAAGCTTTAGTTTCTAGTAAAAAAGACTTTCTTTTGGGCAAACCGTCTAGTGAAGCTGGAGTCTCAAAAATACATGCAATAGTAGCGCTATTAGTGATTGCAGTTATTGCATTCTTTATTTGGGGTAAATTCTCTGGAGAACCAAAAACACAAACACCTGCTGTATCAGAAGATTTCCCAGAAGAAGAAACTGATACTGTTGAAGAAGTTTTAGAACCAGAATGCTCTTACGATGAAAACTGCCTGAACCCAGAAGATGTAACTACAATAACAAAATTCTGCATTAAAAGACAATGCCGAGAGGGTTCAAGAATGAATGGACCCTGCTCTGAAGAACATCATTGTTTAGATGCAGAAGCAATGTGCATTCAAGAAAAATGTCAAGAAGCTTCAAGAATAGGCGGACCATGTTCTGATGAAGATCATTGTTTAGATGCAGAAGCATACTGCGGACCTGGCGGAATTTGTACTGAAGCAAAACAAGGAGCAAAATGTTATGAGGGAACTGGTAAATGCACAGAAGATCTAGTATGCCTGCCTGGTTTTGATGAAAACAGATATAGAATCTGGACTTGTGAGCCAAAATCTAGTAAAGACGGATATTGCTATCATGAAGATTATCATTGTGAAGGAGACTTGGGCTGCAATGGTGCTATAGAAGGTACAGATGGAAGAACTCCTAGTTGCCAGCCTATCCAAGAACAAGGAGGACGTTGTGATAGGATGTTTGCTAGAGGTAATAAAGATTGCAATCAAGAAAAAGGCTTAGTCTGTAATGAAGGAATCAAACAACCTGGCCAAGAAGATGGAGGAACTTGCCAGAAACTGCAAGGACAGGGTGGACCGTGCTACGTCAACAGTGAAGTCTGCAAAAAAGGATTAAGATGCTATTATAGTAAATCTCAGGAAAGAAGAATGTGCCAAACACCTAAACAAGATGGAGAAATGTGTTCTGGTGATGGTGAATGTGAAGATGGATCAACCTGCAAAAGAAAGGGATATGGTAATTATTGCGTTTCACCTGGTGGTATAGGGCATAAATGTATTGATAATGAAGATTGCACTAAAGGTGTATGCAGTGGTTTAGTTACAGAAGATAATACTAATACCTGCCAACTTCCACAAGTAGAGGGAGAAAAGTGTTGGAATGATAATGAATGTGGAGAAGATCCTAATGGAGAAAAACTTGTTTGCAACAAAGCAATAACCAATGAAAATTATGATTATACTTGTCAACCTCTGCAAGACATTAATGGAGAATGTAGAAGAAATGAAGAATGTGGAGAAGATCCTAATGGAGAAAAACTTGTTTGTAATTATGCAATAAAACTAGAAGGACAACATGATAGAGAAGGAACATGCCAAGAAAGACAGGCCGATGGAGGAAAATGCGACTCAAAGGAAGACTGCAAAGAAAATTTGCAGTGTTTGGGAGGACGTCGGAAAGCAGGAGAATGTGGTGGAAACGAACAAGCTAAAGGAGAAAAATGCAATTCAAATGAAAATTGCAAAGATGAGTATACTTGTAATACAAAAATCACAGATGAGGATGGAGATCCGACTTGCCAACCACTCCAAACACAAGAAGGATTTTGTCTTAGTGAAAATGATTGTCAAGGAGAACTAATTTGCACTGGTGCAATAAAAATAGATAACAAAAACACCTGCCAACCGAGACAGGGTGAAGGAGGCTATTGTCAAAATGATGGTCAATGTGAAGAAAAATATGGCTGTAATTTGGGAATTATAAAAGATGGTATAGCAACATGCCAACTTCCACAACCAGAAGATGAAGTGTGCACCTATGATAATCACTGTAAGGGTGATGATTTATTCTGCAATCATGGCCTTGGCCGTGATTTAGGATTAGATTATAACGTGGGTTTATGCAAACCAAAACAACCAGAAGGAGGAAGATGCGGATATCCTGATTTAAGTGTTGTTCCTTTAACACGTGAATACTTAAAAGATCAATGCCAATCAGGACTTGTTTGTAACCAAGGTATGAAATCAACTTGCCAACTACCACAACCAGAAGGAGGAAAATGTTATTATTCTGTTCATTGCCAAGAAAAATTTGGATGTACTGCAGGAATGTCAGCTCTGAGATTTGGTCATTCTCCTGGTAAATGTGTACTCAGGAAATAATATCAAAATGAAACAAAAAAACTTGAAAAGTTTGTTAAATCATAATCAAAAATTAGTTTCTAGTAAAAAAGACTTTCTTTTAGGTAAATCATCTCCTCAGGCTGGTTTCTCAAAAATACATTATATGCTCATACTTTTAGTTGTTGCAGTAATAGCAATTATTCTTTGGAGCAAATTCTCTGGAGAAACTGAAACACCTTCCACAGAAGAAGATTTCCCAGAACAAACTACTGATACTGTTGAAGAAGTTTTAGAACCAGAATGTGAAATAGATGATAACTGCTTAAACCCAGAGGATGTAACCACAATGACAAAATTCTGTATCAAACAACAATGTCTAGACGCCTCAAGAATTGGCGGACCGTGTGAAAATGAGGATCATTGTTTAGATGCGGAAGCAGAGTGCATCCATGAAAAATGCCAAGAACCTTCAAAAATAGGCGGACCTTGTGAAAATGATTTTCATTGTTCAGGTGAAGCAACTTTTTGTAGTTATGGTGAACTTTGTGTTGAAGCAAAAGAAGGTGTACACTGCCGTGAAACTACGGGTATATGTGGTGGAGGATTAGTTTGTCAATACAAACCTCCAGAAGGCTATATCTGCAAATACCCTGGAAAACAAGGAGACTATTGCTATAATAAAGATCATGAATGCAAAGAAGACTTAGTTTGCAATGGAGCTATAGAAAGTACAGAGGGTTCAGACAATAGCTGTCAACCTTTACAAGCAGAAGGCGGCAGATGTAGTGATTCTGGCGGACGCAAAACTTGTGAAGAAGGACTTGTATGTAATGACGCTATTAGACAACCTGGCCAAGAATATGATGGCACTTGCCAGCCCCCTCAACAACTACATGGAAAATGTTTTAGTGATGATGATTGCGAGGAAAAATTAAAATGTTATGAATTTACTTGTCAAAATCCTAAGACTGTTGGAGAAACTTGTGAACGTAGTGGGTACTGGATAAGCAATTGTGAAGAAGGACTTATATGTACTGACGCAATCAGAGATGATGATTATAATCCTACTTGCCAGCCACCTCAACCAGAAGGAGGAAAATGTCAAGATGAAGAACATTGTCAAGAAGGATTAAGATGTATGGTTAGAGACCGCAGTTATTCTTGGGTTGGATTCTGCCAGGGCAGAAAAGGAGTGGGTGGAAAATGTACAGATAATAATTTTTGTGAAGAAAACTTAATCTGCAATCACGCAGTAAAAGATGATGAAGGTTATTCTACTTGTCAAGGAAAAAGCCAGCAAGGAGAAAAATGTAAAGCTCAAAAAGATTGCCAAAAAGAACTTTTTTGTAATAGTGCAATATTAGATGAAGATAAAAGCCCAACGTGCCAGCCACCTCAACCAGAAGGTGGAAAATGTAGTAAGTCTAGTGGAGACAAAAATTGTAAAGAAGGACTCCATTGCAATAGTGGAATGTTAGTAGATGGATCTGCTTCATGTCAATATCGCCAACCTGAAAATGGAAAGTGTGATTATGATGATGCTTGTGAAGAAGGATTAATATGTAATTCAGAAATGAAAGTTGATGGAATTCCTACCTGCCAAAAACTTCAAGGAGTTGGAAGTCCGTGCAAACATAAGGGCTTTTGTGAAGAAGGATTGATATGTACTTGGAGTATGCCTGTAAAAACAGGAGAATATAGCAAATCTGCTAGTTGTCAAGAAACACAACCTCAAGGAGGAAAATGTGATGAAGATGAACATTGCCAAGAAGGATTAAGCTGCAATCCTGGATTTGAAGAAGATGACGAACATACTTGCCAACCTCCGCAATCCGAGGGAAATCCTTGCGGCGGTTTATCAGATTGTGAAGAAGGACTTGTATGTAACTGGGGAATAAAATATCAAGATAAATATATTGGAACTTGTCAACTCCTTAAACCAAAAGACGGGATATGTATGAAAAAAGAGGATTGCCAAGATGATTTATATTGCAAAGATGCTATAAAGGAATACCGTCTTGATAAAGACCGCCCCGGCACTTGCCAACCCGTTCCAAATTAACCCAAAACAATTAAAAACTCCTAAAATAACAAATCAATATGACACAACCAACCCATCATAAAGCTGAATTCTGGAGTGTTTATGATAAAGATCGCAAGTTAGTCAAATGTGAACTCTGTCCTAAGTTTTGTATAATCAAAGATGATGAAAAAGGCTTCTGTAAAGTCAGAAAAAACATCAATGGTGAACTTTTTGCATTAGTTTATGGCAAACTGATCTCAATGGCTGTTGATCCAATGGAGAAAAAGCCTTTGTTTCATTTTATGCCCGGTACTCCAATTCTTTCAATAAGTACTGTTGGTTGTAATTTGGGATGCTTACATTGTCAGAATTGGGAAATAGCTAGAGGGGATCCAGAAGAAGATCCTTTTAGAAATGTTAAAACTGTTACTCCAGAAGAGATTGTTGACCAAGCAAAAATTGCTGGATGTAAAAGTATTGCTTATACTTATGTTGAGCCGACTATTTTCTATGAATATATTTATGACACAGCTAAACTAGCAAAAAAAGCTGGAATAAAAAATGTTATGGTAACTAATGGCTTCATAAATCCTGAACCACTAAAAAAACTTTATCCATACATTGATGCTGCTAATATTGATTTGAAAGGTTTTACAAAAGAATTTTACAGACAGATTTGTGCAGCTGATCTCGAACCAGTACTAAACACAATTAAAACTCTAAAAGAACTTGGCACAACACATATGGAAATAACTAACTTATTAATCCCCACAAAAAATGATGACCCAGAAAAAATCAAGGAAATGTGTGAGTGGATTAAGGATAATGTTGGTACAGATGTTCCTCTGCATTTCTCAAAATTCTCACCAATGTATAAACTTTCTGATCTGCCACCAACTCCAGAAGAAACAATTCACAAAGCAAGAGATATT
>JBHPFW010000006.1:0-76478 GCA_042571645.1 Nanobdellota archaeon
TTCTTCATCAGATTCTTCATCTTTAATATTATCTCTAACTTCTTCAACTACTTCTTCGCCGATTTTTGCAAAATCTTGGTCATATTCTTCATTAACTGCTCTAATATCTTTGATTTTTCCTCTCTTGATTTCAAGCAGATCCTTTAATTCATCCTTTATTTTATCTTCTTCTGCTTTGCTTAATTTTAACAAATCTTTTAATGCTGATGCAACATGAGGGATATATTTTTCTATGTAACTTCTCTTTTTCAGCTCATCACCTATTCTTTTCTTTTTGTTAACATATTTAGAGAGCTGACGGCCTGCTTCCTGAATTCCCAATTTAATGTCCTTAATTATCTCTGGATAATGCGCCAATGCTTCTTTAGCTTCAGAAGTAAAAGGCACCCATACGCTTGCCATATGAATTACTACTGTTAATGGACCTACAGGCAAGGATGATCTGCTCTGCTGCAATCCATAGGATTTCCAGTTTGTTTCCTGGATTGATTTAGTAATAGAACAAGCACCAGGCTGATAAAGTAATGGCACTCTGTTTGCAAATCTCATCAATCTTATTGTTGAATCTGCTGCTTGGTCTCCTCCATAAGCCAGGCCAACTTCAATAACAAAGGGATTTCCCCTGTAAACTGATGGAGCTCTTGTTACTGAGCAATAAAATTCTGCATTGATCTCTTTTTTCAATCCTTTTTCAAGATCATCTGCTCCTATTGGGGAGATGCAGTCTGTGGGTGGAGAAACAATTTTTGTATCTTTAATCGCATTAACTAAACGCTCTGCTATATCTCTGCTTACATCTCTTGGCTTGGTATTTGTCAGCACTTTAGCTTTTTGGCAGATCTCTTTTGCTACTGCTGAGCTGACTCTTGAGAAATCAGTCATGAGAAAGCTTTGTATTGTTCTTGCTTCAGTACTCCCAACCAGTTTTATGAACATTCCCAACTCCACACCATATGGATGCGGTTTAATTTCTTTAGCTTCTTTTGGTAATTGATTTACTGCTCTCGGAAAAATTATCTGTTCTGCTTTTGGGTTTGTGTAGATTATGGTTACATGAGGATTAGCAACTGCAGTCTGCTTAAGATATGTGTCAACACTTAATGTTCCTTTCTGATATGTTGCTTCTAGATCCAGTTCTAATCTAGTGCCTTGTTTTGATGCCCACTCAACTTCTTTTTCTGCTGCAATTACAGGTTTGTTTGTCTTTGTATCAATATGCAGTTCATAATAATGAGCTGGTTTGTTTTCCCCAATTCTTGAAACAATTTTGATTGGCTTGCCAGTAGTTAGTTGACCATATAATGCAGCTGCACTTATACCAATTCCTTGTTGGCCTCTTGATTGTTTCATAGAATGAAACTTGCTTCCATATAGAAGCTTTGCAAAAATATTCGGAATTTGTTTTTTTACTATGCCAGGACCATTATCTTCAACAATAATCCTGAATCTATTTTCTGCCATTTCAATCATTTCAACAGAAAGTTCTGGCAATATGCCTGCTTCTTCACAAGCATCTAGGCTGTTATCTACTGCTTCTTTTACTGTGGTCAGAAGGGCTTTTCTAGGATTATCAAAACCCAGAAGATGCCTATTCTTCTCAAAAAACTCTGCCACAGAGATCTCTCTCTGCTTTTTTGCCATTTCATCAGCTTTAGTAGAACCTGTAGGGGTCATGATTTATTGGTTTGGATGGCTGTTTTTAAAGATTTTTGTGTTGGAATGGGTAGGTGAGTAGTTATTTATCCAATTTTAGCCAATTTTATCCGATTGATATGGATTGATATGTCTTCGTTATGAAGAAGTAGTCCTAATAAAAAGGTTTTAATAATAATTTAGAATACCACTAAATATGAAACAGATGAAACGAAGAACCTTCCTAAAAATACCACCTCTAGTTGTAGCTTCAGTTTATTTTCCAGGCTGTCTTTCTAAAAATTCAGTTGTTGATCCATCTGTTGATCAAGATATTGAACCAGCCAGGAAGAATCTTCCACAAAGCCGTGATAAAATTTATACACCTGATTATTCTAATATAGAAGAATATGTATCTGCAAATCCCGATTTTAGTCCAAGGTTTGGAGTTATTTTAGTAGACCTGCAGGAAGGTTTTTTAGAAAAGATTAGCAGAGAAGAGTTAAAACAAGAACTCCCTTACATAGTTGAAGTTTTGCAGCACTGTGCTGATAATTATATACCTGTTGCTGCATTGGAATTTCAAGGTTATGGGAGAACAATACAGGTATTAAGAAATGAAATAGAAAAAGTTCCCCAAAATGAATATTTCACAAAATACAAAAGAAATGGTTTTACAAATTCAATGCTGGCTGCTCAGTTGAATGAGTGGGATGTTAATTTTGTTTTTTTAATGGGTGCTTTTGCATCTGGTTGTGTTGTTGATACTGCAGGTGGTGCTTTAGATTCTGGTCTGGGAATAGCAACTTCAAGAAATGTCATACTTGATGAAGCAAATTTTCCTGACAAACTAATGATTGACTTTTATTTCAAACAAAAAGGTTTGTATAGTGATAATCACAGGGATTTCTTTCAGTATATGAAGAACAAAGAATTAGCTAGACTTTAAAAGATGTTTTTCAGATATTTAACATATAAAAACTACTCAACATACTTCTTATATTCATCCTTGATATCGACATCCTTTTCAAGTTCGCCCATAGAAATCTTTTTTCTCTGCTTCTCAAGCCATTTGTAAACAGAAGAGTGTGTTGCTCCACCAAGTAATGATTCAATAGCTCTTCTTGCTATAGCTACTTTTTCAGGAGATCCAATTATTGAAATTGTTTTGCCATAAACACAGATATCAGTCTGGGTAAATTCTTCAACTAATTTTCTTGTTTTGCCTTCTTCTCCAATAACTCTGCCTTTGAGCCTTAGCATCTTGGAAGTTGATTTGCCAATATAATCTCTCATTTGAAGAATATCCAAAACATAATCTTGCTTAAGAAGGATTCTGGCTACTTCAGGGTTAAAGCCACGGCCTATGGCCTTTACAATTTCTCTCGCAGTATAAAGTCCTAATGTATCTGTTCCAGAAACAGTCACATCTCCCTCTTTTGAGTCTATATCTATGTGAGAATGGGTCTCTTGTTCTATTTCTTTTTTTATTTGGCCTTCTTTGCCAATAACAACCGCAACACGGTCTTTAGGTATCTTAAATTGATAGTTAAATTCTTCGGAGGTCATATGGACCACATTTGAACCTCAACTTTTAAATCTTCCTATTTATCTGGCTGTTTTGATGAGTATTTCAAAACTTTTATATAACCCAAAATAAACCTTTAATCTAATATGGCTAATTGGTTTTCGAGAATTGTATGCTCTTTAATCTTGAGTGTACTTGTTGTTTCATTGGGTGTTTTTGGGGTAAGTGCTCAGGAAGATAATCAAGATGATGATAGTAAATACTCTTTTCTGCAGGTTAATCTGAAACTGGTTGATCTAAATTCTAATGATGCTATTAAGAATTATCCATTAAGTATAGTTCTTACTGAGATTGACAAAGGAACAAAAATCAGCACATTAACAAATTCTGATGAAAATGGCTTAGTAAGTTTCAAACATTCTCCTGGCAAATGGAAGATTATGATTACAGCCAACAATCTTTCTACAGAGGCAACTGATTATTACACAGAAGACGCAATTGTTTTGGATGAGTCAGCTCTTGAATTTGACAAGATTGTTTATCTTCTTCCGACGGGATATATCGAAGGGGTTGTCATGGATATTAACAATAATCTTGTTTCAGGAGCAAGCTTGATGTTTAATTGCAAGAAAAAGACAAAGAAGGTTATTTTGCCAACAGAAACAAATAATTTTGGTTCATTTACAGTAGAGCATATGCCAATTGGTGATTGCATAATATCAGCAGAATATAAGGGCGTTATAGGAAGTATAGATGTTAAAATTGAGCAGGGTAAAAATGTTGCGGTTGTCATTAAGCTTGAAAAAGCAGTTATCAGCACAGATGATGGTGATGATAATAATGAATTATTCTGGTTCTTTGTTGGGGGATCATTTGTAGTGCTTTTGTTAGTGGTTATTTTTGTTCTTAAATACACTCAGCTTAAGTTCTCAAAACCTATGGGGGAAGAGGAAAAGAAAGCTAAAAAAGGCCATTCCAGGAGTAGTGAGGAACATCCTGATTCAGAGCATACTTCTGAGAAAGCTGAAACCAGCAAGAAAGCCAAAGAGCATCATGAGAAAGGACTAAATCCAAGAGCCAGAGACATAATGAAGACTCTGTCTGAAAGAGAGAATAAAGTTATAGAACATCTTTTAGCTAATAATAACAAGAGCACACAAGCTACATTAAGGAACCATACAGGCATTCCAAAGACGTCTTTAGCCAGGATTTTCCAAAATTTGGAACAAAAGAACGTTTTAAAGGTAGAATCAGTAGGAAAACTTAAAAAAGTGGAATTAACGGATTGGTTTATGGGAAAAGACTGATTGGTCTTATAATAAAGGTTTTTTCCTATTTTGGACCCTTATTTGGCCTTCTTATATGTTTATGGTCCACAAAAGATATTTAAATGGTACCTATCAGTTTATACTATGGCTATCTTAGATGTGCGAACCAAAGTTCCACATCAAAACCTATCCCTTTATTTTTTCTTTTTTTTTTCAATCGAGAAGTAGATGGGAGAATATCATTTGATTATCTGAGCCAATAACTCATCCTTCTCAACATCCAATCCAGCCTTAGTAAAGAACCTTGCTATATTCTTGCAATCTCTTTCAAGTAATTCTTTGGCATTAGAACTGTCTAAAGGGGATGCCTGAGACATGTCAATGAAGACTGGCTTGTCATTGAGATTAAGAATATTAAACTCTGACAGATCACCATGGACCATTTTGGCTTTATGGTATTTCTTCATATACTTAACAACTGATTCATAGAATTTCTTAATATCCGTCTTTTTGCTTGGAACAGAATCCTTAATCTTGGGAGCAGGTTGGTCATCTCCAATGAACTCCATGACTAGTATGTTGTGATAGCAGTTATAGACTGTAGGGACCTTTATTCCCGCATCCCTTGCTTTTTGTAAATTCCTAAACTCACGCTGAGCCCAAGAAAAGATAACATCTCTGCGGCCTTTTTTCATGCCAATATAACGCGTATCCATCTTAATGTAATCATACATCTTATTGAAATCACAGGTTTCAAGCCTGTAGATCTTGAGTATAACCCTTGAGCCGTCCTTTTTCAAGGCAGTAAATATATTGGCTTCCTTACCAATAGAAATTGGGCTTTCTAATTCCTCAAAGAATCCCTGGCTCTGGAGCTTGAATATATTCCTGAGTGTAAAATTGTCAAACACATTCTCCATGGTCTTGAATTTCTCGCGGGTTATACGTGCCATATAAGGCTCTAGATGAGCAGTTAGGTTTAAATAGTTATGCCAATCATTTATTCACCACTTATAGATACTAAAATACCGAAAAGTTTATATACTAGTTATGCCTACTAAAGGGTAATAACATAAAAAAAGGTGGTTTATTTTTCAAAAAAAAGAGCTATTCAGAGCTAACTCATACTCATCTAAACACCCCTTTTAAAATCCTCCTCATGCCCCACAAGGGCATATCTGGAGGTATTTTACACTCCTACACCCCCTAGAAAACCCCAAAAGAGGCCTTTATAATCACCTCTTTTTTCCCAGCGGCAGGCTCTCCTGAGCCTGCTGCCAGGGTTTTTTGATTTTAAATCGATGAGTTCTGAATAACTTGTAATTGGAAATAGCCATAAAATAATATTAAGAAAGCTTTAAAAAGGAGGAAAACACTCATAATCATAAGCATTTATGTCAAAATTGACCCTCTAAGGGTTGAGTTTGTTCATAAATCCGCCCGCCACGAGAGTACTCAGGGGAGCTCACGATAAACTCAAGCTTTGAACCTGGGAGTTAGTGTTGCGGGCGACAAAACTCTCTAAAGAGAGATTTTGTCAAACTAATAGTCAAAAAGTCACAGAAGAACTCAGAAAACAAGATAAATACTTTAAATTAAGAATAAGACCTTAAAATCACGATCATTAATTAAATCATTTTAAGTGGGGTTTAATATTCATTTGAAATCACACTTAAATGATATTTAAAATAAAATTAAGAAAATCTTGTTCTGAGTTCTAAGAGAGAAAGAAGCAAAAAAGATTATTAACTTAATGTATATTCATTATTTAGCACTTAAATTTTAGTTGTGCAGATATTTAATAGGCTTAAATAGTCTATTGGCATAAAGTAATACTTATGCTAAGAATATGCTCTTTCTCTATAGTGACTAGCTAGACTAATACTGAAGAAAATATAGTAGAAACAAAGGCAAAGAAAACCCACAGAAATCAAAGATTTCTGGGGTGTAAAAACAGGAGGTTTTTAACATGGCTAAAATAAGCCCAGTAACTTCAAAATACATTATTCATGCAACAATAGAAATTGAAGGCGTAGTTGATAAGCCTGATGTGATAGGCGCAATCTTCGGTCAAACAGAAGGTTTGCTCGGAGCTGATCTTGAATTAAGAGAGCTTCAGAGATCAGGAAGAATAGGAAGAATAGAAGTGAATGTTGATACTAGTTCTGGAAAAACAAAAGGCGAGATAGTGATACCTTCAAGCATGGATAAAGCAGAAACTGCTATTATCGGAGCAGCAATGGAGATAATCCAAAGAATTGGACCATGTAATGCAAAGATCAAGGTTGGAAATATAGAAGATGTTAGAATTTCAAAGAGAAAGTTTGTTGTAGAAAGAGCTAAAGAACTACTTAAGAATATGATGGACGGAGTTATGCCAGATTCTCAAGAGATTGCAGATGAAGTTGCATACTCAGTAAGAGTAATGGAAATTCAGGAATACGGCAAAGACAGATGTCCAGCTGGTCCAGGTATAGACGAGAACGAAGAAGCAATTGTTGTAGAAGGTCGAGCAGATGTTATAACCATGCTGAAGCACGGCTTCAAAAACGTTATCGCAATTAATGGATCTAATGTTCCGCAAACAATAATTGATTTGAGCAAACAGAAAAGCATGATAGTTTTTGTTGATGGTGACCGAGGCGGAGATCTTAATGTTAAAGAACTATTGCAGGTTGCAGAGATTGACTTTGTAACAAAAGCTCCAGATGGAAAAGAAGTTGAGGAGCTAACTAAGAAAGAAATCCACAAAGCACTAAGAGCAAAAATAGCAGCTGAGCAGGTAAAATTGGATTTTGAAACTAAATCAGGTAGTGATAATGAAAGCAGAAAAAGACCTTCTCAATACCAAGAAAGAAGACCTCCATTTCAGCAGAGAGACACTAGAGGCAGAGCACCACCACCAGCTGGAAGAAGAGGACCTCCTTCAGCAGCAAGAGCTCCAGCACCAAGCAGAGCTCCATCTAAAGTAAGTCCTGAAAGTAAATCCAAATTCAAGTCAATGCTTGAGGATCTTATAGGAACTAAAGGGGCGTTTCTTCTTGATGAAAAATTAAACTTGCTTGGAAAAGTTCCTGGAAGTGAGCTTACTTCTACTGTAAAAAGTTTAAGCACAGGCATACATGCAATAATTTTCGACGGTACAGTTGAAAAAGAACTCGTTGAAGTTGCAGAAAAAGCAAATGTAAAGATTGTAGTTGGTATGGATTCAAAAGTAGATCCAAAATCAGCAAGAATTAATATTTTTACTGCCGAAACTTTATAGACAGTTAATAATTTTTGTTATTTAAAATTTTTATAATTTTTTTATTTTATCCTTTTCTTTTTCTTTTTTTCTATCTTCTTTTTCTTTATCTCTTTTTTCTTTCTCCGCTTCTATAGTCTTTATATATCTGCATTTAGGATATTTACTGCAGCCTATGAATTTACCATATAAACTTTGTCTAAGGACTAATTCACTGCCGCACTTAGGGCAAGGATCTTTAAGATCTTCAGTAACTTCTTTTACTTCTTCTTTATCAGTGATTTTTTTGCTAGGACAATCAGGATTAATGCATACTTCTTGTGGTGAAGACCTAGGTCTTTTTATTGTGATGATTGGTGCTTTGCAGTCTGGGCATTCTTTTCTTGCAGACTTTACTACTCCAGCTTTTGGAAGGCTATAAGTTGTTTTACATTCAGGATATTTATCGCACGCTCCAAACCTACCAAATTTGCCTCTGCGTAAATGTATTTCACCATCTTCACAGTTAGGGCATTTACCCAAATAACTTGCTTCATCTCTAGCTTCTTTAGTAGCGTCCATTAATTCCTTTCCTATATGCTTTTCATTTTTCTTGAAATCAGATAATATTTTTGTAAGAATAGTTTTTGCTGATTCTAGAACTTCTTCTGGTTTTTTCTTTTTTTCTCTTATTTTTTCCATTTCTTCTTCAAATTGTTTTGTTAATTCTTCATCAAGAATTCTAGGTGAGTATTTTTCTAATATCTCGCAAGTTCTTATGCCTATTTCTGTTGCCTGTATGGATTTATCTAGAACATATCCCCTATTATATAATGCTTCAACAATTGAAGCTCTTGTTGCTTTAGTTCCAAGATTTCGTTTTTCTAGTTCTTTTATTATTGAAGCAGGTGTGTATCTTTTAGGAGGCTTAGTTTCTTTTTCTTGATGGTCTATTTTTTCAATTGGAACAATATCCTCTTTAACAACTGCAGGTAATTCTTCTTCTTCAAGCTTTACATGCCTTCCATAGAATTCAAACCATCCTTTTTCTACTGTTCTTGTGCCTTTTGCAATGAAAATTTCTGTGTTGACATCAATATTTATCTTCACAGTTTCTCTGGTTGCAGGATCTCCAAATGTTGCCATAAATCTTCTTACAATAATATCATAAAGTTTTGTTTCTCTTTCGGGAATTGTGCTTGTTAATCCTGTAGGGTATATTGCTGGGTGGGCAGGATCTTTCTTCTTTCCATTATTTGGCAGGAGTTTGTCTTTTGGTTTAGTCAGGAGTTTTTCTGCTAGTTCTTTGTATGCTGTTTGTTTTTTGAGCTTGTCTAATATTGCAGCATAGCCTATTGTTTTCGGCAATTCTTGTGAAGATGTTCTCGGATAAGAAATCATTCCCTTTATGTAAAGACTCTGAGCAAGTTCTAATGTTTGTCTTGGATCTATACCCATACTTCTGTATGCTTCTGTTTGGAGTGTTGTTAAATCAAATGGGTGGGGTGGAGCCTGATTGAATCTTCTTGCAGATACATCTGCAACTTTTCCTTCTTTAGCTCCATTAACTTTATTCATTACTTCTTCTGATTCTTTTTTATCCCAGAATTTATCTTTTTCGTGCAACGCAGTTATATGTTTTTCTTTGGCTTTTCCAGTCAGTTCTATTTGCCAGTATGGTTCTGGTTTAAATGCGTCTATTTCTTTTTCTTTGTCTACAATTATTTTTAGTGCAGGACCTTGAACTCTTCCTGAACTAAGAAGTTTAAATCCGCCTGTAGTTTTTACAGCTGCTGTTAGTGCTCTAGAAAGATTTATGCCATAATACCAGTCAAGCTCGTGTCTTGTTACACCTGCATTTGCCTGGCCCCAGTCTAAACTTGAAGAAGCGTGTTCATATGAATTAACAATCTCATCTTTTGTTAATGTTGAAAATTTCATTCTTTTAGCATCTTTTTGCTTGCAGGCATATTTTATTACATTAAGTCCAATTACTTCTCCTTCTATATCATAATCTGTTGCTACAGTAAAGCTATCAGCATCTTTTGCAAGTTTTTTGATAGTAGAAAGATATTTTGAAGTAAATGCTGATCCTTTGCTAACTTTTGAAGAAGCTTCCCATTTAACATCAAAAACAGGATAAACCCATTTTCCTTTTTCTTTTTCAGCAACAGTATATAGATGACCTACAGCTGAGGCAACAATTATATCCTTCTTATTATGAGTGATATCATAGTAAGGAACTCCCTTTTCATTTTTCTTTATTGCTTTGCCATCTGCTAAAGCATCAGCTATCTTTTTTGCTGCTGCAGGCTTTTCTGTTATTATTAATTCATATTTCATTTTGAAAATCTTTATTGAAAATCTTTACTTAAAACTTTAAGAATTTTGCATTTTATATAAAAAGCTTTGGGCAGAGAAAAAACACACCAAAAATAGCTCTACTTAGTGTTTTGCAGGGTCTTAGGTCTTAATAATGATAAAAAGCTATTGTAAACAATATTATGAATGAGCTGCTTCTTTGTTTGTATTTGTTTGTACTACTTGTTATTCGCAAACAAAATATTTAAACACCGCGTTCCAAGACAATTTTATGTTTGAAACCATATATCTAAATGAATATCTTGTTCAACTCGGGCAGTTGTTTATCGCAATAATATTAGGAGGCATTATTGGGTTAGAAAGGCAGGAAAGAGGTATTGCAGCAGGATTAAGGACTCATATGATAGTTAGTTTAGCTGGTTGTTTCATGATGATAATTGCCTCTGAGCTTTCTGGAACAGATCCTAATGCAAGGATAATTGCTGGAATATTGACTGGAATTGGATTTTTAGGTGCCGGTACAATTATAAGCACAGCTGGGTCTGTTAAGGGTCTTACTACTGCAGCAACAATATGGGCGACTGTAGGGATAGGTATTATTATTGGCTTAGAGAAATTCTTTTTAGGCATAGCAGCTGCTTTGTTGATATGGGGAATATTAAAGTTGAAGAGCTTTGAAGTTAGTTTGTTTTGTAAACCCCAATCCATTGAATCAGATGAATCTGAAGGTATCTATCATAAGACTGCTTCTAAGAAAAAGAAGAAAAGATAAAGAAGTAGACTTTTAAATTAAACCAAAACAATTATTAATTTCTATTTTCTACCCTGTTTTCATGGAAGAACTATTTAATAAACTGGCTGAAAGTCTTGTTTTTAGCACTCAGGCAGTAGAAGGCTCAAAAGTCTATTTTGCAAACAAGGAACTTTATGAAGCAATTGAATTAAACAATAATAATTTTCATCAAATAAATGCAGATATTGAGAAAAATATTGATCAAAATAAAAACAAAAAAATAGCGTTTATTGATGGTGGCAATGCAGAGATTCTCAGCACATCCAGTTTCACTTTGCATTTCTTGAGAATATATTGTGTTGTTTTTCAGAATAACAAGAAAACATCAGACATTAAATTTGAGGGTTTTGTTTTTGTTAATGATGTTCCGAAAGAAAATAAAATTTCTCATAGCATTAGATTTTTCCCAGTGACAAAGAACTCATTTTATGAATATTTTAAAGAAATGTTTTCTAAGATAAAATTTGAAGCAGATGGTTTAGGCATGAATATTGCTAAAGAAAGCCAGGAAGATTATAATGGAATTAACAGACTCATAATTATACCGTCATTGATAAGAAGATTTATGGAGCTTTCTTTGGCTGCTTTCGCAACCAGAAGTCTTGATAAGGATGATCTTATAGTTCTAGACGGTACACTGCAGGCATTCCACTCTGGAGAAGACAAGTTTATGAATGAACTGTTCAATCAGGCAAGTCAGAAAGAAATAATTGTCTCAGCGTTATCAAAGACTTCAAGATTATTGACTGAACAAGGAAAACCCTTATTTTCTTCTTTGGATAAGATGACTGAACTCAATAATTGGTATTATAATCCTATTGTTAAAATCAGAAATCCAAAACACAATTCAGAGTTATTTGCTCTGAAATTGCATGATAAAGCAAAGTATGCATTTAGGTTTGAGTTATACAATGCTGTCAAAGATAAGATTGAACAAGTAACTTCTCTTTTGGCACTAAATTCTTCTGATCCGGTATTTTTGGGTTATCCTTATGGTTTGGTAGTTGCAGATAAGTTTGCCAGAGTCTCTAATCAAGAAGTTGATTATTTTAGAACATTAATAAAATCAAAATCAGGCAAAAACTGGCAGGACATTGAATCAGACCTAACTAGTCTAAATGCCCATAACATATTAGATAATATTGAGTTCTGAATGCTAAGTTCGCCAGCGCCTAGAGTGCTAAGGATTTTCCTAATGATTTTGCGTCGATCAATCATGCTAAATTGAGCAAAGCTCAATTTGCATCCTAAAAATGTTGGCATTTTTATGATGATTGCGAGATATTACAATATTTGTTTGGCACTCGCCCTGGCGAACTTAAAATTATATGTTAAGTTCCTTTCCATTTTACAATTAATTCTTGGAATTATAGGTGAGGATTTTTTAGGCGGCATACTAATATCAATACAAAATAAGTATTTAATAACACAAATTAAGTATAATTGCCCTGAACATCATAACATAAATTAATGAAATTTATATTCAAATTAAGTAAAAAACATATAAAATAATAAAAGATAGCAAAATTTATAAACATAGTAAGTATTTTCTATGAAATCAATATGCTGATTATTGCATAATCTTCTGAAGTATATCATCTATTTTAGTAATAATTATATTCATTTTAAGTATTTTCTTATAAAAACAGCTATAAAATAGTAATATTTATAAATAAATTAAGTAGAAATCATCTTTAATGAGTAATCTAGGCAAAAGTAGTCTTAAAAGTAGTGATTTTGTTAAAGAGGGAAGTAAAACAAAAGACATTGAAGGTGTTTTTGATCTTCTTCTGAATCTTATGAAAGAAAAGGGCATGACTATGCAAGAACTTATTGCAAAGTATGAGGGTTCTCCAAAAGAAATTTTTGTGCCATTATCAATATTCTCAACAAAACTAAGTCCTTCAGAATCTTTAAGTGTATATCTAAAAGAAGAACAAGATCTATCATACAGCGAAATTGGAGAACTGCTGAACAGAAATGAAAGAAGCATATGGACAAACTTCCACAATGCCAGAAAAAAAGCAAAAGAGAGATTACCTTTAGACAGCGAAATTTCTGCACCATTAAGTATATTCAAAACAAGACAGCTAAGTATCTTTGAGAGCTTAATACTTTATCTGCGTGATACTTTGAAATTAAAGAACAGCAAAATAGCTCATGCTCTAAACAAACACACAAGTGTAACATATACTGTCTATAACAGAGCAAAACAAAAACTCGATTCAAAAAATAAAAAAATAAAATGAAAGACAAGATAATGGTATTGATAGTGTTTGCAATCTTAATAGTTTTTGGTATGCTATTATCTAATTTAGGAAAACTTGCAATGACAGGTTATGTTGTATTTGAGCCAGATACTATCGATGAACATACCGAAACTAATGTTGTTAATAATTATTCTGAAGAAATAATTGAAGATTTAGTAACTGAAGAGCTAGTAACTGATTTAGTAATTGAGGACCCAGAAGAGCTAAATGAATCAATACCAAATAATCCCATACTAATTAATGAAACAATAAATCAAAGCAATAATCAGAGTGAAGAAACAGATGATGAAGAAATAGGTGAAGAGATAGATGAAGTAATAGATGAACTTGATAATTATCTAGATGATTCAATAGATGAGCAAATCTTAAATGAATCATTAGATAAATCAGATTCTGATACAAACGAATCAGATTCTGGTACAAATGTGCCAGATTCAAACCAATCAACAATACCAAATCAATCAACAATAAATGAATCAAATCAGGATATTCCTGAGGATACAGTATATGTAAATTACACAGAAATTGATGACAGTAAAATTGATGTTATTATAACACTTAAACCAGAAAAAACAGAAGTTGAAAAAGAAGTAATAGAAACTTTTGAATTTGAAGCAACAAAAGAAATAGCTCCAGAAACCCTTGAGCCAAAAAAAGTGAGAAAATGGTTAATATTATCTGAAGAATTACCACCTACAGAAGCAACATTTGAGCAAAAAGAAAAAATCCAGAAAGAAGTGCAGGAAAAAGTCCTTAAAGAGACACAAGAAAATATCAAAGAAGCTCAATCTGACTTAGCAAACTCTCTGGACTCAGATATAAAAGAAAATTCAATAGAAATAGAACACAATTATACTTCTATCGGCTTGGTGCATGCTAAAGTTACACCTGAAGAACTTGAAAAATTAAATAATAATCCTGAGATAGAAAATATAGAAAAAAGCAAGACTTACAGTATTGTGCTTGATGCCAGCATACCTTATATTAATGCAGATAGCGTATGGGGTACAAAAGTTAATGGAATTAATATTACCGGCGCAGGAGAAACAATCTGCATAATTGATACAGGAATTGATTACAGACATGATTCTTTGGGCAATTGCACACAAGCAGAATTTTTAGCTGGAGACTGCACAAAAGTTTTGAGTGGTTATGATTATGTAAATAATGATCCGAACCCAATGGATGATCATAGTCACGGCACTCATTGTGCTGGCATTGCTTCTTCCACACACACAACCTATAGGGGAGTTGCATTTGATGCTAATCTTGTTGCACTAAAGGCTTGTAATAGCGGCGGTGGCTGCGGTGACTCAGACATACTTGCAGGAATAGATTGGTGCATAACTAATGCATCAATCTTCAATATATCAGTTATCAGCATGAGTTTGGGTGATGATTCTTTCCATAATAGTTATTGCAGTGGAAGTATATTCAATACACCTGTAAGAACTGCAGTGGAAAATGGCATAACAGTTGCAATAGCAGCAGGAAATGTTCCTGCAGGAGCAACAGGTGTTGCAGAACCTGCATGTGTAGAGAATGCCACAGTAGTTGGTGGCCTGAGAGATAGTGATAATGCAGTATTCTACAAGAGAGGTGCTTTAATGGATTTATTTGCACCAGGCATAGGCATTTATGCTCCTGTTTTGAATGAGGGTTTTGGAACAAAGTCAGGAACTTCTATGGCAACACCTCATGTTGCAGGAGCTATTGCTGTAATGCAGCAATACAACAAACTTATTAATAATGCATCATTGGATCCTTATAATATTGAAGACTTGTTTGAGGAAACTGGTGTAATGGTTTATGATTCTGGTTTAGGTTATTCAAAGCCAAGATTAGACTTGCAAGCAGCTATCGAAAGTGTTTTGGTAATAAACGAATCAGATAATTCAACAGAAAACACTGATGCCAAGATTAAGTTCTCAAACACCACAGCATTTACAAATATAACAAAATGTGTTAATATCAAGAGAAATGCTGTTTCTGTAAATGCTAAAAAGTGCCCCGAATTAAATAAATCAGCCACTTTAACATTCAAATCCCAGATTTACAAAACAAATCCAGTAATTTTAATGGATGGCCAGATATGCCCTGCTGAGATTTGCAGCTTTGTTTCCTATTCACAAAATAATGCCATATTTACAGTAGGTCACTTCACCAATTATTCTACAACTACAAATTCAAGATTAGAAATATGGGATGAGAATGATGTTTTGGGAGGAAATCAAAATAAAACAACTGGAGAAATAATAAGATTTTATGCAAACTACACAAATAAAACAAGCAATAACCCAATTAATAATAATTCTGAGAATGGCAATTGTAATATAACAATTAACAGTACCCAATATGTAATGAGCTTTAATTCATCAGGACAACAATATTGGTCATATAGTAATATATTCAGTTCTTCTGCTAATTATTCTTGGAATGTGAGTTGTAATGCAACTGGTTATGAGCCATTAAATGTTTCTGATAATATCGAAGTAATAACCAACACACCTCCAAATCAGACTAAGCCAATATTAACCTCAACATTTGGCACAAACAGATCAAATGAAAATCTTACTGTGTATAATCAATCCACAAATGATGTTAATAATCAGGTTGTTAGCAATATAATTAATTGGTATGTTGATGGAGTAATTAATAATCAGCTTAAGAATCTGACAAGAATTGATTCAACAAACATTTCAAGAGGGGAAGGCTGGCAAGCGTGTGTCACACCAAATGATGGTGTAGAGAATGGTACTACAAATTGTAGCAACAATATAACTGTTTTGAATTCTCCAGCAACCCAATCAACACCAATTCTTAACTCAAGCAATGGAACTAATACTCCAAATGAGAATCTGAGTGTTTATAATAAATCAACTTATGATGCTGATGGAGATTCTGTAGATAATATAATTGATTGGTATGTAAATAATGCAGTAAGGCAGGAGTTCAAGAACTTCACCACTATTAACTCTAGTAATACTTCTTCAGGCCAGGATTGGAAAGCCTGCATAATTCCTTATGATGGCTATGAAAATGGCACAAGATTATGCAGCAACACAATTGCAATTCCATCAGAAAATAACAATGGTGGAAGTTCTGGCGGTGGAGGCGGTGGTGGCAGCAAAGAAACCTGTTTTGATGGAAAGAGAAATCAAGGTGAAACAGGAATAGACTGTGGTGGGATTTGTGCAGCATGCCCAAGTTGTTTTGACGGCAAACAAAATTGTCATGATAATAAATGCGAAGAAGGTGTTGATTGTGGGGGGCCGTGCGCTGCTAATTGTGCTCCTGCTCCAAGATGTGATGATGGCATAATGAATGGTTATGAAACAGGAATAGATTGCGGTGGGTATTGTGGGGCTTGTGAAGCTGAGATAAAAACAGAGCAAAGCATTGCAAAACCTCCTATTGTAAAAGAGACAAAAAAAGAACTTCCTCTTGGATTAACAGCCCAATCCGCAGAAGAGAAAGAAAAGAAGGGGTTATTGGAAGAATTAGAGGACATCAATATTGTTGGAAGAGCATTCCTTGCCAAGCAAGCTAATATGATAATGATGATTGTTATCATAGCTATGATACTGATACTGTCTTTGTTGTTTAGACCTATTTCCTATAGAAAACCTAGAGCAGCACCACTAGAGCAAAAAGAATTGCCCAAATCAAACAAATCAAAACTACAAAATATTACTGAAACAGATAAAACAATCAAAGAATTAGACACTAGACTAAAGAAATTATAATGAGGAAATAACAATAATAAATAGATGAAAGCAATGGAAGCCTATAAAATAAGAGGATTATTAGTGTTGGCGATTTCAGTACTTATGGGTATAGTGCTTGCTAATCTGGGCAATCTTTCTATTACAGGTTATTCTACAGTAGAATTAAACAATACGATTTATGTTTATTCAGATACTATTATGGATGAGGATTTCTATAACTCTGATTACTCTTATTACCATGTTATTATTGAGAAGGATAATGTAAAATTAGATTGTAATGATCTTCCTTTGATTGGAAATGAAACTGGAATAGGGATTTATTCAAATAAAAACAATATAACATTAGAGAATTGTTTTGTTGTTAATTATGAGTATGGCATTGTACTTACTGGTAATGATTCTAATCTTATTAACACCAGAGCAGAGAATAATTTATTTGTGGATATAATGTATATGGAAGTTGAGGAATTTGAAATGGAAAATGCTGTGGCAGACAATGCTTCTAATGAAACACTAACTGAATCAGAAGCTAATTTAACACAAGATCCATTAGCAGAACCAAATATTACAGATCCAGTGTCAGAGAGTGAACCTACTCAAGAAAATATTTCTACATCTGGAATACAAGAAGATCCTCAACCTCCACAAGATCCAATTACAATATTATCAGGTAATGCACCAACACATTCACAGCCAATATTAAACTCAACAAATGGCTTATTCCATTCATCTGAGAATTTAACAGTCTATAACCAATCAACAAATGATGGCGAAGGAGATAATGTTACTAATTCAATCTTATGGCTCAGGAATAAAAGAAGTTTCCCTGCAACACATGTAGATATAAATTATGATAATGTTATATTTAGGACTCCATTTGAGAATTATACTGTAAGTACAGATACTTATAAGGATTATTCTGTAAGTGACAGTACTATTACAGTATCAAATACTGTATGGAATGCAACTGGAGGTCATGATGGTTATGGGGCTTATAAATTTACAGGTACTACTGGTTATTTGAAAACTACTGCAGATATAGGTGAAGGAGAAGCCAGTCTTACTGTTTTGGTTTGGGTAAAACCATCTCCTTCTCCTGCGCACATTGGTGATTTTGTAACAAAAAGAAATGTATACTATACTTTGCAGAACATAAGTAATAATGTATGGGTTTATTTATCTGGTCTTAGCTCTGCTTGGACTCGATCTTCCTCAACTTTAAGCACAACCAATTGGAATCATGTTGCGTGGACTAAATCTGGATCAACATTAAGACTATACATAAACGGTCAAGAAGATAGTGTATCTCCAGTTACTTTAACTTCAAGTAATCCATTAGCAAGCGGTATTCTTCATCCCTTAACTATCGGAAATGTCGTCCTGAATACTGGCGCTATTGATGCTGACAGAGGATTTGACGGTCATATCGATGATGTGATGATATTAGATGTGGCTTTATCTGCTGATCAAATTAAAGCAATGTATGATAGAACAAGCAATATTATTCGTTCTGATGAGACTGAAGTTAGCGATACTTGGCAGGCATGCATCACTCCTAACGACGGTACAAGTGATGGTGCTACTAATTGCAGTGATACAAAAACAATTCTTTTGAGCAATCCGCCAACCCATTCTCAGCCAATATTAAGTTCAACTTCAGGAAATAATCTTTACTCAGATAACTTGACTGTTTATAATCAATCAACCATTGATATTAACGGAGATTCTGTCAGCAATATTATTAATTGGTATAGGAACGATACGTCTATAGCAGTATTGAATATGCCGTTTGATTCTGCTGATTCTGCAGGTTCTGGAAAAACAAAAGATTACAGCGGTTCTGGTAATAATGGAACTCTTGCAGGACATACTGTCTGGACAAGTGACGGTTATCTAGGCGGGGCTTATTATTTTGATGGTACAAATGATTATATTGATTTTGGTAATGATCCTGATCTAAGTTTTGAGAGAACAGATCCATTTTCTATTTCTGCGTGGGTTAAAATAGATGATGTTTCTTCAGTAAGACTGATATTTTCAAAATTAGCTGGCCCTACAGCTTATCCAGGTTATCAGTTTTTTGTACACACAAACGGACAGATTTATTTTGATTTATTCCGTGATTCTTCAACAACTAAATACATCAGGGTTTATGAAACTAGCAATGAAGGTGTAGCTGATGGTGGTTGGCATCAGGTTACTGCAACTTATGATGGTTCAAGCACTGCTGCTGGTGTTAAAATATATTTAGATGGCGATGCAGTGTCAACCACTGTTGGTCAGGATACACTAGATGGTTCAATGCTTAACTCTGTCAGTGCGTATATTGGAACTAGAAGCGACGGCAGCTATGATTACAAAGGATATGTTGACGAGGTTAATGTGTTTAATAGGGAATTATCTCCTGAGCAAATCAATGCTTTATACAATAACAGAACAGACTTAATTGTTTCACAAGAAACAGAAGTTAGCGATATCTGGAAAGCCTGCATAACACCAAATGATGGCTTTGTTGATGGTGTAACTAATTGCAGTACTAGTCTGACTATTGTTTCAAACATACCCCCAACACATAATCAGCCAATATTGAATTCTACTCTGGGAACAAATTTAACAACAGAAAACCTTACAGTTTATAATCAATCTACCAGTGATTTAGAAGGAGATGGGGTAAATAATTCAATTAGATGGTTAAGAAACAGCAGAAGTTATCCTGCTACTCCAGAAAGTGTTTCTTATACAAATATGGTACTTAATATGCCCTTTGAGAATTATACAGGTTTATCAGACAATTCCGCTGATCATTCATTATATGGTAATAATGGTACGGTTTATGGAAATCCAGTCTGGAATTCAACAGGAGGCCATGATGGTTATGCAGCTTATGATTTAGACGGAACAGGAGACTATATTGAGATAGCTGATGATGCTTCGTTAGAATCAACACAAATATCTCTTGGTGCTTGGGTAAAAAGAGAAGGTACAATGGGAACAGGAGTATGGCATAGAAGAATAATCAGTAAAAACTATCAAACTACATTTGTAGATCCATTTGATAGCTATGCGCTCTTAGTAGATAATTCAGTGAATTATTATATTGGTTTTAACATTGGTTGGGGAACAGGTGGAGGAAAGTATACTACTTATTGGACATCAACACCTCTTCCAGACGGAGAATGGACTCACTTATTCATGACAGTAAATCAAACGCAAGTTAAGTTATATATGAATGGAAATCTACTGACAACACAGACTGCAGGAGGAAATCCAATATATAATAATGGTCCGTTGAGAATTGGTGCTATGGATCCGACACATGCAAGTGAAAGATTCTTTAATGGAAAAATTGATGATGTCAGAATATATGATTTAAGTTTAACAGCAGATCAAATAAAAGAAATTTATCAAAACAAATCAGGAGTTATACAGTTTAATGAAACCTCTATAGATGATGTATGGCAGGCCTGTATTACTCCTTATGATGCTTATGGCGCAGGTAGTGAAAATTGCAGTAATAATCTGACTGTTTTAGCTCCTATTCCGAATTATGCTCCTGTTGTTTCAGATATTGTTTTGAATGCAACTGATCATCCTAGCAATACCACCAATGCTAATCTTACTGTGTATTATAATTTGTCTGATTTAAATGATGACAACATTACTAAAGTAATTAATTGGTATAGGAATGATTCATCAATTACTGTTTTGAACATGCCATTTGATTCTAATAACTCTGCAGGTACTGGTAAGACTAAGGATTATTCTGGTTATGAAAATAATGGTACAGAAACTGGGGGAGTCGCTTGGACAAGTCAAGGTTATATCTCAGGGGCTTATGATTTTGCTGGTGATAATGATTACATCCAAATTGCAGACGATGATATTTTAAGTTTTGGTGATACATTAACAGATCAACCATTAACCATTTCTGCTTGGGTAAATATGGATGCTGCTACTTTATTCCCTATTGTAGCTAAGGACGCTTCGACTTCAAATGTAGAGTATGTTTTCGGAACATCTTCAGCAGACTATCTTGTTTTAACGTTATATGATTTAAATTCAGCTAATAGAATCCAAGCTTATACTGCTACAGGTGTAATGACTCCTTATGAGGGCATTTGGACTCAGTTAGTTGCAGTATATGATGGTTTTGGTAATGAGAGCGGTATAAATTTGTATATCGATGGAGTCCTTCAAACAGGTTTGACTAGAGGGGAAGTCGGAACTTATGAAGCAATGCATAATACTAATGCTGCTTTGTTTATCGGAAAAAGAGAAACTCCCAACCAGCGATATGCAAATAGCAGGATTGATGATGTAAGAGTGTTTAATAGAGAATTATCCACCGAACAAATCAAAGCTTTATACAATAACCGTACTAATTTAATTGTTTCACAAGAAACTAATGTAAATGATATCTGGAAAGCCTGCATAACACCAAATGATGGCCAAGTTGATGGCAGTACTAATTGCAGTAATAATCTCACAGTTTTAGTTGGTAGTAATCAAGCTCCAACTCAAACCCAGCCAATATTAAACAGCAGTGATGCCACAAACAAATCAGCTTCAAACTTAACAGTTTATACTAGTATTTTTGATCCTAATGGAGATAATACAACTGCAATTATTAATTGGTATAAAGATAGTAGTAGTATTTCTGTATTGAATATGCCGTTTGAAGGTGGCAGTACTTCTGGCAGCTCGACAGGACCAACAAACGGCACAACAAAAGATTATTCGGGCTATGGAAATAATGGAACTGCAATTGCAAACTCATCAAACAATGGACCTCAATGGAGTTCGTCATCAGGATATATTGGTGGTGCTTATACATTTGATGGAGTGGATGATTATATTGAAGTAAATCATTCCTCAAGTTTAAACATAGAGAATGAAATCACTTTGTCTGCTTGGGTAAAATCTAATGAAGAAGGTTATGTTGTTGTTAAGGATCCTTCTGCAGAACAACAAACAGCATATTATATTAATAAGTCAGATTGTGATTATATACCAACTTGGGATGATGGCACTTGCGTTGGTCAAACTTTAACAGAGCCGCAATTTTTGACAATTGGACAAAACACTTTAACATGTAATTACACAGATACTCTATTAAACAATGTAGAAGTTACATCAGTCACACTTTACGGGGCGCATAATGTGGTTTGTACAAACGGTGTCCAATACTATTGGAATGGAACTTTATTAGGAACATCTGTTGATAGTTCTACTGCTTGTAATTTTTGTCTGCCTAGTCAAGATTTAAATGCGCCTTATTACCATAATTTCACTCTTACAAATCCTAATTATTCTATTGGCGGCATTAACACATTCTCATTTACAAATTTAGCAGGAGGAAATGGTTATGCGGGATTCATCGGCGGTCATCACACTCCAGCGTTAGGTTTAAGTGGATATGAGATGTTTAAAGTAACAGTAAACTATACTGTTTCTGGAAAATATACTCCCTTCTCATTAAGCACAATTAATGGAGGAGAGTTCTTAATTGGTAATGATAATTACAGAGCAATAAGTTCAGGTAGTATTAATGATGGTAATTGGCATCACATTGCAGCAACATATAATGGTTCAGAAATGAGACTTTATGTAGATGGAAAACTAAATGCAACAAATACATCTTTTTCAGGTTCACTCCCAACAAATACTGATCCTGTTTGGATCGGCAGGAATTATGATCCTGAAAACTCTACAGGTTATTTCAATGGAACAATAGATGAAGTTCAAATATACCCTGCAGCATTATCAGCACAACAGATAAAAGCTTTATACAACAACAGAACAGATTTAATAGTAAGTCAGGAGACATCTGGAGGAGAAAAATGGCAGGCTTGTGTAACACCAAATGACGGTCAAGTTGATGGCAGCGAGAATTGCAGTAATAGTCTTACTGTAAGGGAAGTTGAATTAACTATTTGGGATGATAATGATTTAGCAGGAGGCAATCAGAACAAAACAAGAGGAGAATTAATTTCATTCTATGCCAATTATACTGAGAATGGCGGTATAGGACCAATAAATAACTCTATTGGCTGGTGCAATTTAACAATTAATACAACTCCTGATGGACCATATGAAATGAGTTATAATTCTACATCTGGTTTGTGGTATCATAACAGGTCATTTAACAATGCAACAAATTATCAATGGAATGTAACCTGTAATTCAACAGGTTATGAACAACTTACTAAAACAGATACAATTACAGTATATCCTGACTGTGTCACACCAGAGGATGAATACCAGTTTGAAAGTAACTCTCTTGTTAATTTCTGCAGCGGGTCTTATTCATTGGGTGCTACTGGTTCTTATTACCAGTTCGCTTATAGTTTCTATCTAGACAACACACACAGTAATATCACTTTTATTTGTGATGATACTATACTTAATGGTCCGGGTGCAGGAAGCTTTAATTTCGCTTTCCTTATAATGGGTTCTCAAAACATTTCAATTATTGGATGTAATTTCTCTAATTTTGTAATAGCTACAGGATTATTAAATAATTTTGATACAATAAATCTTTCAAATAATTATTTCTCTAATGTATATTCAAGCATATTTATTGCAAAAGGGAGAAATTTCCATATACTTAACAATACCTTGAATGGTGGAGCTGGAATTACATTGCGTGATGAATTTGGGGGGCCTGGAAATAATAGTGGAGGAAGGATAATTGGAAACACTATGATGAGTCCTTCTTCATCCATGGGTGGTTTAGCAGCTGGTGTTGTTTTTGATCTGGATCAAGAACAAACACTAACTGAAACAAGTGACATATACATAGCAAATAATACCATAATTAATTCAGGTGGTTTTGGAATTTCTTTAATGCAGGCAGATTCTAGGTCAACAATTAATAACATCACCATATCTAATAATAATATTTCAAATCCTAGTTCATATGGTATTTATATTGAAAACGCTTCAAATGTAATAGTAGATAACAATCTAATTTCAGGAGCAACCTATGAAAGCATATATTCTGTTGCAGAAAATTCTGTTAAGATAAGAAACAATCAAATATATAATAACAATAATCGCCATGCAATATATATGGGTTCTTCTGTTGAGGATAAATATGGTGTTTTAAATGGAGGCAGGGATTTTGTTATTTCAGGAAATACAATAAACAACAGCGGAGGTACTGGCACAAGAAATTCTTATTTTGCTTCATTATCACCTATAAGATTTAATGGCTATGACTTTAATGGTAATGGGGCAGGAATGATTGTGTTTGGTCTTGGGTCAGAAAGAAGAAGGAATGTTTTTGCTGATAATACTCCTTTTGAAAATATACTTTATGGGGTTCGGGGAGATAATTTCACTTTATCTTTGATTTATGACAATGTATTACAAAAGAACATAACCTTTTTCTATGAAGATGGTTTTAATGAAGATATCGAAAATTGCGCAGATCTTAGAAATGAGATAGGATCTGTAAATGTTTATTATTGCCGTGAAAATACATTGATCTCTAATGGAGCTACAAGCGATTATACTTTTGATTCTTCTATTTTCAATTCAAGTTTTAATGTTACGCCAGGTTATACTAATCCTCCATATTTAAGATATGAATCCTGGTCTTATAATGCATCTGCAATTGAGATAGACAGTAACACAAATGTAACAATCAGTGATAATGTCTTGGATAGAAATGATTATGGTATAACAATCTCCAATTCAACTACTGTTAACATAAGGAATATTACTGGAACCACAGTCACATCAGCATCTTATTATGGTTCTAATAGTCCAAGAATATATGATGGCCAGAAATATCAAGATGTTCCATTACAAGATGGTGTAGGTAATGGTACAATATTATTTGTAGATACTACTGAATACAAGGTATATGGGGCTAATGATAAAGTTGAAATGCCTTTGGTTGACGGAACATTTAATTTCTCAGTGTGTCTTATTAATGCATTGGACACTTATTTCATAACAGGTTATTTTTATCCTCAATTAAATAAGACTGAATGCGAGGTGTTTGTGAATAATAGTTGTGGAGGCTGTAATCCAGTAGCAGAATATGTTGAATTCAATGTGTTTACAGCTCAAGGAGCAGGAAATAATTATGTTTGGGCTGGCAATTCAAGCACTACCGCTGTTTCAGGAACATATTATACAGATCCTCCATACATAAATGTTGTTATTGCCAATAATGTGAAAAATTACATATCAATAGAAGCTCTTAATGGAGGAACTATCCAGAACATTAATCTTGATAATCCAGATAATGAAAATATTGATGTGAAATCATCTTCTGATCTGATATTCAAAGACATAACAATAAATTCCGGAGGAAAAGGAATTATAATTGATCCTTCAAGCAATATAACAATAAGAGACAGCACAATTAATAGCACTTCAGGAGAAGGAATACTAATTTTCAATAATACAAATGCAATAATATACAATAACACAATAACATATAATTCAAGAAACGGCATAAATATTTCCCTTAATGGTTCTGCCACAATTACAGAAAACACAATATGCTATAATAATTTGTTTGGAATTTACAGTCTTGATTCTGTGCTAAACCCAGATTATCCTTCTTTGATGAGCCAGAACAACTTTACTTGTGCAGGAGATAATCTGCAGGATGCAAAGCTCAAAAAAGAATGGTATGTGCAAGCCAGGACAATCGACTCATACAGCCAGAATCTTTCATCTGCTTCTGTTAATCTTTATGAACCATCAACAAATTCAACTCCAAAATATACTGAAACAACAGATGTCAATGGCTTGACACCATTATATGACCTGATAGCAACACAATATATTATTAATAACACTGACAGCCAATTGAATTCCACACCTCATAGAATCTATACAACAAAATCAGGTTTCCAGAATGAATTAACATGGACAGTAACAGAATCAAATACCACTAGAGGAGATAATGAAATAATTCTTCTGTTAGGAAATGCTGCACTAAGAATCTGGGATGATAAAGATCCAAGAGCTGGCAGCCAGAATAAAGGATCTACTGACAATATTTACTTCTATGCAAACTACACCAACTCAACAAGCAAAATACCAATAGATGATAATACAGATGGCGGCTGGTGTAATATAACTATTAGTGATAATCCAGCAGATTCTTTTGCTATGAGTTATAATTCTTCAAATGGGTTATGGAATCACAACAAAACCTTTGGAGCTGTGGGTTCTTATTCATGGAATGTAACCTGTAATGCAACAAATTATGAGAGCTTATATGCCATTGAGGCTATTTATGTTAATGCATTACCAACTCACAGCAGGCCATTGCTTATAGCATCTGATTATCCTGCTAACTCAACATATGCTAATTTGACTGTCTATAACCAATCAACTCAGGACAATGATGTTGGTTATGTGGCTAATATAATTAATTGGTTCAGAAATGGAAACTCATTAAATGTTTTGAACATGCCTTTTGAAGGAGGCTCAACTTCAGGTAATTCATCAGAAAATGGCACAGCAAGGGATTATTCAAATTACACAAATAATGGAATAGTAGTTAATGCTGCATGGAATAGAACTGCAGGCTATAATAATTTTGGTGCTTATGAGTTTGATGGAGCAGGAGATTATATTGAACTGCCTCATTCATCTAGCCTGGATCTTACAGATGAAATAACAATATCTGTTTGGGTAAAATCAAATTCAGAAGGTTATGTTGTTGTTAAGGATCCTTATGAAACAGGACAGGCAATATATTATATAGAAAATGAAAGCTGTTCAGGTTGGGACGATGAAGGGTGCAACTCATATAATCCATATACTTATGAAGGCTTTTTAGGAAATAGTTCAGGTAGCACTCTTAAATGCAATTATACTGATACACTCCCAACAGATGTAACAATAGATAGTATAGAAGTACAAGGTGCTATGGCGGCAAATTGTGCTCCAAATAATCCTATTAAATGGTGGTGGGGAAACACACTGATCGGACAATTTGATGATACTGACGGCAGATGCGGCTGCAATCCTGATCCGCCTGCTATTATGAATTTCAGCCTCACTAATCCATCATATGATATCGGAGGTGAAAATTTTGTATACTTAAACAACTCTGGTAATTTTGCTAGTATTTTAGGAGGTTCTTATGCAGGATATAGTACAGGACAAATACTAAAAGTAACTGTGAACTATACTGGCGGCAAGATAGTGCCGTTCTCTTTGAGCACAAGAAATGGCGGGGAGTTCTTCCTAAGAAACAATTCCTTCAAAGTTATTTCTACTAACAGCATAAATGATGGTGATTGGCATCACTTGGCTGCTACTTATAATGGTTCAGAAATGAGATTGTATGTAGATGGGAAATTAAATGCAACTAGCACATCTTATTCTGGCAATTTGCCAACAAATTCTGATCCAGTATGGATTGGCAGGCATTTTGATCCTAGAAACTTAACTGGATTTTTCAATGGCACTTTAGATGAAGTACAGATATACCCTATAGCCTTATCTGCAGAACAAATTAAAGCCGTATATAATGATGGAACTTATGTAATAGTAAGCCAAGAAACATATGGTGGAGATACATGGAAAGCCTGCATAACAATAAATGATGGCTATACAGATGGTGCTACTAATTGCAGCAATGAAGTAACAATAGAAAACATAGCTCCTAATTTTACATTTACTAATATAACTCCAAGTCCTGCTTACGCAAATGACACATTATTTGTAAATATAACGCCTCTAGATGAAGACAGCAGCACAATTACTGTTTGGATTAAATGGTTTGTCAATGGCATTTTGAAATTCTGGGAGAGATTGACAGGAATATTTTCTGGACAGACTGTCCAGGCTAATCTTTCAAGCACTTATTTCAATAAGAGTGATAATGTAACTGCAGAAGTTACTGTGGGTGACAATGTAGATAATGCTACAGCTCAAAATACTTCCGCTCTGACTATCGGAAATCTTGCTCCGTCTATTTCAGCTATTGGAATAAATTCAAGCAATAACTTAAATACATCAGCTGATACAATAACAGGATATTTTGTTTATAGTGATGCTGATTCAGATCTTCAGCAAAGCACAGAAACAAAATGGTATATTGACGATTCATATGACTCTTCTTTTGATAATATTTTCGATATTGGGCCTGGAAACTTTACTAATACTCAACAAATTATATTCTCTGCAAGAGTTTCTGATGGAACTGCTTGGAGTAATTGGGCTAATTCATCAACTCTGGCAATAAGGAATAGTGCTCCATTCCAGGATAATCCATTACTGATATCTATATTCGGAACAAATTTGACTACTGAGAATTTATCTGTGCAAAACATTTCAACACAAGATTATGATGGTGATAATGTTGAGAATATAATTAATTGGTATCTGAATGGCACTTCACTCACAACATTAAACCTGCCATTTGCTTCAAACCATTCTGCTGGAACAAATAAAACAAGGGATTATTCTGGCTATGGATTTAATGGCACTGTTTATGGTGCTAATTGGAATCCCGGCAGATCAGGCTATTATGAATTTGATGGTGTAGATGATTATATTGAAACAAATGTTTCAGCTTTGAATAGTTCGATCTTTAGTATCGAATTATGGGCCAAATTTAATGATTATGAAGACAGAAGGCCTTTATTTGCTAAAGCAACCGCTTCAGACGATGTTTTAGCTATAGGTACAGACATTTTTGACGGAAGTACTAATATAGGACTTGGAATAAATAATGGTGGGTGGGATTATGTGGAATCCCAAACAAATCCAGTGCTGGGGCAATGGTATCATATAGTTGGAGTGCAGAACTCAACCTCGAAATTAATATATATTGATGGGGAATTGGAAAATACAGAATCAAATGTAATTCTTCCTGCAGGAAACACAATTTTTATAGGCAAAAGGCGTTTCGGAGGAGCAATTCCAATAAACGGTTCTATTGCTGCTGTAAGAATATACAATAATTCTTTAACATCTGCTCAAATCAAAGCATTATACAACAACAGAACAGATATGATTGTTTCTGAACAGACTTCTGATGGAGATATCTGGCAAGCATGCATGACTCCTAATGATGGTAGCATTGATGGAACTGAAAAATGCAGTAATAATATACTTGTATTGCCTCAAATTGGTGAGCAGCCTGTTGATACAGGATTTGGCGGAGGAAATACCACAAACTTTGATACTGTTCCAAATTTATCAGATGTGGATACTGTGGTATTGCATAATGATAGTTATATGAAGCTTAATTGGACTAGTTCAGGATTAAATGTTTCTGGAGCAAACTTTTCTGAGACAGTTATATTTGGCGAAGGATGGGTTAATATTAATTTATCCACAATTAGTACTACTTTAAATTCCTCAGCTACAATTGAGTTGTATAACCTGCCATTTGAAGAAACACCAATTGTTTATATTGATGGTGTGTTATGCACACAAGATTGTGATATTATTGGTTATTCTGGAACTACCTTGATTTTCAATGTTAGCCACTTTACAAATTACAGCACAGGACCAAATTCTCAGCTAATGATTTGGGATGATACAGATCCAGAAGGAGGCAGCCAAAGCAAGATAATAAATGACAGCATATTCTTTATTGCTAACTATACTAATGTAACCTCTGGCAAGTACATTGACAATGTGTCAAACAATGGCTGGTGTAATATTAGTTTCAGTTATGATCCTATAGGTCCATTTGAGATGATATTTAATTACACAGGCAATAATACCTGGGCATATAACAGATCATTCAATGACAGTAATACTTATAATTGGAATGTCTCGTGTAATGCTACAAATTATGAATTATTTGAATTATCAGATCAAGTATATATCACTCCATTAGAAAACAGACCCCCAACTCATTCCAAGCCAATAATAAGTTCAACTAATGGCTTTAATAGAACTACAGACAATATAACTGTTTATAATCAATCCACAAATGATCCTGATAGAAATAATTTAACTAATATTGTTGACTGGAGAAAAGATGGAGGTACCTTTGCAATACTTAATGCTCCATTTGATACTAACAGTTCTAATGTTGTGAGAGATTATTCTAATAATGAGTCTAATTTATCAGCATCTGCAGGAGTTCAATGGACACCAAATGGCTATATTGGAGGAGGTTATTATTTTGATGATATTGGTAATAATGATTATCTTAATTATTCCTTGAATAAATATGATTTTGGATTTAGTGGATCTGATCAAATGACTGTCATGGCGTGGGTTTATGCTGACAGATTAGGAGGTGAGACTCATTATATTGTTGAAAATGATGAAAATTGGATCTTTTATGTTAATGCTGATCGTAAAGTAGTTTTAACATTGATTTCATCTGGAGGAAGTTACTGGAATACTTACAGATGTGACTCACCACTAGTACAAACAGGTAGGTGGTATCATATTACCGGAGTAGTTATAGATTCAACAAAAACAGGAACACAAAATGCAATGAAAATTTATTTTGATGGGCAAGAATGCATAACACCTTTTAAAAATCCTAACACTGGGTGGCAAAACTTAGGTAGTAAAGGATTAGCAATAGGTGCTAGATCTTTTATTGGTCTTTATGGACAAAACTCTTGGAACGGAACAATCGATGAATTCAAGATATTCCCAACTGCTCTGACTGAAGAACAGATAAAAGCAATAGCTCAAAACAAAACAGACACAATTGTCTCTCAAGAAACCTCTGTTGGAGATAAATGGCAGGCTTGTGTAACACCAAATGATGGAGAATATGATGGTTCAACCAAGTGCACTAATAATTTATCTGTTGTGTTAAGTCATGCTCCGACTCATTCTGAGCCAGTTCTTAATTCTACTTCAGGAAATGGCCTAAGTAGAGATAATCTTACTGTCTATAATGTTTCAACCATTGACATTGAGCCAGACAATATTACAAATATCATTAACTGGAAAAAAGATGGCAGTAGTATTACTGTGTTGAATATGCCATTTGATTCTCCAGATAGTGCAGGTTCTGGAAAGACTAAGGATTATTCTGACAATGAAAATAATGGAACAAACTATGGCAGTATTGTTTGGTCTCCTGATGGATATTATGGCGGAGGATATATTTTCGATGGAACAGATGATTATATTTATGTACCTAATACTAATAGCTTGACATCATTCCCTATTGGATTGACAGTTAGTGTTTGGGTTAAACAAACTGGCAGTGATACAGGAGGAATTGTGTTATCAAGATGGGGTGTTAGTGGTGTTGAATCTGGTTATGGTCTTCACAGTAATGATAATTGGTATATGGGTGATGGAACAAATTGGGGTTTTATTTCTGCAGGAAGGCTTAGAGACAGCAATTGGCATCATTATGTTCTTGTTTGGGATACTTCAACCATGACAAGTTACAGAGATGCAACTTATGTTGATTCAACCAATGCAGCTGGTGCTGTATTCAATAATCCTGGCAATAGCAGATTGGTAATTGGTGATGATAACAGGATAGCAAATCCCGGTGCAAATATATTTAGTGGTCAGATAGATGAAGTAAGGATTTACAACAAAACATTATCAATAGAACAGATCAATGCTTTATACAATAACAGAACAGATTTAATAGTAAGCCAGGAAACTTCTGTTGGAGATACTTGGCTGGCTTGTGTAACACCAAATGATGGTTTGGTAGATGGTGCAGAAAACTGCAGTAATACAGTTAATATTATACTAAGCAATCCTCCAACACATTCAAAGCCAATAATAAATTCAACATCAGGATATAATAGAATAGAAGACAATCTAACTGTTATTAATCAATCAACTGCAGATATTGATGGAGATGCAGTTAGAAATATTGTTAATTGGTATAGAAATGATTCTTCTATAATGGTTCTTAATATGCCGTTTGATTCAAACAATAGTGCAGGAAGTGGCAAGACAAAGGATTATTCTGGTTATGGAAATAATGGCACTATTAATGGAGCAACTTGGACATCTAGTGGTTATACAGGTGGAGGTTATGATTTTGATGGAACTGAAGATTATATTGAAATACCAAATGATGCAAGCATAGATTTTTCAAACACAGATCCCTTCTCAATATCTGCATGGGTAAAAACCACTCAATATAGCGGAATGTTTGTAGCTAAAATAGATGGTTCGCCTTTTACAGGTTATGAATTTTTAGTATATGCTGACCAGCTGTCTGTTTGGTTGATAAATAATTATGGCGGTGGTAATTATTTATTTGTTCAGGAAACAGGGACAGGAGCAGTAAATGATGGAAATTGGCATCATGTTACAATGACTTATAATGGTTCAAGCTCTGCTTCAGGTGTTAAGTTATATGTTGATGGAAGCAAAATAACAACGACTACTGAGGTGGATAGTTTATCTGCTTCAATCTCAAGTACAACTCCCGTGAGAATAGGAGAAAGAGGAGATAATGAGCTTGATTATAATGGATTAATAGACGAAGTACTGATCTACAACCATACATTAACACCACAACAAATTAAAGCAGTATACAACAACCGCACAGACTTAATTGTTTCTAATGAGACTTATCTGAATGATATCTGGAAAGCCTGCATTACTCCAACTGATGGTTTTGTTGATGGTGCTACCAATTGCAGTGACTCTGTGACAGTAGTTGATAATTTCCCGCCAACTCATTCACAGCCAATCCTAAACTCAACATTAGGAACAAACAAAACAGATGAAGATTTAACTGTTTATAATAGATCTACATCTGATTTAGACAATGACCCTGTTACTAATATTATTGATTGGTATGTAAATAGCATAAACCAGCCAAGTCTCAAGAACCAATGGACAATAAATTCAGCAACTACCAGCAAAGGCCAGAGTTGGTATGCGTGCATAACACCAAATGATGGAACAATTAATGGATCAATAAATTGCAGTAACACATTAACAATAGAAAATACTGGCCCTGGATATACATTCACCAATATAACACCAGAAACAGCATACACTAATGACACATTGTCTGTTAATGTAACACCAACAGATATTGATAGTGATACTTTGACAGTTTGGATTAAATGGTTTGTCAATGGTATACTCAAATTCTGGGAGAAAATCACAGGAATAATCTCTGGCTCTATAGTACAGCTAAATCTCTCAAGCAGCAACTTCACCAAAGGCGATAATGTAACTGCAGAAGTTACAATAGGTGATGCTGATGTAAATCTTACTCCAACAAATACTTCAACAATAAGTATATTGAATTCTCTGCCTACGCATCAATTGCCATTCCTTAATTCAACAACACTATTGAACAGAACAGATGAAAACTTGACTGTTTACAACAGATCAACTACAGATCCAGATGGAGACGAAATAAAAAACATCATTAATTGGAAACTCAACTCTAACAGTTTTGCAGAATTGAATCTTCCATTTGAAGGAGGCAGTAATTCCACATATACAAAAGATTATGCACAAGACACAACAATATTAGTAAATAGTGCAACTTGGAATGCAGCAGGAGGTTATGATAATAATGGCGGTTATGAATTTGATGGTGCAGATGATTACATTGCTTTAGATATGAACTATAGTTCTGCTGGTGAAATCTCTGAACTTACGGTTTGTGCTTGGTATAAAACAGAGTATGCAGGCCTTGAGTGGAATGCCAATGGTGCTTTAGTTGATTTTGATAATACTGAATATTATGGCTTATTTGTAAATGGTGTTAATGGAAATATTGTCTTCAGAACAACAAGCTCTACAGGTTATTCTAATTCCACAGTTGGTGCAACAAATACAAATGACGGCAGCTGGCATTTTGCCTGTGGAGTATTTGACAGTTCAGAAGAATATGATAAGAAAGTTTATTATGATGGTGCGCTTGGCAGCCAGCAAAATAATTATCCAACTGGTGTAAATCTCGGAACCGGTACAACAAGATTTGGTTTTATTGGAGACACTTCAGAAGCAGTTTCATTTGACGGCATTAAAGGCAGCAAATATTTCAACGGCTCAATCGATGAAGTAATGATTTATCACAAAGCTTTGTCTGCTGAGCAAATAAAAACTTTATACAACAGCAGAACTGATTTAATAGTATCTCAGGAAACTGCTGCTTATGATGTATGGCAATCATGCATAACACCAAATGATGGCACAGCAGACAGCACAACATTATGCAGTAATGAAATAACTGTATGGGATATTCCTCCTGAAATCCATAATGTAACTATGAACTCAACTGACCATTTGAACAGAACAAATGCAACATTAAATGGATATTTTGATTATTATGAGCCATCAGGAGCATTGCAGCAGGAAAATGAAACTAAATGGTATAAGAATAATGCAGAGGTTTCTGCTTTAGCTAATAAAACAATCATCAGTCCAAGCAACACAACAAAAGGAGAAATATGGAAGTTCGGTGCAAGAGTTTATGATGGAACATCATGGAGTACATGGGATAATTCCTCGGAGTTGACAATTAATAATGCACTCCCGACTCAATCTTCACCATTGCTAAGTTCAAGCTCTGGAACAAACACTCCAACTGAGAACTTGACAGTTTATAATCAAAGCACTATTGATATTGATGGAGACACAGTAACAAATTATATTGATTGGTATCTTGATGGAGTTTATAATTCAACCTTTGATGATAACAATACAATAAACTCTAACTATACAATACTTGGCCAAATTTGGAAAGCCTGCATAACCCCGTATGATGGAACAATAAACGGAACAAAATTATGCAGTGCAAATTTAACAATAATTCCTCCTGCTCCTGCTCGTGTTGGTGGAGCTGCCGGTGGTGGTGGAGCTCCACCTATACCAGAATCTTGTTATGATGGTGTACAAAATAATGGAGAATCTGGAGTAGATTGTGGAGGAAAATGTCCAAGATGCCCATCATGTTCTGATGGAAAGATGAATTGTCATGACGACAAATGTGAAGAAGGCACAGACTGTGGAGGTCCGTGTGCTGTTGGTTGTGGACCAGCACCAAGATGTAATGATGGAATAAAGAATGGTTTTGAAACAGGCATAGACTGTGGCGGGTATTGTAAATCTTGTATTCCAGTAATTAAGCCAGAGGAAATTAAGCCAGCAGATAAGGTTATTCCTCCTAAAGAACTTCCAGAGGAAAAAATCATAATAGAAGAAGTTTTCAGAAAAGTTAAAAAAGGAGTAACAGAAACAGTCCTTTTCCCCGGAAGAGTTTCAAGAAACTTGAAAACTTCGATAGAAAAATTCCTAAGTCGAAAATTCAATATAGGACTTCTTTCAATACTCACTTTAATCAGCATCCTGTTAATCTTTGAAATGACAAGGGCAATCCGCATAGATGCTATAGAACAACTAATGGCCTCTAAGATAATCCAGAGATATGAAAAAGCTAAATATTATCTTGGAAAGATCCTTGTGTTGGAGGAAGAAAGACATAATGCCAGAATTGCCTCGAGACTTAAGAGTTTCAATGAATCTTTGACTAAGTTTGAAGAAAGAAGAAAACTAAGAGATATAATAAGAGAAAAATTATCAGGCGGAAACAGTCAGAGAACAAAAGGATTATTAATGCTGATGATTCTGATAATTGCTGTTTTGATAATATCTAATATTGGCGCTTTTTCAATAATAGGATATTCAACTACAGAAATTAATAGAGTTAATAGTGATCTTGCTGTTAATTCTGCTATTGATGCTGATAATGATGAACAGGTTATTGCCGAGGCTGTAGAGGATGAAAATAATGATTCCCTAGGAATTGCATTAGCAATAGGAATGATTTTAATATCGTCATTTTTAGCATTACTAATAGTGTTTAGACCGTCAGTATCTGCCTCAGCAAAGGTGATTGAAGATTCCAATAAAGATATCAATAAAGATTTAAATAACGATTCCAATAAAGATCAAAAGAAAGATCTGGAGATGAAAACCCCCCAGAGAATACATAAAGAAGACGAGGAAAAAAAGGATATTTAAATGAGGTGTAGGATATGTTTGATGTTATTACAATTGGCAGTGCAACAGTTGATGTGTTTGCAAAAACCCATTCAGAACTTGTTAAGATAAAAACACCAAAAACAGAGGAAACTTTGATATGTTATCCTTCTGGAGCAAAGATTCTTATTAAGGATTTGCAGTTCATGACTGGCGGTGGAGGTACTAATACTGCAGTTGCTTTTTCTCGGCTAGGCCTAAAAACAGGTTATCTCGGTCATCTCGGAAAAGGCGAGAATGGCGACAAGATAATTTCCATGTTTAAAAAAGAGAAAATAAAATTTCTAGGCACAAGAGGAAATGAAATGACTAATTATTCTATGGTGCTTGACAGCATAGAACATGACAGAACAATCCTTGCATATAAAGAAGCATCACAAAAGCTTAGTTATGAAAAAATAAACAAATCAACTCTTAAAACAAAATGGTTCTATATCTCTTCAACACTTGGCCAGACATTCAAGACAACTGAAAAGCTTGTTAGTTTTGCAGTTAAGAATGGGATAAAAATTGCTTTTAACCCAAGCAATTATCAGGCTGAGAAAGGAGCAAAATACCTGAAAAAAATACTGGATAACACTAATCTTTTGGTTTTAAACAAAGAAGAAGCTGAGCTTTTGCTTGGAAGAAGATATGGCACAGATTTAAATGAACTTCTTGAAGGATCGCATGAATTAGGCCCAAAAATTGTTGTGATAACTGACGGCAAAGAAGGTGCTTATTGTTCTGATGGAAAGAAAAAACTCAAAGTTATTCCAAGAAAAATCAATATTTTAGAGACTACTGGTGCAGGAGATGCCTTTGCATCAAGTTTTTTGTCTGGCTTGATTAAGAAGAAGGACATAAAATTTGCATTGCAGATGGCTGTTGTTAATGCACAATCTGTTATTCAGAATTATGGAGCAAAGAACATTTTGCTTAACTGGAAACAGGCAATAAAAGAAATGAAATTAAGGCCCAGAAAAATTATTGGGTTTAAGTAATAACTTTATATAACTATGTTGAATACATCTGTTATTTTATATCTCTGCCTAGAATTTCTTTCCATGATCCTTCTTTTATAACTATATTATTCTTTTTAGGATCGACTATTGCGAACCTGTTTTCTCTGAGCTTTATTATATGATATTCCCCAGCAATCACTGCAATGATTTTTACCATAAGGTTATTATTTGTCAGAACTGGTTAAATAACCTTACTGAGAATTTGGGATAACATCGTAATTGGGATAATATCTTAATAGCCTTTTATATCCCATCTTATCTTCAAAAAATTCCGAATTTCGTAGTTTTTTGGGTTTTGGGATAACTTTTTCGAATAAGGTTTATATATTCTGACGACTATATGCTATTTGGGGGGTGTCAAGTGGTATTTATGGCATATAGGGGAAAGTCTCTAAAAATATATCTTGCACTATTAACTGTATTATTTCTTTCTTGTGTATTTACATCCTCTGCTTCAACCGATGTAAAGATAATTACAGACAATGAGATATATACTCACCCTAATCAACAGGAAGTGATTATTAATTTAACTGCAGATAAAGATGTAGAGAATATAATTGCTTTTGTGGAATTGACAAAAGATGCAGATGCCAGAATAAAGGAAATTGTCGAAATTATTGAACCAGATGAAATCAATGAGACCAACATCACAGAAATTGCACTTGATAAACAAAACAAAGTCTACTTTAATAATGAAACTACATCAGATTCAGAATATGATGTTAGCGAAACATCTTTAATGGAAATTACTGATAACTTTAATGATGATGAGAATGATGATGGGAATTATGATTCAGCAAAAAGAGAACTAGAATTAAAAGCAGCAATACCTATTGATAATCTGCAAAAAGGTGATATAAAACAACTTAAGGTTGTGTTGGAGCATAAAGAGAATTATCACGGAAATATAGAATTAAGTGCAGAAGATGAAAATGGTAATCCTGTAGCAGAAACAAAAGAATTATCAATCAGGCCACAGAAATTATTTGCATTAAAACCTTCAGTGGATACTTATGTTGATAAGGATTATCCAACCAAGTCTTTTTCTGATAAAAAATATTTGAAGTCTGATGACGACAAGATCTCCCTAATAAAATTCGATTTGAGAAACTATACAATAGATCATATCAGATCCTCCTCATTATATTTGTATCCAAAAGAAGTAAGTTTTGAGGAAATTGAGGTGTATTATTTAGATGGTGATTGGGATGAAAATGTCAGCTATGAAACATTGCCAGAGATAGGAGCTTTTCTTAACTCCACTTTAAACAATGAAACAGGATATTTCCAAGTACATATTACTGAGATTGTAAATGAAACATATTATTCTGGAGATAGAGTTCTTTCATTAGCTGTTAGAACAGAAAATCCAGTAAGTTTCATGAGTTCTGAGAATAAAACTCACAGCCCAATATTATATATTGACGATCCAATCGATTGTGTTAATTATACTACTGAAGATTCTGATAATGTTTATTTAACAGGAAATGTAACATGTAATTTCTTAACCAGCACAAAAAATATTGTGATTTATGATGCAGAGATACATGGTGAAGGAGAAGATGCTACAGCTCTAACTCCTTCTGATCCTGGTCAACCAGGTCAAATAAGTTTTATTTCAATAGGAAATATCACTGTAACTAACTCTACTTTGTATGGCTTTGGAGGAAGAGGCTTGCGTATTGCAACAGGTTGCAGAGATGATTGTGCAGAAGGAGGGCCAGGAAGTATTTATTTTAATGCTTTTGATACTTTATTGATAGAGAATTCTTCTACTATAGGGTATGGAGGTCCAGGTCAAAGATCTTCATGTCAAGAATTTGGAGAGGGTGGCAAATCTCAAGGTTATTTTCTTGGTTCTGACGTAATAATAAATAATACCAGAATCAATAATATAGGTGGTGGTGGAATGAACAATTCATGCTCCAAAGGTTACGGTGGCAGAGGAGGAGAAGGTTTTGTAAATTTAACAGCAATTGATAATTTGTTGATCTTTAATTCTGTTATAGGTGCTCAAGGAGGCAGAGGCGGTAATGGATTATATAGTGGTTATGGCGGCCATGGAAATATAAAAATAGGGACAAATAATAAAGCTGTAATTGATAATTCTTTCTTCTATTCTAATGGGGGCTTTAGTGGTAATGGTGGTGACGCTTGTTACAGAGCTGGAAGCGGCCGATTCAATGTTTATGGAAATAAAATAGTAATAGATGATTCTTTAGTATATTCATATGGTGCTTCAACTTGTTCAGCAGATGTTTTTATAGGGGAAGCGGGTTTAGGCAGAATTTCTTTTAATACATTATATTCCACTATCAACAATGTTAAGTTTTATGGTTATGGAGGTAGTGGAGGTTCTTCAACAAGGTCTGCAGGCGGTTCTCCTGGAAGTGGTTGGTTTAATTATCAAGGACTAAATTTATCAATTAGAGACACTTTTATCGATGTGCATGGTGGCAGAGGAGGTAAGAGTGAAGATCCTCAAGGTCCTGCAGGAGAGGATGCAAATTTTTCTATCAACTGTTCAGAAGCAATAAATGTATTTAACTTGACTTTAAATGCCAGAGGAGGTCTTGGAGGAGACAGTCATTATAGCAAAGGAGGTTCTGGAGGGGACAGTTTATGCAAAATTTTTGGTGACAGAGTTTTCTTTAATGAATCATCTCTTGATTGTATTGGGGGAGCTGCAAATGATGTTGGTTGTAAAAACTGTAGAGGAAACCCAGGAGGTCATGGAAATTTTATAGTAAACACAACTAATTCTTTTGATTTTTTTGGCAAATCTTATGTAAATGCCCAAGGAGGTATCGGAGGAGAGGGTTGGCGCGGCATAACTGGTAGGGGTGGAGACGGAAGAATAGAAATAAACTCTCCTATTGTGAGATTTGGGGATATAAGAGACCCTCTGCTTATTTCTTCTGGAGGACTTTCACCTGCTAGTAGACCAGAAAGAGAGGGAAGAAAGGGAGATTCAAATTTTATCATAAATGCAGGACATGAAGTTACGTTCTATAGAATAGTGCAAATTGACTCTGAACTATATCCTGGAACTAATTCAATAAATTTGATTAATTTTTCTTCTCAGAGACCAAAGCTTGGTTTGTTTAACACTTCAATGCCAGACTTATTCTTGGTGGGGTCGCCTGCTAAGATTGCAGTGGGAAGATATGATAGATATGACCAAAATATTAATTTTTCACAGCTTGATTATTATGAAGTTTCCAAAGAGGTTTATGAATATATTGTTGAGTCAATAGTTAATATAACCCCAACCGGTAGTTTGGTAGAATGTAATGATATTGAGATTATTGTCCAAGTCACAGATACCTCTTTTATTAAAAGAAACTTCTCTCTGTTTAATGATATTAATTTTAATGGAGAAATAGATGCGAATGATACCTTGGTGGGGATAAATGAGATACAGCTTGAACCTAATATTATAAAGAATGCAACATTTACCTGGAGCGATAATACAGGAACATGCGGAATCATAGAGGGAAATTTAATAGCAAGAGACGAATTAATAAATTTCACAAAAACTAAATTTGTCAGCTTGAATAAAACTCAAGAGTTGAGCCAAGAAGATTTTGATGTGTTGATAGATGTCCAAACCACAGGAATTACAAAAAATTTTACAATAATCAACAATGGAATGCAAACTCTTGATAATGTAACAAAGACTTTCAATTCAACAAAAATAAATAATTCTTGGGTTGGTTTTATTCCAGAAACAAATAATGATATTATTGATGCTGAAGATTTTGATATAACTGTGAATTTACCTAATAGCGCATCTCCGGATATTTATGAAGGAGTTATTAGTGTTTCTGGGCAGGATGAAAAGGGATATGATTATTTATCAAGCTCTTCAAATTTCAGTTTTACCCTCGATAATAGCTTTACTGGGGCATTTCTTATAGGTAATGATGTCACTGACTTTGGCAGTGTTGTTGAAGGAGCCACCTCAACCAAGCTCGTTACATTATTTAATAATTATAATGAGAATATTATCTCAATATCAGCAGATTATGGTGATTGTGTTGATGGTGAAAATATATCAACTGCAGCATTGTCAGAAGTTGTTAACACACCAATTTATTATGGTAATCAGGAGGATGGTAATTTCACAGTAAACTTGCCATTAGGAGAATCATTAGGAAATTATATGTGCATTGCTAATATCACAGCAATATTCGGGAACGGCTTAGAATTAACCAATACTATTGCTTTTACTTTTTCAGTGGAAAAAGCAAGTGATTATGTTAGTATTACAGAATATCATGATTTGGGTGAGATTCCCCAAGGAGATTTAAGAGAATTTGATTCTGAAATAATAAATAATTATATATCTGATATTCAGTCGTTAGAGGTTATTCAAGAATCATGTTATGATTCTCCTTCTTTTTTACCTGATCTTTCACATGGCTTTAACCTGCCATTGCAAGCTTCTACTACGGTATCTGATTCACTTGTAATGCCTGTGTCAATTGATGCTGAACAAGGCATGTATAATTGTTCTGCATTAGTAAAAATGAATTTTGAGAATGGTGCAGAGGTGAATAAATCATTTATCTTTGTCTTTGAGGTACTAGAAGCACAAGAATATGTAAATATGACTGAGGAATATGATTTTGGGATTGGTGTTCAAGGAGAAAATAAACAAGCTAGTTCAGAAATAAATAATGCCTATATATCTGATTTGGTTTCTTTAGATATTGTTTCTGAATCATGCCAGGATCCTATGTTGAATTTTGTTCCTGATTTAACTAATGATTTTACTTTGCCTGTTATTTCCTCTAACTCAGAGAATGGAAATTTAATCTTTGATATATCTTTGGATGCAACTCCAGGATCATATAATTGTTCAGCAGAAGCAGAATTAGTATTCCAGAACAGTCTGGAAATGATAAAGAATATCTCATTTATTTTCACTGTTGATAATGCAGAGAATTACATTAATATAACAGAGTATTATGATTTCAGTTCAATAGTACAAGGCGATAACAAGGAATTATTCTCTGAAATAACAAATAATTATATTTCTGATATTAACTCTTTGGATATTCTTTCAGGATTGTGTGAGGGTTCTTCTGTGGATTTCACTCCTGATTTAGCTTATGGTTTCAGCCTGCCGATAAGTTCTTCAAGCACTATTGGAAGTTATTTGTCATTGAATATACCAATTGACATAATGCCTGATGATTATGATTGTTCTGCTGAATTGGAATTAGGCTTTGAAAATGGTTTGAATCTTGTAAAGAATGTCTCTTTTATTGTAGCTGTAGATGATGCTGAAGATTATTTTAATATTACTGATTATTATACCTTTGGTGTTTTAACACAAGGGTCTATTGAAGATGATGATGTTGAAATAATTAATGATTATATCTCAGATATCAGTTCTCTGAGTTTTATCTTAGGAACTTGTGATAATGCATTGTCTTTTTCACCTGCTCTAAGTCATGATTTTACTTTACCAATAAATTCTCCTGTTGAAAATGGCGTTTTATCAATTGAACTTCCTTTTGATGCTGTTTCTGGAGATTATGTTTGTTCTGTAGATGTGGATATTGAATTTGAAAATGGGGTGCAGATTACAAAGAATGCAGATTTGGAATTTTCTGTAGAAAATGCAGAGAATTATTTTAATATTACTGATTATTATGATTTTGGGTTAGTAGTCCAGGGAGATTCAAAGCAGAGTACTTCTGTAATAGTCAATGATTATGTTGCCAGCATACAATCTTTAGCTATAATAGCTAAGTCTTGTGAAGGTTCTCCAGATATTCTGCCTGGATTATCTCTTCTCGGTTTTGGATTGCCTATTGGAGATTCTAGCATTGATGATGGTTCTTTGTTGGTTAGTGTGGATGCTGGCATGGTGCCAGGAGAATATAATTGTTCAGCAGATATCAGTTTTGCATTCAGCAATGGTTTGAATGCAGATAAGAGCATCAACTTTAACTTAGAGGTTGAGGAAGGGGAGTTTTATGTTGATATTGTTGATATTTATTATTTTGGTTTAGTGGTTCATGATTCATCTTATCAGGTTTATTCCAATATAACAAATAATTATATTGCCAATATCACTTATTTGGATTTTGTTTTTGATTCATGCGATAGTTCTCCAGGATTTGATCCTGTTCTGAATCATAATTTCAATCTGCCTATTAATTCTTTAGACTCAGAAGTCAGTTCGTTATCAATGGACATTCCTCTGATTGCAGATCCGGAGCATTATTCTTGTTCGGGTTTTGCTAATTTGAGTTTTGATAATGGATTTCAGTTTAATAAGCCAATTAGTTTTTCGTTTGATATAGACGATCCTGAAAATTATGTGGATGTTACAGATATTTATGATTTTGGATTAGCGGTCCATGATTCAACTAATCAAGTTTCTTCGAGCATAACTAACAATTATTTATATGATCTTACTTATTTGGATTTTGTTTTTGATTCTTGTGACAATTCTCCAGGTTTTGATCCTGTCTTAAATAATAATTTTATATTGCCTATCAGTTCAATGGTTTCTTTAGATAGAAACTTATCTGTTGACATACCCTTATTTGCCACTCCAGGAAGTTATGTGTGCAGTGCGATTGTTAATTTTGGTTTTGAGAACACATTAAATTTTAATGAAACAGTCTCATTCACATTCCAGGTAGAATCTCCCTCAAACTATGTTGAAGTTACTGACACTTATGATTTTGGCAGTATTGTGCAGGGTTCATACGGAGAAGTTTCCTCTAATATTACAAATAATTACATCTCTGATATTGTCTTTTTGGAGTTTGATTTTGATTCATGCCAACAACAGCCTTCTTTCACACCGATTTTGGAGCATAGTTTCCCGTCTTCAATACAGTCATTTGATATAGCAAGCAGTTCTTTAGTAATGAATGTGCCTCCTGATACTGCTAATGGAAGTTATGTCTGCTATAATAATATAGAAATTGAATTCGCAAATACCCTCGAGGTTAATAAAACTGTTAATTTCTTGTTTGATATAGAGAATACAGAGGATTATGTTGATATTACTCCATATCATAATTTTGGTTCAATAAGAAAAGGATCTTTTAAGCAAAGCAATTCTATTATTACAAATAACTATGTCTCTGCTATTGATTTCTTAAATATTAGTGATAGCTTATGCGAGGCAGATAATAATTCTTTTGTTCCTGACCTGACATATGATATTGTTTTGCCTGTTAATTCCTCTACCAATAGCTCTGATATTCTAGAACTCAGTATTAGCACAGCAGTTCCAGAAGGAACATTTGAATGTTATGCTGATTTTGATTTTGGGTTTGAGAATACTGCACAAGCCTATAAGCAGGTGTTGTTTGATGTCACTGTTTATAAGAAAGCATCTACAGGCGGCAATGGTGGAGGAGGCAATGAACCGCCAGTAATACCGCCTATTATACCTCCGGAAGTAAATAATACAAACACAACAGTAAACATAACTGCAAATGTAACAGTTAATATATCTGTTAATATCTCAGTAAACATAACTGAAAACATGTCAACTTGCAGAATTTTAGAATGCCATGAAGAAGAGATTTTCGCAGCAGATGATTGTGAGAAATGCGGCCAAGTAGACACTTGCAGAAGGTGCCTAGCTTCATTCTTCCAGCCAGATTGTGAGAAATGCGGTTATGAATGCAGAGAATGTTTACATGAAGAAGTTCAATATACTGAGGAGAGAGTTACTGATGGTGAGAGATGTGGTCAGGAAGAAGTTTGTACAGAATGCCATCACAGAAAGTGTATTCAGTTGCCTTTTGGAATAAATATCAAAAACTGCCAGGACTGCGGCATAGGAACTTTCTGCAATTCATGTCTGCATAATGAGACTTTTTATAGAAAAAGGGAAGACGCAAATTGTGATACAGTAAATAGTTCTAGATATATAAATTGTATTTTCAAAAAACCATTTGATTATTTAGAAGACTGCTCAATGTGCGGCAGAGAGGTTTATGATGATGTTTTTGTAGAGTGTGAGGAATGCGTTTATGGCATTGATTTTACTGCAGAAGTTATTATTCCAAATTGTGAATCTTGCGGCAGTTATACTGATTGTAATGCCTGCAACAAGTTCTGCTGGAACAGAACTGCTGTGAGCTGCGCTTATTGTCCTAAGAATATTACTCAAAATACCTGTACTGTCAGAACTCCAACAAAAGTGAATGTTACTTCTGCTAGCTGCGATGCTTGCGGTCGTGATGGTGTCTGCAATAGCTGCAGTTATGATCGGATGGTATGCGAATATAAGGAAGTTGAGCAGGAAGTTTGCGAAATAAAGAAAGAAATGGATGTTGCTATAAGAGGCAGTATAGTGGGGAAAAATATTACTGTCGAGGTTACAGAGGGTAATATTAGTGTTGCTGATGCTTTTGTAGCAGTCCAAAAGAAAGACTTCGAGATTATGGTTCAGGGAACAACAGATGAAGAAGGAGTTTACACTTTTGTTTTGAGTGAAGCTGGAGAGTATGAGTTTGTGATTAATAAGGCAGGTTACATGCCAACAATAAAAGAAAAAGATGTTAAGTTAATGGGAGAAACAATTGCTACAGGAGATTATGAAGTGATAATAAGCAGAGATCCCTATGAACCCTCATGGGTTGATGAAGATGACAAGGACAGAGAGTGCAGAAGTTTATTTGGATCTAACTGTTATTTTGATGATGAAGCACAAGAATGCCATTGTGCAGAGATTATATGCATAGAGAATTATTCAGTCTCGCATGAATGTGAAAAAGAAGTTGGATGTAATGAAAATTGTGATGCATGCAAAATAGTACAAAATTGTCAATCAGACAATAAAAAAGACGAAGACTGTTATATTGATGATGGTTGCGAAACTTGTACAGTAACAAAATTCGAAACTAAAACAGATTGCGAAATTTTGGAAGATAATTGTGATGAAAAAAAGGTTTTAGAATGCGGAACTAATACAGAATATGTAAATGAATGCCATGATGAATACTCTCAAGTGTGTGAATATGTTCCATTCTGTAATGATCATTGTGAGTGGTGGCAAGTCTGGTGCATAGTTGGATGTTGGCTAAAAGAAAAATGTAATTGGGTTGCAGAGACTATTTGTGAATTAAAAAGTGTTGAAGTAGAAGACTGCCAGGAAGTAATCGAAAAGGATTGTCTAGATAGTAACGACTGTTCAGGAAAGGAAATTGAAGTGCCTTATGAAGAAAGCATCACAGATTGCGATATTTGCGATGTTAAAACTAAGAAAGTGAATTGTGCTTCTGAAGAAATTTGTAAGAATATAGATGGATTCAAAAAAGAATGCGAGAAATGCAAAGATTGTGAGCCACGAATAGTTAAATATCCTTGTGAACAACATGTAGAAATTACCTATCCCTGTAATACAGAAGTTAGCGGCTCACATCATGTAGTTGATTTTGCAGTGGAATCAATCGAGTTTTCCCCGACAAATATCGCTGTCGGAGACAATGTGGAAGTGACAGTGACAGTAGAAAATCTCATAGATAGTGAAGCTGAAAATGTTGTTGTACACATTCTCATAAATGATGAACTGACAGAAAGGCAAGTCGAATTTGCAGGTAATGAAAAAAAATCTTTCACATTAGTTGTAAGTGATATTGGAGAAGGAATCACTTCAATAAAAGTCGAGATTGATCCTGAAGAACAATTTACAGATCTAGCAAAATATAATAATAAAAAAGAGGAAGGTATGGCAGCAGGATCTTGTATAGCAGTACTAAACAACGAAAATCCCTCTAGAAATCTCGATATTGTTGTAGTTGGAACTGGATTTGACAACATAGCTGAGCTACAACACACTACACAAGATCTCTTTAATGGAGAAGAAGGCTTTTTTGATGAGATTTATCCTTTTACTGAATATCAAGATAACATAAACATATGGTTGGTAACAGAAATTGGAACTTTTACTCACGAAAATTACAAAGACCAAACAGCAATTTTTTCACTATATTGCAATAATCCGGATAAAGTCGTATTACTTTCTCAAGATATTAACTTCAGATCAAACGCAAATATAGAGGGGGATTATGCATATAATTATATAGGTCTAGACTATTTAAACAACAACAGGCCTGTTACTTGCATAGGAGGATTCAGAATAGCTAACAATAAAATAGATATTAGAAGGATGATTGTTCACGAATTCTCTCACTCAATTGGGGGCTTAAGAGATGAATACATTGCTGAAGAACAAACAAACGAAAGAATATCAAACTTTCCCAATTGTGATGATAGTGCTACTTGCACAAAATGGCAAAGTTTAAATAATATTGAATGTAAAAAGGAATGTTATACACCAAACTGGTATAGGCCATATGATGAAAGCCTAATGAGAAGCCACATGGACTCTTCCTATGTGGGTGAAGTACATATAAGTCAACTCAGAACTAAATTAAACGAATTAACAAGGAGATAATAATGAAAAAAATAATACTCATAACTATATCAATTCTTTTGCTAATTTGTTTCCACACAAATGCCTATGAAGACCCTTATAAATCAGACTTAAACCTTAGTTATGTTTTTTCAGCAACATATTATAGAAATGGAACACTCAAATTAGAATCAATTAACATAATAAACCATAAACCATCTGATCGAATCGGACTTAATAATGGGGACTTCAAGACAGAAATAATTGATAAAAAAGGCAAGGTACTTGAAACTTTTCATTTAAAATACCCATTAAATGAAGGCACAGTTCCTGCAGCAGAATGGTTTGACGAAGAAGGAAACTTCATAGGGCCATTAATGGAATTTCCAAACCACACAAAAAGAACATATTATTTACCTTATTATAGAAATGCTTCAAAATTGATAGTCTATGATGCAGAAGATAAAGTGTTATTAAATGTAGACCTTTCTGAGATTAGCAGCTGTAACTTTAATAATGTCTGCGATGCTTCAGCAAAAGAAAGCTATTTAGTATGTCCAGAAGACTGTGAACCTTGGGCAAATGACGGTTACTGTAATGCAAAACCAGATAAGCATTGCGATCTTGATTGTGAAGAAGAATATAATGAAGAGCCTCATTGGTCAAATCATGATAGGAATTGTGATCCCGCGATACTAAGGATTACTGTTTTGGATGAAGAAGGATTGCCTATTCAAAATTCTACTGTAATTGTCACAGACTCAACAGATAAATTAAGAGAATTAACAAATGCTACAGGAAATGTAATTCTGGAGTTGTTAGATTTAGAAAATTTCCAAAGAGATGTCCAAATTGTGTCGTACAAAAATAGTTTCAGCAAAAGAGTTGTCAATAAAACTGTAATGAATGGCGGTGATTTGATTCAATTAATCAAATTAGAAAAGGAACCAGGCAAAATATGGGAGCAATTGCCCCCTTCAGATGTTGAACCAATTAACACTACTCTTATTGTTACTGCCATTATCATATTATTTATTGGAGCAATTTCATATGTAGTGACTCGGTGGATTAAGAGAAAATGATATGTAATGAAAAAAATAAATTTATTAAGAGTTTATTATTACTTTTTTTTATTATATCTATATTTATGATTAGTGGTTGTTCTGTGACAAATTTAATAAGTGGTTTGTTGACTGATAAATTCATAAAAGAGGTTTCTTTGAGCAAAACAGATTTATCGCCTCTTGATGATTCAGTTAATATTTCATTCAAAATTCATAATCCCACTAATGTTAATATAACTAGAGATAAATTTGGAATAGGAATTGGTGCTAAGAAAAATGATGCTGATGAAGATTATTCTATTGTAGATCTTCCAATAGATTTACCTCCAGGCTCTTTTTATGAAGGATCTTTTAAGTGGAACTTAAAGAAGGGTGAACTAACCCCTGGTGAATATGTTGTTGTAGTTGTCTTAGCTGAAAAGTATTCTGAAAGGTTAGCTAATCAGGGCGGTTCAGATGTCTTCGATATATCTAGTGTAGACTTCAATTTTAATGATATCGATAAGGAAGATATGTCAGATACTTTATCGGAAGACGTAATTGAGGCAAGTAAATTAAATTTAGACCTAGAATTTCAAGATAGATTCTATGAAAAACCTGACGTGTTAGATATAACTTACACTATAGAAAACCCAACTAATGTTGATTTTGTTGACTCTGAATTTGAGGCATACATATTATATAGGCTTGATGACTCAGATAGAGACGTGCTTATTCATGAGATTGGAGCAATTAACTTACCTGCAGGAAAAAAGATAGAAAAAGTGTTTATTTGGGACGGCCCTTGCAGTAAGAGTTGTGATGTGATATTATTAACAGCATTAAATGAATTGCTTGCAAAAGAGAAATTTGAAATTTTAGGAGAGGACGCCTATTCTAAAGTTTTAAAGAATGTAACTAAGAAACTTACAGTGAAACCTAAAGAACCAATAAAAGATGGCTTAATTAAACTCAATTTTTTAGTAAAACCAGAAGAGGATTTTAAAGAAAAAATTGAAACTTATGAATTACCTTATGGCAGCAAGTTTAAAGTGCTGCTTAATTTGACTAGTGGTTTTAAAAGACCTTTCCCTGCTGATAAGTATTTTTATTTCCTTTATGTTGTGGGGGATAAAGAGGATGCTAAGATTATTGACAAAGGAGCACTTTATTTGTCTCCTGGGAAGATAATGACACAAAAGTATGATCTTTGGATTACAAAACAGTTTGGTTTTAAGGAAGGGGCAATTCCTTATCAAGTGGCGGTGATGTTTACTGAAGAGGATATTGAGACTTCACAAAATGCAAAAATTCTAAATGCCTTGTCTATTCTCATAAATGTAACTGAATCCTAATTTCCAAAACATTTAAAAATACCCCCTGGAAATTCTGTTCAGGTGATATATTGAAAGCATATAACAGAATGCCTGCCAGAGACACATTGGAAGAGCAACCTAAAAAGCCTCATAAGGATGACTTGCTTAGGGGGATAGTGTTTACTCTTATTATTCTTGCTGGTTTATTGGCTATTTTGTAAGAAGTAATATCCTTTTGGATAGACTTTTGTGTATATATTGCTCAAATTCCTGGTTTTTCTTCCATTTTGTGTTTTTTAGAATTTTTTTATAGTTTAGATTACTTGGTATGATTATGGTTATTTTCTTTTTTATTTTATTATAGGCATTATTTAAGAAATCAGTGACTAATTCCTCAACATTTATCTTTTTTGAAGTGTTTCTTGCATAAGGTACGTCTGTAACAACATAATCATATTTTTTCTTTATATCTAAAGCATTGTTTTTTATCAGATTAATTCTCACACCCATTTTCTCTGCATTTGATTTAGCTTTCTTTATTATTGTTTCATCAAGATCATACCCTTCTGCTTTCAAGCCCATTAATTTTGCTTCTATTAGTGTTGTTCCAAACCCCGCAAATGGATCCAAAATAACTTCATTTCCAGAAATACCAGTCAGATTAATGCACGCTCTTGTCAGTTTTGGAGAAGTTATGATTGGTCTGGATTCAGGCAATAGCCTCCCAAATCTCTGCAGATAGCTCTTATCTGTTTCACATATGAACCTGCCGCATAACCATCTTTCACCAAATTTAAAGAAAAATATCTTAGTAGAAGCATTCTTGAGATTGACTTCTGGATTTTTAAGTTTTTTCCAGATTATTTTTGAAAATTCCTTTTCTTTTGATAATGAGCTTTTTGGTGTATAGACTTTTACAGAAAAATCTTTTCTATACGCTCTTTGCCAATCAAAAGTTTCAATCTTTTTCTCAAGATTTTTTGTCATAAACAGAAACTCAAAGATATTATGAGTATAAGCTAGTTTAGCTAATTTTTTTAAATCTTTATTTGTTTCCAATACAACATATTTATCAAATCTTTTAATGGTGCTTTTTGTAGTTGCTTTGATTTCTTCAACACCTAACAAAGGATTGTCAAGGCTTAATTCAAGAATTAGTTTCATTCTTACAGCCTCTTTATTTGCTGTTCAAGCCTTCTTATTTCTCTGTCTGCTCGGGATAATGACATTGCTCTTTTTATTTTTAGAAAGAAGTTGTTTGTTTTCTTTGGTTTTTCTGTTGTTTCTAAGTCTTCACATGATTGTTCTTTTTTTCTTTTCTGAATGGTTTTTTGTTTTTTAATCATAATTTTTTTTGAGTCTTTTCTGATTGGCTTGTCTTTCTCATTCAGGACTTTTGAAGGTTTTTCTGGTAAACGAGTTATTTCTGGTTCTGTTTTCTCTCTGATTAACATAAGTTCATGATCTGCTTCTACAGGTATGTAGCTTTCTGCAGCAATTTCAGGCATTATTGATATTTCTTGGTCTATCTTATTTGTCATTGCTTCTGTTAAAGCTGGTTCTGCTTCATATAATGATTCTCTGTGGTGCTCAAATTTGCCAAAGTAAATCAGTATAAAGCCCAAAATAGGAACTATGAGGAATGGCAGGATCATATTAAACCAGTTTATAGGACTTAACAAGTCCTCTCCGAGATATTCTGCTATTGGCAAAGTTTTTATCTGTTTCAGACAGTCTTCATCAATCTTTCCCTCTACTTCATATTGAAGATCTATTTTGTCTGTTAGTTCTGCATAATGCCACACCACTATAGGGTCATCTTTTACTACTTCGAATTTTTGATTGTTGAATTTGATGTCTTTAATGTGTTTTGCCAAACATTTGGGTATTTCAAGATAGACTCTTACATCCTTCATTGCTTTTTTAGGCCTGATTTGTGTTTCGATCTTGGTTTTTTCATCCTCGTAAATGCTTTTGATTCTTACTGATGTGGCGTTTTGTGTTGCAAGTGTTTTTTCTGTTAGTTCTTGAAGTTCTTTTTCAGATATTTGAGAATCAATATCCCACTTTATTTGCTTAAGCATGTCTTCTGTCATTTCTTTGTTTATTTTGTATGAAAACATTACAGACTTTCCTGCTGGTATTTTTGGTATGTAGAATCTTATTACAGGATCTGAGTTTATCACTTCAAAATTTCCTTCTATTTCATCTGTGGATTGAGCTATTGATTTTGGGATTATTACAGTTACTGATACATTGTATAGGCTGATTAGTTTTTCATTGCCTAATCTGTATCTTATCTCGGATTTTCCATTGCTGACATAAAGTTCTGTTGTTACTTTTAATCCAAGCTGTTCTAATATTTCATCAACAGTAGCCATGTATTGGGTGCTTAGATCTGTTGGGAATGGAAGTCTTTCTGATTTTGGGATTTCCTCTTTTGGTTTTTCTTCTTTTTCATAATCACAATAAGCTTCACAACTACCTTGTTCCTTGCATTCATCATTTGTTTCTTCTTTGTCATCATCACAGTCAGAGTCTGACTTGCATTGCGGCTCACAATGCTCATATTCACAGCAATTGTTTGTGCAGGACCTGCTTATGGTGTATGCATTTTGTTCCTTAACACACTCTAATTCCGTTACACATGGTTCTGTGCAGAATTGACATAATGATCCTAATGTTCTCGGGTTTAGGCAGCTATCTGTTGTTAAAGGATTCTCATCATCACAGCTTGTGTCTGCTATACAATTAACAATAGTGAATTTAACACTATCTGTATCAGTCATATCTAAGATATCTGTCACTGTTAATGATACTTCTTCCTCACCAATATCCTCATAAGCTTTGGTTGTTTCTATGCCATATTCCCCAAAACTCCAGTAGTAATCTGTTATTCCTTTTTCTGAACTACTTGCCTGAGTAAAAGGTATGTTAAACCCAACTGTAAAGAAGTCTCCCTCTTCTGGATTAGTTATCTTTGCAGTCGGTCCTGTGTATAGGGTTGAGGATCCACTCCCGCCGGAAGATCTTTCTTGTGTTTTCAGATTTCCTATGTAATTATAACAGACACTTGTGTTAATAGCTCCATTCATACACGGAAAAGTACCATAAGTTGAACAAATATGTGTATTAGGACAACAAGATTGACTTGTAAACTCATCCACAACAGTATCTCCATCATTATCTACTCCATCACATGTTTCTGTTGAAGAGTTTTGAACATATAAGGTTATATAATCAGAGTCTGTAACATTTACTGGATCAGTAATATTGAAAGTTATATTCTTTACGCCCAGATAATTAATATCGGGAGTTATATTTGTTTCATAGGGAGTAGTTTGGTTTATCATAATATTCATATTTGCTGCAGGAGTATAATTATACATTATTTGTGATTTATCCTGATCCCACAACACACAAGTATCCATATCAAATATTAAACTGCTGTTAACTAGTATCGAGGATTCTTTTAAATCACATAAAGTATTAGAAAAATCAAGATCAGGACCACCATATATAGAGAAATTAACCTCTCCCTCGGTGATGTAGAAGTTTGGAGTATTAGCATAAATAGTAAAGCCATCTTCTTTAAGGTATTTTTCAGTATTTGTAGAAATAATCATATCTGTATTTGACTCATTTAATACAAATAAAGAAAAATTATATATTGCAACAGTCATATTGCTAACATTTGGTAATGTTAAATACAGATCTTCGTCATTTCCTCCTGTGAAGTTTATTATACCTTGACGATCCGACATTAAAAGGACACTAATATTATAAGCACTTCCATTACCAGTATTATTCAATGTTAAATTAAATGTAAAATTCATCCCAACAATTAATTCAGCATTATTTGGCTGTATAGTAATTGTAATATTAGGATCAGCTACTTGAGAGGTGATATTAACAGTTACATTATTTGTAGTATTAGCTGTTCCATTATTGAGAGTAATATTGAGTTGATAAACTCCAGTTACATTGTATGTTAAATACCAGTCATAGATAGTCATTCCTCCATTTAATCCTTGTGGATTCAAAGCTGAAACAGCAGTTTTTATTGAAAAATTATAAGGGAAAGTCACTGTTGCACTCCCATCTTTATAAGCACCCCAACAATTACTTCCAATAAAACAGACTGGAGTGGTATCTGATAATTCTAGGTGTATATCTGTACCAAAAGATACTTGAGTCGGAGTACCAATATAAGTTAAACTAGCAGGCCAATCTGCACCATAAGCATAACTAAGAAGAACTATTAATCCAATAATCCAAATTAATATCTTATTTTTCATTCTTACCTTTTTTGATATAGTATTCCAATAGGTTTGATAGCTTCATCATTCTTTCATCTGCTTCTTTCTGTAATTTTGCCAGTAGTTTCTTATCTATAGAAATTGAGACTTTAGACTTAGTAATTTGGCCTTTTTTGGTCATTTCCTACTTTTATTACTTTTCCTACTTTATAAATGTTTTGCTTAGAATCAGCTAATATGGGCTTTATAGATTAGTTTCTATAGAAATTAAAAACATAAGAAATAAAAAAATTTAATCCTGAGTAATAAAAATAGCCACTAATAAAGCCACAATAATTGCTATTAAAATAACTATTACTGCAATCAAACCAAAACTAACATCCCATTCCCAGTCTATTAAAGGAGGCTGATCTGTTGTGTTTGTTTCATTGTCTGTTGTAGTAGGAGGTGGTGTAGTAACTGGTGGTGGAGTTGGTGGTTTAGGTGGCTCGGTAGTTGTTTCATTTTCTTCAGGATCTGGTATATTAGGTCCAGGTACAGGTGGCAATGGCCCACCTTGAGAATTCTCAAGAACATCATATGTTAAAACATTTGATGTTACATCATAATTATCCTTGTTTCTCAGAATTATTGTTCCATCATCTAGTTCATAACTATTTACAATAACAGTTATCTCTGTGTTTTGACCCATTTTTAGAGGCGTTATTGTATAGCCAAACTTTTTTCTTTCTCCAGGTCCTAATTCATCAACATCTCCTTCATTATTTGGAGAGAAATCAGTATCTAAACCATAACTAACAAATGCATCAATATTCTTAGCAGTTCTTTCTCCTGTGTTTTTTATAATAAAACCCAGGTCATATTCTTTCTCTAAAAACAATTCGTCACCTATGTCCTTTAATGTGATTTCAAGTTTTGGATAAGATGTTGTTGTAGGGGGTTCTGACATATTAATTTCTGAACTACTCTCACACTGGCTTTCAGCATTGGATAAATCTATTGTAACTTCATAATTAGCTTCTTCTGTACATTCAAGTTCCCAATAATATTGATTTTTTGTATTTGACAAAGTAACAGTTTCAGAATTAGCTGTAGTTAATCCATCTGGAAGAACTATTGTTGCATTTCCATCTGCATACTGCCCCCAGCAGGTTTTTGCAGGGAAAGCACATGTTAAGGGTTGATATTCTAAGAAATACATAATCAATTCGTCACAAGTAGCATCTGGAGTAGTTGTATAAAAATCAACATTCTCACATGCTTCTGCCAAAACAATATTAATACTAATTATAAACAAAACTAAGAATAAAACATATTTTTCTATTTTCATTTTCCAACCCTCATGATATTGTTACTGTTCTTTGTACTGTTAATTGATCACCAGGATGAGCTCCTGCTGTGACGGTGATATTATATTTTCCAGGTGTATCTATCTGATTTTCCCATGATTGAAGATTTGTACTTGTAGCTAGTGCATTATAAAAGCATTCTGAGTTTGTGCCGCAATCTTCTCCATTATTGTTCCAGGTACTGATAATATTATAAGTACCATTTATACTTATGGTTATTGGCATTCTGTATAAAAATGCAGTTGTAGGATTATTGATCTGTGGAATAACATAAAATGATGTGCTTACTGGTTCGTTTGCATTAGGATAATCAACAGGATCATACCATGTGAAAATAATACTATCAACAATACTTCTTATCCAGATATTAGTATCACTACCTGTATTACTCGCATTCATGTCTCCAGGTGAATCATCATAGGCAGAGCTTGAATACATTCCAACTAATGGATATATTGTAACAGTAGGGGTATAATTCATATAAACAGTTTTTGTTTCTCCAATTGAAAGATTAATATATTTGATATGTTTAGTATCGCCATTTTCCCTAATTCTTACATCCAAATCTGTCTCATTAACATTTCCATAATTTGTAACATTGCCCCATACCAATACAGTATCATACTTGTATATTGTGTGGCTATCATTGCCTTCCCATTCATAGTGGAAGGAATCTACACCAACATCATAGAAGCCTGTTTCTGCACCTGGTGAATTAGAGATTGGACTAGTATTTCCCCAGTTGTCTGTTGCATTGATAGCAGCATACCACAGAACTTCAGAAGCACCTAATCCTGTAATTGTGCAGGTTTCATTTGAGCCGCCCCAATCTGGATTAAGATTGCTGCATAATGACCATTGTGCATTATCCCAGTCAGTTTGTGTTAATATAGGTGTTTGTGCATATCTTATTTCATAAGCAGTTGCTTTACCTACTTGGTCATTATCTCCAGGAGCTGTCCAGAACAAATCAATACTTCCTTGACTACGTCCTGTTTTAACAACTAAGTTAGTTACCTGACCAGGACCTTCATTGTCAATTTCTATAGTTCCTTCAGCCACTTCTGTTTCTCTTCCTGCATCATCAAAACCAACAGCAAAAAAGGTTGTGCCATAAAAAGTATTATTTATTTTTGGCGAATTCCAAGTATAAGAAAAGTAATTGCCGGGTGTATTATTTTGTCCTATGAATTCATAGTAAACATCAGTTTCATTTCCATTTAAGAACCAAAACTCCATATATACAACATCATCACTAGTTGTAGAGGCATTCAAAACATATATTCCTTTGATTTCAGTGCCGAAAGTTGGATTAACCAAACTAACTTGAGGATTTAAAGTATCAACCTTAAATGGATAAACATAATCAATAACTCCATCACAGTCAACTGTTAAATTATAATCATCATCCAAACCTGAGACATTTATTGATTTGTACCATTCCAAATTATCAACAGTATCTAAAGTACCATTTAGTGCTGTTCCAATAAGGTCATATGAGCAACTGGCTGCAGTATCATTGGTTGTTGCATTTATCCATACAGAATCATTCAAGTAGAAAGTATCTGCTATTGGTGAAGTAATCTCTAAGCTGAGTGAGGAATTAGACGTTTCTTGAGGTATATGATGTTGTTCTGTACTCCAGTTACTAGGTTTGAGTTGTGCATCAATTGTTTGTATTGACCAGTAATATTCTTGGTCTGGGATATTTAATGAAAAATTCTTTAATTGCCTTACATTTCCAAATGCTTCTTCACCGGAAAGTTTTCCTGAAAAAATATCCTGTGAATCTGGACTTGTTCCAATTCTAAGATTGTATGTCAATAAGGTAGTAAGTGTTTCATTATCAAAACCATCATTCCAACTTAAGGTTAACTTTCCATCGGAATATGTTGAATTAAATGATATTGGCGGAATAGGCATCGTATTTTGTATTGTAAAATGATTTTCAAACATCTTGAATTCTTGTCTTACTGATTGTTTGTATTGAGAAACAAGAATGTCTTGATCATAATCTCCATCAAAATCATGGATTGAAACTGCTGAGGTAGAAAAAGTGTTTGGCAGCACTTGCAGGAAATTAAAATTTCCTAAGCCGTCGTTCAGATAGACATAATCATTTCCACTTTCAGATCCTGTGACTATGTCTAAATAACCGTCGCTATTGAGATCTGATGTTTCTATATCCCTGGATATTCCATTATCAATAGATAAAGTTGAAGATAAAGTAAATATTCCTGTTCCGTCATTTTCAAATATCTTAACTGCACCTATAGTATCATAAATAATTGCCACATCTATGAATCCATCATTATTAAAGTCTCCTGATGCTACTCCCTCAGACGTATCTCCTGAGTCAGTAAAATTATAAAATACTGTGAAGTGACCAGTTCCATCATTTTTCAAAAGATTTCTAGATTTAATGGTTTCATAATTGCTGACGACAACATCTAAATCCCCATCATTATCCGCATCAAACGCATTAACAAATATAACATTTAAGGGTAACTCTTCATGGAATTCAAAATAACCTGATCCATTATTTTTGTAAACAACTCCTTTATGATAATTTGCGCCTCCCGCAATAATATCTAAATCCCCATCATTGTCAAGATCTCTTAATGCAGGTTCATATAATGTCTTTCCAGCCCCAAAATTTTGGTAAACTGAGAAACCCCCCCCATCATTTTTGTATATGAAATGAGGATTTCCATTTCCATTTGCGTTAAAAAGATCCAGATCCCCATCATTATCAACATCACCAAATTTAACAGCGTTGGTGGTGTTTGGATCAGCATTATTAAGGCTTTGTTTCAGGGTAAAATAACCTGTTCCGTCATTTTCATATATCGCTGATCCTGTAGTTCCCCAATCGTATCCTCCGACTACAAAATCGTAGTCGTTATCTCCATCAACATCACCAATGTCCATTGAATTGGAAAAGGGACCATTTAGGCCTATGAATGATTTTGTTTGAGCTACTGTGAATTCAGGGAATTCAACTTGTGTTGTCGTAGTATTTTGATTATTCACTCCATCAATTATCCAATATTTGATTTCATATGTTCCTGGAACATCATAAGTTATAGTTATTGTTTCAGTAGTGCCGGGGAAAACATAATCCTGATCATTATCAGTTATGCTATCATTATCGGAGTCAAAAGATGTATCTTTATCTATTATTATAGTTAGGAATTCACGGTCATATCCAGAATAGTTTATTTCTATCTCTCTGATAGTGCCATTAACTGTATTATCTGTTGCAGATATGTTTATTAATATTGTCTCATTCTCCGTGATTGTAACATTTTTAGGCACTATTAAGACAGGTGTTGCTGTATCATTCACTATAAAGAAATTACCGATCTTATGAATTTTTCCCCATTGTTGGTTGTAGATATGGATGTCATATTTGCCTTCAGGGTATTCACAGGGTACACTAAATTCAAAATTCTTAAAATATTTGGTATGGTCATTTGGTATTACTAATGTTTCAGACGGATCTGAATCATTTCCGCTGTAAATTATGTTTCCTTGATTTCCTTGTGTATGATTCTCAACTACAAAAGTTATGTTGACTGTTGAGGCACCAGAATTTTTCCCAAAAGCTGTAAAATAAACTATGTCTCCGCAGGAATATTTATTGTTGTTTTCGTGCTTGCCAGAATATATTATGTGCCCTTCCGAATTGAATGTTCCCATATATGTTCCGTCTTCATCTATAAATGCATCATGGCCTGTTTCAGATACTTTTATTGGATTTATGTTAAAGTCTTTTTCATCAGAATGCTGATAGATTAGGTGGTATGAACCATCATCAACGAACACAATATAATTTCCGTTTACATCTGTAACTGCATCCGGAACTTCTTTAGGTAGAAGGTTAGCATAATCTCCTGAATCAGATACGGGATCATAGACTGAAGAAGGATATACTGAAATATTTACATTCATTATAGGATTTCCAGTGTCTGTATCATAAACAGTTCCAGTTATGGAAGTTGTATAAGTCTTTGTTTCATTAATTACATCAGAATCATTTACATTATTATCGATATCTTTCGTATGTACATTAATTGTGTATGTAGTATTAGGCAATAATCCAACTGCATGGTAGAATTCTTCTGTTGTGTTAATTATATTCACTCCATCAAGATATATAATATGTTCTGAAAAATCAGTATCGTTTGGTTTAGTCCAAGACCAATTTATTGAAGAATTTGTTTTAGAAATCACATTAAGATCAGTAATCTGAGCAGGAGGGTCATCTGAAACTATTGTTGTGTTATCTACTAATATTAATATTTCATTTGAACATAATTCAGCTCCATCTTCTTTGCCGTCATTTGGAATTAAACAAGCTTTCCATCTGTCTCCAACAGAAGTTTCCTGTTCGAGAATAACATCAGGAGGGTTTTTATTATACAAATAATTAATCTCGTCAGCTGATAAAGCTCTGTTAAAGATCATTGGATCGTCAATTGTGCCATTAGAAAAACAACTAAGAGTTGCAAAAGAACCAATATAAAGATCATTAATAACACCATCTCCGAGCATACCTGTCCAGTCAGCTATTTGTGAAATTGCAAGAACTCCATCAACATATATTTTCATTTCTCCATTAACATAAGTTGCAGCAACATGGTGGAAGCCATTATTGTTTAAATCTACAACTGCTCTTAGGTCAAAATAATCCTTTGATGCATTCCAGACCCTGAACAATAGTGCATTATTGAGGGGGTTATACGCAAAAAGATAAGAGACTTTATTGCTAAATATTCTATGAGACGCTTCATTCCAAACACTTCCTGTTTTTCCTCCGAAATCCACCCAAGCAGATAAAGTTAATTCATCAACATTGGTCAGTTCACTGCTTCCAGGAACAATTATGCTATCATCCAGTCCATCAAATACATAAGCTCCGAAACCATCATGACCTGCATCACTAACCCAATTTGCACCAAGAACTATTCCTTCATGATTATAGTCTGAATAATCTGAAGTAATTGAATCTGTGCTTCCACCTTCAAAAGGCATATTAAGCAACAATATTGGAGTGTCATTTATATACCAGTTGATTATGTTTTTAACAGGATCTCCTTCATCATCATATGTTGATTGATTATAAACCTGTAAACTTTCTGTTGTTTGATTTTTTCCAAGAGCTGATTCCAGAAGAGGTGCACTATGTTGAGGCGGAGTATTTGGTATTGGAATACTCTCAAGTATTGTAATTGTATTTGAGCATTTTTCCTGACCATCATCTTTACCATCATTTGGAGTTACACAAGCCACCCACTGATCATTTGTGTCTGTTTCAGCTGAAGAGAGTTTATCAAGATTTGATTGATATAACAAATTAATTTGGTCTTGACTCAAAGCTCTGCTATAAATCATTACCTCATCAATAGTTCCGTTCAAAAAACCATTAACACCATAATAAGATCCCAAATAAACATCACGAACCTGATTATCTCCAACCGGCCCTGACCAATCTATTCTTTGAGATTTAACACGTAACCCATCAACATAAATATTCATCATACCATTAGAATAAGTAGCTGCAATATGATGAAAACCATCATCAATTAAATTTACTTTGTATCTTGTATCGAATAATTTACTTTCATTCAAAATCCTAAACCCGATAACCTGTGCTCCTGAATTATACCAAAGCAGATAAGAGCCAGTATTACTTATAATTTGCTGATTCAATTCCTGCCAAGTAGATCCTGTCTTGTCACCAAATGAAACCCACGCAGATAATGTCAACTCATCAAAACCACTCAACTCACTATTACCAGGAATAATAATTGAATCATCCACACCATCAAAAGCATAAGCACCTTTTCCATCATAACCATAACTTTCATTCCAAACAGCACCCACAGCAAGGTTGATAGAATTATTATAGCTTGAATAATCCCGAGTTGAAACACCACTCCCACCTTCAAAAGGCATATTCAAAACAGCAATAGAACTTCCATTGACATACCAATCAATTATGTTTTTTACAGGATCACTATCATTATCATTAGTGTTCTGAGCTGAAACAGTCAGCTCATCATCTGTTTTATTCTGGCCTGAAGAGGAACTTAATATTGGTTCATCATGAGTAGGAACATTATTTGCAGGAGAACTACTGCTTAATATTGTAATTTCACTCGAGCATTTCTCTAAACCCTCTTCTATGCTATCAGTTGGTATTATACATGACTTCCAAACATCATTCTCCATAGTTTCCTGACTAACAAGTACATCTTCTTTATTATTGTACAAACTCGAGATCTGAGCAGAACTCAAAGCACGATTATAAATCTTAAGATCGCTGATACTTCCATTCAAATAAGACTTAGAGCCAGCATTTGCACCTATCAATAAAGGTTTCATATTATCTCTACCAATTACGCCCTGCCAACCAGTATACCTACTTTTCATATTCTGTCCATTAACATACAAATTCATCCAGCCATCCTTGTATGTAGCTGCAATATGGACATAACCAATATTTGAAATATTTGATCTAAGCCTTAAATCAAAATGTTCACTCTCATTATTAATCCTAAACAAAATATTACCATATTGTTCATAAGTCAGAATAAAATAACCACCAATGCTTACAACCTGCTGATTCAATTCCTGCCAGGTTGTTCCATTTTTGCTCCTAAAACTAACCCAACTAGAAATAGTAATCTCATCCAAATTATTAAACTCATTCCCTGCATTAACCTCAATAAAATCATCAACACCATCAAAAGTATAAGATCCAAAACCATCATGGCCAGAACTCTCATTCCAAACGGCACCATTCACAATTCCATTATTATTATGGCTTGAATAATCTTTAGTATTTATTACTTCAGTGCCATTGTTAGCTTCAAAAGGCATATTAAGAAGTGTAATTGAGTTAGTGTCCTTATACCAATTAATTATGTTCTTGACTGGATCTCCTTCAGGATCATTAGTAGTTTGGTTAGTTACTATTATATTCTCATCTGTAGTATTTGTGTCTAATTCAGAATCTAATATTGGATCATCATGAGTTGGCGGTTGATTTGGGCTATCAGCATATACTGAACTGGTTGCCAATATAAGTATAAGAATTAAGAAGATTGTTTTTTTGAGCTGCAACTTTTGCAGTGCAGAGCATAATTTAGTATTTAAGATATTATCCACCATTTTCATTTTTCCCAACCACAGACACCCCCACTAAATCACTGTAGATAGGATCCCCTATTAGGGGTTTATATTTATAAAAGAAGTATCTTCTAATATAAAAACTTTGCGAAGGGTATTTATAAAGGGTTTATAAAAGTCCATTTTTGGCCTTTTTTAAGAGCATATTGCACAATATTTAAAAAAGACACCTCTACCTAAAATATTCAATTAATAGGGGGTGCTAAAATGTTAGGTTTTTCAATCAGTTTGATTATTTTCTTGGTGATAGTTCTATTATCAAGCCTTAAAGTTGTTAATGAATATGAACGTGGTGTAAAATTCACACTTGGTAAGTATTCTGGGGTAATGGAACCTGGTTTGAAGATTGTTATTCCAATATTGCAATCATGGCGAAGAGTGGATATGAGAGTTAAAGCTGTAGATGTTCCAAGTCAAGAATGCATCAGTAAAGATAATATTTCTATCAAGGTTAATGCTGTTTTGTATTATAAGATTGAGGTTGCTAACAAAGCAATTATTGAAGTTGAACATTTCAATTATGCTGTTTCTCAGTTAGCTCAGACAACAATGAGAAATATTGTTGGGGAATTTGAATTAGATGAAATTTTGCAGCAAAGAGATCAGATTTCAAATAAAATTCAAGAGATTGTTGATAAAGAGACTGATCCGTGGGGAATTGATGTTAGTAAGATTGAGATAAAAGATATTGAATTACCTCAAGACATGAAAAGGGTTATTGGTAAAGAAGCTGAAGCTGAGCGTGAGAAAAGAGCAGTTATTGTCAAAGCAAAAGGAGAAGTTATTGCAGCTGACAATATGGCTAAAGCAGCTCATACTTTAGCATCTGCAGATGGTGCTTTGCATCTTAGAACTTTGCAGTCACTGAATGACTTAAGCTCTGATCAATCTAATACAGTAATCTTTGCAATTCCATTAGAAGTGCTTAGAGCAGTTGAAGGTTTGGGGAAGAAGAAATAGTTTTATAAACCCTTTTTTTATTATTTTAATTGCTGAGACACCCTAAATGGGTAGTTTTTACAGATAATAAAGAAGAAAACGTGGTCTCGGGGAGAAAAGAAAATGGCTGAATACAAAATAGTTCTAAATGACCCTAAAACAGGGAAATCTTATCAAAAAGAGCTTAAAGAGCAGGCTGCAGATCAATTAAAAGGTAAAAAGATCGGCGATGCAGTAAAAGGAGACCTACTTGGGCTTTCAGGTTATGAATTTAAGATAACTGGCGGCTCAGATTCTGCTGGTTTTCCTATGAGGGCAGATAATCCTGGAATAAACCGTAAGAGAGTCTTGATTATGAAAGGTTCTGTTGGGCTAAGAAAAGCTCCAAAAGGAATAAAGAAAAGAAGAACTGTCTGTGGCAATATTATTACTGAAACTATGGCTCAGGTTAATATGAAGATTACAAAGCATGGCTCAGGTCCTATAGCAGAAGAAGCACCTAAAGAGGAAGCTGCTAAGGAAGGTGAAGCTCCTAAAGAAGAGAAAGCTGAAGCTCCTAAGGAAGAGAAGTCTGAACCTCCAAAAGAGGAGAAGAAGGAAGCTCCTAAGGAAGAACCTTCAAAAGAAGAGAAGAAAGAAGAAGCTCCTAAAGAAGAGAAGAAGGAAAAAGTAAAGGAAGAAAAACCAGAAGAGCCTAAGGAAGAGAAAAAAGAAGAAGCTCCTAAGGAAGAAGCCCCTTCTGAAGAGAAGAAGGAAGAAGCTCCTAAAGAAGAAAAAGCGAATTAATTTTTTTCTTATTCTATTGAATTTTTTATTATTTAGAGTTAAAGCTATGTAGAAAATCTTTGCTTCGCAAGTTACTGCCGGCTTCACCTGTAGCATGCAGTTATTGTATTAGCGGGCATCCCCGTAAGGGACATCCCCCTACCCTCATACAACACTATTTTAACAGTAGGTTCAGAAATTGGCAGTAACTTCGATTTTCTACATAGCTTATATTTAAGAAAACTATATAAAACAAAACTTATAGTGAGTTATTATGCCAGCACAACCTACTCAAACTAAAGCACCTGGATTTAATATTGATTTTAAGAAGATTATGAAGCAGATTCAGGATTTTATCAATAATCTTCCAGTTATCTTTGGCAATCTTGTTGAAGCATATCAGAATTTCTTCAAAGATGTACCAAGAATTTCAAGAAACATAGGGCCGATATTGCAGGCATTTCCTGATATGCTGAAAAAAGCTCCAAGAAATTTACAAATAGGCTGGGGTGTATTGTTTAGCAGCATGCTTCTTTTTATAATCTCAATAGTTCTTATTATAATATTTTGAGTGAGTGATATTATGGATGTAAACTCTGAGTTGGTCAATCAAACTTCGCAATTTGTTGGATGGGTTTACAATGAAGTATATTTTAAGATAATTGTTGCTTTGATAATTCTTCTTATCGGTTTTATTGTTGGAAAATTAGTTAGCAGAACATTAGCTAGGTTGCTTAATGAGTTTGATATTGATAAGATATTAAAAAGTTCAGCAGGAATAGAATTATCAATTGAAAAATTGTTTTCCTCTTTTGTAGCTTATTGTATTTATTTTATAGCTATTATAATGGCATTAAATCAATTTAATATAACTACCACAATACTTCAAATGTTATTGGGTGCAGTATTAATAATCCTAATTGTTTCTGCTGTTCTTGCTATGAAAGATTTCCTGCCAAATGTTTTTGCAGGGTTATCTTTGTATAAAAGCCGCGATATTAAAGAAGGGGATGTTATAAAATATAAGGATATTAAAGGCAAGATAACTGAGATGAAACTTACAGAGACCAGATTAACAACTAAATCTGGAGACACAATTTATATTCCTAATTCTGTTCTTAAGAAAAACGAGATCATAAAGGTTAAGAAGAAATAATAATCAGTAAGGAATTGCCTCTAACATACTTGCTATATTCCATAGCTGGGTTCTTGTGTATGACTGGACATTTACATCATCAGAGATTTCATCTAGTTCATTTAATGCTTTGTTAAGTTTTAAAGAAAGTTCTTCTTGTTGTTGTAATATTTCTTTTATATTACCGAGTTTAGTCTTAACATTTTTGGGTATAGTGTTGTCTTCTTGAAGCTCCTCAAGAGCTTGGACAATGTTTTGAAGTGCTTCTTCACTGCTTGCCATTATTTTCACCTCATTATGAAACAAATAAATTATTTATCCTTTTTCTTCATCTCATCAAGAACTTCTTGTTGAGTTTTCTTGGCTCTCTCTTTTAATTTTTCTTCCTGCTTTTCAATAGCTTTCAGCCTTAAATCTATTTTTTCTTTTGAGTCATTTAGATCCTTTTTCAGGGATTCTTTTTCTGAAGCAACCATTATGTTGCCTATGATCTTATATGCTTTATCTGTTTTTTCCAATTCGCTCAGTGCTGATTCTATTTCCATTAGCTGAGCTTGAAAATTCTGTTTTTGCATAAGAGTATTCTGCATACTTTGCTCCATTAATTGAAGTTGATTTATTTTTTCCTGAGAATTTATTGTTTCTTTTTCAGACATTTTTAATCCCCTTTTTTTGCTTTTAATTTTGTTTATTCAACCTTAGCAGTCTTTTCGTAGACTGTTAGAAGCTGGGTGAGTCCATTAAGTGTTGCCCTTAATGCAACAGAATCAGTTGCGGTAATTTTAAGCAGCACACCTTTTTTTGTTTTTTTTATGATTATTGTTGAACGTTTTCTTTTTGTAATTTGAGGGAGCAGGAGATCATAAAGTTTTTTTGATTGGCCTTCAACCAAAATTTCAGCAGCATATTTGATTTGACTCATCTTGCCTTTATTTTTGTTGTTACAGTTCTTGGCTTAAACAACATTTTACTTCCGCAGTATGGACATCTCACTCTTTTTCTTAGGTATTCTTCGCCTACTTTTTTTAGACAATCAAAGCATTTGTACTCAACCATTTTAATACCTCTTAAGTTTGAATTTCTTGATTAGGATTTTCTTCTGGCTCTTCTTTTTTCTCAGGTATTTTTTGATATTCTACTTCTTCTTCCTCTTCACCAGCAGAAAGAATATTTTCCTCATCTTCGATCTCTTCTTCTGGAATTTCTTCTGCAATGCCTTCTTCAACTACTTTAGTTCTTTTTTTAGCTACAGAATATGCTTTTGAAGTAAATTTAGCCAAGCATTTTTTGCAGTGCCAAATGCCTGATGAGATCCTTTTAACCTGTATATAATTGCAATAAGGGCAGCTTTGTTTTTTGTGATAATAAGAAGATTCTGCTGCGCCAAGTTTTTCTTTGACTGTTCGTCCATATCTTGCGCCAAAGCGTTTTATTGAAGGATAAGTAGTCTTTGTAACCATTTTAGATCATTATTTGTTCTTTATTTTGATTTTTAAGCTTTATTTGTTGTTTTTAAGCCCTTTTAAGCTTTATTTATTCTTTTTTACCCCTTTTTAGCTGTTTTCTAAGAAAAATAAGCGGTTTATAAAAGTTTTGCAGTATTTCTCCCTATTTTGATCATAAAATGGGGCTACCCAGATTCGAACTGGGGTCTTCTGGCTTTTTTGTATAAGCTCAGTTGAGCCTAACACCCAAACCAGAGAGGATAGATTGCCTCCCGTAATTCCAGCAATTCACTAGAATTGTGCAGGACCAGGCTACCCCATAGCTTAATGCTGAATAACCTTTAGGTTATAAAGTCCCATCGTATGGAATAGCATTATATGCGGGTTAATCTCTGCTTTTTAAATGTATCGCTGATTCAAGTATTATAATAGAATAAGAAAAAATAAGTTAAAAAGATTTTAATTTACTGGCCAAGTTTGGTAGGTTCCTCCTTTGCAAGCACCATCTTCACATCCCATTGGGCATCTTACTATTTTGGTCTTGTAGGTGCCTCCACAGTAAAACTCTATTAATCTGTCGGTACCGTCAGAATCAGCTCCCCAGCAATGGTCATAAACTCTGTCATAGTTTGAGTTAGTATCTAATCCTGCAGATGTTATCCTCTTGTTAAGAACTTTGATGTATCCCTTCTTAAAGAAGTTTGTTTGAGGGTGCTGACCATCTACATCGCTTTTGAAATAGCAAGCTCCTGGTTCATAACCTGAGCCAGTATCTCTTCCGCACACTCCTAATCCACAAATAGTTGGTTTTGGGCAGTCATATACTTCTCTTTGCAACATGCCTGTGTTTTTATTACAGACTAATTTATTGACTTGAAGTATATTTTCGCAGTTATCATACTCAGTGACCCATTTCCATCCAGCCCATACTCTAACAGATCTTAGATTACTTTTTTTATCATTACTGTCTGGAATTTTAGTCAAGTAATTTTTTGTGTCCATATCAATCGGATTACACTGTCCTTCTTTGTATTCAGAAGCTACACTGTCACTAGTGTCTACTTGTGTTGTGAAGCTTACTTGGGATGATGCCAACTCACCTATTTTGTATTCAGAAAAATAGGTTTTTGAATTAATATTGTAGAATCCGATTTGGCCTTGTGTTCTTTTTAATGGCATTGTTCCAATCTTCACAGCATTTACTCTAATTTCTGCTTCATTAGGACTAATCACTTTGATGTGTATTGTGGCTTCTTCTGCGTTTTTGGTATTCACTCCTTTGCCAGCTAATGATATTGTTTTCACATAATTTTCGTTTCTATCAGCACAAGAACCTCCCCATCCATATTGCAAGAATCCAAGGTCGAATTTTATATTTACATAATGATAACCTGCAAGAGGTCTGACGCCTGAGAGTGTTAAAGGTTGATTGCAATCAGGCCATTGCATTCCAAATGTAATTCCTCCACTACGATCTCTGCCTACTTTTTGAGGTCTTATTCTAACCAGAATCTCTTTCCCTAACGCATCAAAATAAGGTTGAGATTTGGTTGCATCATATTCTAAATTCAGCCAACTTAGTCCTACTTGTTTTACAGGATTGTCAAGTACAAAACTCCATCTTTTAATTGATCCATCATAAAAATTAGGATTTATTGTAACAATCTCATTTTTCTGCCATGCCATATTTCTTAAGTCACCATAATCTTTATTAGCATAAGCATATAACAATTTGCTATCTTTTGGTAATATTGCGTGCACCATCCCGGCCATATCTCCTTCTGTTTCGGTTGTCATGTCTAGCATTTCTTCAGATTCTTCCATGGTTATGACTTCTGATTGAGCCATTGCTCTTTCTTGTACTGGCGCACATCTGCCTCCAATAACCATTATAACAATTCCTGCAATTGCAAATATTGCAACTATTGCTAATAAACTAAAATTAGAATTAATTTTTTCTGATGTCATCAGCTCACCTCAAGTTTAATTTTTTTTACCGGAAAATAACAAATTTAGCCATTTTTAGGAAAATCCATTTATAAATTTTGTGATTTGCAGTATATATGTTATAGAATATATAAAAACTCCTACAGAAAAGTATTTAAACCCTCTGCCTAGTGCCATATATCTAGTATGATAGATACTAGAAAGAGGGGGTTTGGTAATATAATTCTTAATCAACTTATTCTAAGCTATTTAACAGGTGGTTCTAATGGATTTTAAAGACAAAAACATTATTTCTATTGATGATCTTAGCAAAGAGGATTTGCTCAAGCTTATTGAAGTTGGAGAAGTCATGGAGAAAGATGGCAATTCTGAATTAATGAAAGGAAAAATGCTTGGAAGTTTGTTCTTTGAGCCTTCAACAAGAACCAGATTAAGTTTTGAAGCAGCAATGATGAGATTAGGAGGAAATGTTGTTGGGTTTGCAGATTCTGGCACAACTTCAATCAAAAAAGGAGAATCCATTCATGATACAATTAAGATGGTTGAGCATTATTGCGATGTTATTGTAATAAGACATCCTACAGAAGGCACAGCTCAAATTGCAGCAGATGCAACTGAACTTCCTGTAATAAATGCTGGAGATGGCATTAACCAACATCCTACTCAAACAATGGTTGATTTGTTTACAATCAAAAAAACCCAGGGAAAAATTGATGGAGTTAAAGTTGCATTTGTCGGGGATTTGAAGTACGGCAGAACTGTACACTCATTATCAATAGCATTATCTCATTTTGATGATGTAGAACAATTTTTTGTCAGTCCAAATAGCCTAAAGATGCCAAAATCTTATTTTGACAGACTGACTAAAGCAGGAGTAAAGTTTTCTGAACATGAAAAAATTGAAGATGTGTTGGATAAAGTTGATATTCTTTACATGACTCGTATTCAACAAGAACGTTTTCCAACAAAACAAGAATATGAGAAAATGAAAGGTGTTTTTCATCTTAAAAAAAGCATGCTTGGAAATGTTAAAGACAACATGAGAATTCTCCATCCTCTTCCAAGAGTAGATGAAATCAGCGAAGATGTAGATGACACACCACATGCTTATTACTTCCAGCAAGCAGGACTAGCAGTTCCAGTAAGAGAAGCATTATTGGCTTTAGTGCTTGGTAAGGCTAAGTGATTATAGTTATTTTCTTAATTATCAGCAAGGCCACTGGCGCCTAGAGTGCCTTGTTTTTTCTATAATGATGTTGCATCGATCTATCATGATTGCGTCACGCAACAAAATCATGCTTGGCACTCGCCCCAGTGGCCGGAATTAATTAAATTTCAAGGAAATTGGGCAGCCAAGGCGAGCACCAACATTGTTCTGCTTCAACCGTCGATATAGCCGATTGATTATAATTGAGATATTTGTTTGCTGGGTGCTCTGGGCGTTGGCTGCCACAACCACCAAACCTTTATTAACCCCCTTTGATTTCTTCTTATCATGAACTTCCAAGGCTTATCAAAAATAGAAGAAAGCAGCTTCTACATAGATGTAGCAATAAAAGCTGCGCAAAAGAAATCAGGAGAATTAAGAGCAAAAGGTAAAGCCACAAGATCACCAGAAGAAAAACTCAAGAAATCCATTAAAATAGAACTTGTAAAGCTTGAAACAATAGAATCAACTATAAGCAAACATTTAATGAGGATATTGACTTCTTTTCCATCATTAGAAACTTTGCCGGAATTCTATCAGGAACTCATAAAAATCAATACAGACTATGTTTATATCAAGAGATCTTTAGGTGGTGTAAATTGGGCTGTCAAGAAATTAAAAGAGTTAACAAATGAATATAAAAGAAAGATAAGATCTGCAAAACAAGTATCTCATGCAAATAATCTAAGAAAAGAATATTATGGTAGGGCTTTTTCTTTTGTAAAACAGATAAAAAAAGAATTAGTTTTTCTTGATGAATCAAGGAAATTGCTGAGAAATTTTCCTTCGATAAAGACGTCAATCTTTACTGTGTGTCTTGTAGGTTTTCCAAATGTCGGAAAATCTACATTGCTTTCAAAGGTAACTCCAGCTACTCCAGAGATTAAAGATTATGCTTTCACAACAAAAAAACTTAATTTGGGGTATTTGAAAACAGAAACAAAAAAGATTCAGTTTATTGACACACCAGGAACTCTTGCCAGATTTGATAAGATGAATCCAATAGAGCAGACTGCTTTTTTAGCTATGAAATACTGTGCTAATCTAATAGTTTATATTTATGATTTGGGTGAAACCTCTTATCCTTTATCAGACCAAAAAAAATTATTCAAAAAGATAAAAGAGTTAGATAAGGAAATTATTATTTACCTCAGCAAGACCGATATTATTGATAAGGATATTGTTGAAGAGTTTAGGAAAAAGGTTAAATGTGTGAGTGATTGGGAAGAATTAAAGGAAATACTTTTGAAACGAGTTAAAGTCTAAGAAAGATTTATATAAAAAAGTACTATTTCTATAAGTTATGAGAAAAATAATAGCAATTTTGGTGTTAGCATCATTATTCTTAATTAGCTGTCAAAAGGATTACACTATTGATGAGATGAAAGCGTGTTCTTCTGATGATGACTGTATTGTTGTAGAAGGCAGAGGCTGTTGTGGTTGTGATACTGTGATAAATAAAAATTATGAGGACTATTGGTATGATAGGTCGCCTGTTTCATGTCCTGGTCGATTATGTAAAGTTTGCCAACCAATACCTGAAGCTGGAAAATGCGAGAATAATCTTTGCATACCAATTACGCCAGGTTTTTCTTAATCCTTATTCTGTAATTTAGAACTCTTGAAATCTTCTTCTCTATATGGCTTTAATTTAACTATCTTAACAGAAACATTTCTTTTAAGCATTTCATCTTGTAATTCTGATGTGAAAGAACTTTGATCATAACCAATGCAAATAACATTTGGCTTTAGATCTTCTATTACTTGATATTTATCATCTTCTTTGCCAAGAACTGCTTCATCAACAATTTTTAGGCTGATAACATTATGCAATCTTTCATTCTCATTATTGGTTGGCTTACTGCCCTTAATTTGTTCTACAGTAATATCTCTTCCAACAACCACAACCAAATAATCACCATATTCTTTAGCTTGCTCTAGAAAACTAATATGACCTGGATGGATTATGTCAAATGTCCCAAATACCATTACTTTTTGCATAAATCCAAGAAATGCTGATTTGTTTTAAAAGGTTTTGTTTGTATAGGTAGTAACTACAATGCTAGTGCCAATTCTTCTAACACTCAGGTCTTTGAGATTTAAGCAATCTTTTATTTTGCTTATGCCTTCTCCGCCAACTAATGTTTTTGCAGTTCTGCCGCCAATAATTTTCAGAGCAATAAAAACTATGAGCTTGTCAACAATACCTTCATTTAAAGCAGAGGCATTTAATTCAGAGCCGCCTTCAACTAAAACTGAGCCAATTTTTAGTTTGCTTAATTCATCCATAGCAGATTTTAGATCAACTTTTCCTTTTTTAGTTTCAGCTATGATTATCTTGATATTCTTTTTTTCTAATTCTTTTTTCTTTTTTTTGTTATATTTGTTTGTTGTGATTATTATTACATTATTATCATTAAGAACTTTAGCATTTAAGGGAACATTCAATTTACTGTCAATTATAATTCTCAAAGGATCTTTTCCTTCGATGTGCCTTACTGTAAGTTCAGGATCATCTTTGAGTACTGTGCCTATACCGACCATTATCGAATCAACACTATTTCTCAACCAGTGTGAGTATTTTCTGCTTTCCTCACAGCTAATCCATTTGCTGTCTCCTGTTTTTGTTGCTATTTTGCCGTCTAAACTCATAGCTGTTTTCACAATTACAAATGGTTTTCCAGTCATAGTGCGTTTTAGCCAGGTCTCATTAAGCTTTTTTGCCTCTTTTTCAAGAACACCAATTTTTACAGAAATTCCTGATATCCTTAATTTATTCATTCCTCCCCCATCAACCATCTGATTTGGATCTCTCATAGCAATTACTATTTTTTTTATTCCTTCTCTGATGATTGCTTCAGTACAAGGAGGAGTAAGACCGTAATGATTGCACGGTTCTAATGTCACATACATTGTTGAGCCTTTGATTTTGTGGAATTTTCTTCTCGCATCATTGATTGCTTCAACTTCTGCATGTTCTAATCCCGCTCTTCTATGAAAACCTTTGCCGATTATTTTCCCCCACCTATTTACTAGTACTGCTCCAACTCTGGGGTTTGGAGATGGGTTTGATTGCATAGCTAGGTTTAGTGCGAGGTTCATGTAGTAGTTGTCTGGTTTTTTTAACATTTTCACGGAATTAAATTGAATTCTCTTATTGCACTAACATAATCTTCTTGGATTATTCTTCTATCAGGAAGTAAAATATCCCATTTATCAGGTTCTTCAACTGAGAAATCTTCAGGTTCTCCAAGAAGTTGATAAGTCATACCATTAACAGGTTTTCCAAAAGTTTCTCTTATCAACATTACAATATCATCTACTGATTCTCCGGCGATATTATAACCAACTTTACCCTCTTTCTTTTTTACTGCTTTTGTTAATATGGCTAATTTTACAAAATGAAGGGGATCCTGCCTTATTAGTTCTCGGTTCAGCGAAATTTTAATTTCAGTAAAATTACCTAAATAAGGGAGAACTCCTGCTGTTTCTTCAATAGATGCATCAAAATCCACTGCGTCAGCTTCATTATAAACAACTTTAGTTAAATAGCCGTTAGTGTAAACTGTACAAAATGGCACCCTAAAGTTCAAGGAATCAAGAAATTCATTAAATTGAGGATGTGCTGTCGGCTCACCTCCTGTAAAAACCACATATTTATAGTCTCTTCCTTTAATAACGCTCTTAAAGTTTTCAACAGGCAAGAAAGTGTTCTTTTCTGGAGAAGAACCAGAAATACACCGTTTGCATTGTTTAGGACAATAAGTTGTAATCATTGCATCAAGATATCTTTCTTCTGTCATCATCTTAACCCCAACCAATGACCGAGTTTTTTCTTTTTTGTTTTTAGGTATCTAATGTTCTTTCTATTAGGTGGAATTTCTAAAGGCACTCTGCCACTTATCTCCAAGCCATATCCTTCTAAACCAATAATTTTCTTGGGATTATTAGTTAAAACTCTGATTGAACTCAATCCAAGATCTTTCAATATCTGTGCCCCAACACCATAATCCCTTAAATCTGCTTCAAATCCTAAACATTTGTTTGCTTCTACAGTATCATAGCCTTTTTCTTGAAGCTGATATGCTTTTATTTTATTGACTAATCCTATTCCTCTGCCTTCTTGTCGCATATAGAGAATAACTCCATTACCCACATGGTTTATTGTCTGCATTGCTCTATGCAATTGCTCTCCACAATCGCATTTTAGACTGCCAAGTAAATCACCTGTTAAACATTCAGAATGAACTCTTACAAGAACATCTTTTTTCCCTTTAACATTGCCTTTAACCAAAGCAATATGTTTTTCATTTGTATCTTTTTGATTATAAACAGTAAGATTAAATTCTCCAAATCTAGTTGGAATCATAGTAGAAGGACCTCTGATTATTGTTCTTTCTTGTTTTCTCCTGTAAGCAATAAGGTCTTTTATTGTAATAATTTTAATCCCTGTTTTTCTAGAAAACATTTCTAAATCAGGCAATCTTGCCATTTCCCCATTTGATTTCATTATTTCACCAATAACTGCTGAGGGATACATTTTTGCAATCTTGGCTAAATCAACACTAGCTTCTGTGTGGCCGGCCCTCTTCAGTACGCCATTATCATTCGCTCTTAATGGAAATATATGTCCTGGTCTGGCAAGTTGATGGGGTTTGGTTTTCGGATCTAAAATGGTTTTTATTGTTGTTGCTCTGTCATATGCAGAAACACCTGTTGTTACACCATTTATTTTGGCATCTATAGACACTGTAAATGGTGTGGAGAAATTATCATTTGGTTTTTCAACCATTGCTGAGATTTTTAGATCCTCAAGCCTTTTTCCAATTATTGGCATGCAGATTATTCCGGAAGTATGCTTAAGCATGAAATTAATTTTTTCAGGAGTAATGGTTTCTGCTGCACAAACTAAATCTCCTTCGTTTTCTCTTGATTCATCATCTACTATGATGACAAATTTTCCTTTTTTGAAGTCCTTGATGGATTCTTCTATTGTGGAGAATTTCATTTAGATAATCTCAAGTTTTACTTGAGCCTTCGGATCATCTTTACTGCAGTTTCTGTAGAACGTTTAGCATATTCTTCTAATCGTCTAACACCATCTGCCCTAGTCATTTTTGGTCCAGAAATTCCCAAACTTACAGGCTTTCCAGATTCAACACTTATGTCTGCAATTTTTCTTGCTGCATTCTGAGAAACAATATTGTCATGATCTGTGTCTCCTTCAACTACTGCACCAAGTGTTACAACACCATCAATCTCCCTGATATCTGCAAGTTTTTTTACAGCCAAGGGCATGTCAAAAACACCAGGTGTTCTTATAGTCTTCACTATTTTTGCCCCAAGAAACTCTGCATGTTCTTGGGCAATCTTTGCCATCAAGTGGGTTATGTCTGCATTATAGTCTGCAACAACAAGTCCTAAGTTTTCCATTTTTTTGCCTCCCACCCCCTTTTGTAAAGATAATAAATGAAATTGATTAATGAAAATAATTAACTCAACAACTGCCCTTCATTTGCATGGCCTTGTCTTATTCCCATGCCAGCATTCTTTGATAGGGTTTCCTTTCCTTTTAATAGTGCAATTGCATTTAGTGCATGCTTTTTTGTTCTGTCTTCCACAATATTTGCTAGTTGTCTTTCATTATCTGCTTCATCTGCATGGACAAATACTTCCAGTATGTGTTTGTTAGTCATTAATTGTGCTTGTATGATTCCTGTTGATGCTTCATGCGCACACATTTTGTCTATCTGTTCTGGCCCAGGCATGCCTAGTGCCAATACAATATCGCATTCATATTCTGCTGCTAACTTTTTTGCAGCTATTGGAAGATCTTTCACACCTGGAACTGTATATCTCTCAAGTTCTGCACTTATTCCGGTATCTTGTATTGTTTTTCTAGCTACTCCAAACATATCAAATCTTGCAAATGTTGTGTCTGCTATTCCTATTTTTGGCATGAGAGCATTACCTCATTGTTTTCTTTTAGTTTTAGTTTGTTTCTGAGATTTGATTCTGCAATTACTTCAATAACATCTGCCGGGTGATTAGTTCTTTCAGGTATTATAAGAAAGCAGTTTATTGTTTTATTGAGAATTACTTTATGGCAATCTATTCTTCCATAAGTTCTGTCTTTTGTTTTAAAACTAGGTATTGTGATTTTTTCTTGGTCAATAAGAAATTTCTTTATTTCTGCAGAATTTGTTTTTATATTGAGAGTTCCATGAAAAGGAGTTATGCCAAGATCTTTCTTGATGCGGGTTTTATATTTAGATATGTAATAGCCGCCTTCACCAAGACCATTTTGTATTTTTCCCTTAAGACATTTTTTTGGCTGATCAAAAAGAACTTTGAGAATGTCGTACTTATTTTTTATCTCAGTTATTGCCTTTTGGGTCAGTTTTATATCTACCCCCTCGGGGTTAGTGTCTCTATTTATAAGTCCTGATTTTTCTAGCTCGATCAGCTTTCTTGAAACAGTCTGCTGAGAGCTTTTTAAATCCCCTGCAATAACTCCTGTAGAAGTACTGAGATTATTGAATAGCTCTGTTTTTCCTGCTAAGTATAGTAAAAAGTCTGTATTGCTCATATTTAAACACCCCCTTTAATATATGTAGTAAGTGAGAAGCTACTTAAATATTTTATGGTACTTAAAATTGGGTAAGTGTTTTTTATTATATTTTGGATGATTTTTTTCTTTTTTTACAAAAGTTTATTTTAATTTTTTAGAATTTTTTTCCAAAAATTTGATTCAA
>JBHPFW010000007.1:0-71797 GCA_042571645.1 Nanobdellota archaeon
AAAAGCCAAATCAACTACAAAAACAGATATTATGAAATAATCAACTATTTCTATATACAGAAGGTAATGCTCTGCTTGTTTATGAAAGAATAATTCTGTTATTATTAGAAATAAAAGAATAATAAGTAAATACGGAATGGAATCATCCACTAAAACCTCTATTTTGTGCAGCCACCTCTTCATAATAAGAAAATAAGGGTATTAATATTATGGAGTAATAGCCTTCTAATCAACTTTTTGCGAAGACTCGCTAAAGCTCGGGCACCATCGGGTTCGCTCTGAAGCAGATATAATTGTATAATCGGTCATCCCCGTAGGGGGCATCCCCCTGACCTCAAACAATATTTTTGGTGGAGTAGAGCTCACAGATGATGGTGCCGCACTTCGCAAAAAGCTTCTAGCCTAGAACATTCCAAATAATCCGCCAATAACCTTAGAACCATCTAAAGGCGGGATAGGCAGCATATTGAAGATAAACAATAACATATTGAGCTGTTTAGTTATTCCCAAACCAAGAATTGCTTTGTGGCTTAAGCCTTTCTTATACTTGAGAACCAAAGTTGCCATAACCCAAAGAAGCAGATTCATCAATGGACCTGCAAAAGCAGTTAATGAATACACCCAAGCTGGAGCTGCTCCAGATATAGCTGCATATCCAGGAGCTATGATCAAAAAAGGAGATCCTATAACCTTTAGTAAAACACCCAAAAATATGCCAAAACCCCAAGCCTCAACTACTGCATTCAAGCCAAAAGCCATTGCCACGAATTTATGAGCTAGCTCATGCAATACAACAGCAGGAGCAGTAACAATTATTGCAAATTTTAAATTATCCAAATTAAATCCTATCTTACTGGTATATTTAGCTAAGGGATCATAATCTGGGCCAGTATGTACAACTCTTCTCCTGCCAAAATCCCCAAGAACATAAGCTACAAAAATAGTGATTATGATTATATTGAATATTTCATATAGGTTTAAAAGTGCCATAGCCAATATTGTTGTTAACTCTTTTTTAAAGATTTCCTAAAAGGTTTCAGCAATATTTTTAAAACAAGCCAAATAACATAGATATATGTTCGAATCAGCTATTAATCCTGTGCTTACAACCATCGGGCCTTTTGAAATCAGATACTATGGAATCTTACTAGCTTCTGCTTTTGTTGTTGGCTACTTTCTATTAAGAAAGCTTGGGAAAGAAAAAGGATTGACAGGAGATCAAATTGATGAATTCTTTATTTGGTTTATTCCATTAGTTCTTATTTGTGCAAGATTGTTTCATGTTATTTTTTATGATCCAATATACTTTTTTACACATCCTTTGGAAATACTCGCTTTCTGGAAAGGAGGCATAGCCAGTCATGGCGGAATAATCGGCGGAGTTTTAGCAATAGTGATTTTTTGCAGAAAATATAAAATCAAATTCTATGATTTTGCTGATTTAGTTGTGATACCCTTTGCATTGGGAGCTGTGTTTATTAGAATTGGAAACTTCTTTAATGGGGAATTAGTTGGCAGAGTAAGTGATGTTCCGTGGGCTGTAAAATTTCCAGATTATGAAGGCTTTAGACATCCTTCACAGATTTATGAATCAATAAAGAATTTTGTTTTATTCCTAATTTTGTACAACATGAGAAGAATAAAAGATTTGCCTTCTGGTGTAATATTTTGGAGTTCTATTGGCATATTTTCTTTCTTTAGATTTTTTGTAGAGTTTTACAAAGAATTTCCATTATTTTTTGGTTTGAATATTGGTCAGTTGATAAGTCTGCCATTGATTGTAATTTGTGGAGTAATGATATTTTTAAGATTTAAGCAACACAAAAAGAAAAAGAGGCCAAAAAAATGAAAAAGGCAATATTAATGTTAATTGTTGTTTTAAGCATATTAATAACTGCATGTGATGTCAATACATTCCACAGTTCTGGAGCTTGCAGCAAGAAATGCAGCATGGATGGTTTTAATTCTGGAAAATGCATTCGTTCATCCAACACAGCAGATAGTGAAGACGGCACTAAAATAGCAAGCTGTTTGATTGAAAGAAAAGATGGCAGTGGAAGTTGTGAAAAAATGGATAGATGTAAGTGTTATTGTTTTGATTGAGTTTTGCTTTATAAAAAACTATTTTCATTTAAAAAGTAGCTACTTTAGAAAAGTTAAAAAAGGAGTAGCTTTCTTTGTAATTGTATGAGTTTAGATGAGAAATTAAATGGCATATTGATATCTGTTGATGGATTAATTTATTCTATATTTCTTGAATTATTGAAAAATGGAGAACTTCCTAATATACAAGAACATATTTATGATAGAGCTCTTGTCAATGTTGATAGAGCAATCTGCTGTCACCCTTCTGCAACAGATGAGAATAAGCAAGCAATCATAACTGGAATGTTTCCTCATGATCCTGGAGGGGTGGCTTTCTTAAGAGAAACAGGAGCAGTCTATAACAGGATTGGAGAACATATCCTTGATAGAGGTGATTGTGCTAAAAGACCCACAATACACCATCACCTCGATGGAACCACAGCAAGCATATACTCTCCTTGGAATAGTGGAGTTACTTATGGTCATCCTTTCTGGGATCCGAAAAATGGCCTAAAATACCTTGCTGGAATCAGTAAGGAAAAATCAAATGAAGTAGCTGTAAGCCGATTTAAATCTCTTGTTGAGGAAAGACAACCAAAGTTTACAGAAGTCTATTTCTATGCATATGACAGATTTGGGCATACAATTAAGTCTGAAGAAAAATTAAAGAATAAATACAGACTATTTGATAAATATGTTGGGCAGATAGTGCAAATACTAAAAGATAATAATCTCTATGAAAATACCCTAATATCCTTTCTTTCAGATCACTCAATGGGTGTTGATTTAACAGAAAGTGTTGATTTTAAGGATGTGTGTTTCAATGCAGGTTTCAAACCTGAATGGTATAACCAAACAACAGAAGCAGATTCTGTGGCTCTTGCGTATGGGTTTTCAGTGGGTCAGATTTATCTTAAAGATGGCATTGGAGTTGATGGAATAACAGATAAATTAAAAGATAGAATTAATGGATTATTATCACAAGATTCAGTTGAACATGCAATAATTAAATTGGGTGATAAAAGAATAGTTTATTCAAAAAATGGAAATGTTGCAGAAATAACAAAAGAAGATCATATGTATAAAATGGAAATATTAAAAGGAAGTCACTTATTTGGTTTCAAAGAGGACTTGTGTGACGCTTTATCTGAATACCACCGTGCTACAGAGTCATTAGTCTGGACTAATCATTACCGCCAACCTGATGCTGTTGTTAAGATTGCAGAATCAATGCATCATCCTGATTCTCCTGACATTATGGTGTTAGCACCTAAGGACTTTGATTATGCTAAAACAAGAAATCCTAAAGATTTACGATATGTTCGAAATGGAAATGAAATTAGAACGCACGGCACACTCCATGATGAACATTCTCAAATACCTTTTGTTATTGCAGGACCAGAAATTATTAGTCGTGTTAATGTAAAAACTGCTAGATCAATAGATTGGATGCCAACTTTTTTAGAATTGGCTGGCTATGGTGTTCCACCAGGATTAGATGGACGATCATTATTACAGGTAGAAAGATAATTGCTATTTTTTAATAATCCTGGATTTCTTTTGGTTTTACATCAATTAATCTACCGCCAAAATAACATCCAGTTACTGGCATTCCTGCTGCATCTATGATTGATTTTTCTCTAAGCCATGCATATTTATCAGGTTGGTGGTCTGGTCTGTGTGAAGGTAAGACTAAAAAATTATCATGAAAGATTGGTCCACTAACTGATACTTCTAATTGTCCTCCAGGATCAGAAAGACCTCTTTCATAAAGACTCCTGATGCTTGTTTCTAATTCCCTGTATCTTGCTTCTTTTTGTGAAGGAACCTCCAAAGCATTTACTCTAAAACCTTCTACATGTGCTTTAACTGGAAGACCCACCAAGTTAATGGGTATTCCTCCTAAGCCTCCACCATAACCATCAAATAGCTCCATTGCACTTTCAGGCGATAAACTAATCACATCAAAAGGCAAAGGCCCATATCTCCTGTTCAGCCTAACAAGCAACTCACCACCTATCCAATATGTTCCTGGAGCAATTCTAGCATCAACAACTTTTGCTCCTTTTTTTGTTTCTCGTTTATGCATCTTTCTTGTCTCATTTTTCTTATTTTCTTAAATAATGCAAAATCATTCCTTCTCACTCAAATATACCCTGAAACCGCCTGACTTAGCAATGTCTTTAACATTGCCGAAGACTTCTTTCATCTTTTTGCTTAATGTCTCTCCGCCTTTGTTGTGTCTTGCGACTAATTGTAAAGTTCCTTTGTGCATTAGAAATTCAGGGGATTCTTCTATTATTTTAAAGCAAATATCTTTGCCTGCATGCTGAGGGGGATTTGTGAGTATAGTATTGAAATAATTGAGATAATTATTATCTGATTCAACCAAAGGATCATAAAGATGGCCTTGGAAAAGCTTTGTTTTATTCTTAATTTTGTTTGATTTAATATTTTTTTTAGTAATCATTACTGCTCTTTTGTTAATATCTGTAAATGCTATTTCTGTTTTAGGGTATTTTTTGGCTAATGCTATGCCTACAACACCATAACCGCATCCCATGTCAAGAATTCTGTCTTTTTCTTTTATTTCAGATTTCTCTATTAATAATTTTGTTCCTTTATCTACTTCTCCAACACTAAAAACTCCTGAAGCAGTCTCTAAAGTAAGTTCATTACCTAAAAGAAAGGCTGTTATCTTCTTTATCTTTAAAGGAGATTCCTGTTTTTCTGAATAATAGTGCTCTGTCATTTTTTATCTATTACTCTTTATCCCTTCTTTTAGGTCATATATTAATTTTTTGTCATTTACATACTCTTCAAGCAGTTTTTGGCGCTCTGTTCTTACATCCTCCAGTTCTTTCAGTATATCCTCTTCGAAATTATCTCTATCAGTTTCATTGATTATTTGTTCTGTCTGAGGAATTTCTTGCTGCTGATTATCCATTGTCATAAATCCTGTAGCTGCACCTATTGCTCCATAATTCTCAAGCGGGGATGTTGCTACAATAAACAAACACAAAAAGAAAACTCCTGCAGCAATACTTCCATAAAGAATGCTCTCATCATGTTTTCTTGTAAATCTGTTTTTTTCAGATTCTTCTTTCTGATTTAATTCATCTAATTGCAGTTCGCAGTTCAGTATGAAGGTATCATACTCTGCTAAAATTGAGTGCGGGGGGTTATCACCAAGATAACTTGACAGAAATTCGGGGTTATCTTTATATCTCTCTAAATTCAATTTTATTTTTTCTTTTGCGTTTTTTGCTTCTTCTAATGCATTTGTCAAAACGTCTTGTCTTTCTTTACTATTTGTTTTCATAATACCTCACCTTTTGTTTTTCTTTTTTTCTTGGCTCTGCTATAACAGGTCCAGATTGTTCTATCATCTCGATTTAGAAGTCCAGCTATTTCAGAAAATGACAGTCCTTGTTGTTCTTTGAGAAATTCAACTAATACTTCAAGAACAGAAACATCCCTGTCCTTGAAAATAGAAGTTGGCACTAGTCTTGTTTTGGGGGGAACAGACATTATTATACCTACAATGTAAGTATTTTGTTTATAAATCTTTCGGTTTTACTTACAATGTAAGTAGAAAGTATCAAAAACTTTAAATATAACCTCAATTACAATTCAATTACAATGGTAATGGATACTTTACAGATAAGATTGAGCCACGGCTTAGTGGAAAGAGTTGATGATTATGTCAAAGATGGCATATATGCCAATAGATCTGATGTGATCAGGGATGCTGTAAGAAGATTTGTCTGGGAAAGAGAACTTGGAAGTATACCAAACAGAGGAGATTCTGTAAAACAGATAAGGAAAGCAAGAGAAGCATTGTCTAAAGAAAAAATTGATTTGGATGAAGTGAATAAGTTATAGTAAATCAAAGCACACCAAACAAATCTTCCATTCTATTTACAAAATGATGTGCTTCTTCTCTTGCTTCATTAGCAATTCTTTTTGATGTGTGTTTTGTTGGCGAGTACTGTGCAATCTCTCTTTTTTCTCTTGCATCATTAAGCTCTTCTATTTCTTCTTTCTTAATTTTTATGTTTGCCAAAGATTCAAGATATTTCTTTTCAAGAAGTTTTTTCTTCACAAAAAAAGTTTCAAGAGCAAGACTTGTTGCAGTATGATTCTTGCTTTTATAGCCAATCTTTGCTAATACGCTTAATGCTGCTACATACATTGCATAATAAGCAGCAATAACAATCCATTCCTCTGGTTCATAATCGTCTGGTAAATCAAGTATATCTTTATGATTTTCAACTTTACTCAATAATTCCATAGTGATGATATTATTCCTTGCTTTTTTCATGTAATTTTCTGCAATTCTTTTTATTGTAATATCTCTAATAAACATTCCCTTATTCTCAAACCAAGATAAAGTTTTCATAAGTAAACCTCTTTATAGAAAAACTCTAAACCATCTAATACAACTCCAAAATCAATAAGATCTTTGTAAAATGCTTCATTATCTTTTTTCATATTCTTAAAATCATTAGGTGTTATTCTAACAATATTTATTCTTATATTGTATTTTGTCTTAAATGTTCTTGCGATAGTTTCTGGTTCTTTTGAGTCTGAAACCGCTAAGATATCTATGTCTGATCCCGATCTTGCATTTCCCTTAGCATAAGAACCGAATAGAATTATGCTTTTTGCCTCAATTTTCTGATTATACTCTTTGAGGATTTCAGAGATTCTTTTGTACTTAGCATTAAAATATGACTGCTTTTTTGTCATAAAATAAGTAAAGATTAAATAATCCATATCTGTTTGAATATAGTTGAAAACATTTGTTTTACCAACTTTGCGCAGAGTTAAATATCCATTTTTAACAAGACTTCTTAATATGCGAAAAACAGTTTCATGGGAGAATTTAACAGCTATTTCTATTTCCTTAGAAGATTTTTCCTTAAATTCTGGATAAAAGCTTGCCAGAACCTCTAATTCCTTTGTTCGTATCATTTTAGTTGGATTACCAACTACATAGTTGGATTACCAACTATATAAACTTTTTGGTTTTTTAATTATAAATATTAAAGATGATTTGCAGTTAATAAACCTACTGAGCATATTTGTCCAGTGAGAAATAACAAATATTACCTACTTAGCAACATTATCCCACAAATATTTATGATATTTTTTATAATTCTCAGCTAATTGTTTACTTTCTATTACAAATGCAAACAAATCTTTTCCCATCATGAAATTAATAACTTTGTTGCCAAAAATGCATATCATTGTTGGATTACCGCTGAATTCTTTTGGCAAGAATCTTACTTCTTCTAAAGGTAATACTTTAAGTTCTTTTTTCATTTCATGGATAAAAAGATTGATAAATTTTGTCTTTGCTTCTATTCTTCTCTTGTTCCAGTTTTTGAACCATATTGGAAATGCCTTTGGGAAAAATCTTCCAGAACCAATCCAAAAAACATCTCTATAATTAAGCATATCATCCCATACTGCTTTTACACCTTCTACCCCCCGGAAAATCTCAGAATTTATATCTGGTTTAATAACATTAAATTTTTCAATTATAGAAGGGATTTCTTTTTCAATTTCTTTTTTTGTTTTATTTAGATTGTGTTCTTTTTCTTCTAAATAACCAATAATCTTGTTTGGATGGGAAATCTGAAAAAATCTTTTTTTGTTTTCAGTGATATAAGTTACTAAACCGCGCTCAATCAGTTTATTTAGAATGTCATAAATGTTTCTTCTTTCAATTCCTGTGCTTTCATGAATCTTATTAATTGGGGCTCTGCCTAAATCAAGTAAAGCAGAGTATATCTTAAGCTCTCCTTCTGAAAGGCCTATTTTCCGCAGGATATCTAGATTCATGGTTCTAGGAGGTTATAGGAAGTATATAAAGTTTATGGTGTTGTAGCAATACCACAAATGTTTATATAGGGGTATATGTTTCTACTTTTTAGTGGGATTGGAGCAGATATACAAAGAAAAAGAGGAATAAAATGAAACTTAAATTGAGAGTGATTTAAATGGAAACTGATCAAGAACTGAATGTATATGGGCTAACCAAATCTGACGTTTATACAGCTTGTAGCAATGCATTACACTTTTTAAATGAGAAGATAAAAAACTATGATGTGTTCAAACCAGAGTCCATTGAAGATTGTTGTGGAGAAGATCCTGCAATATATACTTTGAGACAAATTGCTATTTCTGCAAATAATAGCTTGAATAAAAAATATATGGATCGTGTTGATAATTCTATTGGATACTTAAAAGCAACTGCGAGAAGTGAAAAAGGCCTTACTGAGAAAGAACAAGAGAGCTTGGACTATAATCGAAAAGTGAGAACCGCGTTGCTACAACAAAAAGATTTAATAGCAAAAGGGAAGTCTTTATCAGTCTTGCCGTTTCCTACTGACTCGGATGAGGGCAGAATATATAATACGAACCATAGAGACTTCATGAAGTATACTACAGCCGCAACTTTTCTATTTAAAATTGTTGATTCTCTCTCTGCAGAGATATCTGAATCTGGTAAGGCTAAAGATGCTCAACCTGATTTCTCTGAGGTATATGGGTTGAATCCTGATCAACAAACTAACCTAATTGGAAGAATGTACGGCCTTGTATTTGACTTTATAAGACAATACGAAGGATCTCAAATTAAGACAAAAGACGGTGATAAAAAATGAACCCTAAATCAATAACTGCAATGGCTGTTGCTGCATTATTTGCGATTTTTTCAGGCAAAGCAGAAGCATCCAACCTAAAAATAGGAATGAGAGGTCCAACTGAAACTCAGTTAGAGGCAAATGCATTTTATTCCAAGAATGAAAAAGGCGCAGAAGCACAAAACTATAGTTTAAAATTCAAATACTGGGATGGAAAAGGAGAAAAATTTGGAAAATGGGGTTTTGTTAATATTCCATACAAATGGGTTGAAACTCCAGCAGGTTCTAATTATGGCTTAGGGGATATTACAATTGCTGCTGGACCCAGAGGAGATTTTGGAGATTTTCATTTTCATTCTCATGCTGGTTTAACATTGCCAACAGGAGAAACAAAATCAGATGTTCCATTAGGTAATGGAAGATATGATGCATCAATAAACGGTCTTGCCACTTATATCCTCTCTAAAAACGCAGCAGAAATTGATGCATCATTAAGCTATACAATTACTGGAGAAAATAATTCAGGACAAAATCCACCAAATGTATTATCCGGAGGATTATTAGCAGGAGGAGAAATAACAGATGCAATCAGACTTGTTGGAGGAGTTACAGGTAAACATAAAGATAATGGTGATTATGTGATAAATGCAAGAGGAGTTGGGAGACTTACAATATCAAAAGATTGGCATGCACAAGTAATTGGAGATTGGACAGCATATAGCCGAGAAATTCCAAAAGGAGAAAGTATGGGGGTGCAATTTAGATACAACTTTGAATTCTAGAAAATCTACTCAAATGGAATTATCTTATACCAACCATAAATAAGTCTTTCTTCGGCTTTTACTATGTCTTCTTCTACTCCATGGATTATGATGCAGTCATCTTCTCTTATTACTGATGGTGTTAATGATTCTTTGAAGAATATTGTTGGATAAGGATCATCACAGGTTATTGTCGGGCGTTCTTCGCAGATACCTGTAGAATTTGTTGTGCATGCTGCTACTGGGTTAACTTCAAATACTTTTGCAAGATTTTGGCTCAGTTCAGCTGCTGCTAAAGCAATATGCGGAAATTGGCTGCCTTCTGGATCAAATGTTATGTAAACTGCTGGAGAATCCAATATTCTAAAAAAAGTTCTAAGATCTCCCTGAGTTTTTATAGTTTCAACTTCTTTTGGGCCGTGCCTTAACTGAATATTATATGTTTCTCCATAATTATCAACAAGATAAGTGTGCCATAAATCGCTTTTCTTTACAAAACTAAAGCCATTATACAAATAGCCTTCATCCTCATCAAGTTTTCCCTGAATAAGCAGTTTATGAAGTTCAGCTACAGAAATTTCTTCTTTGTTTTTATAGGTAATAAAGAATATCATTGCAGCTGTAAGGAAAACAACGATTATAACAAGCCAGAAAATGCTATCTTTTTTTGTTTCAGAATCCTTTTTTTGTTCTTTTTTTAATTTCTCTTTTTCTTCTTTAGCTATCTCTTTTAAGTGTTCTTCTGCCTTAGATTCTTTTTTAGATTTTTTCCCCTTAGATTTTGTTGAAGCAGATTTTTTCATCATCAAAACCTTCTCTTTTTACTCGACACTCTGCTCAGAAGGAATTATATCCATCATTGCATAAAGTATCTTGTTTGAAAGCTGCATTAATTCAAGCTCTGTTTTAAACTCAAGCATTATGCAGCTGTTATTCAGGATAGCATCTGTTTTTTCTGATTTTTTCATGTAAATAACAGGCATGTATTCTGTTGCATTTGCACAGGTTATTACAGGCAAAGTATATTCCTCACTTTCATTTGTAACTGAGTCAACTATTATTTTATCCAGAACATTCATACCAATTAAACCAAAATCCAATCTTGTTTGGCTTATCCCAGAAATCAATTCTTCATCAGGATCAAAAGTAAGTGCTATTACCCTATTTTGTTTTAGTAAATTTGTAATTTGATTATCCAAAGGAAGATAATCAACTTGTGTTGGGTGGTACATTAAATCGATTTTTTTTCCATTTACTTCTGTTGACCAGCCAGAAGATATCTGAAAGAACTCATAACCATTATACTCAAATTGGCCCTTTTCAAATAAGCCTGTGCCCATAAAGCCTATAACACTAAAAACCATTACAATAATAATTATCCAGGTAATCAGTTTTTCTTTGGGGGTTTTCTTTTTCTCTTTCTTGGCTTTTTGTTCAAGATGCTTCTTTGCTTTATGTTTTCGCATAATATCAGTTTTTCTTGAGTGGTATTTAAAGTTTATTAATGATCCAGGCATATTGAGGTATTTCTTGAAAACAAAAACTTTAAAAAGAGTATACTTAACATTAAGTAGAAGTAACCATTTATAAATAAGAATAAATAAAAGCACACAAACGTGTGTATAAAACAAAAGAAAATGCCAAAGAAACGCATAAACCTCTCAATTGATGAGCAAACATACAAAGAATACCAAAAATACTGTGAAGATCAGTGCATGGTAGTTTCTAAGAAAGTAGAGCATTTTATGAAAGAAGAGCTGAAAAAAAAGGAAAACAGGTCTAACAAATGACAAAAAGCAGAAAGTCAATCATCAAACTAGAAAATGTCTGGAAAATATATCAAATGGGTGAAATAGAAGTACCAGCAATAAGAGGAATAAGCTTGGATATAAAAGAAGGCGAGTTTGTTTCTATAATGGGTCCTTCTGGCAGTGGAAAATCAACTTCTATGAACTTGATTGGTTGTTTAGATGTACCCACCAGAGGCAGGATTCTGTTAGAAAACCAAGACATATCACACATGACTGAATCACAATTAGCACAGATAAGAGGCAAGATTATTGGCTTTATATTCCAGCAGTTTAACTTAATCAGCACATTAACAGCACTAGAAAATGTCACTTTACCCATGATGTTTCAGGACATGTCACGAGCTGAAAGAGTTGAAAGAGCTGCAAAACTTCTTGGGATGGTGGATTTGGGAGACAGAATACATCACAAACCAACAGAACTTTCTGGAGGACAACAACAAAGAGTTGCAATAGCAAGGTCATTAGCTAATAATCCTGATGTTGTGCTGGCAGATGAACCAACCGGAAATCTTGACACTAAAACAGGCGACAGTGTAATAGCATTCCTAAAAAGACTCAATAAAGATGAAGGAAAAACAATAATCATGGTAACTCATGATCCACATATAGCAAAACAAGCAGATAGGATGGCAGTTCTTCAGGACGGCCAGATAGTTAAAAAAAAATCACAATAAAAAAAACGAGGTAGAAAAATGAAATACCAAAAAATAATTGTTAGCTTAATTGTCCTCATAATGATGGCAAGCATAAGTCAAGCAGTATATGAAGAAGACATCAACCCTCCAATGGGTTATGAAGAAGCTCTGGCTGATATTCAGATATTAAACTTAAGGTATGAGCCTTATCCAGCAGAACCTGGAGGTTATTTGGAACTGTGGCTGAAAGCATCTAATGCAGGTTCAAGAAATGCAGCTAACTTTGAGTTTGAGCTTTTGCCAGAATATCCTTTCTCCTTAGATGCAAGTGAAACAGCTAGAAGAAATTTTGGTACTGTGGGTTCATTCTCATCTGTTCTTATGAACTATAAGATAAGAATTGCTCCTGATGCAATAGAAGGAGACACCACACTCAAATACAAATACAGAGAAGACGGTGTTGGGCAGTGGAAACTAGGCCAGATCACAATAAAAATACAGACAATAGATGCAACAGTTGCAATAATCTCTGTGTCAACAGACCCTACATCGATATCGCCTGGCGAACCAGCTACATTAAGAATTGCAATAGAAAACATGGCAGATTCTGTAATGAAAGATGTTTCCTTGAAACTTAATCTTGGAGCTGCAACAACAAGCACTATGGGTGCAGTACCGGCAACAGCAAGCATAGAGGACATACAAAATCTTCTGCCTTTTGCACCACTGAATTCTGCAACAGAGAAAAAAATAACCACATTAAAACCAGGAGAAAATCATATCTTCACATACAATATTGTGAGTTATCCAGATGCAGAATCAAGAGTGTACAAAGTGCCAATTGAGATAAAATACTATGACGAATTGCAGACAGAATACACAAAAGAAGACATCATAGGATTGGTAGTTGGTAGCGAACCAGACCTGAGTGTTGTTTTAGAAAGCACTGAACTAACAAAGACAATGTCTAAAGGAGATGTTGTGTTTAAGTTCATCAACAAAGGCACAGAAGACATCAAGTTTGTTGATGTAATGTTAGAATCAAATGGCGATTATGAAGTCATGAATGCTAACGAAGTTTACATAGGCAATATTGATTCAGATGACTATGAAACAGCAGAGTATGAACTAAAGTTGAAAAATGCCGGTCTAGATGAACTCAACATTCCTGTTACATACACTTTTAAGGATGCAAACAACAATGCCTTTGAAGAACAAACTAAAGTTACAGTCAAGATAAGAGAGTCTGTTGAGGGAAAAGGCGTTAGCGGTTTTACAATATTTATTCTAGCCATAATAATAATAGTTGTTGGCTGGTTCATCTACAAAAGATGGGAAAAGAAAAAAGCTGCTAAAGCTGCAAAGAAATGATTTTTTATTCTTTTTTATTTTTTAAATTTGTATAATTTGAATAGCCGGACTGTTGAAGATGATACTTGATTACATAAAGCTTGCCTTTAATGCTCTTACAAAAAGAAAATTGAGGTCGTGGCTAACATTAATAGGTGTATTCATAGGAATAGCTGCAGTTGTTTCTTTAATTGGATTAGGCGAAGGTCTAAGAAATGCAATTACTTCTCAGTTTGGTATGATGGGCACAGATATTCTTACAGTTCAGGCATCTGGCACACAATTTGGTCCTCCAGGAACAGGCAGTATTAATCCACTAAAAAAAGATTATATTTCCAGGATAAAGAACATAAACGGGGTTGAAGCAGTAATAGGGAGAATTCTGGAATCTGGCAAATTAGAGTTTAATGATAGGATTGCTATTGGATTTGGAGCAAGTGTACCAGATGGAGAGGAAAGAAAAATTATGGAAGATACACTAAATCTTGAACCAATAAGAGGACGGCTGCTTAAAGATGGCGATAAAAACAAAGCCATGCTAGGATCTGTCTTTTACGAGCAAGGCAAAGACATGTATGGAAAGCCTATAGACTCTGGAAGCAGAATACTTCTACAAGATAAGGAGTTTGAGGTTGTCGGCATCCTGGGGAAAAAAGGGAATTTCATGTTGGATGGATTAGTATGGATCAATGAAGATGTCATAAGAGACATGTATGATAATAAAGATGATTACAATATAATTGTTATTAAAGTCAAGAAAAATGCGGATATGGATGAGGTTACTCTGGATGTAGAGAAATTTCTCAGAAAAGAGAGGGATGTTGATGTAGGCGAGGAAGATTTTACCATCACAACACCCCAACAAATGCTGGCTCAATTAAATTCCACATTATTTGCAGTGCAATTATTTGTTTACATAATCGCTGCAGTATCTTTGCTAGTAGGCGGCATAGGAATAATGAACACAATGTATACTGCTGTTCTCGAAAGAACAAAAGAAATAGGTGTGATGAAAGCAATTGGTGCTAAAAATTCAACAATATTTTTCATGTTTTTTATTGAGTCTGGTTTACTAGGTAGTGTTGGAGGATTAGCAGGAGCAACTATTGGAGCATTAGTGGCAAAGGGCATGGCTTTTGCTGGTGGCTTAGCTCTAGGTTCAGATCTCATACAAGCACAGATAACAATATGGCTATTTATTGGATCAGTGGCATTTGCATTTATTATTGGCACTATAGCTGGAATCTCCCCTGCAATAAGAGCCTCACGATTACATCCAATAGATGCATTACGGTACGCAAAATGAAACTTGACTATCTAAAATATTCAGTAACAAATCTTATTAATAGAAAGATGAGAAGCTGGCTTACAATACTCTCAATACTTATAGGTATAATGGCTATTTATTCTTTGCTTAGTTTTGGTCAAGGCCTTACGGTATATGTTGATGACATCGCAACACAGATGGGTAAAGACAAAATAACTATCATGCCAAAAGGCGCAGGTTTTGCTGGATTAGATGAAAATTTCAGAATGAGTGAAGACGATGTAGATTTTATTAGGAAAAGAAATGAGATAACTGATGTTGTAGGATTGTATTTTGATAGTGTAGAAGTTGAATACAAAAAAGAAAAGAAATATACTTTTGCAATTGGAGTACCTACTGGCGGACCTGAAAAAAAACTTGTTGAAGAAATGATGACTGTCGATATGTCAAAAGGCAGATGGCTAAAAGAAAGTGATAAATACAAAATAATGATGGGCTATCTCTATCAAATTCCTAATAAAATATTTACTAGACCTCTTCGAATTGGAGATAAACTAATGTTAAATGGAGAAAAATTCGAAGTAGTCGGATTCATGGGCGAAATAGGAAATCCTCAAGATGATTCTCAAATTTACCTAACAGAAGACATGATGAAAGAATTCTATGAATTTACTGATGAAGATGTTGCCTATATGATGGCTAGAGTTGCGCCAGACAAAAATCCGAGTGAAATAGTCGAATTAATTCAAGAAAAACTAAGAAAATTTAAAGGAGAAGAAAAAGGCAAGGAGAGTTTTGAAGTGCAAACATTAGAAGATATGATTGCGGCATTTGGAGATATAATTCTTGTCCTGAATGGAATTTTGATAATAATAGCAATGATATCTGTTGTGGTGGCGTCTGTTAATATTATGAACACAATGTATACTGCAGTTCTTGAAAGAACAAAAGAAATAGGTGTTATGAAAGCTATTGGAGCAAAAAATTCAGATATAATGACAATATTCATGATAGAATCTGGCTTATTGGGACTGGTTGGAGGAGCACTAGGAATATTATTCGGATACGGTGTTGCCAGTGCAGGCGGGGCAATAGCTGCTGGCGCAGGATATTCATTCCTTAAGCCACTATTCCCAACATGGTTAACAGTTGGATGTTTGTTATTTGCTTTCTTTGTAGGAACTGCAGCAGGATTATTTCCTTCAATAAATGCTTCTAAACTTAAACCTGTAGATTCTTTGCGTTATGAATAAAAAAGCAAAGCTACGAACGTAAGTGAGTGTGCATCGAGGTATGAATAAAAAACTTCTTTTAAGCGCGATGTTAAACTCAATCTAAATCTGACCAAGATGATCTAGTTTTGCATCAAATTAATATATTTAGAAGAAAGGTTTAAATATGATGATGAGTTTCCAGTGGGATTATGAGACGAATAATAATTTTGTTATTATTGGGCGTTATTATAACATTAAATGGCTGTGGTACAAACACTGCAGATAATGATTCAATATGTGTTGTGTCTTCTGAAGAAGATACTGATTCAGTATTTCAAGTTTCTACTATTAATGCTCTGCTAGAAGGAATTTATGATGGTGATATAACTTTGCAAGAGCTTAATACTAAAGGAAATATGGGTATAGGCACATATGATGCTCTCGATGGTGAAATGATATTGATTGATAATGTGTTCTATAAAGTAAGGTCAGATGGAACTGTACAAACACCAGAACTTACTGAGAAAACACCATTTGCAGCTGTTACATTTTTTGAGGTTGATTTAGAAGTTTTACTTGAAGGAAGTGTTAATTTTTCTGTGTTAGAAGAGAATATTGATGAAGAGCTTCCAACCACAAATATACCTTATGCTATATTGATTACAGGGAATTTCTCTTATGTTAAGACAAGAGCTCCGCCTAAACAAGACAAACCTTATCCACCATTAGCAGAAGCACTTAAAGACCAGCCAATCTTCGAGTTTAATGATCAACCTGGAACAATTGTTGGATTCAGGCTGCCAGAATATGTTAATGGAATAAATGTTCCTGGTTATCATCTTCATTTCATAACTGAAGACAGGACTTCTGGAGGACACATATTAGAATTCACAATAAATGATCCTGTTGTTAATATTGATTATTCTTCTGGATTTGAAATTGAATTGGCAGGATTGGAAAACTATGGCGATCTTGATCTAAGTGAAGATAAAAGTGAAGAATTAGAAGCTGTTGAGAGATAAAATCAGACTGAATTTTCTAATAATGATTTAACTAGCAGTATATAATCTGTCATTTTCAGTTATTTCTACAGGTAAAATAATATCACTTTTTTCACCCTCTACTTTTTTCATTATTGGATGAATTTGTAGATACGGTGGTTCAAGTGGATTATGCGGTTGCGCATCAACTAGACCTATAACAAATTCTTTAGTTTTATAAAAGTCTTCATGAATATGTTCTCTTCTTAGATTATTTAAAATATTCAATAAATTAGATAAGATTTCATATTCAACCAAAGAAGAGCCAGTTACAGCCTCTGCATTTGTAGTAACAACAAGATCTAAGTCATGTTCTCCAGTAAGATATGAATCAGGTAAATATTCAACCTGACTCCCAACAACATAAATCTCATTTACTTTAAATGGTCTTTTTGGTAGTCCTTCAACAAGAGATAAATCAGAACTTATCACTCTACGTCCATATCTTGTTTTTTTTGAATTAATGATATTTCCTTGTAGTGGACGATCAGGATATTCTGATTCTAAACCAGTATATTCCAATTCTAATTCCCCTACATAACTGCAGATTTCTTTAATTATTCTTTCTATGTTAGGAAATCCGTTCTGCTCAAAATGCCTTCTTGCCATATCCCTTCAAGAACGGGGCTTTTTTATAAGTTTTTCTAGCGAGTTTAAAAGCGAACCTTGTGTTAGCAAAAATCAAATAGTGATAAGAAAAATAAAAAAGGAATTATAAAAAATAAGTTTATTAAAAATTTCTATTGTTATTTCTTCTTAACTTGTGCTTTATATGCAAAGAACATTGCAACTATTGCCATTACTGCGAATGCCCAAACAACAGATATAACCGTAGCAATCATTTCTTTTGCAAATATTAAGAACATTACTACAATTACCAAATAAATTCCGCCCATAGCAGCAGGAATTGCTATGAAAGGTTCATTTCCATGCTTACAGCATTGTTCTGAATCTTTTTTAGCCATGTTAACACCTCAATGCATCTCAGATACAAAAACATTTATATATTTAACTCATAAATTTGCCTTATTACGATAACAAAAATTAGCCAATAATTTATAGCTCGACCTATCCGCGCCTAAAGGCGCGGTATTACGGTCTCGCAATTTAGTTGGCTAATTTTTGGAATTACAAATCAGCGTATTAGCTGTTCAGCAGCGCTATATCCTCGTTAAAACAAAGGTATTGCGCTGATTTGTAATAAAGAAGTTAAACTAAATTAAAGAATATGATAAATTAGGTGATAAAAATAGGAATACAACTAACAGAAGAAGAAAAGAAACTTGTGGCAGAAGGAAAACTTAATCCTGCTGAGATAATGGAACATAGAAAACTCCATCCGGTTCGTAGTATAGATGTTAATGAAGTTGATAAGGTAAAGGAAGAAATAAAGGAAGCTAATATCCTATACAAGCAATCTATTCAGCGGAATAAAGATCTTTATGCAGAATTAGAAGAAAACAGAAAAAGAAAAGAAGAATTCAGGAATAAAATAGCTGAACTAAGACTGAAAAAGAAGAAGTTGTTGGGATTGGTTGAGTAAGAATATTTATAAAATAAAAGGCCTGAAACAATAGCTATGAAGATTTCAATAAGAAAAGGATTCAGTTTTGGAATCCATCAAAAAAGACTGTTGTCTAAAAAATATAAAAAATTATCTCGCATTTTCTTCATATACTTTAATTGTTAAAGCTCTTATTTCATCTCTTGTGATGATTTTATCGCCATTTGTGTCAGCTTCGTTCGAAACCGTTAATAATGCATCAGGATGTCGCAATTCACTGTAAAAACCTTCAGTAACATATCCTGTCTCTGTTTTTTTTACTCTAACGGTTCCAGCATATATTCCCGCAAGATCTCTTACATCGCCATCTAGCGATTTTGAGGTTTTATATCCCTCTGAAAGAAATTGAATCCTGCTTACGTCGCTTACTCCCAATATTTTCACAACTTCAGCCAATGATAACTCCTTTCTTGGTTCTGCTTGCGATACAGAATCATCTTTTGTTTTTTCTAATAATTTCTTTTTCAATTGTTCTGCATAAGCAATTGCTTTTTGGGTAACCGGACCTATAGGCCCTTTGCCGTCTTGCAATCCGATATCAACACTCTGAAGATTATACCATTTTCCATCATCAACATCATACGCCCAAGAGAATTTCTCTTTCTCATCTATAATAAAAATGTCTCCTTTATTTGTTATTTGAATTAAAAAATTATCAGATGTCGTCTCTGTGTGAATAACTTTTGTACCTGAAGTAAGCTCTACATCCAGGTATCCATCCGAAGCAGTCAGTCTGACAGATCCTCCAGAAGTCCCGGCAAAAAGATCCTTTGCAAGCCATAAAAGACCCACCAAAAGAACAACTATAACCGCTATGACATATTTATTTCTGAGTATCCCTCCAGGTTCAATCTTTGTGGCTTTTTTTCCTTTTCCAGCTGCTGCAACTTCTTTCTTCAGTGCTTCCAAATGAACTGCAGTTTTGTTAAAAACAGGTATTAACACATTAATTTCTCTTGTTAGTTCTGCATCTTTCTCAACAGCTTTAACAATCGTGATTTCATTATGGAGAGCCTGTTCTTCAACAGCCATCCGTTCTTTTACTTTAGGAAGAAATCTATTATGAACAAAATGCCTCAAGAATTGCTCAACTTTTTTTTCACCTTTAAGAAAATGTTCTACACCAAGACCTGAGTTTTCAAGCAATCTTTCAGTCAGTTTTTCAGCTTCTGCATCAACTTTTTCAACCTTATGCAAAATTCCATATTCTTTTTCAGACAAAGAATGCTCTTTTCTTAAATCATGAATTAAATCAGTATAATTTTTGCCTTTTTTCAATCTCGCTAAATTTTCTTCAGAAAGATGTTTAATTTTCTTGGTTTCATAAAGAATGATCTTACGACATAATTCAATAACGTCCTCGATTTTGTGTTGTTGGACTTTTTTAAGGGCCATATACTTGGTTTAGGTATCTGGCTTTTTAAATATTGTCAAAAAAAACTAAACTAAAAATTACTAGAAATACCATATTCTCCATAAATTCTCAAGAAAATTCCAATGTTTCCCAAGCATCTGAGATTATCAATTCTGGAGCTCCGGTAATCATGCCAACCAGCTCATTTTCCTGAACTTTGAAATCTGATTCAGCCATTAATTTGTCATCAAGAAAGATTCTCTGCTTGCCGTTTTTATCAAAAGAATAAGCTAATTTATGCTTCTCGCCCTTAAATAACTTTATTCCCTCAACAACCATCTGAGGAGTGCCAGCAACTAATCTTTCTTCATATGGATAATAGATCATTGTCAAACCAGGGATATTGGCAGAAGCAAACAAAATAACAGGATTATCTATGACTTCCTTAAAATAGGCCTCTCCAGCCCAGCCTGCTAAAGTTCCTCCATCTGCATCAGAAGGAAAATCAATACCAGAAGGCGTAAGATGCCCAAAGTTAGTCATCTCACCACGTTGAATCAACAAACCTGTTTTCCCCATAAGCTTGATAAAAGGAATAATAGCTAAAATAAGAATTATTAGAACTAAAGGAAGAGCAATTTTTTTAATAGTATTCTTTTTTTCTTGATTCATAATATCTCATCATATTAGAAGTGATATTTAAATATTTTCTTCCTTTATTTGGGAAAAAGCCAGTCTTCAGACAAAATTTATAAATCACTTTCATGGGTATGGCTCTATGAGGCTCTCAATAAGAAAAGGCTTTAGTTTTGGGCTTACTTCTGGTATAATCACAACTTTAGGGCTTATTGTTGGTTTGCACTCAAGCACACATTCAAAATTAGTAATTATTGGCGGCATATTAGTAATAGCCATAGCAGATGCACTATCTGATGCATTAGGAATCCATATATCTGAAGAAGCTGAAAACCATCATACAACAAAAGAGATTTGGGAATCTACAATTGCAACATTTTTATCAAAATTTGTTTTTGCACTGACCTTTATTGTTCCCATATTGCTGTTTCCTCTTTATACAGCAATTATCGTCAGTATTATTTGGGGATTATCATTAATAGCGATTTTCAGTTTTTACATGGCAAAATTACAGAAGATAAAACCTTATCATGTAGTTGTTGAACATTTGGTTATTGCTGTATTTGTTATCATTGTTACTCACTATGTTGGAAATTTGGTTGGGGGATTAGCTTAAGAATGTCAAAAAAAATATTAGTCATTTTAGGACACCCCAGAAAAGAAAGTTTTAATGGTGCATTGACTGATTCTTATATTAAAGGTGCAAAAAGATCAGGCGCACAAGTAAGAAAGATTGAATTAGGAAAACTGAAATTTGATCCGGTATTGAGGAATGGTTATTCTAAGATTCAAAAACTTGAGCCTGGATTAATTAGAGCGCAAAAAGATATTAAATGGGCAGATCATATTGTCTTTATTTATCCTACTTGGTGGGGTGCAATGCCTTCTTTACTGAAAGGTTTTATTGATAGAATTCTTTTACCTGGTTTTGCTTATAAATTCATTACAGGCAAAACTTTGCCAGAGCAATATCTCAAAGGAAAATCTGCAAGGCTTATTGTCACAATGGATTCTCCTCCTTGGTTTTATTGGCTAATTGGAAGTCCTGGACATAAGATGATGAGAACTACTATATTGAGATTTTGCGGAATAAATCCTGTAAAAATAACAAGTATTGGATCTGTGAGAAAAGCATCTGAAGAAAAAAGAAAGAAATGGCTTGATCAAGTAAGAAGATTAGGTGAAAGATTATGAAACTAGAAAAAATCGGAAAGATACAGTTTTGGATGGGAATTATTTTGTTTTTTTTAGCAATTGGTTTTGGTATATTTGGGATTAAGTATATTTATTTGGATACTTTGGAAGTGGGTGCTATTAGTGTTTCAGAGAATTGGTATGATGTTTCACAAAATTTGGAAGAAGCGAACCCTCAGATATCTGCTTTTGTTGTATCTGATATGATTACACTTGCAACAACTGTAAAAACAACTGCATTCTTATTCATAACAGGCTGTTTAATAATGGCTTTGATATCCATAATGATGATGCTTCAAGGATTAGCCAATATTCATAGAAAATAGCTGATTATTTTTAATCTTTTTCTTTTCTAATTACTTCCTTATACTTTTTAACTTTAGCAACAAGAAATTGTTAAAAGAAAATACTCTTTATTCCGGTTATTATGAGATCAATGCCTATAGCACCTACAAAAAAACCATTAACTCTCAATAAGATCTCCATATTCTTATCAAACGCGACTTTCATTTTTCTTTTAGAAATCATATCTCTAAAAAACTTCAAGAACAATATGAAAAAATAATTGAAAAATAAAATAATAAACAGCATTATTATCGCCTTTAAAAGAGAAAACTCGTGAGACATCATAATTGTCAGAGAGATTGTGCCGGCACCAACCATAAATGGCAAAGCTATTTCAGAAGCTAAATCATTCAGGTCTTCCTTCATAACTATCAAAGCTTTCTGACCTTTTACTATGAAAAAATAAGCAAAAGAAAAAATCACGATTCCACCAAAAATTCTGAATGAATTAAAATTAATCTGAAATACCTTAACAAAAACTGCATCTCCAATCAACAAAAATAATAAGAATATTCCAAAAGATATCAAACTCGCATTCAAAAGAACCTTCATAAAATCCCTATCGGAAAGCTCTCTCATTACAGGATCTAGGTACAAAAATAGAGCAAATGGGTTTAGCATTGCTAAAAAACCTATTATTGAAGATAACATATAGCTTAAAGAATGAATGGTGTTTTTAAATATTCCCATAAAAACAAAAGCTCTGAATAAATCAGTCTTTATCTTTCTTGATAGTTTTTTGATATTCTATTACTTTTTCTTTAATTTTGAGCTTTGAAGAATCATCCACATCTAAGAATGTCAATTCCTTATCAACATCAATTTCCCTAAACTCTGTGAATGTGCCAATAAATTCTCTGCCTGCTTGTTTTATTTCAGTTTCTATACGTTTTGCATGTTTGGAGTTGAATAATTTTATTGCTGGGAATTTTGTAAAATAATTTGCTCCTGCTTCAAGAGATTTTCTTATTTCATCTGGACGATCAACCCAACTGCCTGCAATAAGCTCTGTGTCAGGGCATTCTTTTTTTACTGCTGAAATCCATTTTATGAAATAATCAGTTTCTGGGGGTTTATCAAATTGGGTGCCTTCATGAGGATTTAATGTGTAAAGAGTGATTCGCCCTATATTATTTTTCTTAATAAAATCAATTAGTTTTGGAATGTCTTGTTCTGTCTCGCCGAGGCCGATTATTATTGTAATACCTTTCTTAAGATTTAGTTCGTCGCATGCTTTGAACATTTCCATAATTGGCTCAATTGGTTTAGATGGACAAACATCCTTTCTTACTTCATCATTTATTGTTTCAATTGTGCCTGCTACACCTTCTATATAAGGCAAGAATTTCTCTAATTCTTGTTTCTTGAATGTGCCTATATTGAGCCAAAGTTTTTTTCCGTAGATTTGGCATATATGTTTTGTAATGTTGACAAGTTCGGAAATTGAAAAGGAATGATAACCTCCAGAAATAAACTCAATATCCCAGCCATAAGCTTTTGTAATAATTGCTTCTGCAATTACTGATTCAACTCTTCTTCTAGCTTTTTTTGGATCCTTGATTTTGTCTTTTTGTGTAGACATATAACAGAATTTACAATCACCTACACTACAATACCAAGAAAGGAATATTGCACGCTGGAAGTTTGTTGTTTTGGTCATAAAATAAGGAGAATTTGATTTGGTTTATAAGCTTTAGTAAAACCTTAAGAGCATACTGGTTCTTTTAAATCTTGAATAGCTGGTGGAGGGTCTTTAACACCTATTGTCACTCTAATAAGCACTTTCTCTAATTCCCGATAGAGTTGTTTTCTTTCTGAACAAGTCAAAAAATCATTTTGAGAAGCATCATACAAATAATTAACATGAGCCCCAAATACTGATCGCCAGCCGCAATCTCCTCCATGTGAACCGCGATTACAGCCATTTTTTTTGTGCCCGCCTTGAAATTTATGATTTCCCTCATGATACAAAATTCCTGAATAAGATATTCTTTTTTCAAATCCATCAAATCTGCAAAAGAATGTAACAAATTTTGCAGAAGCTGGTGGCGGGCGTAGGTAAATAGTTCCACTATCCCGCTCTTCAGTAGTATAAGCCTCCACCACTTCGTGTCGCTTTGATAATTTATTTCGCCATTGGAAATTAGCAGCACCTTCGTAACCCTCTTCTTTGCAACGTATGTTTGGGTCAGTATCAGTTAGATAATACATATTTATGGCTTTAAGAGCCCCCATATTTGTTCCGTCAACAAAAACTATTTTTTCCTCTTTTAAGAAGTCAAAAGGTTCTATATGTTTCATTAAAATAGTATTACTGCTGTTTGAATTTCCTGCAATCATCAAAAAAGTTAGTGGGGCTATAACTGATTTTAAATTGTCTGATTTTTCACTGTCTATAACTTCATTAAAACAAAATAATTCAACCCCGAAAAAATATACTAACTCACATTTATCACTCCTTGTTTGAGCAGTTAATATAGTTGTTTTCGGACCACCTTTTTTAGTAGTAGTAGAATAATCTTTATATTTTATTACATAATCCTTATTTGAAGAAATACTCCCTAGTTCATAATCCAATTTATCTTTTTTGTTGAGATTATTCTTTAACACCAGCCTTAAGAAATCTAGTTTGTCTGCATATTTATTCGCAAAAGCATAACTTTTACAATCTTCAAGAGATTCTCCAATAAATACTTCATCTTGAGAACTTGCTAACATGCTATCTACATTTGATACAATATCTAGATAACAGCCAGTTACAAGAGGAGGTGTGGAAACTACACAAGGCACATTTTCTGAATGCAACTCAGGATCATTTCTATATTCTGCAGATCCCATCACTCCATTGTACATATCCCATTTCTTCCTTACCCATGTAGCATCTGATATACTTCTAGCATTTCTAAGCGCGCCTACCCTGGTTTTAATGGCATTTGGCTCAGGATCTCTATTAAGTAGTACTTGATACAATCTCTTAACAAATATCTCATCAGTTACATCTTTGCCGTGATATTGCGTGTTAAAACGATCTGAAATTTGTTTTTTCGTAATCTCGCCTGAATTAAGCTTATCACCCCAAAAATTAAAACCATCACAATTATTTTCTATGGCTTGATGACTCCTATCCAACATTATCCTAAACATTCTATAAACAAAGATGGCACCATCATCCTGAACACTATTACCCTCTTCTAAAAATGCCATTCCCGCTAAATCAGAATCAAGTATATCCTCCTGAAATTCTTCAGCCATAAATATTGTAGACTGTTCAGAAAAAGCCGCATCCCTCGGAGATAACATAACTACAAATACCCCCATAACAGCCACAATCGCAACAATAGAAATTAACAAGAAATTATGATTTAAAGTTTCATTATCTTCTTTTCTTACCATCTTAATATATTTGACAATCTAATTTAAAAAGATTTTTATCAAAGTAACCTAAATCTTGTATTTATTTCATTAATCTACTCACTTCAATTTCTTCAAAGCAGATGTTAACTTATCTAAATCCACCACTTCTTTTTCTTCTGCTTTCTTAACTTCAGAAACTTCTTTTTTGACTTCTTTTATTTCCATCTCTTCGTGTCTCATTCGTTTTCTCTCTTCTGCCAATTCAGCTTCCTCTTTTTTGAGTTCTTTCTCTTCTGCCTCAATCTCTTCTTCTTCCTTGACCAATATCCTTGACTGGCTGCCAGAAACAAACACCAGCAATATTGCTATAAACAATACATTTATCACTAACCCGAAAACCGCTTCCACTCCTACAACAAAACGAGCAGCAGTTGACACAGGAAGTATCTCACCATAACCTATTGTTGCAAAAGTCACAATACTGTAATATATGAATGTTGGTAAACCTAATGTCTCACCTGGCATTTGATTTGGCACAGAAAAAGCATCTGGCGAAGCAATATGAATCTCCTGATAAATAAAACCAAACCCTGTGATGTAAAGAAGAAGAATAGAAACATAGACAAAAACAATGATAAATTGCTTTTTATGTTTAAACCAATCCTTAATATCTGTTTCTATGCCCAAAACCTCTGGAGCATAAATAAATGTTATAAGAATATATGACGCCATATAAGTAAGCTCATTAAAGAGCAATCTGTAATGGCCCTTCATTATAGAAGGCAAAGTCATGCCTAATCCTATCATCAAAACTGCCAGCAAAGAATATCTTACACCCTGAGTACTTTCTCTTTTCTGTATAAAAGGCACAATAAAAAGAAAGACAGGCATTATCAAAAGCACCATCAAAATTTCCATAGCAACAAGAGGTGTTGTGTTAAGAAACCCGGAAAGCCTTTTTCCGCCCTCCAAAGAAATAAACAAAGCAATTCCTAAGGGAACATAAAACATCACATTATAAACAACAAGGTCTTGTATAGATATATCCCCGCCATCACTAACTTTGATAAACAACCACCTCTTTTATTAATATCTCAGAATAGGTAGTATTTAAAGGTTTTTTTAAAATGGTGTTAAAAGCTATGTTAGAGCCGATCTGAAGTGGGCTGCGTCAGAGCGGTCCTTAATTTGATTCCTAAAACCTTTCAGCAAAAGCTTTATAAATCACTTTCTTCCCCCTGAGTCCTTATGGGGGGCAAAAAAGCCAAAAGAAGAGAAAAAGCCAGATTAAAGGCACTGGTCAAAGAACATAAAACTCATGAACGTGGTAGTCATTCTGCTCATAAACACCCACATGAAGCAGCACATCATGGAAAACATAAGCCAAGAATAGGATCTTTTGGTGATTGGTATAATGAGAATTACAAACTGCTTCTTCTTTTGTCAACTATAATACTATTTCTGGCAATAGGTCAAATAGGCTATCAGGTTGCTTCTACAGGAGATTTCATCCAGAAAGGCGTCTCTCTAAAAGGAGGCACAACTATAACAATACCAACAGAAAAGAGTGTTGACAAAGATGCTCTGCAAGAATATTTAAGGCGGGAATTTTTAGAAGCAGACATAAGTGTTAGGTTGTTAACCTCAGCTACAAAAGTTACAGGCATAATTATTGATTCTGATCTTGAGAAAAAAGAGGATATAGATTTATTGGTTGAAAAACTGGATGCTAAAATTGGAGAAAAAGAAAATTATGACATAACAACAATAGGCTCAAGTTTAGGTAAAAGCTTCTTCAAGGAAACATTGAGAGCTGTACTGATGGCATTCATATTCATGGCAATAGTGGTTTTCATATATTTCAGAGTTCCTATCCCAAGTGCTGCTATTGTGCTATGTGCTTTAACAGACATAATAACAACAATCGCAATCATAAATATTCTTGGCATGAAAGTGACTGCAGCTGGAATTGCTGCATTATTGATGCTTATTGGTTATTCTGTTGATACAGATATCCTGCTTAGCACTAGAGTGCTAAAGAGTGAGGGAAATCTGTCTATGAATCAAAAATTATTCAAAGCATTCAAAACAGGAATCACAATGACCCTAACTACTGCAGTAGCAGTTACTGTGGCATTAATCTTTGTTGAATCAGATGCATTAAAAGAAATAATGACCATACTCCTGATTGGATTGATAGCAGATATATTTTACACCTGGATGCAAAATGCCGGCATAATAAGATGGTATGTTGAAAATATAATGCCAAGAAAAAAAGCAAAGAAACAACACACTGAATAAAGATGAGTAAGCTGAAAAAGATATTTACAAATGTTAGGGTAATAATCCTTGTCGTGTTCTTACTAGCTATGATTGTAGCAATTAATCCTAGTCCATATAGGGAAGGTGCAGCTATAAGAACTGTTATTAAAGATAGTGCAGCAGCTTATGCAAGATTAGAAAGCCCCAAACCAAATAGCAATCCTGTCAGCAGAGAAGTTATTCACGCAATTAATGGAGAGCTGGTTATGAATGAGGCAGATTATCATAAACTAATTGAAGATTTTGAAGTTAATCAAACAGTCACCATTGAAACAAACAAAGGAGCATATAGGCTTAGAGTTAGACCAGAAACAGAGACAATTGAATTGAATGAGACAGAAGAAAAGACAGTTACTGAAATAGTGGAAGTGACTGAGGTTGATGAAGAGACAGGAGAAGAATTTGTATTTAATGAAACTGTGAATGAAACAATCAATGTAACAAAAAAAGAAACAAGAATTATCGGTGTTGAGGATTTAGGCTTAGTAGTTTATGATGCTCCAAAAAGCAATATAAGAAAAGGCCTTGATCTTGAAGGCGGCACAAGAGTATTGCTTCAGCCCGAGGGAGAAGTTAGCCCGGAAGATATGGAGTTAGCCATAACAAGTATGGGCCAACGTCTTAATGTTTTTGGATTAAGTGACGTGATAATAAGGCAGGCTGGAGACCTTTCTGGAAATAACTACATTCTAATTGAAATACCTGGTACAAATGAAAGAGAAGTCAAAGATCTATTAGCTAAACAGGGAAAATTTGAATCAAAAATTGGGGAAGATGTTGTATTTAGAGGAGGCACAGACATAACCCATGTATGCAGAACTGCTGACTGTTCAGGAGTAGACCCAAGAAATCCATGCAGACCTGCTGCCGCAGATCAATGGTTCTGTGGATTTCATTTCTCAATATCTGTAACTCCTGAAGCAGCTCAAAGGCAATCTGATATAACAAAAAAGCTTGGAGTAATTATTAGAAATGGTGAAGAATATCTGACACAAAACATCTCATTATATCTTGACGATGAACTTGTTGATACACTTCTTGTTGGAGGCAGTTTAAGGGGAAGATCTGTCACAGAAATTGCTATTTCTGGTTCTGGTGTTGGAGCAACTCAGCAAGAAGCCATGAAAAATACTTTAGATAATATGAAAAGGTTACAAACAATCCTTATTACTGGAAGTTTGCCTGTAAAATTCAATGTGGTAAAAGCAGATACAATATCGCCTTTACTAGGGGAAAATTTCATAAGCAATGTTCTGCTTTTAGGAGTATTAATCATTTTATCTGTGGGTATAGTTGTCCTCATAAGATACAGAGACTGGATAATCTCTACCGCAATAATGAGTACTATGTTGGCTGAGATTGTTCTATTACTTGGATTTGCATCCTTAATCAGATGGAATCTTGATCTAGCAGGAATTGCGGGAATTATTGTAGCAGCAGGTACTGGTGTGGATGACCAGATAATTATTACAGATGAAATAAAGTCAGGGTCTGCACAGGCTGCAGTACTTGATTGGAAAAAAAGAATAAAAAATGCTTTCTTTGTAATAATGGGATCTTATTTTACAGTTGTTGTGAGCATGGTGCCCTTGCTATTTGCAGGTGCTGGATTATTGAAAGGATTTGCATTCACCACAATTGTTGGTGTAAGTTTTGGTGTGTTCTTAACAAGACCTGTGTTTGCTAAGGTTGTTGAGATTCTTTTAAAATAGATTTGAAAAAGCTTATATACCAAATATCCACTACTTCTATTTATGGGAATTTTTGAAACTACTGAAGAATTCGGTGAATTTTATTCTAGATTAGCTGAAGAAAATGGGTTTGAAAAAGCTAATATTATAAGAAATAAAAAGGCTGAGATAGAATACAACCTTGAAAATGGTAGTGGTGGCGGAATTTTTATTAATGGAAATCGCCTAATTACTGATGATCCTTTGATATACTTTCTTATACATACTGGTGATTTATATGAAATTCCTGATAAGAAAAACAGTCCTGAAAGAGTAATGGAAAGAATGGAGGAAATTGTCAGGAAAAGGGATGTGATGATAGAAAAAGGATATCGGGGAACGTTTTACAGTGAGGGAGTTGCTATTGGTTATGAATACAGAAGAAAAGTCAGAGGCATAAATCATCTTAAAACTATTTTATTAGACTTCTATTTCACTTAATTATTCCATTAAAAATATAAATGAACCTCTATAAATAGCTATTAAAATGAAAAAAACAGTAGTATTATCCTTAGGTGGCTCAATTATAATACCTGGTGACAAGCCAGATCATGCTTTCTTAAAGAAATTCAGAGAACTTATTCTCAGTTATGTAAAAAAAGGATATAAGTTTGCAATAGTCTGCGGAGGAGGTGGATTAAGCAGAAGATATGTTGAAGCAGCCAAGAAAATTAGGAAATTAGATGATGAAGCATTGGATTGGTTGGGAATATCTGCAACACATCTGAATGGATTTTTGTTAAGAGTTCTATTCCATGAACATTCTCATCATGAAGTGATTCATGATTATTCAAAAAAACCAAAAATTAGTAAAAAAATCGTTATTGGTTGCGGCTGGAAACCTGGAAGAAGTACAGATTATGATGCGATTATGATAGCAAAACATTTAGGCGCAAAAACTGTGATAAATCTTTCTAATATTGAATATGCTTATACAAAAGATCCTCGAAAGTTTAAGAATGCAAAAAAAATTAAGAAAACTACCTGGAAAGAATTCAGGAAAATTACAGGAAATAAATGGTCTCCGAGATTGAGTTTGCCGTTTGATCCAATTGCTAGTAAATTAGCTCAGAAAAACAAGACAAAAGTGATTATTGCAAAAGGAACAGACTTGACTAATCTTAAAAAAATTCTTGATGAAAAAGAAAAAATTAAAGGCACAATTATAGAATAAGATTATTTTAGAATTCATTCAAACTCATCTGGATTCTTTTTCCTCCATTGTTCTCTTTTGTCTCTTATCCTAACACTTTTTGTTTTAGTGTCTTTCCATGTTCTTATTCCTTTTTCAAGCTCAGACTGGATATCATCATGACCAGAACCCAAGAACTCAAATTTGCAATATAATTTTCTGTGACATTCAGGACAATCAGCTGTTTTATACATTATACCCTGCACATGCTCTGTTTCAAGTTTTTCAATCTTAGCATCACAATAAGCACATTTAAGTCCTTCTTTTGTTTGTTTAATCATGCATTCAAGCTGGTGTTCTTTCATTTTAATTTCCCTATTAAAGATTCATTATACAAAAAGATATTCCTGTATTTAAAAGTTTGTTTGGATTGTTATTTTTTTAATACACCTGTCATAAAAAGGAAACAAAATACTTTAAATTATTTTCAATATAGCTAATAATTATTATGAGAACTTTATAACCCCACAAAAACCTTTATATACTACTCCCAAATCCCAAAAATGGCTTAAGAGGGGTTTAAAATAGTAGAAAAAAGCACTTTCACAACAAAAAAAGGCCTAGCACAGATGCTTAAAGGTGGAGTAATAATGGATGTAGTTACTCCTGAGCATGCTAAGATAGCAGAAAAAGCTGGTGCATGCGCTGTAATGGCATTAGAAAGAGTTCCAGCAGATATAAGAGCAGATGGTGGAGTAGCCAGGATGTCTGATCCTAAGATGATTAAAGGCATTATGAAAGCAGTCACAATACCGGTGATGGCAAAAACCAGGATAGGGCATTTTGTTGAAGCACAAATTCTTGAAGCACTTGGTATTGATTATATTGATGAATCTGAGGTTCTTACACCAGCAGATGAAAATGCTCATGTCAACAAGCACAATTACAAAGTTCCGTTTGTTTGCGGTGCAACTGATTTAGGAGAAGCATTGCGAAGAATAAATGAAGGTGCTGCAATGATCAGAACAAAAGGCGAAGCAGGCACTGGAAATGTTGTTGAAGCTGTAAGGCATATGAAAATGATTAAAGCTGAGATCAAAGCATTACAAAAAATGAGTAATGGCCAGTTAAAGAAAAAAGCAATTGAATATCGAGTACCAGTAAACCTTGTTGAAACAGTTAAAAAATTACAGAGACTGCCTGTTGTAAATTTTGCTGCTGGGGGAATAGCAACACCTGCAGATGCTTCATTGATGATGCAGCTTGGATGTGATGGTGTGTTTGTTGGTAGTGGAATATTCAAATCAAAAAATCCTAGTGCTCGTGCAAAGGCAATTGTCCAGGCTACAACTCATTTTAATGATCCAAAAATTGTTGCAAAAGTATCTGAAGGACTAGGAGAAGCAATGCCTGGCCAGGAAATAGAAACTCTCAAAGTCAAAATGGCTAAGAGAGGATGGTAATTTTTTCTCACAATGAAAATCGGCATACTTGCATTACAAGGAGATATTGAAGAACACAAAACAATTCTGAATAAATTAGATGCAGAAGTAGTTGAAATTAGAAAACCTGAACAGCTTGAAGGAATAGATGGTTTAATAATCCCTGGCGGAGAATCAACTACAATAACAAAATTAATGAAACAATACAAATTAGATTCTGCAATCAAGAAATTTGCTGGAACAGGAATGCCCATATTTGGAACTTGTGCTGGAGCAATTGTTTTAGCTAAAAATCTTAAAGGAGATTTAGAAAAAGGCCAAACTTCTCTTGGGTTGATAGATATTACTGCTGATAGAAATGCTTATGGCGGACAATTAGAAAGCTTTGAAACAGATCTAGACATTGAAGGAATTGGAAAATTTCATGGAATTTTTATCAGAGCACCAAAGATAAAAGCCAATAATGGTGTTGTGAAGTCATTGGCAGAATTTAATGGAGAGAGTGTACTTGTACGACAGGATAATATTTTGGTGTCGACTTTCCATCCAGAACTTGGTAAAGATTTAAGAATACATAAGTATTTTATTGATATGGTGAACTAATGGCAATACTCTATAGCAATATTACTGGTGCATACCTGTTTTCAGACAGCTTTGAAATAGCTGAAAAAATAGAATTTTCTAAAGATAAAATCATCTCTAATAACGAACTTCTTGAGCAAGGCGAATGGTTAGAAGAAGAAAAAGAACTTATCCAGAAACAAAAAGACAAAGTACTCTACATTGGTTTCAAAAAAGAACCTCAAAATAATACAGATATTATGTGGAATCAAGATGCTTTTTCTAAAATATCGCAAAAACTAAAAGAAAACAAAGAAGAATCAGAAAAACTAAGGCAAAACAACATAATCATAGCAAAAAACAAGATAAAAAAGTCTGTTAAAAAAGATTTGCTTGTCATGCAGACAATAAATCATATCGAAGAATTGAATAAAATTTCGAATATGATGGCAAAACGATTGAGAGAATGGTATGAGCTGTATAATCCTGAGTTTTCAAAGAGTTTAGATAGCCATGAGAAATTCACAGAACTAATAATTCAGAAAGACAAAAAAGAACTGCTTGCTGAAATTGGAGCTGATCAAGCTACTACAATGGGAGCAGATTTAGAGAAAGAAGATGTTGAAGCGATAATTGAGTTTGCAAAAGAACTGCAACAGGTGTTTGAGTTAAGGCAGAAACAAACAGATTATCTTGAAACAATAATGAAACAGGTCTGTCCTAATGTTTTGGAAATAACAGGCCCGACAATTGGCGCTAACCTAATTAGCTTGGCTGGCAGCCTCAAAAAAATGTCAGAATTTCCTGCTTCTACTATTCAAATGCTTGGTGCTGAGAAAGCATTGTTTAGGCATTTGAAAACAGGAGCTAGGCCGCCAAAATATGGTGTGCTGATAAATCATCCTTATATTATGAAAGCTGACAGAAAAAATAAAGGAAAAGTTGCAAGATTAGTGGCAGATAAAATAAGCATTGCTTCAAAAGTTGATTATTTCAAAGGAGAATTTGTCGGTGATAAATTAAAAGCAGATATTGAAAAGAGGCTTAAATGATTAATAAGACTAGGTTTCCTAATATATACGAAATGAGAAAAGGCAAGCATAAGGTTTTGCTAACTAAAAATCTCTCTAAAGGCAAAAAGGTTTATGGAGAAGATCTTATTTCAGAGGGTGGTGTTGAGTATAGAACTTTTGATCCAAACAGATCTAAATTAGCTGCATCAATGATGAAAGCTATAAGCCAAACAGGGTTTAAAGATGATCAAACCATACTCTATCTGGGGGCTAGTACTGGTACTACTCCAAGTCATGTTTCTGATATTGTTGGTGATGGAGGAAAAGTATTTTGTGTTGAGTTTGCTCCAAGAGTAGCTAGAGAATTGGTGGCTGTATGTGAAGATCGTTCTAATATGACAATAATGCTGGCAGATGCAAACAAACCAGAAACTTATGCTAACAAAATTCTAGAAGCAGATATTGTATATATGGATATTGCCCAGAAAAACCAGGCAGAAATTTTCTTAAAGAATTGTAAAATGTTCCTGAAAAAAGGCGGTTTTGGATTATTGGCTTTAAAATCCAGAAGTGTCGATGTAACCAAAAAACCAAAAGAAATCTACAAACAAATCAGAGCGCAATTAGAAAGAGAGATCACAATAGTGGATTATAGAGAATTAGATCCTTTTGAGAAGGATCATGCAATGTTTGTGGTTAAGAAGAAATAATTACTTTTTCTTACTTAATCTCTTCACAATAATCGTGTTAATCGTATTTTTCTGGCGTTCTTCAATCTTTATCTCACAGCCAGGGAATTTAATGATTTCTCCTTCTTCAGGAATTCTGCCAAGCTCATGCAAAATATAGCTGGAAATAGTGTATGGTGCTTCTTTTTCAGGAATATCTAATTTACATTTATCATTCACTTCATCAACATCTGCTCTAGCTTCAACACGATATGTGTTTTGAGATATTCTCTTTACCATAGGCTCAATTTTTTCTGTTTCATCGATTATTTCCCCAACAATCTCCTCGAGAACATCTTCGATTGTTATTAAGCCTATGTTTGTGCCAAATTCATCTACCACCATGGCTATGTGGGCTTTTTTTCTCTGGAAAAATCTTAACAATGAATCAAGTTTTTTAGACTCAGGAACAAATAAGATTGGTCTTTTTATTGTTTTTATTTCCTTAGATTTCCTTTTAACATCCTGCATTGCTCTCTGTACATCAAAAAGATGTACAAAACCATTAATGTAATCAAGGTTATCTTTGTAAATGGGTATTCTGGAGTGTCCTTCTTTTTGAAAGAACTTACCGATATCTTTTATCTTGGTATCTTCTGGAGCGCAAATCATTTTGTTCCGGGGAGTCATAACATCTTTAGCTTCAAGATCATCAAACTTGAAAATCCTGTGGATCATCTCTGACTCAGATTCGTTAATCTGGCCTATCTCGCTGCCAATTGAAACATATGTCTTGAGTTCTTCTTCTGTAACTAAGGGTTTTTCTTTTTTCCCAGAAGCTCTTGTCATAAGGTTAGTGAAAATTTCAAATAATATTACAATCGGTAAAAGCATTGTTTGTAAGATAAGTATTGGTTTTGCTACGATAATAGAGATCTTTTCTCTGTGGGTTGTTGCTAAGGACTTAGGTGTTATTTCTCCAAAAATTAAAATCAATAAAGTCATTACTCCAGTAGCTATACCTACGGCAAAATTCATGGAAAGTTCTATAGCAATTGCAGTAGCCAAAGCAGATGCACCCACATTCACAATATTATTGCCAATCAGAATAGTGATCAGCAGTCTTTGAGGGTTTTTCTTTAATTTTTCTAAAGTTTTTGCTCCTTTTACATTATTCTTCAGAAGATGTTTTAGTCTTAATCTACTTAGGCTGAATAATGCTAGTTCTGAACCAGAGAAAAACCCAGATAATATGATCATACTTGCTAGGAGTATTATTTGACTTTGTAATTCCATAATTTTACCCTGAAACCTCTTTTTAGTAATCTTCTCGTTTCTTATTTTTAATGTTTGTGCATTTTCTTAGCTAAAATCATCAAAAACTGACAACAATAATTAATTCTTTAATCTTACGATTATTTTCTATAGATTTCACTTTGAAAATATTTAAATACTAGTACGTCTTGCAAAACTATTCGACACAACATATTGTGTCTGAGCATCATCCTGAGGCCCTATAACTTGTGTTCTGGCCCACAAGGCCCAAGGCAGGTATCTCAGGCAATTTAAGCAAATCATTCCACAGTAAAAACAGGTGAAGTAGATGGTAGAGTCTCCCGAAAAAGAACCCCCGCTAAAGAAAAGCAAAGCTGATACAATTTCTCAGATAAGAAAAAGAGATGGTAGAATAGTTGATTTTGATAGAGAGAAGATAGTAAACGCAGTATTCAAGGCTGCCCAGTCAATTGGGGGAGATAATCGAAGAAGAGCAGAACTTTTAGCTGACAAAGTCATGGAAGCTATAAATGAAAAATTCCATAAGAGATCTATACCTGCTGTTGAAGAGATACAAGATATTATTGAAGACACTCTATTAAGGGAAGGTCATATAAGAACTGCTAAAGCATTCATATCTTACAGACAGAAAAGATCAGATCTTAGAGAAGCTAAAAAAGCAGAGCTTGACGGTAAGATTGATGAGGAATGTCCTGTCAGCTTAAATGCGCTGACTGTGCTGAAGAAAAGATATCTTCTAAAGGATAAAGACGGAAAAACAATAGAAACACCCACAACAATGTGGAAAAGAATTGCTAATAATATTGCTCAAGCCGAGAGGAATTACGGTACAGATACTGAAAAAGCCTCAGACAAGTTTTTCCAAATGATGTGCAAGCTAGAGTTTTTGCCTAATTCTCCAACAATAATGAATGCTGGAACAGACATCCAGCAGCTTTCTGCTTGTTTTGTTATTCCAGTTGAGGATTCCATGGAAGGAATATTTACTGCTCTCAAGAATGCTGCCTTGATCCATAAATCTGGAGGAGGCACAGGTTTTAGTTTTTCAAGATTACGACCAAAAAATGATAATGTAAAAAGCACTCATGGTGTAAGTTCTGGACCTATTAGTTTTATGAAAGTCTTTGACTCTGCCACAGAAGCAATAAAGCAAGGAGGCAAAAGAAGAGGAGCTAATATGGGTGTTCTGCGTATAGATCATCCTGATATTCTTGAATTCATCAACCTTAAGGCTGATGGAAAAACACTAAATAACTTCAATATTTCTGTTGGCATAACTAACCGATTCATGGAAGCCCTGGAAAAAAATGAAGATTATGAGCTAATCAACCCAAAAGATGGAAGTGTTGCGGGAATGTTTTCTGCAAGAGCTGTATTTGATAATATTCTAACAATGGCCTGGAAAAGAGGAGATCCTGGTTTGGTGTTTATTGACAGAGTTAATGAGAAAAACCCTGTGAAACATCTTGGGCAGATAGAAGCAACTAACCCTTGCGGTGAACAGCCATTACTGCCATTTGAAAGCTGTAATCTTGGCTCTGTTAATTTGAATAAGTTCATGATGGCTGATGAAAAAGACATGGATTGGGACAGACTGAGAGACGCGGTGCATGATGCTGTCCACTTCTTAGATAATGTTATTGATATGAATAAGTATCCTATCCCTGAAATTGGAGATATGTCGCGTAAGACAAGAAAAATCGGATTAGGAATGATGGGATTTGCAGATGTTTTGTACAGACTGGGTATTCCTTATGATTCTGATGAGGGCATAGCATGGGGAGAAAAAATAATGAAGTTCATTTTTGAAGAAGCTGACAAGAAATCTCAACAGCTTGCAGAAGAACGTGGATGTTTCCCTGGATATGAAGGGTCAGATCATGAAAAAGCCGGCATAAAAAGAAGAAACGGCGCAATAACAACTATAGCACCTACTGGAACAATAGGCATGATTGCAGAAGCTTCTGGTGGATTAGAGCCAAATTTTGCTATCTGTTATATCAAAAATGTTATGGACGGCACACAATTTGTTTATGCTAATCATTATTTTGAAAAAATTGCTAAAGACAGAGGATTTTATTCTGAAGCATTAATGAGAAAAATAGCAGAAGTTGGTTCTTTGCAGACATTAGATGAGATTCCTGATGATGTTAAGAGAGTATTTGTGACAGCTCAGGATATAACACCTGAATGGCATATCAAAATGCAGGCAGCATTCCAGAAATGGGTGGACAGCAGTATTTCAAAAACAATCAACTTCCCTGGAGATGCTAATATTAAAGACGTAGAAACTGGTTATATGCTTGCTTGGGAACTTGGCTGTAAAGGTGTTACAATTTATCGTGATGGCAGCTTAGATAATCAAGTGCTTAATATTGCTACAGTTAAAAAGACAAAGGAGGAGAAGGCTAAAGCTCCTGTTCCACAAACACAGCAAAAAACACCCAAAGAAATGCCTAAAAAAGAACAACAGGGCATAGTATCAACTAATCCAGACCTAACTGTCCAAGAAGCAGTTAATCCTACTGAAGCACCTGGTAAAGAAATGTGTCCTGAATGCAAGAGTGCTATGATCTTCAAAGAAGGATGTGCAGTTTGCAGTAATTGTTCGTTTTCATACTGCAGTTAATATTTTCATTAGTGAAAATAATTATTTTTAGTTGTCACTAGTCGATTGTTTTCACAAACAATAAAAAGAACATAATTTGAAATTATTATTAACTAAAATGGCTCCTGCTTTATACACAAAAATTGGTGATGCTGGTACGACAAGAACGTATTCTAATGATATTGTAGAAAAAGACAGTTTAGTTATCAGTACAAATGGAGATATTGATTTTGTTCTTGCAAGTTTAGACATGGCTAAACTGCACATCAAAAATAAAGAATATATTGCAATTCTGGATTATGTTGACAGAAAATTATGGCAGCTTGGCGGAGAAGTGAGTTTAGGCGGAACTGGCAGAAATATAAATGACGAAATAACAGAAGAAGACATTGCTATGATAGAAAGAAAGATTCAAGATTTAGGTGGCTATCCAAAACAGTTTTTGCGTTTTAGAGATGTTGAAGCAGTTCATTTGAATGAATGCAGAGTCAGGTTGAGGATGTTAGAACGAAATATGGTGCCTATGTTGCGCGATGGTAAAATAAGGCCTGTTTGCTTTAAGTATATTAACAGAGTTTCTGATTTACTATTCATGTTGGCTTATTCTATAGAAAAACAAAAACAGGAGTCAGAGACTAAGTTAGGAAGGTTTGTTTAAAGAAAGGTTATTCTAATTCTCAACACCATTAAACATCCCCATATCAATTGGCGGTTTTGGATGAAGTATTTCTGGCGGAGTAGACCTGTCTAAGGGATTATAGGAATCATTTGGCCCCATATGAAAAGATGGATTATCTACAATGAACAATGTGCAGCCGTTTGATAATTTATATTTTTCCAGTGCAACAAACCATTTTGGAATACAGATAGGATATTTACCAATTATCGGTTCTCCAGTATAATTACCTACTACAAATTTTGCTCCGACAACTGATTTTTCTTTGTAATTGTCCAGTACATTTATTGCTCCAATTGATCCAACATCTATTAAACCACCGTAGTTTAAGGCTCCCCTTTCTATATCTGTGGCTGTCCAATAACCTAGATGACCTGCAAGTAAAGTAGGAAGACCTTCTTCAAGACGCTCTAAATCAGCATACAAAGAATTTACTTCCAAACAAAGCATATCTGCTTCTAGCGAAGATAATTCATTTACTGGTTTTAAGATTGGATTATTATTTCCAGGATCATATAACAAAACTGCATTCTCTATTGTTTGCCCAGGAGAAAAACCTTTTTTAGAAGCCAGTGTAGTTGTGGTTCCATCAGATAAAGTTGCTTCATACAAAAAGGAAGGACGAAGAATATCTTCCCATTTGGCTTCTAATCGAAGAGCTTCGATATCCATATTACCTTCTCCGTTTATAGTAACCGGAATATATTTGCCAAGCTTTAAAATAGGTGAATTTTTTTTCATGAACCGCTTCCCAAACAAATAGGAACATACAGATATATTTAAGCTTTATCTAGGGAGTATATAAATGACCCTGCATAATATACCCCCACTTGAATTATTCCAATAAGAATAACCCTATCAGCATTATTTATATATAAGGGGCCAGACTGTACTATAATATGGCTGAAACAAGAACTTATGCAGAAATCAATGAGAAGATAAAGAAAGGCACTGTAGTAGTGGTTACTGCAGAAGAGATTATTGATATTGTAGAAAAGAAAGGGCTTGACAAGGCATTTGAGGAAGTAGATGTTGTTACTACAGCTACATTTGGGCCAATGTGTTCTTCTGGTGTATTCCTTAATACAGGACATTCTAATCCAAAAATCAAGATTACAAAAGCATGGTTAAATGGTGTTAGTGCGTATGCGGGTATAGCAGCAGTGGATTTATACATTGGAGCTACAGAAATGCCTGATGATGATCCTTTGAATAAAGTTTTTCCTGGAAAATTTAATTATGGCGGAGGACATGTTATTCAAGATTTAGTTGATGGAAAAGATGTAACACTAAAAGCTGAAGCTTATGGCACAGACTGCTATCCAAGAAAAGAGATTGAAACAAAAATAAATCTAAAAGAAATAAATGAAGCAATGCTTACAAACCCAAGAAACTGCTATCAAAACTACAATGTTGCTGTAAACAAATCAGACAAAACAATCTACACATACATGGGAAAACTAAAATCCGATCTGGGAAATGCAAACTTCTCTGGTACTGGACAATTAAGTCCGTTAATGAATGATCCATTATACAGAACAATCGGTGTAGGAACAAAAATATTCTTGGGTGGAGCAGAAGGTTTCATATATTGGAATGGCACACAGCACAATCCTCATGTAGAACGAACAGAACTTGGAGTGCCAAAAGGCGGCTCAGGAACATTATCTTTAGTGGGAAATCTAAAAGAAATGGATTCAAAATACTTAAGAGGAGTTAGTTTTACAGGATATGGTGCTTCACTTGCAGTTGGAGTAGGAATCCCAATCCCGATACTAAACAAACAGATCTTAAAACAATGTGCTGTAAAAGACGAAGATATATTTGCAGAAGTTATTGATTATTCTGATGACTATCCAAACAGAAAACCAAATGTTCTTGGTAAAGTCAATTATGCTCAGTTAAAATCAGGAAAAATCAAAGTAAAAGGCAAAGAAATCAAGACAGCATCATTATCCAGCTACCATATCTCTTTGGATATCGCAAACAAGCTTAAAGACTGGATTAAAAAAGGCAAGTTTATATTAACTGAGCCAGTAAAAATGATTCCTTCAATAGAAGACAAAGAGAAATTCAAACCAATGAATATCAGGTAATAAAAATGAGTCCAACCAGAAAAATAGTGCTGCATTTTCCCAAGGAAACAATAGATGACCCTATAATGAATAATCTAGTCAAGGAATATGATCTTACAGTCAATATTCTGAAAGCTAATATAAATCCTGATGCAGAAGGCATAGCAGTAATTGAACTTACTGGTAGTGAGGAAAATTTTACAAAAGCAAATAAATACCTTAAAGGACTAGGAATAAAAACACAGCCATTAAGCAAGGATGTAACAAGAGATGAGAAAAAATGCATTAACTGCGGTGCATGTGTTGTTGCGTGTCCAACAGAAGCACTATACATCAAGGACTCTAAAACAAGAGAAATCGGATTTGATCAAAAGAAATGTATTGCTTGTGAAAGCTGCATTTCAGTATGTCCTGTGAGGGCAATGCAGATTAATTTTGGATAGAATTTTACTTCTTCTTACCATAAATAAAGATTTCTTCTTTAAATATTCCTTTTCTTTTTTTGTGATAAATCACTTTAAGTCCTTCTCTACCAAATAGCTCTTCTACTTCTTTCTTGTCCTCAACAATCAATGCATTTGGCGTAACATTAACTATGCTGTGTTTTATGTAGAAACAGAAATCCCCATTTTTAGTTAGAACTTGCCTAAGATGTTTTAGAAATATTGGAATATCCTTCATATAGCCCAATGAATTTGATGAAAAGAATATATCAATATTCTTAATGTTCTTGGGTAATTTCCAAGATTTACGGAAGCAAACATCAATTTTTTCATCATGTTCTTCTGGAACTTTTTCTTTGAATACTTTTAACTCTTCGTATGATTTATCAACAGCATAAATCTTCTTGAAGGGTATATTTCTTTTAATAATCTTTTTTGTAAACCCCCCTATACCACAGTCATAATCCACAATTATTGAATTTTTATTTGGTTTGCCGACTAATCTTAATATATGTTTAAACACCTGATCAGGAAATGGCGCTACATGGTAATGATGAGCTATTCTAGCAAATAAATTCTTTCTCATATTAACATATTTTGGATCATAAAAAATCTCAATAGCAAAATAAGCTGGAATACCAAATAAAATTAATGAGCCTGAAATCCTCAGCATATCCATTGCGCCATGTGTTTCGCGGATAAACATTGCAAGTAAAAAACCCATAAACAATACTGTAAATATCGGGCCAATTTTTCCGAAAGGTGTTTTGAACGGCCTCGGTAAATCTGGTTTCTTAAATCTCAATATCACTACACTCATAAGAACAGCAGAGTATAATACCAATATCAGAGGTATCAGCAGATGCAGTAAGGTTTCATAAGATCCTGCGCCGATTATTACTAAAACTGAGATTGCAAACACTTGGAAAATTATTGAAACATAAGGACTTTTATGTTTTGGGTGTATTTTCGCAAACTGCACAAAAAATAATTTATCTTCTGCAAGAGCCATAAGCAATCTTGGAGCAGTTACAATCCAACTTGCAACGGCACCTATTATTGAAGTAGCTACTAAAATAGTGAAAATGATAGTACCTGCAAACCCAAAGTAAACTCCTCCTAAATCCCTTAATGGTGCTGCTGATTCTGCATACTGCTGCCAAGGTATTGCGCCCATAGCGGTTAATGAGAGAAGCAAAGCAAAAAATGAGATTGCTAGAGTTCCGTAAATTAATGCCTTAGGCATTACTTTTGAAGGATTTTTTGTTTCTGCAGACAGGAAAATAGCACTTTCCCAGCCAAAAAATGTTTCTGCAATAAAGAATATTGCCAGCAGAATATTAATTGCAGGAAATGCAAAGAATGGTGAGAAATTATCCAGTTTGAATGTAAAAATTCCAGGTACAATTATAGCAGTAATAGTTGCTAGTGTAATCAGTGCAAAACCGACAAGCATGATTGTACTGGTCTGCATACCTCTGTAAGCAATGAAATTAAACATCAATATGAGGAAAATTGCTATTGGAATGTAAACATAGGAATATTTTATCGGAATCATATACTGAAGAGCCCCTAATAAAAGCATTGATATGGTAACACTGCCTGCAATAGATGTTGTCCACCCTATCACAAAAGACCAGAATCTGCCGTAAGTTTGTTTTGCAAACTCATATACTCCGCCTGCTTTTGGAAACATACTGGTTAATTCTGAAAAACACATTGCAATATACACTGCCACTAAAGATAAAGCCCCCCATGAAATCAGTGAAGCTGGTCCGGCATGCTTTGCCCCAGCTGAAGTTAGGAACCAAATACCAGTTCCCATTATGGAGTTTATTGTAACAAGCAAAATCACTCTGAAACTTAACACCCCTTTCATCTGAGTTTCATGAGGCTGAACTTTCTTGACTTTTCCTTCTTTCAGATGATGGCGGATTCTTAAAAATCTCGGAGCTCTTGCACCCAATCTTATTAATCTCACTAATTTTCCATAGCGAGCAAATTTTGCCATCCTTGAGAGGATCCTTACTCCTCTTAATGCTCTTGTAAGAGCAAGATACTCTATGCCGATAAATATGAAGTTAAATGGAATGGTTGCGATGATGTCAAGATAATGTTTTTTTACAAACTGCCCAAGATGAGGTGTTTCAAACCATCTAAAATAAAGGTCTACTGCAAATATGGTGATAACAAATACATCAAAAAGGTCTATCCAAAGAGAATACTTTGTAATATCATAAAATAACTCAAATATTGTAACAGTAAGAAGCAGAACTAAAGCAGGAGGAATAATTGCCTGTATAAAATTATCAAGTTTAGACTTGGAAATACGAAAACACCTCTTTTTATTAACTAATTTGATTGTTTATTTAAAAATATAGTGATGAAAAGAGCTATTAAATTAGGTTAGCGGCATAAGGTCAAAAGTTCTTGGTATAACAAAATTCTGTGCGTTGCGGGGGGTCGCCCCATCCGGGGACGCAGCACCTTACAAACCAACGTACAAACTTTTGAAGCTGCTAACCTAATTTAGAACAAAGCTCACAAATTATAGATTGGATCTTTAGTTACTTTCTCCTTCAACTTCTCATCAGAATGCTTGATTAATTCCGGCAAAGTTCCAATCATGCCGATTCTTTCATTTTTTACTGCAATTGCACCAATTATGCCCTCAATAGTATTTGCCCATTCTAATGCTGGGTCTAGATCTTGTTGTGTTTTGATTTTGTTGGCTAAATTTGTAGCAACACAATCTGCTAATGCAGCAGACTTTGAAAATACTGTAGCAACATCTGCTTCTCCAAAACTTAAAGAATGACCCATTTTTCCAGAAGAAGAACAAATAGCTAATGGAGTTATTTCTGGAGTTATTCTAAAAGCTAATTTGTTCAGGCTGTGTTCTTTGCCAGAGAACAATCCGATTATTACAGTATTTTTTGTTGAGATAAAAATATCCCCGCCATTCTCCACAATAACTGTTTCACATTTGTTTGAGATTTTTTTACAAGCTTTTTCTGCGAGCAAACCAGCAACTGCTGCCATTGGTCCTGTGCCTGAGTTTTTTGAAGCAGAAATCATTTCTTTGATTATATTTGGAGAATTCGGATCATTCTCTATTGGTTTTAGTGAAGTTTCGAATTCAGGATTATTTTTTATGTAATCTTCAATTACTTTTCTTTGAGAAATTAATTCATTGAATGCTATGTCAATTAGTTCTTCTTTATCACAGAGTATCTTAACTCTGGAATCTTTGTGGAGTTTTTCTTGTTTATAAATGGCCATTATTTGTTTATAAACTCTCAGATATATAAATATTTGTTACAAATATTATTAAGAAATATTTCTTTAAAAACACATTGCGAAATTCGGAAAAAATTAGTACTTTTAAATACTAAAATTTCAAAAACTTTATTAATAGGCTGCTGGCTACCCTCTCTTAATATATACCTATAACAATATAGGGGGTGTAACGGGTTGGCTGAAGCAGCAATAAAATACGATGTTGATTCTTTAGAAAAAAAAGTAAATGATGGTGAAAAAGCAACCTTAGAAGAGAGGCAGTTCTTAGTAAACGAAGAAGAAAGATTTCGTAAATTAAAAGAAATGGCTGAAAAAGGCCTATACAAAATAGGTTTTATTACTGATGGAACAAGAGACAGCCACCAGAGCAATGAAGCAACCTTGATGCCGCTTGAGCTTGCTCTTGAAGTTTTAGCATATTCTGACATGGCAGGATATGATGCAATTGAATTTGGTGGTGCGCAGCCTCAGATGGCTGTAAAACATAACAAAGAGAGTTGGTTTGATTTTTTAGTAGAAGCAAAAAAAGTTGCACCTAATACTCCTTTCTTGAGTTTAGTAAGGGGCAGAAATGCTAACTCCTTAGAAGTCATGCCTGATGATGTTCTTGAAGAATACTTAGTCACTAATTGGCAAATGGGCATAGATGTATTTAGAAATTTTAATTGGGCAAATGACGTTAGAGATCTAAAAAGATCCAGTGATATAATACTTGAAAAAACAGATGCAAAACTTCAAATAACCCTAAGTTTTAATGAAGACAGAAAATTAGGTGAAGGAATTTATTCTATTGATTACTATATCAATAAACTCCATGAATACATGGATGCAGGAATATTTGTGCCGGGCAATGAAAGATTTGAATTATGTATTAAAGACATGTCAGGGCAGGGAAGTCCACAATTTATGCGAGATCTTGCGAGAGCTATCAGAAAAGAAATAGGTGCTGAAACAAAGATGGTTTATCATGCCCATGCAACTGGTGGCTTAGATCCTATTATTGGATTTATAGAGGGTGCAGCAGTTCCTGGTGCTGAAGAGGAGAAAGTTGTAGTGGATGTGGTACCTGAAACAATGGCATATTATTATTCACATTATCCTACAGAAAGCACTGTCACTAAAGTAGAGAAAGATCCTAGATTCACAACAGGCATAGATCTAAAAGTTGTACAAGAGGAGAGTAAAGCACTCTACCCATATGCTGAAAGAAGACACTTAGTAAATGGATGGCTGCCTGTTAATTCTCAAGTTCTTGATGATGGTATTCCTGGTGGAGCAAGAAGTAATTTCCAAAGATTATTGTTAGATAACAAAGAAGAAAACCTCTGGCCAATTATCCAAAGTTTATATAAACACATAACCAGATGTGCAGGAGACGGACATCCTGTTACTCCATCAAGCCAGTATTATTTCTATGCTGCAAGAGCTATGGCAATCTCTATTGCCACAGAATTATACAGGCAGGAAAATATTGTTGACTTTGCTGCAAAAGGCGGCGGAATCAAGTATTCTGAAGCACCAAGGTTATGGGCTGAGGTTGAAAAAGAAGTCACAGACACTATCTCAACTTGGAGAGAAGGAACACCTGATGTCGACTATAGAATACGCGACATTGCTAAACTTATTCCTGGATATGAAGCTGGCTGGAAAGCAGTTAAAACAGTCAAGACATTTAAATCTCTGATAAATCAAGAACTTGGTAGAACACCTTCTGAAGTACCCCAAACTATTGCTGATTGGGTATTAGGTGACGGAACAAAAATAGATTATGATAGACCATTAGCTGAGAAAGATCCGGGTATGGAAAAAGCACTAAAATATGTAAGAGATAATGGTCTTTATTCAACAGAAAAAATCAAGGTCAGGAAAAAAGGTGGAGGATTTGAATATATTGAGAAAGGCAAACTAACTGCATTAACATATGCTTGTTGGGGAAAAGAAGGAAAAGACAAAGATGTAATGGAAGTTTTACAATGGATGGGTGGAAAAGGCCCCCGACCTGAGCCTAATCCTGACACAACCTACAATCCAACAAGAGACGATGACCTTGAAGCAATGGGTCTTGGAAGTGAAATAAGACGTGCAAAAAAATTAATGGAAGAATTTGGCATTGCTGAATATACAATAAGAACTGCACTAGAACTAACACTTGTTAATCCTTCAAAAAAGAAAAAGGATACAAAACACATCCATGTCAGTGATTACATTGCAACACATTTCCCTGAAGCACTTAGAAAATATCAAGCATGGGATTTCACTCATGAATTCATTTCAAATATCAATCCGGAATTAGGGGAATTTTTTGTAAAGTCATATCTAGAAAACAAAAAACTTGATGGCCATCATGCAGAAAATTTTACAAGAGATTTCCTCCAGCAAGAAAATCTTGAAAATCTCTCTGTCATAATTAATAGCAATAGAATAATGAGAACAGTTCTTGGATCAGCAGAAGAGTTCAATAAATATCAAGGAGCGATAGATGAAGAAAGCCAGAATGCTGATTTTGACAGAACTGCTGTGTCGAGAGATTATATCACTGAATGGCAAAGAACTAAAATAAGAGATGAATATTCTAAATTTATTGATTATCTAAAGACAGAAGAAGGTCTTAAACTAATTCCTGAGGAAGAAGTATTAGCAGGATATATTAAACATTTAAGTGGCATAGCAGAAGGATTAGAACAAGGAGGATCAATCAAAGACCTCTTGGAATCTGAAGAAGACTATTACAGTCAGAATATTGCTGTCCTGAAAGCATACAAGAAGGATGAAAAAGCATTTACTACTTTGAAAACAATGCGTAAAACAACAGTTCAAGAATATGCAAAGGAAACTCCAATTGAAATCCTTGAAAGAGAATTTGAAGAATATGACCAAGCACGAGCTAAAGGAGAGTATTTCTCAAAAGGACTGTCTTTGAATCTTGAAGAACAAGCTGAAACATATACCCTATTAAATATGGTTAGGGAAATACTCCATTCTGATGAGCAATTCAGAGAATATGTCACGTCATATCTGGAACAAAGAGAACAAGGAACAGATATTATCTCATTCTCTAGAGAACATCTTCAAGCTAAAGATGAAGAGAAATTAATGAAAATATTTGAACAAGAAATTGCTGATTACCAAAGAGCAATAGACTCAGCCCAAGATTATGGGGCATCTCTTTTTGTTGCTCCTCAAGACCTGGGCATAGTCGTTGTTAAAGGTGATGGTGTTGAAGTATTTATCACAGAAGAAGATGGAGCTCCGCCTTATGTAGAAGTTGAAAAAGAAATTAATCCAGGAGATATAACACATTTGGAAGGTATTATGAAGATGTATTCAGAACAACACTCAGAAGTTGAAGGAAAAGTTTTGAAAGTGCTATTTGATCCGAAAGACAAGGAAATGCCTCAAGGTTCTGTGCTTATGCAAACTAATGCTTATGAAAAAACAATTTTCAAATATGTAGAGAAAAAAGATGAAGAGGCAGCTTAAAGATGGCTGAAGGACTTGAAATTAAAGGTCATGGTGGAACACCATTCAATGTCATTATCAAACCAGGAACTCCTGATGGCGGTCTAGAAACAAGACTGCGCGGGAAACATTCTGGATACTCTGCTGTATTAATTGCAAATAGAGGATCGCCATTAATAGAAGCTGCAGAAATTGCAAATGAAAGATCCAAGAAAATTGTTGCTCCATTTACATATTTTGATGAAGGGGGATCATGGCTTAGAACAAGAGCAGAAGGAGGCATTATTGACGATCGATTTGAGGTTGAGGATTATGTCAAAGCTCAAGACATATATATTGCTATGATTCACGAACATAATAGAAGAAACCCTAATTCTCCAATGCTATTATTCCCTGGTTGGGGATATTTAGCTGAAAATACAAAGTTTAGACAAAGATGTGAAGAAGAAGGAATTGGATTTATGGGTCCTAGCTATAAAATAATGCGATTAATGGGAGATAAAATTGAAGCAAAAGCATATGCTCAAAGCGTGGGTGTAGAATCAGTAGCAGGTTCAGGAGAATTAAAGAATGAAAATGATTTTGTAGAAAAATACAATGCTTTTATGAAAGCAAATCCTGGTGCAAAAGTTATATTAAAAGCAAAAGGTGGTGGAGGCGGCAAAGGAATAGCTAAACTTACTGAAAATGAATATAGTGATTCTAAATTAAAACAAATATACAGGCAAAAGAAAAAAGAAGCAGAAGGCTTTGATGAACCGGGTCTTTACTTTGAAAGGCTTGTTCCTAATGCCAGACATATTGAAGTACAATTCTCAGTTGATATGCATGGAAACTTAAGTATTTGGAATTTAAGGGATTGTACTTCTCAACTATACCAACAAAAATGGTTTGAGGAAACTCCTTCTCAAATGGTTCTTTCTGGTGGTGCACTGGAACAAATTTTTGAAGAACGTACTTCAAAATTACTCAGTGGATTAAAAGATGCTGTAGGAGAAGACTATGTGGGTGTGGGTACAGCTGAATTCCTAATCGATATGGATAGTTCTGGAAGAGAAATGCCGGATGTTTATTTCATGGAGATAAATCCAAGGTGCCAAGTAGAGCACAATGTAAGCGGGCTTTTGTTTGGAAATAAAAGAAATGTTTTGCATTCTCTCTTTAGAATTTTTGAAGGAGGCCATGTGCGTGTTGATGGAAAAAAAGAAAAGAAAATGTATGATGCTGTAATGCAGAGTAGATTGTACTTTGTAGATCCAACAAGAGACTTCTTACCTGTTCCTGGAAAGATTGGATATTGGCCAGATATGGAAAAGATAAAAAGAGAATGGGACCAACAAGGACAACTTGTTATTCTATCACATTTAACTCATGGTTATGATGAACCAGCTATACACGGTAAAACCGATATGATGGGATTAAGGGCTTTAGTTACAGGGAGAACTCACGAAGACTGTGCAGAACACATGTTTGAATTCTATAGACGTTTCCTTGAAAGATACGATGGACCGCCTACTAATGCACCTTATTTGATGCAAATTGCTCAAGATCCAAACTTCATTGCTGGAAAATATAATACAGTATTCCTAGAAAAAACTCCGTTTAATCCAGAATACATGCAATTTGCTAAATCAAAATAAAATGTCAGATTCAGTGAGAAATTCTGAGGAATTAAGAAGAGCTATTGAAAGCTATGCCATTCAATTAGAGCAAGCACTATCATCTAGATCCTTGGACGAGACTGTTGAGCCAGAAGAACATTTTATTTCACAATCAATGTTTGGACGGCCTGAACAAGAAAAAAATATTCTAAGTTTATTTGCTATTGATGGCCATACAGGAGAAGAAATTATTAATATAAATGCCGATAGAGTCGATTCAAGTTCTTCAATTGGCAAATTAGCAATAGCATTTGCAGTCTATGCAATGATTGATAGTGGTGAACTGAAATTATATCAACGAGTGCCACTAAAACAATCTTTGTTACATCCAAACTATCATTCGCCTACAAAAGATTTAATGACAAGCCAAAAAAGTAGTATACCTTTGGAAACGTTGCTTGCGCAGTTATTTCTAAATTTCTCTAATGATGCAGCAAATCATATTGTCGATCTTATTGGTTTTGATATTATTAATGAAACAATGCAGCAATACGGTTTTAATAATACAGTTATCGAAGGTTATTTTCTACCTAAAAACTTTGCAGAAATATACACTGAACTTCCTGAGGAAAGATTATGTGGAAAATATTCTTTTAATAGAACTACTCCTAGAGAAATGACAATGCTCCTGTATGATATTCTAAATGGCAAATTATTAAGCAAGTCTTCATGTGCAGATTTTGAAAGAAAATTCAAAGCAGCAGTCACAAAATATGAGCCTGTGAAAGGAAACTATCTTACAGAATGTCTGCCGATAACCCCTGAAGAATTAAAATCAGAAGATCATGGAATTGAATGGTCATACAAACTTGGCCAGACTCCTAATCACTTAGGTGCAACTGCTTTTTTTGAAGATACAAAGAACGGATATGAAAGACTAATAATGACTATAATGCTAAATGATACGAAATATCCTGTGTTTGACATGAATATGGGCACAAGAATTCTAAATGGAACTGAATTTGATGGTAACTACACCCATGCTTGTGGTGTAGCTCATGATCATCTAAAAGAGATATGCGGCACAATATATGGGCATTTCTTTAATCAAAGAATTGTTAATGGCGGTTCTGAACCTCCACAAAAACCCTCAGACCGTTTTGAAGCAAGTATCTGATCCAAAACATTTAAATATAATCTATCCAACACTATTTTCTATGAGCAGCATATTTGATTTATTTGGAGAATTTATTGAACTTCTTTTAGCTACTTTTAACACCAAATGCTGTTGTCCGTGTTGCTGTTAGTTACAGCACTCATTGGCCCAAAATTTATTCTTAAGAGTTTCTTAAACATGATTAATAACTACAAGAGGTAAAAGAAAATGAAATACAACACAATCCTTGAAACCATTGGAAAAACACCATTAGTAAAAATAAATAAGTTAGTTGGGGAAGGTTCAGCAGAAATATATGCAAAACTAGAAAAGCAAAATCCTGGAGCTAGTGTAAAAGATAGAATAGCTTTGAGTATGATTGAGGCAGGTGAAAAAGAAGGCAAACTTAAACCTGGACAAGTGCTAGTAGAGCCAACTTCTGGAAACACTGGAATTGGATTGGCTTTAGTAAGTGCAGTAAAAGGCTATAAGCTGATTTTAACAATGCCAGAAAGCATGAGCATTGAGAGGAGAAAAATACTCAAAGCTTATGGAGCAGAATTAATATTAACAGAAGCAGCAAAAGGAATGAAAGGCGCTATAGAAAAAGCAGAAGAAATTGCTAAAGAAAAAAACGGTTTTATTCCAGGACAATTTGATAATCCTGCAAATCCTGAAGTGCACAGAAAAACAACTGCACAAGAAATTTTAGCAGATTTACCAGATGTTGATGCATTTGTAGCAGGAGTTGGTACTGGTGGAACATTGACTGGAGTTGGGGAAGTATTAAAAGAAAAAAATAGTGAAATCAAAATTGTTGCTGTAGAACCAGAAGACAGTCCTGTTTTATCTGGTGGAAATCCTAGTCCGCATAAAATTCAGGGAATTGGCGCTGGATTTGTGCCAAAAGTGATGAACACAGAAGTGTTTGATGAAGTCATAAAAGTCACAAATGACCAGGCATTTGAAACTGCAAGAGAACTTGCAAAAAAAGAAGGTATTTTAGTAGGGATATCATCTGGTGCTGCAATGGTTGCTGCATTGGAAACTGCCAAAAAACTAGGAAAAGGCAAAAAAGTTGTAGTAGTACTGCCAGACACTGGTGAAAGGTATTTGAGTACTGTGTTGTTTGAGGCCTGAATATCATACAAAAACATTAAAAAGCAAGACCCACAAAAAGGTAATATAAGATGTTCAATACCATAATAACAGCATACAAAAAGGATCCTGCCTTGAAATGGTGGAATTGTTATGAAGTTCTGCTATATCAAGGAGTTTGGGCAGTATGGATGCATAGAATAGCACATGCTCTTTGGGTATTGCATATACCTCTGCTTCCAAGATTAATTTCACAAATAAGTAGATTTTTCACATTAATAGAGATTCATCCTGGAGCAAAAATTGGTAAAAACTTTTTCATAGATCATGGTACTGGAGTTGTAATTGGAGAAACTACAGAAATAGGCCAAAATGTAATGATGTATCATGGTGTAACTCTTGGAGGCCATGGTTGGTGGAGTGATGAAAAAGGCTCAAAACGACACCCAACAATTAAGGATGGTGTAACTTTGGGTGTAAATTGTACAGTACTTGGGCCTGTTACAATCGGTAAAAAATCAATTATCGGAGCAAAAGCACTTGTTATCAAAGATGTTCCTAAAGACTCAACAATAGTGGGGGAATTAGGTAAGTACCTTGTCAAAGAAGGTAAAAAAGTCAAACACTCTGAGATTGAGAAAACAGAAGTTCCTGATATTGAATGGTTTATTTGAGCAAAGATTTAAAAATAAAATCACAACAAATCAAATTCAAAGGGGGGGTAGCCAAGCGGCTAAGGCAATCGGCTGCAATGCGGGATTATTAAACCTTCTAAAGGTTAATGATTTGCAGATCCCGATCATCCCGGGTTCGAGTATTGGCGCTCGCGACAATAGTTTCGAACGCCAGTGAGGAAATCCCGGCCCTCCCTCTTATTTTCAATTAATAAAAAAAATGGCATTACAATTTTACAATACATTAGGAAGAAAAAAAGAAGTTTTTAAGGAATTGGTAAAAGGCAAGGTTTCTATGTATTCTTGCGGGCCTACAGTATATAATTATGTACATCTCGGAAATTTACGTGCATATGTTTTTGTAGATCTCTTGCGCAGATATCTGAAATACAAAGGTTTTGAACTAAAACATGTGATGAACATCACAGATGTAGATGATAAAACCATAAAGAACTCAAAAAATGAAGGAAAAACACTAAAAGAATTCACAGATTTTTACACAGAAAAATTCTTAGAAGATATGAAAACACTTAATATAGAAATTCCAAAAATCATGCCTAAGGCTGTAGACACTATTCAAGAGATGGTTGATCTTGTAAAAAAACTCCTAGACAAAGGTGTAGCTTACAAAAGTGATGATGGAAGTATTTATTTTTCTATTGAAAAATTCAAGGATTATGGCAAATTAGCTCTGCTTGATTTAGAGAAACTAAAAGAAGGTGCATCTGGCAGAGTTAGCAGTGATGAATATGAAAAAGAATCTGCACATGACTTTGCATTGTGGAAATCCTATTCTGAAGATGATGGGGATGTGTTCTGGGAAACTGAACTAGGCAAAGGCAGACCTGGATGGCATATTGAATGCAGTGCAATGTCCACCAAATTCCTCGGAGAAACAATAGATATTCATACTGGGGGAATAGATCTTATATTTCCTCACCATACAAATGAGATTGCACAATCCGAATGTGCGTCTGGGAAGGAATTTGTTAAATATTGGCTTCATAATGAACATTTAATAGTTAATGGAGAAAAAATGTCAAAGTCTTTGGGCAATTTCTATACTCTGCGTGATCTTCTGAACAAGGGCTATAATACCATGGCGATAAGATATGAATTATTAAGCACTCATTATAGACAAAAACTTGATTTTGGAGAAGATAGATTAAAACAGATTCCTGAGACACTGCAAAAGTTTTATGATTTCTTAGACAAGCTTGATGAGGCAGATGGATCTGGACAAGATATCAGTGGATTGATTTCTGAAGCTGAAAAGAAATTTGAAGAATCTTTAGATGATGACCTTAATATTTCTGGTGCTTTAGCTGCTGTATTTGATTTCATGAAAGAAATAAACAAAGTAATGCCTGAATTAAGCAAAGATAATGCTGATAAAGTAAAACAAACTATGGAAAAGTTTGATTCTGTTCTAGGAATAATGCAGCATGAGAAAACAGAAGTCCCAAAAGAAATCCAAGAATTAGCTGATAAAAGAGAACAAGCCAGAAAAGACAAGGATTTTGCAACAGCAGACAAACTTAGAGACGAACTAAAAGAAAAAGGCTATGTTATCGAGGACACTGATAAAGGTCCTAGAGTTAAAAAGGTTTGAATTCTAGATTATTTCCACTGGACAAGTGCGGCCAAGAGGTATTTATACTAGATTGAATTCTAAGAAATTGTGGTTTCATGATAGAAAGGTTTATATATAACCCATGAGATCATATATAACATGATAGGTCATATGTGTGAGAAAAAAGAAATTCGATGGAGATGTATATATTGGGGAAGGAAAGAGACTAATTGTAAAAGTTACAAAGGTGATAAAAGATGAAAACTTTCCTGAGGGTATTGAATTTTCTCTACAATATATTTATCATAAAAATAATGAATGGCACCAAATTGTGAGAATTGATAACTTATTTCATGAAGGCAGACCTGGAACGCATATTCACATACTAAAAAGAAAAAAAGTTGAATGGATTAATTTATCATTTTCAGAAGCAAAGAAGAGAATAATAGAACTTGGAGATAACATTATTAAAAACATTATAGAAAGGTTATAAAATGGTAATAATAAAACTTGTACCTGATACAGACAAATATCTAGATAAGACCTGTGCTTACTTAGATAAAGTTATGAAAGGAAAAGCTAAATTACCTAAAACTCTAATAAAAGAGATCGTAATGACTCCGGAAATATTCGCCAAAATATTCAGTCCAGCAAGAATAAGGCTAATTCTGAGACTTAAAAAAAACAAGATAAAAAACATTTACCAACTGGCAAAAGAACTCAATAGAAAATACGAAGCAGTCTATAGAGATATTAAGTATTTAGAAGGCATGGGAATAATTAAGATTAAAACAAAAGATAAAAAGAAAATACCATATATAGATGAACCAATAACAATACCTTCTTTTAGTGTTTAAGAAATACTTTTTCTCAGACTGCCAGGGCGAGTGCCAACAACGTACTAATTCATCTCGCAATATCAGTTAACCATGCAAAAGAATATAAAAATTTCTTAGCACTCTGGGCGCTGGCAGTCTTTGTGTAGTCTAAAACAAATTCAACACAGTATAAGCCATCAATACTGCAGAAGCAACTAAACCAAAAACAGCAGAAACAGGTATGCCTGCAATATTGAATGGGATTTTGAATTTTCTCTTTGTGTTGGGTGCTTTGCTTCTCAACATAATAACAGATGCATTAACTAAAATAAAAACAATAAATACGCAAAAGTTTGCAATATTTGCAACAATTTCTATATCCCCGATTAACACAAGAAAAAAAGCTAAAATAAAAGCTAAAAAAATAGAAAAAACAGGTGTTCTTCTTTTCCCTAATGTACTTAACATTTTAGGCAAAACCTTTCTCTTTGCCAAACCATACATCATTCTGGACTCTGAAATCAGACTCATCAAGCTCGTATTTGCTGTTGAGAATAAAGCAATAACACCTAAAACAATAAAAGCTAAAGGCCCAAGAGCTGTTGCTGCTACATCTGCCAAAGGAGCTTTAGAAGCAGCTAATTGATCCCAAGGCATTATGCTGACTGCGGACAGGGCCACAAGCATATAGATAACAGAGGTTATTACAATAGCAAGAAGCAATCCTAAAGGGATGTTTCTTTGTGGCTTTTTTGTTTCCTCAGACAACTTAACTATCTCCTCAAAACCCAGGTAAGCAAAGAAAATCAGAGCTGCAGAATGAAACACACCAGTCCAACCGTTAGGCATTGCTAGATAATCAATAGATCCAAATCTAGAAATTCCCAAGCCTATTATTATCAATAAACCCAGCATTTCAATAGCTGTAAAAATTATATTTATTGTTATAGATTCCTTTATTCCAATATAATTTATCAGTGTGAATAAAAGAAGAGAACCAATAGCCGCCAATATCACAGGAGTATTAATCAAAGCAGAAAGATATCCTCCAAAACTCAAGGCAACAGCTGCTGCAGTTGAAATTCCTGAAAACATTATTGCAAATCCTGCAAAAATTCCTAATTTTCTACCAAATGCCTTTCCAACATATCTGAACTCCCCAGAATCATCAGTATACATTGATGAAAGTTCTGCATAACTTAACCCAGTTAAAGCTGCTACAAATGAAGCAATAAAAAAAGATATCCATACTGCATTACCAGAATAACCAGAAGCTGCACCAATCAATGCATAAATTCCTGCACCAAGAATTACACCAACACCTGCAGCAGTAATCTGAAATAAAGTAAGCTGCCTTTTCAGTCCTACTGGCTTCTTAAGGGAAATCTCCTGATCAGGATGTAAACTGGTGAGTTTTTGAGCCATATTGGCTATTTTAAGAAGAAGGATTTAAAAAGTTAGCTGTCTATTCGCCTTTTGTCCCGACATACTCTGCAAGTTCTCCTGATTTGTATTTAGAATCAACCCAAAGACCGCCTCTAACTCCTCGAACACCAACTTGAAAATCACAATCATTAACAATTAGATATTCAGTATCACTACCTATTCCTTTTAGGAGATCACGTCTTCTTTCGAGTCTTTTCAAAGCTCTTTTCAAATTATCATGATCATAGATAGTGAACAGTGTTTCTGGTTCAAATTTCAATGATTTTAAACCTTTTATATTTCTGTCATAGCTAGCAGGTTTCTTTACTTGAATATTTAATGGCGGTAGTCCAGAATCAGGAACTTCAAAATCATAAACTTTTATTTTATCATGTATAGATTGAAAAGCATACTCTATTAGTTTAGCAACATAATGTTCAGCAGCTATTGGAGAACTAACTTTGCCTTTGTACGAAGGCTTGAATGTATCAATTTCCGGAGCATCTATCCGCTCTTTATCTATATTGACGGTGATTGATATTTCATTACTATCCTTAAAAAGAACTTCTTTATCCCATTCAAGTAAGATTTCCAAACCCATTATAACACCTTTAGAAGCAGGAAACAGAGCTTATAGTTTATAAAACTTTCTAATATTTGAGTACTTTAAAGTCGTACTTATAAAGAATTAATTAGAAACTCACTCTTTTTTCTCGACTTCGCCCAACTCAACACCCAAAACCAAGCTGAATTTCTCAGAAATTAGTTCACCAGAATCATCAAACACAATATTTTCAGAAGTAGTTGTGGCTTTAATATCTTCAATCACAGTTTCTATCAGTTTCTTTTGTTCGTCATCGCATTTAATTGCGAGTTTTGTAACAGGGGTTTTCAAACTGACATTGTTTTCTGATTTCACTTTTCTAACAACAGATATTATGTCTACAGCTAAATCGCCAGCTTTTTCTGCAGATTCATCAACTAAACTCTCATCGAATTCCGGCCAGTTTGATATGTGAATGCTTTTTTTGGCTTCTTTTTCTGCAAAATAAATATGATAAATTGATTCAGTAATGTGAGGCATTAAAGGCGCAAGAAGTTTAAGCTGCCCTAGAATAGTGTGATATAGTGTATATTGAGCAGATTCTCTTTTATCCTTACCATATACCTCTGGCTTGTAAAGACGGTCCTTACAGATTTCCAAATAATTGTCACAGAAAGTGTTCCAAAAAAAGTTTTCAACATCTAATTTTGTTTTAGCATATTCATATTTTTCAAATGAATCTGTGCTTGACTTCAATATTTTGTGGAATTTTGAAAGAATCCATTTGTCAATTATTGTTAATTCTGGTTTGCTAGTTGTATCAAAATCTTCAAGATGCATCAACACAAACTTAGAAGCATTCCACAATTTTGTGATTATTTTATTTCCAGTAACAAGATCTTTTTCCAAAAAAGGAAGATCATCTCCTAGTTTTGAGCCTGCAGCCCAGAATCTAAGTGCATCAGCAGAATACTTATCTATCATTGCCATTGGTTCAACAACATTTCCCAAAGATTTTGACATCTTTCTGCCTTTAGGATCCTGAGCATGACCTGAGATCATAACATTTCTCCAAGGAACTGTGCTGTTGTGATATTTTGCTTTGACAACCGTATAGAAAAGCCAAGTTCTTATTATATCATGCCCCTGCGGACGCAGAGAGAATGGAAAATTTCCTTTAAACTCAATATCGTATTCTCCTTTGTGCTTCCAATTAGCAGCAACTTGTGGTGTTAATGAAGAGGTATTCCATGTATCCATTATATCTGTTTCTGGATCAAATTCATTACTGCCGCATTTACAAGCAGATTTTGGCTGAGTAGTGGTTGGATCTATAGGAAGATCTTCTTCGTCTGCTAACTTTACCTCACCACATTTTTTGCAGTACCATAAAGGAAAAGGAATACCAAAATGTCTTTGCCTTGAGATGCACCAATCCCAATTAAGATTTTCAACCCAGTGAACATATCTAACTTTCATATGCTCAGGATACCATGTTATGTCATCTGCTGCCTTAATTAACTCTTCTTTTTTATCAAGAACTTTTATATACCATTGTTTTGTTTTTTGGAATTCTATTTCTGTTTTGCAACGTTCATGGACATTAACTGGGTGCACTAATGGTTTTTTTCCCTTTAGGAATCCTTCCTGCTCGAGCTTGTTAATAATTGCATCTCTGGCTTCTTTTATTTTCATTCCATTAAATTCTCCAGCAAGTTCATTCAACAAGCCGTGTTTTTCCAGCACCACCCGAAGATCAAGTTTATGCCTGTACCATTTGTCAACATCTTCTTTATCTCCAAATGTACAAACCATCATTAAGCCTGTGCCTTTTTCTAAATCTACAGTTTCATCTGTGAGAATTGGGACTTCATAATCAAACAAAGGAATTTTTGCTTTCTTACCTTTTAGATTTTGATAGCGTTTATCATCTGGGTGGAAAAATAATGCAACACATGCTGGAATAAGCTCAGGACGAGTAGTGGAGATTACTAACTCTCTGCTTGGATCTTCAGCTGCATGGAATATTATATCACTAAAACTTGATTTCATATCAATAAATTCTAAATCTGCCTGAGCAATAGCAGTCTGGCAGTTAACACACCAAACAGTAGGAGATTCCTGCCTATAAATAAAGCCTTTCTTGAATAAATCAATAAATCCAGCTTGTGAAGTAATTTGACAATGCTCATTTATTGTTGAATATGATTTAGTGAAATCTGCAGACAACCCAATGTCTTTCCAAGCCTGAATATATTTTGGTTTTAATTCCTTTATTGTTTCATTGCAAAGATTTACAAACTCTTGTCTTTCCATTCTTGTGGAACGGACTTTTTTTTCTTTTTCTACAAGTCTTTCTGTTGGAAGACCGTTATCATCTGTTCCAAAAGGATAAAACACATTTTTTCCTCTCATTCTCTGAAATCTAATTATAAAATCCTGTTGAGAATAAGAAAAAGCGTGGCCTAAATGCATCTTACCAGAAACAGTTGGGGGAGGAGTATCTACTGAATAAATCTCGCCTGGAGCAGTTGGATCAAAGACAAATGTGCCTTTTGATTCCCAATATTTCTGCCATTTTGGCTCTTCTTCTTTTGGGTCATATCTTTTTGGCAATTCCATTTTTAAACAGTTTTAAATCCTTTTTAAAAGATGAATGTGATTTGGAAGAAAAGGCGTTCCTTTAAATATTTTAAGTCTCTTTATAAATCAAATTTCTATTTTATTGTTAAAATTATTACTTTTTTACTTTTTGACAATCTTTTCTTCTTTTTTGATTTTCTTAGCCAGATCATCCTCAAATATTTCAATAAAACCTCCTTCTGTCCTTAGTCTCTTTGTTTCTTTATCCAGCTCGTGCTCCATTTTTTCTTCTTTTTCTCTCACCGCCTTCCGCTCTTCAAGTTTTATTTTCTTTGCTAATTCATCTTTCATTCTCTTTGCTGCTTTCTCTTCTTTCCTGATCTTTTTTCTTTCATCTCTAAGTTGTTTTTCAAGTATTTTTTCCTTTTTCAAAACTTTTGATTTTTCTGATCTCTTGGTAGCGTGGGATAATTCCTGATCTAACTGGGCAGCTAAGGATTCTTCTTTTTCAAGCAAATTTTTCTCTCTTTCTACATCAGACTCAATTTTTTTCTCTCTTCTCAGCAATTGACTTAATCTACCTCGTTTTTTCTGTGGATGTTTTTTTGTGACTTTGTTTGTCTTGATTGGTTTAGGTGATGGATGTTTTTTGGGTTTTTCCTTTGGTCTTTCTTTTGGTTTTTCTTTTATTGATTTGTGTTTGGTTATTCTTTTTCTTCCTAAAAAAGTCTTTTTTCTTTTTTCAGAGAATACTTTCAGGAATTTAACAGTGTCCAGGACTTCTTCAAACTCCTCCAGGCTAAGTTCCCTAACAACCCTTTCAAATATTCTTGCTACAAACAATAATTTATCTGTCTGTGTGCCTGACAAACCCCTAATGAGTCGTTTGTATATCTTTGCTTTGTTGAATATCTGGCTGAACTCTTCGGTGGATATACCCTTGATTATTTTTCCAAAGATTCTAGTAGTTTGCAATAATTCCTCAAACTCCTCCACTGATAATTTATTCATTGCCTTCTCAATAATTTTTACTGTATCCAAAACCTGATCAAACTCCTTCTCAGAGAAGCCATTCATTATTTTCTCGAATACCGGCACACTACCTTTTATATCTTCAAACTCTTGTTCAGAAAGCTTGCCTATTATCTTATCAAATAACCTTACTTTTGCAAAAATTCTATCTATTTGCTTTGTTGCTAATCCGGCTTGGAACATGGATACTCTCATAACATCTTCTTCAAAAGCACTGAGTTTTAACCTGTGTATTAAAGAAGCTGCGCCTTGAACATTTTTGAAAATCTCCAATTCCCGCATTTTTAATTCCTCTGGTGTTAATTTTCTTGCCGGCTTTTTATGAATAAGCCACAAGAATGAATACTTAATTGCCTTTAGTATTTTAATTGCTATCTTGAAAGGTAATAACGCCACAAATTTGATCAAAGCAAATATTGGCTTAAATAAAAATACGATTACTGTTTTAGCAATTGATAGTAATCTTTTAGGCCAAAGTGCTTTGGCGATTTTAGCAATAAAACCAAATACTTTTTCAATCTGGATAGCAAAGGGTTTCACCATCATTGAATAATATTTTATAGGCAAGAAAAGATGGCTTAGCCTATATGTCCAGGCCCTCAACCAGGAAGGCTTTATATTCCCATCGTGCCAGCCTTCTGATCTTAATGATATTTCTATCCACTCCCTTGAATGGCCTTTTTCAAATCCAGAAATGACCTGCTTAATAAGACCATGAGTATGTTTTGGATGACCATGCCAGCTAACTTTATGTTTAATTTCTTCGTGGGATTTCTTTTCTTTATGACATTTCTCAATAAGCTTGATTAAATACCTTATGTGATTTATTCTGAAAACATATAATAGGAAGCTAATAAATAAAATTGTTCCAAGCATTGAAACAAATATAGGTATTCCTGCTTTGACTTTTATTTTCTCTGTTATAACTATCTCTTTGTCAAAGACTTTCTCTGGTAGATCCGATAGGGTTTCTTTTGTAAATTCTAATACATCTACTAAACGTCCCTCTTCTCCGAATATTTTTTTAGGTGCCTCTGGAGTGGGTTCTTTTTCCACGGGTGGAACTACAGATATTACCTCTTCAACAAGTTCTTCGACTTCCTCTTCACAAGATCTGCACGACCCTCCACAATCAATGCCTGATTCATAACCATTCTGTATTCCATCATCACAGCTAGGTTTTGGACCGCAGTTAACAGCACAAGGCCCTCCGCAATCTGTGCCTTCTTCACAACTACCATCATGACAGTTTTGTCTGCCATCAGAGCAGCTTGGGCATGCAGTACAAGGCCCACCGCAATCAATGCCTGATTCTCCCTGGTTTCTTATACCATCAGAGCATGTTTCTGTTGGAGGAAGACCTCCACCACCGCCACCACCACCGCTAGGTGGAGCTGCAGCACTTAAAGTAAATGAATAATTAGCAGAAGCAAACACAGAATTGCTTTCATTATCTTCTGCAAGACAATTCCATAAATAAGTGCCTGTACTGTTAATTGAATAATTGAAAGTTGCCTGCACTGAAATTCCACTAGCTGTTTGATTATCTACTTTAACAAAGTTTGTGTCTGGACCCAAATAAAGTGATACTCTTGTCAAATTATTTAATGTTGAGACATTGCAAATAAATGCCGACGGAGCAGTTGTTGATGAATAACTATTTGCAGGACTTATTAATTCAACAGTTATCTGAGCAGGAGTTATAATAGAAACTTCAGAAGATTCAGAAATGTTCCAACCCCCATAAGAATCACTTGCATTCACAGAACAACTCCAATTCTGGTCTCCAGAAGTATTTCCCTTTCCAAGTGTTTGTGAATTAATGTTCTGTGAAGCACTATTCAATAACCAGTCATACTTTACTGACAAACTATCAGCATCTGTATCTGAAGCAGTATAATTACAGGTCAAGTTATCAGTAATTTGTGGTGAGGCTGGTTGAATATTTACATTTGACAATAAAGGATTGTGATTTGGCAAATTATTTGAAATGATAGATGAGTTTGTAGTTAATCCGCCTGAATCTGTGAATTCTATTCTTGCATAAATAATAGAACCTATTGGCAAACCATCTGTATATGAGTCAAGGTATCCTGAACAAGTATATGGATTACTGCCGGTCATTGTTCCAGACTTGCTCTGTGATGGAGGACTACTAGTACCATAATAAACCTTGCAACTTGCCATATTAGCATCAGTAGCATTGGCATAAATAGTGAAGGAATGATTGATAGTGGAGTTAATTGCCCATACCTGATCAACAGTTGGCGGATAACTAGTTCTTATAACTACAGAAATGAACGAATCAGTATCGTTTAAACCTATTTCATCAAAAGCAGTACAAGATATATTGACATTTCCATAAAAACTATTTGATGATGTTATGTTAAGGATCTTGGTGTTGTTATCAGCTACAGCAGAAACATCTGTTTCATTAGTATGACAAGACCAATTAATTTGGCTGTCAGGGGTATCAGCATCAGTGACATAATCACTCAAATTTGTGCTGTCATTATAAGAATCTTCAAGCAAATAAGCAACATAACTACCAAAATCAACAACAGGTAAATTTACACCCACACTAACAGTAAGTGCCCTATCCTCTGAGCTTCCTATGTTGCTTTCGTTATCTGAACAATTAATAGACCAAATATAATTTCCATTTCCAAATTCTTGGCTAAATGTATTAATGCTGTTATTTACTATGCTTGACGATGTTTTATTTATGGTTCCATTAATAATAAGGGAACAGCTTGATAGACTCACTAGGTCAATAACACTATATGAGAATGTAATATTATTTGAAGAGGTATTAACAGTATTATTTCCCGGAGTTATAAGTGTTACATTTGGAGGATCATAGTCTATTTTATATATCAAACTGATATCTACTCTCCTCTTTAAAATGCCAACAGGATATTCAGTATCATTAATGCCATACCAACCACTATACTCAGAATAAGCATAAATCTTCCAAGTACTATTAACGCCTTGACCATCATCACTAGCAGGAACATAAAAATAATTAGTACAACTAGGAATCCCATACTTAACAATACACGCAGGCCCCCCATTCTGAGTAAGAACATCAGTTGAATAATTAGAAACCCCCTTAGGATCAATATAAGTAACATTCACAACAACTCCGGTTGGTACTTGTGAAGCGGTTCTATCCTCAACAAAACCCTCAACATCATAATTTGTTAGCCCGCAAACTAGTCCAGACGAAAGTATACTTAGTACTATAATAATCATCAACGAGGTAAATAATGAAGATCTATTCTTCAGGAACTTCATAATCATTACCTCCTTCTTTTTCTTTTTTCTCATCAGTATCATCAGTATCCTTTTTTGATTCAGATGCTCTGCTTTCATCATCGAGATCCGTCCGTTTATAATGAATAAATATCAAAAACAAAAATACGAATACCAAAAAAATCAATCCAAAAGTAGAAATAACACTAGAAATCATTAATGTTCTTTCATTGCTGAATGATTCTTCTTCTATAGCTGATTCTGACTGCATATCAATAGTTTCATTGTTGTTGTTTTTGACTGAGTTTTCTGTTTCTTCAGTATCTAAATTATTCATACATCCCTCAAGGTTCTTTGAAGTTAAACTAAAAATTTCTAAGTCTGACGATCTTTCTGACAAACTATTGAAATTTATTGTTTTAGAACCTTCAAGACAACCCTCATCAAAAGATAGCGTAATTAATTCACCATTTTCACAATTTAAATCCGGTTTGTCAAAATAAAAATAACCTTTTTTATATTCTGGTGGCGGACCTTGAGTTAAATTAATTTTGTAGGTTTCGTCCTTAACTTTAATTGAAATTTCGCCTTTGTCAACAGAAGTATTTGTGCCTTTTTTTATTACATATCCTTCAATTAAACATCGATAAGCTGGTTGTGATTCTTGAGATGATATTACTTGAGCAACAGGTTGTTCCCCTATTAAATTATTTGAGGGGTCTGCTGTTCCCCCTCCTGAAGAACTGCCATCAGAGTTCGAATTAATTTCACTAAGTTCAATATCAAATGTTCCTGAAGCTGGTTGTTCAACTACTATGGCTTCTTTTTTTCCTTCATATTCATCATCAATCAACTCTATCACCACAGTCTCACCATAATCACAGTCATCTGCCTGTGAAAAAGATACATAAAAAAATCCCTCTGCAAATTCCGGCGGAAATCCTTTTTGAGTATTTACCGTCTCAGAATATATTTTATCAGTAGCTAATCCTAAAGAATCGATAAGAGAGACTTTTACTTCATAAACACCTGTTACATGATTTCCGTTTTCATCTAATACAAAGCCTCTTACATCACAAAACATCTCTGCTGCGCTCGCAGATAAAATAGTGCATACTGCAAGCAATATGAAAATGGAAATATACAAAATGGAATGGATTGATTCTCCTAATTTTTTATACTTGCTATTTAATTTAAACTTTCTTCTCATATCATTACACCTGTGCTAAAGTTTATTGTTTGATTGTATGAATTATTTATTGGGAAGAGATAATAGCCTTTGCCCGGCTCCAGATAATTCAGCTGCGGAGTACTAAAACTATACCAGCCCCATTGAGGGCCGTACCACTGAGCAGTCTTCTGCTTATTATCACCATCAGCAGAATAATACAGTCTTATTGTATCCTGCACATTACCATCATACGCCTGGGCAGGCCTAATAGTACTATTCAAGAAATAAAATCTAGGATAAGGAACACTAATTGATTTAGGAGAGTCCTTAACAAAATTAAATGTTATCGATCCATTCCCCCAAATGGAACCTGCTATGGTGGTATTATATGAATTGTTAATAGGATAAAGATAATATGCTATGCCTGGTTCAAAATAATCTAATGGCGGGGTAGTAAAACTTGACCAACCAAAGTCTGGACCATACCAAAAAGCAGTCTTTTCTTTATTGCCGCCGTCATAATAAAACATCCTAATACTATCCTGCACATCACCATCATAACCCTGAGCAGGCCTCAAAACATTATTCAAACTCAAATTATTTGGGAAGCATGGCAGTGAAAATGTTCTTGGTGAGTCTGCAAAAAATTGGAAATCAAACTTACAATTAATGTCTTCTGAAAGATTACCTGCAACAGACTTGAATGCGGCTACTCTGTAATATCTTTGATTAAATTGTGATGCCAGAGCATCTGTCCAATTCAAATCAGTAATGCCGGTTACATTCAAAACACCTGATGGGATATTATAAATATCCAAATTTTCAATTAATGAGAAATTTGTACTATAATAAACAGTATATGAATCAGCATCTGCAGAGGCTGTCCAATTAAGATCCACACTTGAATTATCTTCATTCATATCTGCTAAGGAAGTTTCTGGAGCACCAGGTGCTTCACAAATATCGCCAAGACCATCTGCATCAGAATCAATTTGATTTGGGTTTGATAAGCCAATACAATTATCACATGCTATGCTGCTTCCATAAAGAGATGTATAAATGCCTTCAGTAGCACCATCATTATCCCTGTCTGCTTTAGCACAATCCCAATTGGTACCAGAAGAAAGCAAACTATTACAGGTATAGAAAACTTTCTCATCTGTTTTCAAAGTATAACCATCACTATCTGAAATATTAACATAAACAAAATACATACCATCATTATTGCTTATGCTTGAAGGTAATGCTATACTACCTCCACAACTAGTTGAGCTTCCACCGCCCTGAGATGCAGTAGTTGTGCTAATAATATTTCCTGTTTGATTTGTGAATACCACTAAGCAAGTGCCTGTAAATGTATCAGAACTTGTTGTCTGGAAACTGAAAGTGCCAATATCAATTGTGGAATAACTGGAATCATAAAATGCTCTATCAAGCTTATGAGTAGAGGATGTTTCTACAGGTCTTATATCAACACTAAATGTTGTTGAGTTTGTTGGGCCGATATTACTTACACTATCTGTGGCATTAACATAAATAGTGTGTGAACCTTCTGTAGTGATTGCATAAGTTCTTCTGCAATTAGTATCCATGGCAGATGCTTGAGAATCAAGTTTTAATCTGCAACCATAAACTCCTGAACTAGGATCTTGTGGAGTTGCTTTAAAACCAACAGAATCTCCATAATCTATTGTAGCTGTTCCTGCATTTAATGGCTCAATAAGCATTTCAGTAATTAAGGGTTCATCTTTTTCATAAACTGTAAATGAATCTGAATCTCCAGAACTTACACCATTATCAGTGTTAGCAGAGATTGGGAATGTTTCTTCCCCTAAACTTGTTGATTCCGGAACTGGAATTGTAACAGTTAGATCAAGTACACCGCCATTAGCAGACAAACCATCAAAACCAGAATCTTTTAATGTTAAAACATTATCTGTCCAATCCTTACAACTTGTACCGCAGCTGAAATCACTTAAGGAATCTCCTGAAAGAGTAATATCACCTATGGCTACATCTAAACTTAGATTATCAATAGCAGTTCCCAACACAATCTGAACTTTTGAACTTCCGTGATTATAACCAGAATGACTTCTTAAGTTTATTGTAAAATATTCTCCTGTTTTATTTCTATGAACTCTCCTAATAGTTAAATAATCAAGATCTCCTCCGGCAAGAGCAGTCCAACTACTGTAAGACGGCACAGTTGTCAGCCCGGAACTTGTGAATCCTGCACTGCAACCCCCTACGCCAAAACAGCCAGGATCTAGACAATCAACAACTCCATCATTATCATTATCAAAGTCATCTGAACATGCTCCAACAACACTGCCTTCACTAGTATAAATTGTGCCTATTGTTGTTGCAACAGCATTACAATCAGAATCTGAATAATCTATATTTCCATCACCATCATTATCTACACCGTCTAAACAGAGGTCTGCAGAATTTTCATTTCCAGAAGCTACGCAAATTGTTCCTGAATATGTAGCGAGTTCTCCTGCGCAATCTGAATCTGCGCAATCTGCTCCTGATGCACCTGTGGAATAAGCTCCTGAACCATCATCCAAATCATTATCTGTGCTATCTGCACAAGAATCATAAGTTATATCCTCGTAAGTTGGACAAGGCCCGCAATTATCGAACTTAGCCCAACAATCTGTATTAGTCAAATCAGCAACATTACTTGCCCATAAACTAGAATTTATTTTATCATATCTCCTATCTGCGCAACTAGCTTCTGTATCATAATCATTGTCTATAGCATCATAACAGAAATTAAATAAACCTAATTCAAATTCTCTTTCCCTGCAAGCTTGGCTTGAGTTAGCAGGATTCTCAATATTTATGCAATCTGGATCGTCACAATCTATTCCTCCAGATAAATTCAATATATATTCTGTACCGTTCCAAGTATATTTATCCAAATCATTGTCTACTCCATCAAAACAAGATGAACCATCTATGCCATCATATTCAGTTATATTAGTTGAAGATACACTACAAATAATTCCAGAACCATTGCTAATGCCATAACAATCATAATCATCACAATCTGCACCTGTAGTGCTAAAAACTGGGTCAGGAACTAATATGTTCAACCAATTAGAAGAAGTACCCATAAGATCAACATCATAATCATTATCTAAACCATCATCGCACTGGTCTTCTTTTAATGGACAAACTCCACCATCACTGCTAACAGACATATTTCTACCCCAACAAGAATATGGATCAAAACAATCTATGTTTTTTCCACGGCAATCAGCATAAGTTCCATCGCAAGAAAATGTATTCCATTGATTGCCGTAATCTAATGCATCATTATTGAAATTATCATCACAACTACTAGGTGAAGTTGGAGTGGCAGTATAATTATTTGTACCTTCAGCTGTTGAGCCGTATTCGCAGAAAGTATAATTTCCTCCAGAAATAAAATATTTTACAGGCAGTGAAGTAGTAGAATTAATATAAGCTCCAATTTCACCATCACAGTTTGGATCGGCACAATCAACTAAGCCGTCTTCATCATTATCAAAGCCGTCCCAGCAATTAGTTTCAGCAGAATACTGGCAGGTTATATTATCGCCTGCAAGAGTTTTTCCAATCTCAATTCCATTACAATCAGGATCTGCACAATCAGTTCCATCATAATTTAAATCATTATTAACTCCATCATTACAAGAATTATTTGTTGTGCTGGTTCCAGAAATATAATACAAATTCCTATCAAGATTTGCATCAGATTCCAACTCATTAAATGCTTCGCCATTATCTACATATACTGTAAAATCTGCATTGCCCAATCCAGAGCCAATATAAACATCAAAGTTCATTGTGTAGTTTTCTACTGAAAGACCCGCCATACTAACATTTATAACTTGATTGAGATTTCCTGTAAATGTTTCTGAACTTGCACCATCTGGTCTGGAACTTGCAACTATTCCATCACTAGCAGGAGTCATTAATTTATAACTTAAAGCTGCAGTATTATTGTATAAAGAAGTGTTTTCATCGCTCATCAAAAAGCTCGGTGAGCCAGTACTTTTTAGAGTTAATGCAACAATTTCATTATCGATACTATTTTTGATGTATTGAACCTTTAAACTTCCACCTGGAGAAACTTCTTGTGTATAATAAACAGTAACTCCTCCAATTGTGGTTTGGCAGATATTTCCAAAACAAGGTGTGTCTGGATCGCTAAATGTTCCAAAACCACCTTCACTTTGGTTAGGTCGTATACCTGAACATTCAGGATAGAATAGGGTTTGACAATCAGGATCATCACAATCAACTAATGTATCCCCATCATTATCAGAACTATCATCACAATATCCTTCAAAATTTTGTACACCTACAAATTTATTGAAAGCAAAATCAACATCTGTAGAATTAGCTTCATCATGAGCAAAATACCATCTAAAACTATTTTTCCATGCTTGATAAGCATTAGCTGCATCTACAGCAATATTCTTTCCACTTACATCTGCATACCATTTCTTTGTTTTTACATAGATTGGCTTGTTAGTTACATTTAAATCCAATTTTACACTGCCTGCATTATTTTTTAATGAGCAATTATTCCAGAACCAAGTATTATCATAACTTCCATCGACATCTCCCGCTTGCAATGTGTGGTTAATAGATATTTGAACATTGTTAACATTTCCTGTGAAAGTATAATTAACTTCTTTTGTTTCAGACGGATTTGTGCTGTTTGAAGCAGTAATCAATTTACACTCAAGCTCATCTCCTGTGACTGCAGTGATATTATTAAATATTATGTTGAATGTATCAAGAGTGACGCTTTTTCCATACACTCCAGCAAGTTCAAAAACACCCTCGTCAGCTGTAAAATCGCTGATATTTCCTGCATTGAAAATAGAAACATTTGAAGACATATTATAGCTCCATGCGCTATATTCATCTGTTACATTGATGCTACAGGACCAAAGTTCTCCTATTGAACTGTTGCCTTCTCCAAGTGTTTGGCTATATATATTCTGTGCAGCTCCATTTTTATACCAATTAAATTCCACATTAGTATTATCGCTATCACTATCAGAAACAGAATAATTACAGGTTAAATCCTCCCAGAAAACAGGGAAAGAAGGAACAATATTTACATAATCAACTGTAGGATCATGGTTTGGAATATTATTTGAAATAATTGAAGTGTTAACACTCAAGCTTTCTTCATCATTAAATTGAATTCTGGCATAAATAGCTGAGCTAACAGGCAGATTATCAGTATAATTGCTAAGAGTTGCTGAGCAAGTATAAGGATTAGATCCTATTAAAGTTCCTGATTTTTTCTGAGTTGGAGGTGAAGAGGTTCCATAATAAACATCACAACTTAATATGCTGTCATCAGTAGCATTAGCATAAATAGTGAAGGAATGATTAATAGTAGAGTTAACTGCCCAAATTTGATCTATTACTGGAGGGAAATATGCATCAACACCGAATTCCCAAGTTTCAGATGCGCCAGTATATCCTTTAATATCAGTACAATTAATGGCCCAAGTATAATTATTGTTTTCAAATGTTTGATTGAATATTAATGTTTGATTTCTGATTATATCTGTGGATGTTTTATTAACATCATCACCAATAATAAGAGAGCAGCTTGAGATATTAGAAACATCTGTAACATTATAACTAAAGTATATTGTTTTTGAAGTTGTATTTATAGTATTATTTTGTGGATTGATAAGTGTCGTGTTAGGAGGATCTCTGTCAACAATATTGGTTAGACCAATATCTACTCTTTTCTTAGTGCTGCCAATAGGATATTCAGTATCATTAATGCCATACCAGCCACTATACTCAGAGTAAGCATAAATCTTCCAAGTACTATTAACGCCTTGACCATCATCACTAGCAGGAACATAAAAATAATTAGTACAACTAGGACCCCCATACTTAACAATACACGCAGGCCCCCCATTCTGAGTAAGAACATCAGTTGAATAATTAGAAACCCCCTTAGGATCAACATATGTAACATTCACAACAACTCCGGTTGGTACTTGTGAAGCAGTTCTATCCTCAACAAAACCCTCAACATCATAACTTGTTACCCCATAAACTAAAGTAGAGAACAAGCTTGATAGAATAATTATAATTAAAATATTAAATACGAAAGGGGTTTTAGGCATACTAAGTTTCATTAGCACCACTCCCCTTTATTTTATTTTTATTTGATTTTTTAGAATTCTTGACTTCTTCCAATTTTATTGTCCATTTGCCTGAATTTTTATCAAATTCCCATATTACTTTATGTTCTTTGGATTCATCAATACTAAGTAGAACTATCTGAGGGATTGTAGTAGCGTATGATTTCTGGCTACGTTTCCATAGTTTTGTGTTAAATTTCATCAGATTTCCATGTAATATTATATGTTATATTAAACGCCTTATCATAAATAATATAATAGATACTATGATAAATAACATAATATGTAATACCACATTTATAAATATTTCGTTAAATGAGCTCTACAAAGCATATAATGGCAGAAATGGGCAATAAAGCAGATATGCACTATATCAATATTCCTTGGCTTTCATTGACTTGTTGAGTGTATGAATTATTAACAGGGAACGAATAATACCCCGCACCAGGCTCAAGATAATTCAGCTGAGGAGAAGTAAAACTAAACCAACCATATTCTGAACCATACCACTGAGCAGTTTTTTCTGCATTATCTAAACCATTATGATAAAACATCCTAATACTATCCTGCACACTACCATCATAACCTTGAGCAGGTCTAATTGTACTATTCAAAAAATAATATTTAGGATAAGGAATGCCCATTGATTTAGGAGAATCCTTAGTAAAATTAAACACAACAGATTCATTTGTCCAAATTA
>JBHPFW010000008.1:0-53288 GCA_042571645.1 Nanobdellota archaeon
GAAAATACCTTATTCTTAAATAAATATGGAAAATATTGATATCAAAGACAAAAGAATACTATCTGAGCTAGACAAGGATTCAAGACAGCCATTGTCTAAAATAGCCAAAAAAATAGGATTATCACTGCCAGCAGTACATTATAGATTGAACAATCTAATAAAGAAAGGTATAATACTACAATTCCAAACAGTTATAGATTATAAAAAACTAGGATACACATATCATGTGATCTATTTCAGGCTTAGAAACATGGATCCTGAGACTGAAGAAAATATTATAAACCTTCTAAACAAAAACCCCAGAATTATTTATCTTCTTAGATGTGAAGGCAGATGGGATCTTATTACAGGAGTTTGCGCTAAAGACATTCTAGAACTAAATGATTTTATCAGAGAACTTCACAAATTAATAAAGAACAATATAACAAATGAGCTTACTCTTACTCATATTGGTGCGAGGCAGTTTGAAAGAAATTTCTTAACAAATAAAAAAGAAATAAACAGGATGGATAGACTTACAGGAGCAAAAATAGAAAAATATAACGCAACAGAACAAGAAATAAAAATATTGAATTTAATATCTGATAATGCGAGAATTAGTGTTCCAGAAATTGCTAAAAGTATTGGATCAACTATTGACAAAGTAAAATATCATTTGAAAAAATTAGTAAAGAACAAAGTCATACTAGGGTATTCATTAGTAATTGACCCCAAAAAGATCGGTTTGGATTTATACAGAATATTAATCAGAACAAATATTTTATCAGATGAAGAAGAAAACAAGTTCATTTCTTACTGCAGTTTTGATCCAAACTTGTTCTTAGTCTCAAAAACATTTGAGAGATGGGACTTCACTTTAGAGTATGAAATAGAAGAAGATAATTTCAGAGAAGTATTCAATAAAATCAAAAAAGAATTCGGGGATATAATCACTGATTTTGAAATTCTAAAAGTATATTCAATTGATAAAAGCAGCTACATGCCTAAGATCCAATCAACTTCTTAATAATATCATTGACTTCCTGTTGACTAGCAGCACCTCTTGTCTCGCGCATTACCTGCCCAATCAAGAAATTAAGTGCTTTCTCTTTGCCAGCTTTAAACTCTTCAACAGCTTTTGGATTTGCATCAACTATTTTCTTGCAGATCTCTTCAACTTTGCCAGAATCAGAAATAACTTTAAGGCCTTCCTTCTCAACATATTCTCGAGGAGAGAACGGCTCTACAACTAATTTCTCCATTAATTTGTGAGCAACATTTTCTGTTATTTCTTTTTTCTCAACCAAACTAAGAAGTTCTATTAAATGAGTTTCATCTATGAGTAATTCTTTCCAATCAAGCTCATTATAATTAACAACTCTTGCTAACTCTCTCCTCAACCATTTTGCAGCTAAAACAGGATCAATTTCTTCTGCAACTTTTTCAAATAATTCAGCTAAAACTCTTTCATTAGCAATAATCTTTGCATCTTCCTCAGGAATTTTATGAGTAGCAATAAATTTCTTGACTTTATCCTGTGCTAGTTCAGGCATTTCATCCTTAATAGCACCAACCCATTCAGGTGTTAACTCAGTAACAACCAAGTCAGGATCAAGAATATAACCATAATCAACATCTGTTTCCTTAGTTCTTAATCTTGTTGTCGTCCCAGAGTCAGGATCCCATGAACGAGTATCCATGATAAACTTCTCTTTTGATTTTGCAGCTTGTTTTTGTCGTTCAACTTCATAAAATAGTGCGCGTTCAATCTCTTTAAATCCAGTTATATTTTTTATTTCACTTCTAACATAACCAGATTCTTTTATTGAAATATTTGCATCTGCTTTTATTATTCCATTTTCTTGATCAAACACTCCTAAATAAGAAAGCACTGTAATTAATTTATTCATAAACTCACGAGCTTCTTCTGGAGAAGTCATATCTGGTTCTGTAACAATCTCACACAAAGGATTGCCAGATCTGTTGTAATCAATCAGTACATAACTGCTTCCAGTTACACCGCCTTTGTGAACTAAACTTGCAGGATCCTCTTCAAGATGAACTCTTGTAATGCCAATCTTTTTGCCAGAATCTAATTCCATTAATCCACCAGTACCTAATGGCAATTCAAATTGACTTATCTGATAATTCTTTGCAAGATCAGGATAGAAATATGATTTTCTAGAAAAAACAAGTTCAGGAGCAATCTCTGAATTCAATGCCAATGCAACTTTGATTCCATAATCAACAACTTTTTTGTTCAAAACTGGCTTGCTGCCTGGATGACCTAGACAAACTTCACAAGTTCTAGAATTAGGCTCAGTACTGCCTTTAGTTGGACAGCTGCAGAATATCTTTGTGTTTGTATCAAGCTCAATATGGATTTCTAAGCCAATAACAATGTCTGATGTGAATTTCATGATATTATGCAGTAAGAATAGCTTATTTAAAGTTTTCTTTGATAAGCCAAAATCCATAAAATCCCAGAATTCAGCATATACAGTTCTTATATCCAATATCTCCCCGTTTATAAAGATTTAAATATTATAATCACTTTCTAGTTGCTAAAATGATACCTGCGTTAGAGGGAGTTTCTATAGATGCGGAAAGGTTTTCACAGCTATTAGAGATCAAAGAAGGCCCATTAGAGCTGGAACTTAGGAAAAAGGAAAGAAAGGAAGGTTCAGAGAGAGTTATGGATTATAAGCTCATAGCAAAGAACCCTGAAGTGCCAGAAGCTCTTAGAGAATACGATATAGGCTCTAATTATCTTTCAGAAGGTCAAGCACATTATCCTCCAATGACAAATCTGCAAGAACAGAGATGGGCTGAAATTCAAACGAGTTTGTTTAGTTGTCTTGATTTTTTTAATAGAAATTTAGAAACATATGAGAATTATACTTTGACTGATTCTGCTGGTGTGATAAACCCTCGCCAAAAGCAAGCTAGCGTATATGATAGGGGAGAATTACATATTTTTACTGATTATTTACTTTCACAAGTCACTGCGCACTATGCACGAGAAGGAGTATTAACCCTAACAGTATCTGGAGCAGAAGCAAAAAGAACAACTGGCACAGGCAATTTATTATTTGCAGTTCCTTTAGATTTAGATTAATCCATGCCTTCGCTTTTTAATTTTTTTAGAGCGTCATGCAACTTTATTATTCTTTCATGAATTTGTTCGGCAGTTTCAGGAGTAAATGCTTCTCCTTTTTTTACTTTTTCAGCAACTTTGTGTAAATTCTCAAGCATTTCCCTTACTTCACTATCTAAATTCTCTGTGCGTTGGCCTATTTCTTTAAGTAATTGCAATTCTCCTCTTCCTTGCCCTATTAACAGCTGATGTGCCATTAGTGCTTGATGAGCATCCATGAAATTATCGCCGCTCTCTCTTGCTTTTTTTGTGAATTCATTGAGAATGTTATAAATATTAATGAGTTTTCCTTTTAATTTTTTGACTGTTTCCACAAGATGAATTAAATTTTCAGTTTCTTCTATAACAATATTCACTTCTTTAAGTTCAGCTGGATCTCCCATGATTATCACCTATTTTGATTATAATTACTTTATTTAATAAATATTTCTATTTTGTTATCATTCAAGAATAGAACTAGCATTTAGTAATTTATATTCTCTGAAATGATCTGCAATAGCCATTAAACCAATAGGCATTTTCTTTGAAGTTCCTACTGGAATATTAATATGAGGCAAACCTGCCACATTCGGGCCAACGGTCATAATGTCCATCATGTAATTTTGTAAAGGAGTCATCTTTGAAATCTCATCAAACTTAGGTGCAACAACAGGCATTGTTGGGCTTATAAGAATATCATATTTTTTGAATGCTTTTTTGTATTCCTCAATTATTTTTGTCCTAACCTTGAGCGCTTTGATATAAAATGCATCTCTTTGCCCAGCCATTCTTGCAAACGTTCCCACCACTATTCTTCTTTTTGCTTCCTTTCCAAAGTTTTTAGATCTAACATCAGTAAAATACTCATTAAATGTTCCTTTAAGTTCTTCATGTTTGCCATATCTTATACCGCAATATTTTGCTAAATTGGTCGAGGTTTCAGACATTGCAAGCAAATAATAAGTTGCAACACCGTATTTGTTAACTAATGGCAATGATATTTCATCAACTCCCTCAACACCTAATTTATTTGCAGCATCTAAAACAGTTTTTTTAACTTCTTCATCTACACCTTCTGCAAATGTTTCTTTTATTATTGCAATTTTTGGTTTAGTAGTATCTTCAGCATCAAGATCTATTGGTTGATCTGGAACAGAAGTTGAATCTCGTTCATCATAACCTGCAATAATATTCATAATCTGCCTTGCATCATCAACATTAGTTGTCATTGGACCTATTTTATCCAAGCTGTTAGCATAATCCATTAAACCATAACGAGAAACTCTACCATATGTCGGGCATAATCCAATAACACCACAAAAGGAAGCAGGACAAACAATACTGCCGCCAGTAGATTCTCCAAGAGAAGAATGCACAAAACCAGATTCTGCAATTTTCTTTGTGAATCCTGCACTTCCTCCACTACTTCCACCGCAAGCCCTTTCTTTATCAAATGGATTCAATGGTGTATCAAATCCTACTCCAACATTAACATTAAAGCTTCCAAATCCAAATTCATCCTGAGAATTTTTCCCAATAATAATTGCACCTTGATCAACACACTTCTGAACTGCAGTTGCATTGAATAAGGGTTTATAGCCAGATAATATTTTACTGCCTGCTCTGCTTTCTACGCCCTGAACAGTTAAGCAGTCTTTCACAGACATTGGTAGACCAAAGAGTTTTAGTTTTGATTTTTCCTTATCATTTTTTCCAGCTAAAACTTTTGCTTGTTGTAATGCAAGTTCTTCACTGATTACATTCATATATTTGAACTCATTTTGGATTTTTTTAGTCTCCTCAATAATCTTTTGGGCATTTTCAACTATATCAATTTCTCCTGTTTGTGTTTTTTTAACAAATTCTTTAATCATTTTTATACTCTAAAATAATCTTCAATTCTATTCTATAAACACTTTTTCCATGACAACATCGTCATTTGGTGCATCCATTGCATTTTTTGGGAGTTTGCTTATTTTCTCAACAATATCATAGCCATCAATCACTTCTCCAAAAATTGCATGTTTATTATCCAACCAAGGCGTTGCTGCAACAGTAACAAAAAACTGACTTCCTCCAGAATTTGGGCCTGAATTAGCCATGGATAACATTCCTTTTTTGCTGTGTTTTAAGCTTGGATGAAATTCATCATCTATATTGTAACCTGGACCACCTGTACCATCTCCCTTAGGATCTCCACCTTGAATCATGAAATTTGGAATAACTCTGTGGAATTTTAATCCGTTGTAAAATCCTTCATTAACTAACTTTTCAAAATTTCCTGCAGTAATAGGTGCTTTGTCCTTGAAAAGCTCTACTTTAAAATTTCCTTTATTTGTTTCAAAAACAACTGTTGGATTTGAACTATTATTTGAATCTCCCATTTTGCATCCTCCGATAATAATTAATAATATCAATATTGCTGAAATCAAAATCTGTTTCTTCATTCTTAATCACTTCACACTATTTTTGGTCCTTTGAAATAACCATCTTGTTTATGTTCTGAATTTGAAAGTGCTTCTTCTTGTGTTAAACATTTCCCAGGCATATCGTCTCTTAATGCATCCCTCATCTCAACAGGCTGGCAACTAACCTTTGCATCAGCTGTTTCAACTTCTGCAATCTTAGAAAATGCATCAAGAATTTCCTTTAATTCTGTTGTAAATGAAATTATCTCTTCTTCTGTTAATTCTAATCTTGCATTCTTTGCAACATCCTTTATGAATTCTTTTGTTATTTCCATTTTAATCCCATTAATCTTTGTTATTTAATAAATATTCCTTTAATTTCTCTAAACTTTTTCTTCTGAACAAGCTAATATCATTCTCAACCTTTATCTCAGCATAAGTCTTTTTGTCAGGATTGTCTTTTTCTAATGGAATGAATATTGGATCATGGCCCCAGCCATTGCCTTTATGAATTTCATTTGCAACAATACCCTTCTCAGTGCCAAGAAATGACCTCGGCTCACCACATGGCTCGCAAAAACCAATTGCAGATTTATACTGGCATTTTCTGTCTTCTTTAGAATCAAAATTTTTCATCAAAGCAATTATTCCTTTTAATCCAATCTTTTTGTGAACATACGCAGAGCAAGTTCCAGGAAAACCATCTAATTTTTCAATAAAAAATCCTGAATCCTCAACAACAATTATCTTCTCATACTTATCAGCCATCTGTTTTGCACCTAATTTGGCAATTTCCTCAGGATCATCAGATCTTAATTCAAGATAATCAAAATCAACCTGCTCGACATTAACTTTTGGTTCAAGAATTAGTTTAAATTCACGAACTTTGTTCGGGTTGTGAGTTACAAGATGTATTGTTTTATTATCCGATGTCATTGTTAAACAAAAAGAAAATAATTACTTACTAAACTCAGCTTCTTTTCCACCAGTTGCCTTAATCAAATCTCCTGGTTTCATAATTATTGATTTAGTGTGCATGCCTGCATTGAATGCAATCTTGTCATTCTCTAGAACTGATTTGTCAACATATACTTCCACTGGGTCAATAAACAGATTACCAAACGGAGGCACCGCTCCAATACTAACACCTGCAATCTTTTTCACATCATCAGCAGACGCCAAATCAATATTCTTGGCATGCAGTACTTTTTTCAAATTATCAATGTCAAGTTCTTTTGCAGCAGAAATAACCGCCTGAACAAAATTTCCATCTGCCTTAACAACTAATGCTTTAGCACCTTGCTGTAAAGTTGTACCTCGAATCTTGGCAGCTTCCTCTGAAGTGAATACTTCCTTATGTTCCATAACCTGGTATTCAATTTTTTCATTATCAAGAGAATCAAGTATTGAATTAAACAAAGCATCTTTTGGAGCTGCTTTTATAACTTTAGTTTCTATATGCAGCTCTCTAATTTGATGATCATCTATTTCTGCAGGACAACCATCCATAGGACATTGAGCAGCTTTATTTTTCGGGAAAGCAATAACCTCTCTAATGTCATTTGTGCCTGCCATTAAAGCAACAGTTCTGTCAACACCTAACCCCATACCACCGTGTGGAGGACCGCCATAATTATAAGCTTCAAGTAAAAATCCAAATTTTTTGTTAGCTTCTTCTTTGCTCAAGCCAATTAATTTCATAACTCTCTCTTGAACTTCTGGATTGGAAACACGAATACTGCCAGAACCAAGTTCTATTCCATTAAGAGCCAAATCCCATAAATCACCAATGACTTCTCCTGGATTTTTCTCAAAATTATCAACAAACTCTGGCTTAGGCATTGTAAACATATGGTGTTCTGGTTCCCATCTTTGGTCGTCTTCATTCCATGCAAACAATGGAAAATCTTTAACCCATGAGAATTTGAATTCTTTTGGATCATAAAGTTTTAAGTCCCCTCCCAATTTTGTTCTAAACTTAGCCAAAATTTCATTACATTTCTTTGGTTTGTCTGCTATGAACATTAACACACTTCCTGGCTTGGCTCCAACTTTCTCAATTAATTCTTTTTGAACATCTTCTGGGAAATATTTTGCTATGTTAGATTCAAGTCCTTTATCTGTTACTCTCATCCAAGCCATGCCTTTAGCTCCTAATTCATCTTGGCAGTACTTGATATGTGCATCAATTTCTTTTCTGGGAAAATCACTTTGAGGTGCAATGCATTTTATTATTCCGCCATTGTTTTTTACATCTTTAAACACACCAAAATCAGATTTAACAACAATATCTGTTACATCTGTTAAAAACATCTCAAACCTAATATCTGGCTTGTCTGTGCCGTATTTATCCATTGAATCTTTGTATGAGAAAATAGGAAAATCCTCAAGCTCAATATTCTTTACAGTCTTGAATATGTGTTTGTATAATCTCTCAACAAACTCCCTAATATCATCGCTTGTAACAAAACTCATCTCCAAATCAAATTGAGAATGTTCTGGCTGTCTATCTGCTCTTAAATCTTCATCTCTCAAACAGACTGCAACTTGGTAATACCGATCTACTCCTGAAACCATTAAGATTTGTTTGTATAACTGAGGAGATTGTGGTAATGCATAGAATTTTCCTGGATTAACTCTGCTTGGAATAACATAATCTCTAGCTCCTTCTGGTGTTGCCTTAACCATTAATGGAGTAGTTACTTCCAAAAAACTATTTTTATTGAAAAAATCTCGGGCAGCTGTAACAACATCATGTCTTAATTGCAAATTTTTCTGCATTATTGGACGTCTTAAATCAAGATATCTATATTTTAATCTCATGTCTTCATTTGCAACAATTCTATCGTCAACTTCCAGAGGAGGAGTTTCAGCTTTGTTAAGAATATTAAGTTCATCAATATGAACTTCTACTTTTCCAGTAGCAAGCTTTGGATTTTCAAAACCTTCTGGTCTGGCTTTAACTTCTCCGGTAGCCTGGATGACATCTTCTCTTCTCAAGCTGTTAGCTAATTCCATTGCTTTCTTATCAAGAACTTCAGGATGAAAAACAATTTGAGTTAGACCAAATCTATCTCTAAGATCAACAAACAATACTCCACCATGATCTCTGTAACTATTAACCCAGCCAGTAACTGTGGCTTTTTTGCCGATGTTTTTTTCATTCAGTTCATTGCAGTGATGTGTTCTTAACATTTTGTTTCACTATAATTCTTTTTTTCTCGATATATTTTTTGCAGAGACTCGCTCTGCTCGGGTATCGTCGGGCTCGTCTGTTCCAAGTAATAATATTATAAACGGACATCCCCGTAGGGGCCATCCCCCTGTCCTCAAACAATATTCATTTCCAGTATCCTCGCAAATTGACGATACCGCACTCTGCAAAAAATCTTAATACTTCTAAATCTTATCCTTTAACTTCAACTCAAGAGCAAGTTCTTCTAATTTTTTTAGATCGTATTTCATTCCATCAAATTTCTTTCTTAACTCGCCGTTTCTTAAGTCCATCTTAAGGAATTCTTCATAAAGGTCCTGCATAAAATCTTTTATCTTAATAAAAATATCATATTCCTCTCTTATAGCAGAATTAACACCTAATCTTACAAGCTCTCCACCAAGATCTGTCAAACCCAACAAATAATGTTCTTCATCCACTTCAAGGTCTTTATTGTTTGGAAGTTTATTGTTTGTAATGATTTCAAATAAACACAATGCCTCAACATATTCTTGGCAAGCAACTTTGAAAGATCCTATAAAGTGAAGCTCGGGATTTTTGTTGATTTGTGATTTTAATTTAGTAAATTTTTCCTTTATCTCATTTACCCTTTCAACTGCTTCATTTTGGTTTTGCCTATGTAGAGCAGATATTATTCTCTTTGAGAGTTTTATTATTGGTCTTGACTCTATTATGACTTGTTCTCTCTTTTTCTCACGCTTGTCTATTTCAGTTCTAATTCTGTCAAAATCTTCTGTATTAAGCATTTAAACCACCATAGTTGGCAAATTTAGACATTTTATAAATATTTGCAAAAAAGAGGATATGCAAGCTATTTAAAGCTTTTTTGGCTCTTTTAATGCCTGTTTTCACTATATTTAACTGTTTATAAGCGAAATATTTAAAAATGACTCTTCCTGAAAAGCCCATTATGGTAGAGGTAACCCCCTTTGGGAAAGCACTTGTTTTCTTAGAAGATTTAGGGATTTATAGAGTTGTGCTGCCATTTCTATTGATTTTTACCATTATTTTTGCTGTACTTGAAAAAACAAGAATATTCGGTGTTGATACAATAGAAGGGATTGAATATTCAAAAAAGAACATAAACAGCATTATAGCTTTTGTTATAGCTTTTGTTGTTATAGCCTCTTCTGAGATTGTTTTTGCAATAAATGCATCTCTTGCAAAGATAATACTTCTGCTTATGCTTTCTTTTTCATTCCTCCTGCTTATAGGTGTATTTTATGAGAATGATGAAGAAGTGGCTTTAGAAGGCAGATGGAAATTGTTATTCATGCTAATAATGTTTGTTGGTGTTGTACTTATCTTCCTTCACTCTATACCCACTGCTAGAGGCAGTAATTGGCTCTATGCCATATTTGCTTATATATACAGTGTCTGGTCAGATGCAGCTTCTGCAGCAGTCGTATTCATTATAATAGCTGTAATATTTATGTTAATAGTTCTTTATGGCGGCAATAAACCAAAAGTCGCTAGTAAAGAAGAACATTAGAGCAAAAATAAGCAAAATTTAAAAATAATAAGATTTAAAGAATATAAAGACAAAAGAGGTTTTTAACATGGCGAGCCAATACTATTATCTTGAGGATTTTATTAGAGCATTAGAAAACTGGGGTTTAACAGATATTTTGTTGCCTTTTCTTCTGATATTTACAATTGTTTTTGCTATACTTCAAAAAACAAATATGTTTGGAGTAGATAAAAAGAATATTCATGCTGTGATTGCACTTGTTATTTCTTTAACAACAGTCATACCTCATGTTACTAATAGCTATTCTTCTTCAGCAGATCCAGTTGATATAATAAACTCTTCTTTGCCGTCTGTTTCGGTGATAGTTATTGCAATAATGATGATGTTGTTATTGATAGGAATACTTGGCGGAGAAGCCAAGTGGATCGGAGGAAGTTTATCTTCTTGGATCGCAATAATAGCATTAGTAGTAATAATTGGAATTTTTGGCGGTGCAGCTGGCTGGTGGGGAGAAGGCTGGGTGCATGTTGAGAATTTTTTTGGTTCTGATGCAATAGCAATAATAGTGATTATTCTCGTGTTCGCGATTATTGTGGGCTTTATTGTCGGTGGAGACAAGCCAGACGAAGGTTTACTAAGAAAGACCTGGAGCGATGTTGGAGATATGTTCAAAGGCGGCGGCCATCATTAGACTAGGTAGTTTAAGTTAAAAATGGCTACTTTTTTGGATGTCGGGATTCTTGAAAATTTTTCAATTATTTTTTCTATGATTCTGGTACTTGGAGTTGTCTATGGAGTTTTAGAGGTAACAAAAGTCTTAGGGGATTCAAAAGGCCTAAATGCATTAATCGGAGTTATCTGTGCCTTTTTTGTCTTAATGGCGCCGAGAGTGCATGAGTTGATAGAGTTTATAGCGCCATGGTTTGTATTTGTATTTGTGTTATTCATATTCCTTGTAATGGGTATGAAGATGTTTGGTGATCCTTCAGCAGGATTGGCTTTTGCTGACCTAACCACTGTTAATTGGATCCTGTTCATTATCGGGATAATTATAATTGTATTGGGCTTTGGAAAAGTTTTCGGCCAGGAAACATTAGAAAAAACAGTCATTCAAGATGGAGAAGAGATTTCTGTATCAGAAATAGAAGGTTCTGCTGCATCTGGAGAGTATGAATCTAATTTTTACACAACTCTTTTCCACCCTAAAATCATCGGGTTCGGGCTTATAATGTTAATTGCTTTCTTTGCTATGGCAATAATTGGCAAAGAAGCATAATGAGTATTAAGAACTTCTAATAACAAACATTAAAAATTAATCAGACTTCTCTTTGTTTATGCAACCGTGGATAAGAACTTATCAGCCAAAAAAGCTTTCTGAATTTAAAGGCCAAAAAGAAGCATTATCCCAGCTAAAAGACTTTATTATTAATTTTAAGAAGCAAAAGAAGAAAGCAGTATTTCTATATGGTCCTTCTGGTTCAGGAAAAACCGCTTCTATTTGTGCAATTGCTAATGAACTTGATCTTGAATTAATAGAGATAAATGCATCTGATGCCAGAAATAAAGACTCAATTAACTCCCTTCTTGGCAGCGCTCTAAAGCAGATGTCTTTGTTTGCCAAAGGAAAAATAATACTTGTTGATGAAGTAGATGGTCTTTCAGGCCATAAAGACAGAGGCGGCATCCAAGCTTTAGTAGGTTTGCTGGAAAAAAGCGCATTTCCAGTAATTGTCACTGCTACAGATCCTTTTGACAAGAAATTTTCAAATCTTAGAAAATCTTCCACACTAATTGAGTTTGAAGAACTTTCTTATTCAGATATATTTGAGTTACTTAAGGATATAGCAAAAAAAGAGAATATAAAATATGAAGAAATTGCATTAAAGGGTCTTGCAAGAAGAGCAGCAGGAGATGTAAGAGCTGCAATAAATGATTTTCAAACATTAACTGCAGGAAAAAAAGAGCTTACAAAAGATATGCTTGATTTTCTCTATCAACGCCCACAATCAGAGGATATAAAAAATGCTTTGCTTAAGGTTTTCAAAACTACAGACCTTAAAATAGCTTCGGGAGCTTTTGATTTTGTCGACGAAGATCTAGATAAAACAATGCTGTGGATTGATGAGAACTTGCCAAAAGAATACAAAAAACCAGAAGATTTAGCAAGAGCTTATGATTATTTAAGCAAATCTGATATATTTAACAGAAGAATCAGGAGATGGCAGCACTGGAGATTCTTGGTTTACATTAATGCATTCTTGACTGGAGGCATAGCAGCAAGCAAAGATGAAAAATATGATCAAGTTGTTAGCTATGAACCCACTACCAGAATTCTTAAGATTTGGAAAGCCAATATGCGACATCAAAAGAAAAAAGCAATTGCTGAAAAAGTTGCCAGACACACTCATTGCAGTGCAAAAGAAGCTTATAGATCAACATTGCCTTATCTGCAGAATATCTTTAAGAAAAACAAGAAAATGGCTTCTGGAATTGCAGAGGAATTAGATTTGGATAAGGATGAGGTTGGTTGGTTAAGTAGATGACCAAGAAAAACTCTCACAAAAAGGGAAAATCTGAAACAGGATCTGAAATAAGATCTTCTACAAAATTCTTACTTCATCTTATAAGAGATATATTATTAACGCCGGTAACTGTTTTTCATATATTATTAAGAAAGAAAAGTGTAATGCATCTTCTTAAGCCAATTCACAATACTTTTACCTTTATTTTTGAAGCAAAATTCACAATTTCAATGATTTTGATTAATATAATACTTTTTTTTGCAAGCAAATCCTTTAGCACGAGTTTGTTTGACAGCTTGATTTTTTATCCATCTAATCTGCTTGAAATGAATTTTCTTCCTTTTTTAACATCCGGATTTCTTCATGCAGATTATACACATCTTTTTGGAAACATGCTTGCTATTTTTATTTTTGGCAGAATTGTTGAAAAAAATCTCGGATTTTTAAAAACAGCTTTAGTTTATTTTGGAGCTTTGATAATAGCATCTTTTTTTCATTCAATAATTCACTTATTCATTCTTCATGATAATATTGGTGGCTTAGGAGCATCTGGAGCTTTAATGGGTTTAGTGTCTGCAGCAATTCTTCTGAATCCATTTTACATTACTTATGAACTGCTTTTTCCTTTGCCAGTCATGTTTATTGGTTGGATAACAATAATGGCAGACATAACAGGTATTTTGAATCCTGTAGAAGACGGCATAGGACATTTTGCTCATCTTGGAGGATTTATTTCAATAGCCATAATTCTTTTCCTATTAAGCAAGGAAGATCGTTCAAAACTAAAAAAAGGCTTTATAGTAAATTTGGCAAGTCTACTTCTATGGTTTGGTCTTTCTTGGTATTTTTGAGTTAAAATGGCTTCTAATAGCTTCAGAAGCAAGAATTCATCCTTTTTAATTATTTCTTTAGAGTAGTTAAATATGGAAAGGTTTATAAAATTCACAGCATTCTTGATGTCATTAATAACAACAAAATAGTGATCTGTATGCCTTCAAAAGCAATAAACACCCTAAAAGCCATACCTAGCTTGCTTTTCAAAGGAGGAGTCGCTTTGTTCATTCTGATGTTAGGCGGGAATTTGATATCGCCAGAAAAAACTGAAAATGCATTTAACTATATCTTTGAGAACACATTAGGCAAAGCTATTTGGTATTCTCGAGCTCCAGATGAATGTTTTGAATCTGATTTAGAAAAAGAACTGAAAGTAGAAGAAGCCGAAAAGTTATATGACCAAATTGGTGATACTGTAATTGGAATAAAGAGCAGTGATCTTGAAAAAGAATTGGCAAAGTGGGATAGGGGGTTAGAAGATTTGTTGCCGATGATTGAATTGTATGTTAGTTTTGAAGCAACTTTTTCACCTAAGGACCGTATCGATGCATATTATGTTCCGAAATCTCATAGACTAGTTATGAAACAAATGACAGTTAATCAAATATTCATTAAAAAGTTATTTGGTATGGATAAAGAACCAAATGAACGAATTTCTCATGCACTTAGATATCCTGGTAGAATAAATTTCAATTGTTTATCAAATCAAGAGCTAAATCATATAAATAAGATACTAAACAAAATAAATAATAAAAAATTTTACCAAGGAAGAATTCTAATGCATGAATTGTCTCATGGAATTATAGATTCTAGAAATAAAGGAGTAATTTTCTCAGAAGGTTATACGGGCATTTCTTATGATGATATAAAGAAAAGCATAATTTTAGATGTAGAAGATAATGAAACAAGAGAAAATATCTATTTATCTATCTGGAACTTATATAATATTAATGAAGGAATACTAAAATGGAATAGATGGGTTCCGTCAACTGAAGAGACAAGTACAAAAGAGTATGCAGAGGAATTGATTAATTCTATCGAAAGGGACTATAAAAAATTCTATTTGGAGTTCTTAAGAAGTGTGGATTTGAATAAAAAAAGCAGTGATTTCAGTGAGCCAGAATCAGAACTATATGATCGTTTAACTAGCTTTAATATTAAACCACGTCTATTATTTGAATATCCTTCATGGCGATATGTAGATAATGATTCAGCTCATTTCGATATTGTTTATAACCTTGTTGAAAAAGGTTTTGATCCCAATCTTGTTGAGATCGGAAGAGGTGGTTTTTTTGAGAAAGATGAAGAGCGATTTAATATAACCTATATAATTCCTGAAACTCCAGAATACTTTTTTACTCTTTCAGTAGAATCGCCTAACAATAGAAAAGCGACAGTATCTCTGCTAGAACCACTAGTTGAAATTGCAGAAAAATATAATGTCCCAACAAAAGATTTGATCGAACCATCTATATTTTTTATGAAATTAAGATATGCAAAGAGTATGATAACAGAAATATTAGCAAGAAAAGTAGCTTCTTTAATAAATATATATCATGCAACTGAGGACTTTTCTAAAGAAATGAAACTAACTGAACAAGATTTAGAGGTTTTTGAAGATATGCATTATAATGGAAAACCAGTATTCGGGAAAAATATAGAGAAATACAGACTTGTAAATTCTCTTTTGAAAATAAGAGATGAATTTATTCTAACAGGCGATCTTCATTGTACCTATAATGATGGAAAGACAGAAGTCTTTAATGAAGGTCGACATTTCTGGAATAACATAAGCGAGGCTTTGTCTAACTCAGTTACAGTAAAATATGAAGGAAAGACATACAATTGGCCTGCAAGTAGATTTAATTTAGAAGATTTTCAGGTAGTGCCAGCATTCAATGCAGTAATTGGCGGTACAATCAAACACCACTAATTTTATAAATAAACCTTCTTTAAAAGCAGACATGACTAATCAGAGCTCTAATATTACAATTGAGGACATGGCTACTTTCTGTAAGAGAAGGGGCTTTATTTATCCTAGCGGGGATATTTATGGGGGTTTAGCTGGGTTCTTTGATTATGGTCCCTTAGGAGCAGAGCTAAAGAATAATCTGAAAAATGACTGGTGGAAGACATTTGTTCATGGCAGAGCTGATGTTGTAGGCATAGATGGCTCAATCATTACAAATCCAACTGTTTGGAAAGCTTCTGGACATGCAGATTGCTTTGAGGATGTAATGCTTGAATGCAAAAACTGTAAAGCAAGAATGCGCGGAGATCATCTGATTGAAGATGCACTGAAAATCCAGGCAGATGGCTTATCAAAAGAAGACATCACAAAACTTGTTCAAGAAAATAATATTAAATGCTCAAAATGCGGTAAAGAAGATTTAGGAGAAGGCAAACAATTCAACTTAATGTTAACAACAAATGTAGGCCCAGTAGAATCTGATTCTTCAAAATCCTATTTAAGGCCAGAAACTGCACAATTAATTTTCACAAATTTCAAACTTGTTCAGGAAAACTCCAGATTAAAGCTGCCGTTTGGTATTGCACAGATGGGCAAGGCTTTCAGAAATGAAATTTCTCCAAGAGATTTCTTGTTTAGGTGCAGAGAATTTGAACAGATGGAAATAGAATACTTTATTCATCCTGACAAAGGAAACGATTGTCCATATATTGATGAAGTAATGGATCATGAACTTTTGGTTGCATCTTCAGAGATGCAAGAAAAAAAAGAGTCCGAAAAAAAGATGAAAATCAGCGACGCATTAAAGGCCAATTTCATAAAAACACAGTGGCACGGTTATTGGCTAGCAGAAATGCATAAATGGTTCATCAGCTTAGGTGCTACACCAGATAATTTCAGAATACGCCAACACCTAACCACAGAAAAAAGCCATTATGCTCTCGACACGTGGGATTTAGAATATAAATTTCCTTTTGGATGGAAAGAACTTCAAGGCATGGCAAACAGAACTGACTTTGACCTGCAACAGCACATAAAACACTCAAAAAAAGACTTAAGCATACATGACGAAGAAACAAAACAAAAAATAGTGCCGCATGTTGTAGCAGAACCATCTCAAGGAGTTGACAGAGCTTTCTTGGTTTTTATGTTTGATGCATATACTTATGATAAAGAAAGAGACAATATTGTGCTAAAACTTCATCCCAAGTTATCACCAATTAAAGCAGGCATTTTTCCTTTAGTCAACAAAGAAGGCCTGCCAGATAAAGCAAAAGAGATATTCAATAAGTTGAAGAAAGATATCCACTGTGCATATGATCAATCAGGTAGTATTGGAAGAAGATATGCAAGGAATGATGAAATTGGAACACCATACGGCATAACAGTTGATTTTGATTCACTAAAGAATGGTGATGTAACATTAAGGGATAGAGACACAACAAAACAGAAAAGAATAAAAATCTCAGACATAAAAGACATAATAAGGAGATTAATTGATAAAGAAATAAACTTTGAGGATCTTTAACAATGAGCCATGCAATAAGACTTGCTGAACTCGGCTACGGGTTTTTTGTTATCCTGATTATTCTGTCTTTATTCCATGCTTCTATTACCGGCTTGGCTGTGGAGGATCAACCCAGCACCATATCAGATATTCAAAAAACAGATCAGGACATTAAAAGAGATTTAGAAAACTTTATTCAGAGATTTCCTCTAACTTCACTTGCTGGAGAAGGCGCAAGAGTATGTATTTTGATACCAAATCAAGGAAATATTCTATCATTCCTTGTTCAAAAGGAATCAGGCAGTCCAAGTTTATCAGAAGCGGATTATAGTTGCGGAGGACAGTTTGAGAATGATTTCATAATAAGTTATACAAATCTTGATTCTTTCTATAAACATTCTGGCGATCCTTCATGCGGGAATCTTATCAATGGAGGGAGAGGAGTCGATTTCTACTATTACCCTTCCAGATTGATGGAGCAAGGCGGAATACCTGTTTGTGATTCAGAATTCCAGCAGAAATATTGTGCCGCGGTAAGCTTTTGCGCTAAAGAGGAATTATTAATGCAGAGACAACTAAGTTGCTGTTCAGAATCTCAACTTTCAGATGAACAAAAAACAATGATTTCTGGCGCGATTGACCAATACGGTTATTTGTCTAAATCAGCAATAACAGAATCACCTTCAGCCATGAAATTCAGCAGAGTTAATGTGATGCTTCAGCAGAATTATGCTTATCTTTTGGCAATAATAGCTTTTGTAATAATATTTGGTGTTTCATTGGAAGTTCTCCACGCAAAAAAATCTGCTGCTAAAAAACAAAAGCAATCAGCATTGTCACCAGAAGCCTATGAAGAATTAAAGAATTATGTTGGCTCTGCTCTTAAGCAAGGTTATGATGAAAATACCATGAAAAGGTTTTTGCTTAGCTATGGCTGGCCAGAAGACAATGTAAATAAAGCAATTGAGGAAACCAGGATCAAAAAAAGTAAAGAGCCAGAACCTAAAAAATCTTAAAAATATTTATAAAAGAACAGATTTTTCTCGAATTCTACTTAAAAATCAGAGGTTGAGATAAATGCAAATAAATGAACTAAAACCAAAACAAGGAAAAATTGAATTAACAGCAAAAGTGAGTGACAAAGGCGAAGTCAGAGAATTCAACAAATTTGGCAAAGAAGGAAAAGTATGCAATGCAACGATAAAAGATGAAACAGGTGAAATAGCTCTAACCTTATGGAATGATCAAGTAGATCAGATAAATATCGGGGATAAGGTAAAGATCACAAATGGCTATGTAAATGAGTGGCAGGGCGAAATGCAGTTAACTTCTGGAAAGTTTGGAGAATTAGAGGTTGTTGAGAAAGGAGAGGCTTCTTCTGAAACAGCACCAGCAGAAACATCTGAATCAACAGAAGAACCAAAACAAGATGCTCCTGAAGAGGAAGTTGTTGAATAAAACAATATAAATACCTTCAAAAGATTTATAAATAAACTGGCTCTTCTATTCAATATATGGGGACGTAGCTCAGCCTGGGAGAGCACTAGACTGAAGACAAGATCTGATGAGGCGAGAGCCAATGATTGTTAGAGATCTAGGTGTCGTGGATTCAAAAATCATTTAGAAGCAAATTTCATGATTTGAAAGTTCCGCCGTCCCCACTTTTTTTCTAGACTCTTTCCTATTTTCCTATATAGACACGTGCCTATTTTGCTAAATTAATACCTGACATTATTGAACCAGCAATAATATTGAACAGCAGCATTACAACAAGTGCAACAAAGGTATAAGTAAGAGCGCTTTTTGCCATGTTTACTCCAAGCATATATTTTTCATTAAGTTTATCATCGCCATTTTCTATGCCATTTGAGAGGATTGTAAGAACATATATCAACTCTACAACATAAAAACCAACTATTAGCTGGAAATAAAAGGTTGGCACACCATCACTAAACATAGCCAGCATACCCCCGCCCCCTTTTTGTGTAGCAGCTAGTTTGCTCATCTGAGTGCTTATTTTCCCGAGGATAGTCGTTATCATGGCAGTTATTCCAATAACAATTCCTGAAATAACAGGTGTCATAAAACTTATCTGAGATTTCATAGAGGATATAACATCTGCCATTAAATCTTTTAGTCTTTCATTCACTCTGTGAATCTCTTTAACATATCTGGAAACATTAATTAGTGCCTGTGCTGCAATCATAGGTCCTTTTTTTGCGCTCTGAGTCAGCACTTTCATAGAGCTTTCTATTAAATTAGAAGGATATGATTTTAATGCTCCGTGATGAGGATCGAAAATTGCCTGCTCTACACTCAATCCAAGTCTTATTATATTCGAGGCGACCAGCTTAAAGAAATCTGCAGACGGTGTTCCTTCCATGGTGGTTGCTACTTTAGCAAAAGCTATCTCTGCAGGCAGACCATCTCCAAGTCTATTACCCAATTGGAATAAAGCAGAAGCAAACTCTTTCTCAAGTTTTTTAACTTCATCTCTCATCTTAAGGAAATTCTTTGTTTTTGTCTTGTAATAGAATCCAATAGCAAAAGCAACACCAAATGGCAGTGCTAAACTTATCAAAGAAGACCCAAAACCAAACGGACCAATTATGTCTCCCTCTCCTGTCTTTGTCGGACCACACCCTCTGCTTTCTTTGTAACCAAGAAGATAGAATTTTGCATCTGGATCATCATAAGTAGTAATTGGTTTTGTTGGGGGGCTTCCCGAGTTAGTAAGTATAAAGTCTTTTTGGGGAGCAACTATGTGTAAGGTTAGCGGAAGGAGCCCTATGAAGACGAATATTGCAGCTATAGTAATTGAAAACCACAATGGATCAAAAGTAATTTTTTGTGAGCCCAGGGGTATTATTATTTTATCGAGTTTTTCTGCTTTTGCACCTGACTCTGAAACATCTGATGCACCATATCCTGTGGGCCTTCTCGAGAGAATACTTTTGCCTAGGTAAAAAACTCCAAGTGGGAGAGCAATATTATATATGGCAGATAAATGATACCATTTCACTGCGCACATGAAACTTACAACCAAAGGAAGAATAACCAATCCCATAATTGGAAGTATAATACCCATCATGTGAAGCATGGACAGAGGCCCCTTTAAGTCCTGAGAATAATGAAGCATCTTTTCAAATGTTTCCTGCAGTATGACATCAAGAGATTTGTCAAGCAAAGTAATCCTTCTCTCTTCAGAACTTTCGAATAATGAAGATTCAATAAGATGGAATGATTCAATGAACTCATTATTCCATTTCTTCCAGGTATCAAGATATGCATCAAGGGATTCTTTGATAGAAGAATATTCCTCTGTTTCTAGGTTCCATAACACTCGCTTTAGATCTAAAGATAATGGAGGGCTTAGATGTTCTGAAGCAAACTCAACAGCTCTTTCAAGATTAGAAGTGTGACGCATATAAGTTACAACATAAAATATGCATAAGACCATCTGATTAGATGATTTAAGCCGCCATTTGTTGGCAAGAGTGTGGGGAAGCTTATTGAAGATTGCGTATAATACAAAACCAACAGCCATGAAAAAAATAATAAAGAAGGTTGACTGAAGAAGAACAAAGCTTACTAAGCAGCCTATCAAAACAAGTAATAATGGCCCTAATACAGCAAAGCTCTTGACTCCTTCAGGGGTTGTATTCAAGTGACAGATGCTGAGTGATTCAATAAGCTCTGCTTTTTCCTTTTCCTTTGGTGTTAATTTTAAGAATTTCTCTGATTTTTGGCAAGCACGTTCATACCAGCCCATTCGCTTGGGCATATATTCTTGCTTAAACTCACGATACTCTCTGGTTGTTACATCTTGCGCTTCTTCAGGAGTCAGTTCAGGTTCTTTTTTGCCTTGAAGATCTCCAGAAAGTCTTTGTTTGTATTTTCTCATCATATCTTTAAGAAGGTCTTCAGATGTTGGAGTTCCTGGCTGAGTTCCAGGTGGTGCTGCTGGTTGTGGGGTACCTGGTGCTGCTGCTGGTTGTGGTGTGCCAGGTGGAGTTCCTGGCTGTGGAGTGCCTGGTTGAGTAGGAGGGGGTTGTGAAGGTTGAGAATTATCCGGAGGTAAACCTGGTTGAGCTGGATTATTAGGATCGTAACCTGGCTGTCCTGGAGGAATTTCAGGTTGAGCCGGTGGTTTATTAGGATCTGGATTGTTGTCAACCATAAAAAAATGTTCACCTCTTTTTTAAAATAACAAAAATCGGCTAAAATAGATATTACTCACATTATCCTTGCACTAAAGTGTGAGTTTTTCAGGCTCGCATTTTAGTATAGCCGATTTTTGGAATTAAAAATGGCGCAGGGTTTAAAACCTTACACTTAAGTGCGCCATTTTTAATAATTTTAATGTTGTTTTTGTCAAAATACCTGTTATTTTATGCTCTCTCGTTGCTGTTTTTCTATTGCTCTTTTCTTTATCTCTCTCTTTACTTGAATATCCCATCTTCTAAAGATCTCTTTCGGATCTGCACTTCCAACTTCATCTTTAACTTTTCCTGTGATGTTATGGAATAGATCATTGCATAAAATTGCAAATTCTGCCTCAAGTAAATCAGGCTCTTTTGCTTGCTCTGAATATTTTACCAATGATTCCTTTAATTTGGCTCTCAGCTCAATATTCTCCCACATCGCATCCCAATTTCCAGCATAATCTTTTATATTAGCTGCAATTGCTTTTAGTATGTCTGATTCTCCGTTAAGCAGTTCATTGCTAATCTGAAGTTCGTCTGGCTTGGATTCGTATTTCATTAAATCAATAAATCCTCCCTCGAGCATAGGGTCTTCTTCCCAAGTCTTTCTAACTTCAGTTATTTGAGTTACTCTTCTTAGTCTTCTCAAACCATCTGCAGACTTTATTGGTGTAGCCACAACTATGATATCTGTAGCTTTGAAAGATGTATTAGGAACACCAATATCATTGACAACTCTATCGTAAACTCCAAACGGGCTGTCGCCGTGTATTGTGCCTGAAACCACATTTGCTGCCCCTCCAACTCTCATTGCTTCGTAAAGTGCCACTGCTTCTGAACTTCTTACCTCGCCTACAATCAGCGAAGAATCTCCTAATCTTAATGTGCTTCTTATGCCATCACTCGCACTCATCTCAGAAGATCCCTTTGCCAATGCTGATGCAACTTTCATTGGTTGGATATTAAATCCTAGCTTTCTCATCGGTGTGGTTGGTAGTTCAAGAGTGTCTTCTACAGTTATTATTCTATAACGTCTCATTATTTCGATCATCATTGCTGAGAGGAATGATGATTTTCCTGAGCCTCTTGTGCCTGCAATAAGAATAGTTCTCGTGCCATCAACTAAAAAACTCAATAAGCCAGCTGCCATTGGATTTATCATCCGGTATTTTATGAATAATGGCAAAGTCCATGGTTTGTCTCTATGTCTTCTGAATGAGAACCCTAATCCTGTTGGGTTTAAGGGGGGAGCTATAGTGGAAACCCTATTTTCTGCTCCTGGAATTGTTAGCTCTGTATCGAGAATAGGATTTGCTTCGTCTAATGGCCTTCCGGAAATCATTCTCAGTTTAGATGCCCAGCTTTCTGTCTCAAACCTAGTTGGTATTATGTTTGTTTGGCAATCATCATAGTCTCCATGGACAATAAATATCGGCAATTGTCCGGCAGGACTGTTAATAGAGATATCCTGAATTTTTTCGTCCTGCAATAAAACTTCTATTAATCCAAAACCTATTGTGTATCTTACAAGAATTTTAGTTAAATCTTCTATTTCTTTGCTGCTTAGTTTAAGGTTTTTGTATTCAACTAATTCTTCAATTAGATCCATTCCAACATTAGTGAACACTTCCCTCATACGCTGTGGATTAACAAATTCATCTCTGGTGGGTTTGTGTTCTGCCATTATCTTTCTTGCCATGTCAAGAATCTCATATTTGTCTTCTTCTAGTCTGAATTCAGGAGGCATCATATGGTAAAGATATTTTACTGTATCTGGAAATCTGAATATTGTTACTTCTGTGTTGTCTCCTGTTGTATAGTTGTCTATTTCCTCTCCTTCTGTAGGATAGGTTGCCATTAATTTTGTATACATGAAATCTGGTTTGATTATTGGTTTGAATATATCTCTGTAAATGTCTCTATCTCCGATTTTGTAACCAGCCAATCTTGGTTTTGCAAGTTGAATTATCTGTAATTTTTCAAATAAAGACAGAATATAATTTAGAAGTCCTATGTATTTTTTCTGATATTCTTCATATGTGGGGTCAAGAGCATTTTCTAGATGTATGTTTTCTCTTCTTATCATCCTCCTGAGTTTTACATATGATCCAACAGGATCATTTTTGAGATTATGGAATATGAGTGTTTGTAGTTCAGCATATCTTGCTTCTATTCCCCTATTGTATATTCCTCCAAAAGTTAGAGCTTGATAACTGAATATGTCTTTTTGTTTTACTAATACTTTGAATAGTTTTGCAACATCCACTAATAGTTTTACCTGGGAGTAATCATATTCATAATCTCTTTTCTGGCTGAACACTATTCTGGTTGCTTGGCTTATCTCTACTAATTTGTCAACTGTCCTGGCCATACAGATAGGATTATCTTCAATAGATGGAGACATAGTCCATGCTTCAGCATCAACTCTAATGATTACTTCTTCTGAGTCTCTTATGACTTCAGCATCAAATATTCCTGTTTTCTCTTCTGGTTTTTCTGGCATTTTATTTTTCTCTTGTTTTTTCTTTTACTATCCCTTTCAGTCTGGCTATTCTTTTTGTTGTTTTGAGGATGTTTCTTCTTCCTCTTCTTTCTCTTTCAATAATTCCAGAGCTGTCTCTATAATGTGTGATTTATTCCTGAATCTCTTTTTGTCTTTCAGCATATCATCTAACCAATCAAGAACTTCTGTATCAATTGTTGCTGAAATAGGTTTTTTCATTCTTGTATAATCAATAGTGGTTTTTGCAGAATGCTGGGACGCCGCCAAAATTGCGAGCTTTCCTGCAACTCAATTATACGCAGCGGAAGGGGACGCTCCATCCGGGAGGGACCCGCTCTTGCTTTTTCATATGCAAAAAGCGAGCCTGGCCGCGTCCCCGAGCAAAGCGAGTTTCTGCAAAAATCAGGCTTTTATCACTATCTTAGCCTATTCTAAACACCTCTTATTTATATTATTTTATATATTTTGTGTTATTTTATATATTTTATCATATAAATAGCTTAAAAAGTAGAAATTAGTCTCAGAACAGCTTATACTTGCAGATTCATACAGAAAGGCATACCTAGCAAATAATTATATCATAGAAAATAATAGAAAAATAGTGTTTAACCAATTTGTTTAAAGACTTCTACAATAGGGTGTAGTACTTCCTTGTTTTGATATAAAGCACTTCCTGGATTTAAATAATATCCTTGTTTGTCAGATTTGAAGTCGGGACCATCTATGAATTTAGTCTTATAACCAATGTCAACTAAACCAACTTCTCCAGTAGGCGATATCATACAAGCGTTTATAGTGAAGCTGTCTCGTCCGTTTCTCGTTCTATTAGTGAAATAAGGAGCAGCTAAAAACATAGTATTGATATCGCGTTTTTCAATATCTCCTTTAGCAAAGTATTCTGGGATATTTTCAATGGCTTCAAAATCGATAGTAAATGGTTCCCCTCCAGGTCTTGAGATTTGTATGATTTTATACCTTCCGTCCCACGGATGGGTTCCGAAACCTTTGGTTTCAATAGTTCTTTCTTCAGGTAGAGGCACAGATGCAAGAACTTTTGAGTCAATATATTTAGTCTTATAAAGTGGTTCTCCACCTACTATACTAGGTAAACAATATCCTTCCCCTGTTTTGATTTGTCCTCGGACGATTTGAAGATCATTGTCTTCAACATGAACTTCCAAATTTTGACTCCCTGCTTGTATAAGAAAAATCATAAGTTTCTCTAGGTCTTCTTGGCTTTTGAGTTGATATTGGCCAGGTTTTGTTGCAGCTTCAGCACTATCAGGAAGAAAAAGTGAACCTAAACCAGCTGCACCAAAAGCAGCAGCTTGTCCGAAAAATTTTCTTCTATCTTCATCCATTAATATCGCCATAAGTATGTTTTTAAACTGGGGAATAAGAAGACATATATAAAGCTTTCTCTTTTGATCACTGAGAAGTAATACTAGGTACGGGTAGTGTTTTTTAGCATAAGACACTTAACCATTTTTAAACCAAAAACTTTATATTAGCAGATTTCATTATTCAAAGCATGCCAGAAAACCCACCACAACCAATACCAGGACAGCCAGGTATACCAGAAATGCATGGAATAGCTCCTGCAGAACCGAAAAAGCCTCATTCTGGTGGCTTTGCAGGTTTCTTTGGAAAGCATCCTTCTCCAACAGCTTCAAGTATGGGTAATATGGCAGAGCTTGCAGCAGAGGTTAATGCCATTAGCAGGCATCTGAGGGTTTTAGAAGAGAGATATGATAATCTAAGGAAAAAAACTCAAGTTACAGATCAGAATATGCTTTCTGCAAATAAGACCATGAATACAGAGATAAAAGCAATTGATTCTGATGTTCAAGATTTTAGAAAGGAGTTTGATGATATGAAGGAGAATTTAAGACTTATTGTCAAAGAGCTTAAACAGACTGCAAAATCAGAAGATGTGAAAACCTTGGAGAAATATCTTGAGTTATGGCAGCCTGTTCAGTTTGTAACCAGAAAGCAGGTAGAAATGATAGTTAGGGGCATTCTGGCAGAACAACCTCAACAAAAAATACCAGAAACAGAAGTCATGAGATAACACTCTAAACCACTCCAAACAAAAGCTTTAAATACAATTTTTAATGATCAGGAATTATGGCAGTTTTAACTGATGTTTTTGCAAAAAGAACACAACAACCTTCAGTAGATGGTCGTGCTCCAAAGCCCCTACCCACTCAACAGGTGCTTCAGTTTAGGCAGCAAGGATGGTCAGATAACCAGGTTATCGAGGCTTTGCAGCGAGATGGTTATTCAAGCGGAGAGATATCATCTGCAATTAACCAGGCAGATTTGAAAGGGAGTGTGGAAGCTGCAGATTTAAAAAAAGGTGATAAAATGGAACCAACTATGGATATTCAAGATACTCAAGGACAAGCTGCATTAATGCAAGCACAACAAGGCCAAATGCCTCCAATGGGCGCACCACCACCAGCAGCTGCACCTCCAGGACCTGCTCCTGCAGGTGCACCAGGAATGCCGCAGCCCCAGGAATTTTTGCCTCCAGAAAATACAACAGAAGCAATACATGAAGTTGCAGAATCAATAATAGATGAAAAATGGACTGAGTTAACAGACAATATAAAAAGAATTCTTGATTGGAAAGACAAGGTTGAAGCAAAAATAGGAGCTATTGACCAACAATTTAGTGATCTAAAAGGTAGTTTTGATAAGCTTCATGAAGGAGTACTGGCTAAAGTCGGCGAATATGATAAAAACATAACAAATGTCGGCACAGAAATAAAAGCTTTGGAAAAGGTTTTCCAAAAAGTTCTGCCGAGCTTGACAGAAAGTGTATCTGAACTAGCTCATATTACTGAAGAAATGAAAAAGAATAAGTGATTAAATATTTTTTAATTAATTCTTAAGTTCTAAATTATAATCTTTAATTTACTCAAACAAACTCATATTCAATTCCAGGAGTTCAATTAATTCTTCTCTGCTTCTGAAACCAGTATAAGAATCTTCACCTATAATGATGCTTGGAGCTTTTCTTACTCCATAAATGTCTTTAAGTGCTCGTAAAGCTGGATTTTGTATGTTGATATCAAAAGAATAGATATTAAATGATGGATCTTTGTTGTGAACATAACTTAGAACATGACCTTGATCCTCACAATTCCCACAATCACCTTCATTGGAATAGAAATACAAGACAAGACCATAAGTACCATTGCATTCATCTTTGAATTTTTTTAGAAATAACCAGTGTCTAATTTCTAATAACGAATAATACGCTTTTAGATTTTTCACTCTTAAATCTTGGCTGCTAAGTTCGCTTTCCATGAAAGTAAGTTTTTGGCCGATTTCACCAAGCTCAGCAGTGAATCTTGTTGAGTTAACTGCTCTGCATGGTTCTTCGGTTCTTATAAGAAACTCCAGCTCTGTTCCCATTGAATCGCTTCTAATGCGCTGTTCGAGTTCTGTAACTTGATCTATCTTTATATTATTCAGGTGATTCCCGATAAGAATGCCAGCTATAAATATCAATGTGGTCATAGCAAAAACAGCAATGTATTTTGTAGAATCTATTTTTTTCCGGTTCATAGGGCTCTCTTACCCCAGGTTACTGATTTGCCTCTAATCTTACAAGCTGCAGCAGAGATCCAGCATATTGCTGATATAAACCAGTAGGTCATTATGAAAAATACATATGGCAGCTTAACTGGCTGAGGTTCTTTTGAATGTTTCTTTGCAAGATAAATCATAGTGATACTTATTATGATAAGCACTAACGGCAATAAGCCAGTAGCAGTTGTATTAAGAAAGAAAGCATCAAATTCAAACTCAAACCATGTGCTTATATCAAATCCAATGAGATAAAGATTATACAAGTTCTGTATGGAATTTATAATGAGCATTATCACGGAATAAATAAATGCAATTACGCCAAGACTTACAGATATTATGCTTACAGGGAGAATAAAAACACCCATATTTCCATATTTTGGACTTAGTAAAAACCTATACCTGTAAATATTATCTATGAATCCTCGAAACCATCTAAGTCTCTGGTGAAACATCTGCTTGAAAGTTGTAACTGCGGTTGTATAAACATTTGCATCAAGAGCGTTTTCAATCAAAAACTTTTTGCTTTCTATTCTTAATGATATCTCGATATCTTCTGTAAGTGTGGAAGTATCATATCCCCCGTATTTGTCAAAGAATTCCTTACGAAAAATGCTGAATGGTCCAGGCACAATCGGAACTCCTCCGAGAATAGAGAAAATCTTTCGTATGAATGTTGCAGACAAGAATTCAATAAGCTGGACTTTTCCCAGAAAGTTAGTTGGCTTCCAAATTTTAATTGAAGGAGCAACAGCCATGACTTCTTTCTTATGAAAATAACCGATCATTCTTTTCAATGCAGATCTTGTAACAAAAGAATCTGCATCCATACTTGCTACAAATTCTGTTTTTATTTTGGTAAGGCCAAAATTCAATGCAGAGCCTTTACCTCCGTTTTCTTTATGGAAAACTCTAACGCCTTTATTTTCAAATGACTTAGCAATTTTCAATGTATTATCTATGCTTCCATCATCAACAACAATTATGTTGAGTTTGTCTTTTGGGTAATCTAGGTTAAGAAGAGATCTTATTGTTTTTGCAATGCTTTTTTCTTCATTAAAAGCAGGTATGATAACACTCACAGAAGGAAGTATTTTTGGTTTTGGGTTTCTAAGATTGTTTTTGTTTTCAAAAAAGCTGAGAAGAAACATGATAGTGCTGAATAAACCAAAGTAGCATATAACATATATCAAAAGGGTTCTAAAATCAAACATTTTATCATTCTTGTAATCTGGGTTCTAACCGGAAATTTATTCATCAGTCATTCTTCAATTTTTCCTATCTCATAAATGACTACACTAGGGTTGTCAAATACCTTTATAAATGTTTCGGTATTGCGCAGTAGAAAGAGCAGCCCTGAATCCTTCTCTGACCAAACAGCGCCCTCTAAAAGCTTTTTATTAAGAAATAAGTACTTAATATCGTATTTTTTTATTATTCTGGTTGTTTTCTGGTAGTTTTTTGATAATAAGAGAATATCAGAATCTTCTGTCTTTTCTTTGAATAATATGTCTTTGAATGATAGATCATCTGATAGAACCTTTCTATTCGAAACAGTTTGAATAAAGAAGCCGTCTTTTTGATGGGCAAAAATCAAGTTGTTTTCATTTGTATTTTCCTTAAGCCATTGTGCTGCCGAAATAAAATCCTGATTTCGCATCTCACTAGAAAGCTTGTTGATATAAGATACAGATGAAAAGATTAACCCGCAAAGTATTAAGAATATGGTGAGCTGTTTGAGCAGCTTAAAATTCCAGTTTGTTTTGAATAAATAATAAAATGCATTTCCAGCTAAAAAACTAGCCAAGAATATTAAGTATAGATTGATCTCATTACCCACATATAGTATAAAGATTAAAGCAAAAACTAGAAGCGCTGCAAGGTAGTATTGATTATAGGCATTTTCAGAATCTTTTTTCACATTTCTCCACATCTCTGTCAATCCCATAAAGAACAAAACAAGAAGAAAGATACTGAATCCGGTCTCAGCTCCCAAATCAGAGATAAAATTCCTGAAGGTTATTATTTCTGGCTGAGAAAATTGAGTGAATATTTTTGTTCCTAAAAGTATTATTACTGATATCCCGCCAAACACTGACATCATTATCCAGTTCTTTCTTCCTTTAATAGATGGATTGCTCATTGTTTTTGAATATATCAGCATAAGGAGAATAGCCAAAGCAAAATTGAAAAAACTAAAAAAAGACAGTATTGTAACAAGAATTAGGGAGATAGGCCAGTAAACACTTTGTTTTTTTGTAAAGAAAAACATACACATCAGAGTTAATAAGATGGGGAGTTGATGCTGTGTCAAGAATGATGACAAGTATATGAATGAAGGAGAAATAATTAATATAATCTCTATTAAACTTCTTTTTCTAGGAATCTTTATGATGTTTTTTAAGGTTAGATGAAAGAAGATAAATATTGCTATGCTGAAAATTATTGGAAGACTTATTGAGGTGAGATTCATACCAATTAAATACCCTAGACCAGCCATAACGTAATGCAATGGCACAATTATAAATTCCCTTTGATCCATTGTAAGGCGGTCATCAGTTATTCCATTTTTGATTGCTTCTGCTGCTCTTATATGGTAATAAGGCTCATCACCCTGAACAATTCCCCCATAAATCAGAGAGAAAGAAAGAGGAAAAATCACAACAATAAGAACTAATAAAGAGAAAACTAAATAGTCAAGATTATTAGGTGAGTTTGTTATTTTTTGGATCTTTGTTTTTTTCGATTTTGCCATGTTGATCATCATCTAATCATCATCTATTCTTCTTGAAGTTTCAGTTATTCTGCATTTTACCTCAAAGATTTGCACACCGTCATCATATACTTTCTCAAAACAATTTTTATTTTCATAAGCTTTAAATTCATCAACTTTGTATGTTTCCTTTGTTTTAGGAGAGAAAAAGATATAGTCTGCCTCATATTCTGCCAATATCTCTAAAGCTATTGTAGGATAAAATACAGTATATATTATTTTCAGATCCTTGAATCTTTCTTTTACTTCTGGAGCCATCATGAAGTTTGAATCAATTATATTCTTTCTTTTCGATATTGTGTTAACAAGTATTCCTTCAGGAGCAGTTGCAATTATAGTAGAGTCCTCATCAGTATTTTCTTCAATCCAATTCAGAGCATCTATCTCATCTGCAGATAAGGCAGAATCAACAGATTTTTTTGCTTGTGTAAACGAGGGTATAACAGAACTCATTGTGAACAAGATAATAAAAGAAAACACAAAATACAGTCTGAATTTTGAAATTTTTGTTTTTTTAAGATATAACAGCGACCTCATATAAAACTCACTAAATAGCAGTGCTACAAATGACCCGCAAAAAATCAATCCTAAACTAACAGATATAAATTTTAGCCATAATAATAATGCTGAAGCAGCAACCATGCCTATTATCAGATATGTTTTCTTGTTTCTTTCTTTTGTGAGATTGATATAAATATTATATATTCCATAAAGCAATGGCAATGAACCAATCATGAATATTGCCCCCAACACTGTGACTTCCTGAAAATAATTCGATAAAAGTTCTTGTGGAATATTCTGCCACACTATTCCCATGCCATATTCCATGAGAGCTTTTTTGTAAACTATGAACTCTAGCCATAGCACAAAGAATATTGAGAATAGCAACACTTCTCTTTCTGCTTTTGTTTCCTGCAGTCTTTCAATCTTCAACAATATGTAATAAGTTATCAGCCCCAACACAAATATTATCACTGAAGAGCTGATGAGGGAAAGTCCAACAAGCCCAATAAGATAATGTTTAAGATATTTTTCTTGATCAATCCTCAAAAAACAATACAGTAGATAAAACATCAATGGCACAGATAGAGAATAAACAGATATGCTGTTTATAGTCTCTTTTGTGTAGATAGGTATGAATCCAGAAACAAACGCAGCTATTAATGCAGACCTCTTGCTTTTTACAATCTCTCTAGCAGCAAGATATGTCATAAAAACTATTGATGAAGCAAATATGTTTGGCAATACTTTTGCAACATAGCCTATTGGAGCAAGTAAACTGAAAAAAGCAAGGATATAATGGAATAATGGCATGAAGATATGTTGCCTGCCGCTATAACTTAATTCATCATAATAATTTGGATAGCCTTTCTCTAGAATATGCTCAACCTGTTCAATTGTAAAGTAAGCATCTGATCCAGTAAAATAAGGAGTCTGAAAAGTATAATAAAGCCTCATACCTAAAACTAACAGAAATATGGCTGCTAAGACTATCTTGATATTCCTATCCTTCATATTTTTTGGAGAGAATTTATGTTATATATAGGTTTGGAATGCCTTTTTAAGGGGTTTATAAAGGGATTTAAAGAGTTGTTTTTTTCTTGTTTTTGTTGTCATTCCTATACTTCTCAATAGCATCCTTTAATGCATCACTCCCAAGAACAGAGCAATGGAATTTAACTGCTGGCATCTTTCCAAGATGGTCTGCAATGTCTTTTGCAGTAATCTTTAATGCATCATCCAATGTTTTTCCTTTTGCTATCTCACACATAGCATCTGAAGCTGCAATTGCTGACATGCAGCCGTAAGTAAGAAAACTGATATCTTTGATTATATTATCCTCTACTTTGATAAAGACTTTCATTATATCTCCGCATTTGACATTGCCTACTTCGCCAACTGCATCTGGGTCTTTCATCTCGCCTACAAATTTTGGGTTTTTGAATCTCTCAATTAGTTTTTCTGAGTACATGTTCTGCCTCCTTTGACAATGGTGAAAAACTTCTCAGTTTTTTTACAACTTCTCCAAGCTTTTCCAGTGTGTAATCAATTTCTTCTTCTGTTGTGAATCTGGATAATGATAATCTTAAACTTCCATTTCCTTCTTCATGAGATAAGCCAATTGCAGTTAATACATGGCTTGGCTCAAGAGTTTTTTCTGAACATGCAGATCCAGTAGATGAGCAGATTCCTTCTTGATCTAAATATCCTCCAACAGATTCACCTTCAATTGCCTTGAATGAAAAATTAGTGTTAAAACATAACCTATTTTCTTTTGGGCCGTTAAGTTTTGCATCAGGAAGTTTTAATACTCCATCAATTAATTTGTTTCTTAGTTTTGTAATTTGTTGAATTTTCTTTTCTTTGTCCTCAAAAGCAATTTTTGCTGCTTCTGCAAAGCCAACTATTGCAGGAATATTTTCTGTGCCTCCTCTTTTTCCAAATTCATGTCCGCCACCATGCTGCCAGGCATCAATTTTTGTGTTTTTTCTGATATACAAAGCTCCAATTCCTTTTGGGCCATGAATTTTGTGGGCATTTAATGTAATTAAGTCAATATTTTGTTTTGAAACATCAATTTCTGATTTAGTATAACTCTGACAGGCATCAATATGGAATAAAACACCATGTTTTTTGCAAACTTCACCTAATGCATCAATATTTTGTATTGTTCCAATCTCATTATTGCCATGAATAATTGAAACTAAAATGGTTTTGTCAGTTATGGCTTTATCAAGTTCCTCTGAACTTACAAAACCATCTTTGTCTACATCTAAATATGTTACTTCAAAACTTTGTGTTTCCAACCACTTACAAATTTCTAAAATTGATGGGTGTTCAATCTTTGTTGTGATTATATGATTGCCTTTTGTCTTGTTTGCAAAAGCTATTCCTTTAAGTGCAAAATTATTTGACTCTGTACCACCTGATGTAAAAATAATTTCTTTTGGATCTGCATTAAGTGTTTTTGCAATTTGTGCGCGGGAATTTTCTAATGCTTCTTTTGCTTCAAAACCTTTTGAATGCACAGAAGAAGGATTACCATATTTTTCTGATAAATAAGGCTGCATAGCTTCAACTACTTTAGGATCTAATTTAGTTGTGGCTCCATTGTCTAAGTAGATTTTTTTTGTCATTTTGATTTAAGATTTTTTTCTGTTTTATTTTCCTGCAGTTTTATTTTCCCGCCAATACAACAAGTCTTAACATGTTTCTCAACTATTTCTAAAATGGGAACTATTGTTTCTTTGTTTAGAGAGTAAACCCTCTGCTTGCCTTTCTGCTCAACATTAAGTATTTTACAATGAGCCATTTTCTGCAGATTGTGGGATACTGCAGATTGCTCTTTTCCAGTCTTTTCCACTAATTCAGAGACACTTAATGGGCCATTTCTAAGTGCCACGATTATCTCAAAACGGCTTCTATTTGCCAGATTGCTGAAAAATCGATCATAACAAGGAACATTCATATGAATGATTATTCATATGTTGTATTTAAATGTTTTGGTTTTAAAGCCAAAAAAAGGCCTTTGTCACCACTAACAAGGGGTTAAAAAACCGAAAGATTTATATATTAGTTCTTCTCAAAATACACTAATATGGAGAAAGCTTATAGGCTGTCAAACTATGGGGAAAAAGCTTACGAAGCATTATCTGAAGCTGCTCAACCGCAGCAAAGAGAACTAACCTCGAGGTTCTACAACCCAGAAGAAATAGGTATGATTTTAGATATTGGCAAATCTGGAAGTTACTTAAATGATAAAGCTCTAGAATCAGGTCCTGCTATACATACTTTTGCAGATTTAATGAGAAAAGGAATTATTGAAGAATCTTCTGATCATTTTAATCCATTGCATGATACTAGCTATGTTATAATTGACTTAACTTATAGATGCAATTTTAATTGCAACAAATGTTATCATCAATCTGACAAAGAAGAACTTTCAACTGAAGAAGTTAAAGAAGTGATCGATGTTCTTAAAGGACTGGGTCTTGGATCATTTAACTTTCATGGCGGAGAACCAACATTGAGAAAAGATCTTGCAGAATTAGTGGGTTATGCTTCAGAAGGTGGAAAATATTTTGTTTCAACAATAACTAATGGTTCGAATATCACTCAAGATTATTTACAAAATTTAGTGGATAATGGTTTAAATATAATTTATTTTAGTATTGACGGAATTGGACAAGAACATGATCGAATGAGAAATAAACCAGGATCCTTTGATTCTGTTGTTGAAGCAGTTAACATTGCCAAATCCATTTCGGAACATCAACACTACCAAGGCAAAAATAATCTTATGATTGGTATTAATTCAACTTTAGAAGATGCTTCTAATCCCGAACAATTCAAACAAGAACTCGAAAAATATGTTAGGTCTTTAAAACTTAGTACTGAAGAAGTAACATCTCCAACAGATGTTTATCTAACGATTGTTGATAGAATTTTCCAAGTAGGTAATGGCGCAAGTCATGAAACAAGAGATAATACTTCAAAAAAAGGTTTTGATGATTTAAGAAATCCAACTTGTACTCTTAATGCAGATAGATTACTAATAAGGCCTGATGGAACTATGGGTCATTGTTGGCTGGGTTATTCAGGAAGAGAATATGGTAAATTAGATAGAAGTTCTTTACAAAGTATTGGAAAAAGTTTGATACAAAATTTGAATTCTACTCATGAAACCCCAGAATATAGGCTTGTATCTGAAGGAAATATCCAAGATGCTGTAAAGTTTGTCGATAGAGAACTATTCCCAGAAAAATACGAAAGATTCTGTACTCCTTTAGCTATTACTCTTGGAGTTTGGGATAATATGCACAGATTAGCTGAAAAAACAGAAAAAGAAATCAATGATCCAGAGATAGTTAAAGAATCTAACAGAATTGTTGCAGAAGCTTATAAGTTTAAAAAGTCCCAATAATTATATAAATCACTTTCTATTCCCCCTAGATATATGGATCTAACAACCCAAACAAAAGCATCATCTGGCACAGAAGTATTAGATAAACTGCTAGAAGGCGGCTTTGAGAATGATGTTATCACCACAATCTATGGACCAGCAGGTACTGGCAAGACTAATTTCTGTATTGCAGCTTCAATCCAAGCTGCTAAAAACGGAAAAAAAGTTATCTATATTGATTCTGAAGGAGGGTTTTCTGTTGAGAGATTTAAACAGATGATTAATGGTTCAGGTGAAAAAGAAGAGATAATTAACAATATTATTTTCTACAAGCCAACAACATTTGAAGAGCAGCGTGAAACATTTGAGAAATTAAAGGAAGCAGTAAATGAAAATACAGGCTTAATAGTTTTTGATTCTGTTGCAATGCTTTACAGGCTGGAAGTTGGAAAAACAGATGACATTGTAAGTGTAAACAGAGAATTAGGCCAGCAAATTGCAAGCTTGACAGAAATCACAAGAAAAAATAATATTCCAATTCTGCTAACAAACCAGGTTTATTCTGATTTTGAGAATCCTGATAATGTAAAATTAGTTGGTGGAGATATATTGAAATACGGCAGTAAATCTTTAATAGAATTAAAAAACCTTCACAGCAACAAACGCGGAGCAATTCTAAAGAAGCATAGGTCTCTGCCAAAGAAAGAGATAGCATTTGAGATAAAAGAAGAAGGATTGTTTGAGATTGAGTAATTCTTGATTCATTCTTGATTTAGTAAATTATCTAAGGATATTTCTTAATAAGAAACCCCGAATTCTTGGCTTATAAGCTCTAATTCAGCTATATAAATCTTAAAGAAAAAATTTAAAAACTTACCAGAATAATACTTGCTTATGAGTAAAATTTCCTTTATTTCAAGTATAATGATGCTATTATTAATTTGTTCTATATTTAGTGTTTTTGCAGCTGATACAATCTATCCTAAAATAGATTCCTTTAAAGCTGCAAACTTAGTTGGCGGAGGAATAGAGCTTGATTGGACAATAAGTGATAATGAAAAACTCAAAGCTTATTCTATAAAAAGAGATGGCGAGCATCTAACTGGAGAGCTGATTCCATATAATTTATTTATGAATGTTTTTGTGGATCATGAAACAAGGACAGGAGAAAATTATACCTACACCCTAACTGCAATGGATACTGTCAATCTTAGCTCAACAAAGACTGTTAAAATAACTGCTGATGGAAGCCCTCCAAAAGTTTTAACAGAGAATGAATATTATTCAAATCAAAATCAATTAACATTTGTTACAGATGAATCAGCTAAATGCAGTTGGGAAATACCTGATCAAGAGTTGAAGGATCTCGAAGATGGCTTCTTGACAAATCACACAATAGAGGGTGTATTTTCACAAGGTAAAAACTCAATTGTAATCAACTGTATAGATGATATCGGTAATGAGATGTACAGCACTTATCAAATTGATTTTTATTTTGACACTGATATTCCTGACAAAATAACAGGTCTTAAAGCAAGATTCTTTGATAACTCAGTTGAGTTAACTTGGGAGGGAAACTGCACAAAAGAACTAATACCTAATTGCGCTTTTAAAGTTTACAAGGCAGGGGAAGACAGCAAACTAAAAGACCTTGCCCAAATAAAAGAGCCTTTTTTCATGGATACTAATAATCTTAAACTCAATGAGAGATATTCATATGCAGTTTCTTTAATTGATCTTGCTGGAAATGAAGGCCCAAGATCTGATCTGGCTTCAGTTGTTATAAGTGATTCACCAATTAAAATTGAATTGAGTGAGCCAGGTTTGTTAAGTTCTGATCAACGTAAACTTACCATAAACGGTTCAACTGATGTTAAGACAGATATAGTTGTCAAGGTTGAAGGAAAAGTTTACAAAGCCAGAAGTGCTAATAATTTCGCAATAACATTTCCTTTGAGAGGAGATGAGAAAACAATAGAGGTTGAGGCAACTGATAAGAATGGATTGTCTGTTTCAAAAATGATTACATTAAACTGGCAGGCAAAACCAGAAGAAAAACCAAAAAAAGAGGAAAAGAAAAAAACAGAACCTGTTATAATACCTAGAGCAGTTATGCAAGAAGATGATCTAACAAAGGAATTAGTTGTTGAAAAGAGTGAAGAAGAGCTAAACCAAACATCTGAAGGGTTTTTTGGTTCTGGAATAGGCAATTGGAAGATTGTCTTATTGGTATTTGTATTAGCAATTATAATCATTTTAGCTCCAAAAGCAGGAATAGGCAAAAGGAAAAAAGACCAATTTGGTTTTGATGATTATATTGCAAAGAGACGGAAATAGTTTGATTGTAAATAGATTATTTATTATTCTGAAGTAGCAATAAAAAGAAAGGTTTAAATATTATTACCTTATTCTTAAGTCCATGTCTGATGAAAGTATAGCTAGGAAAGTCTTAGATTTAGAAAAAGACTTTGGAGCAGATGAAAATGATTATGAAGTTGTAGATAGAACTATTGATCTGGCTTCAAGAAATCTTAGAAAAAGAGAATCTCCATCACTAAGAGATTTAACTATGGACTTAGCCTTTATCTCCAGTATTTTTAGGGAGATAGGATTCAAAGAGGGAGAGATAACTTTCTTCAACAAGGGCCTAAAATCATATGAATTGGATTGCGCGAGTTTTTCTTATTTGTATTTAAGCATTGCTGAAAAGGTTGGCTTGCCAATAACCGGAGTTCTAGTACAAGAACATATTGTATTGCAGGGAAAGATAGGTGATCAAGTTTTTTATTGGGAACCAACAGAGGGAAGGATTTCTACTATTGATGGTGTTTTAGACGGTTATAATGTCCATATTGACTCATTTGAAAAAGGGGTTTATTTAACACCTCTGAATCATAATGGTTTACTTTCAATGGCTAATTTGAATATTGGTTATTGTTCATATTATTCTGGAAATATTGAGACTGCAGAAGAATATACTGATAGGTCATTAGAACTTAATCCGAATTACTCAGAGGCACACCATAACAAAGGACTTATTCTTTTGGATAAAGGACAACATGAAGAAGCAAGAAATTCTTTTAATAAATCAATTGAACTTAATCCTTTTTACTATGCTGCTTTTATTCATAGTGCCCTACTTGAATCAGGCCAAGGCAATTATGAAGAAGCAATGTCTTTATTGAGAAAAGCCATGGATATAGATCCAAATAGGTGTGAAGCTTTTGGAAATATGGGTTCTATACTATCTGATTTAAAAAGATATGATGATGCATTGATGATTACTAACAGAGCAATTAGTATGTCTGAAGGAGATTTTAGATTGCATAATATAAGAGGAGAGATTTATCTTAGAAGAGGCATGCCTGCAGAAGCCATAGAAGATTTTGATAAAGCAATCGAAATTAATCCTTCAAATTCAGTTATTTTCAGCAATAGAGCTGAAGCATATATGAAATTAGGTGAAACAGATAAGGCAAAAGCTGATTTAGCAAAAGCAGAGTCTTTGGGTAATGAATAATTCTTTAATCTACTTTTTAGCTGATATGGTTTCTGATGTAAATATTATAAGCCCTCAAAAACAAAACATTTATAAATAAAAACAACGCATTTTCTCTTAATAATAATTACAATAAGCTGTGTTTGGGTCTTTAGAGCTATAAGTCATAAAATAACTGGAATTTCTTGGCTCTGAAACGTTGGGGAACACCCGAGCTTGAATTACAAAAAGCTAAAAGAGGGATCTCAGATGTTCAGGAAAAGTTTTAAGCCATTGTTTATATCTATTATTTTAATAATTCTGCTTTCTATAAGCAGTTTTGCAGCTCATACTGCTATAACAACTATTGATCCTGATTCTGTTTATGAAGATGAAGCCAATGAGCTAATTCTTTCAATCACAAACAACCGCTCAAGCACTGCTTCAATAACAAAAATTACAGTAGATTTTCCTACCTCTTTGATTAATGTAACTCAAATAGGGGATCCTGATTATATTGGTTCAAGCCACACTTGGAATGCAGAAAACACAACAGAGAATGATTTAATAGATACAATAACCTGGCAGCAAAATGACGGGATAGAAAGAGCAACTCAACTTTTCTATCTTGATGCATATATTTCTGAAGTTGTAGTAGATGAAATAGGTACAGTAGAAATTGAAACAACTGACTCAAACAATGAAACAAATACACAAACAATACAATTTACTGTGTTAAATGATGATGCTCCTAATGTTACTTTGATATCTCCAACAGGAGATTATAATGTGCAAGATATTGAATTCATTTTTGAGGTTGATGATCTTGACTTTTCTTTAGGATTAACAATAGCATGTGAAGTTTATCTTGATGGAAATCTAGAAAGAACAATTGATGCAGAACAAACAAACAGATTCAATACAACTTTGGATGAAGGACAACATGAATGGTATGTTGTTTGCACAGACAGAAGATCACAGAGCACAACAACAGATACAGAGGAATTCACAGTAGATCTAACACCTCCTGAAATAACAAGCTTGACTGAAGGAACTTTCTTAAGAACACAACCAATTGAAATCTCAGCTGAGATCACAGATGATCTTAGCGGCATAAATGAAGAAATGCCATATGCAAATCTGACTTTCAATGGAGAAGTAGTCTGTACAGCTCCACTGAGAATAACTGAGTCTGATATTTATACAGGAGAATGCACAACAGATTCAACCTGGGATTTGGGAGAATATAATGTGATTTACTATGCAGAAGACAATGCCGGCAATAGTGTTGTTGAGGATACTCAAACAACAGAATTAAACAACACAAATACAACATCTGAAGTAATCATAGATTTAACTTATTCATACATTGTTTCAATAACTCTTGACAGCAACAATATAACAGAAGGTGACACAGTAACAATAACAGGCACAGTGACATATGATAATGGCTCAAGCATACCTGAAAATACAACAGAGGTTCTGCTGATCGGAGCACAGAGTGAAATAAAAGATATTGAAATAATCAATGATAGTTTCACAACTGATTTCACAATAACAACTGCTGGCAATTATGATATCACAGCAAGAGTTACAGCTGAGAATGGTGTAACATTTGAAGACACAGAAAATCTAACTGTTAATGAAGAAGAACAACAAACCCAAGGCGGCGGTGGCGGTAGTGGTGGTGGCGGAAGCCCAGGAAGTAGAGATGCAGCGAATGATGGCGACGGAAGAGCAGAAATAGCATGGACTTGCGGTGATGGTTATTGTGATTTCAATGAGAACTGCGAAAAATGTTCTGAAGATTGTGGTGTTTGCGAATCAGATGATGATGAAGAATCTGAACCTGAAGTTGTAGAAGTTGCTTCAACAGATACTGCTGATTTAGTTTATTATTGTGGAGACGGTCATTGCGATCCAAGTGAGAACTGCAAGAAATGCTCTGAAGATTGCGGTGAATGCAGTATAAACAATGGCGATAATGAATATGTTGGTAAAGGCGTAGGTCAAGCATTTGGTTTCTTGAATCTTGATAAGTTAACTGCAGGAAGTCTAATGCCTATACTGATAATTGCAGCTATGATAATAATATTGCTGATATTGTTAGGTAGAAAAGGCAAAGGCAAAGATGATCTTGGGCTGGAAGATTATCTAAACCAGAGGCATAATTAAATTGTAAAATGGTCATTGAAAGGCTGCTGGACAAAAAGCCTATAATGCAGAGGCCGTGGCTGGCGTTTGGTCTTGGATTTTTGTTCAGTATAATAGGTTTTATTGTTGCCAGATTTTTCTTTAAGGAAAGCATTTCTGTTGCAATGCTTTTTATGACTACTCTGATTCTTGTGCCTTCCATTATTAAACTGATAAGCATTGAAGAGAAAAGAGTAAGGCATGATGGAATAAAAAGATTTTTCCATGACCATAAGGATATTTATGAGATCTACTTTTTTCTTTTTCTTGGTATTTTTATGAGTTATTTGGTGATGGGAATTTATGTTTATAATACTGATGAGTTTGATGTCGCATTTAATTTTCAGCAGGATTTTCTAGAAAAACAACAAGGTGTAACAGAAGAAACTTTGAAAGATTTTAAAGAAAAAGAAATAAACCCGACAATTAATAATTTTCTGGGAATATTAAGCAATAATCTTTCTGTTGCTTTGATATGTTTTGCTCTGAGCTTGTTTTATGGTGCAGGTGCAATATTCTTAATGATGCTTAATGCTAGTGTATTCTCAACATTCATACTTATGGTAATAAAACATGCTTCTAAGACAATATTCCATGCATTTAGTGTTATTGGCATATTTTTCATACATCTTCTTCCAGAGCTTGGAGGGTTTCTGCTTGCAGCAATCGCAGGAGGCATAATATCAAAAGCACTATTAGTCGAGAAGATTGGGTCAACCTCATTCAAAAATGTAATGAAGGATGCAACAGTTCTCCTATTAGTTTCTTTTGGAATGATAATAGTAGGAGCAGCTTTAGAAGTGTTTGTTACTACAAGATTAATGCATTGGTTTTTGTGATATACAGCAGAAATAACTGAATCAGGGGGATATATTTATATATATTTCAGATAAATACTGTTTTGATGGAAAGAAAAACTCGCATAAAAACATCTAGAATTGCAGCTTTTATTCTTTTATTGCTTATTTTGGTATTTGGAGTTTCTGGTTTGGAAAAATCGCCATTAGAAGAAAGTCCTGCGCAATTTGAAGAAAGCAGTTCAAGAGTAGTACTGATTCTTAAGGATGCAGTTACAGGCGATTCTTTGAAGAATTATCACTTAGAGCTTTTAGTAAATGACGGCAAAAAGCAAACAAGTATCAAAAGATTCGTAGCTAATGAGGAATTTATTGAATTCAAAAGTGAAAAAGGCCGCTTAGAAATGACTGCTAAGGTTGATGATCTAACAACAGAAGGAAAGGATTCATACAGAAAATTCTTTGTGGATGTTGAAACTGATCTCCAGACTGAAGTTGTATTTCTTTTTCCAGTTGGTTCTGTTAGAGGCATGGTAGTTGATAGTCTAGATAATGTGGTAGGAAGTGCAAAGCTAAAATTTGATTGTTCTAGCCAAGAAGGCGAGCCATTTCAGGAAAATACTGATCAGTTTGGGACATTTAGAAATGACTGGATCAATAAAGGGGAATGCACTGTTTATGCAACTTATGGCGATTCTACAGGTAGCGAGACCTTTGAAGTTAACAAAGGGAGAATTACTGAAGTCACTGTAAAGCTTGATAAGACCCTTTTGGTGCAGAAAAGCCCTCCTTGGTTGCTTCTATTGCTGGCTATAGCAGTGTTTGCAGCAGCTATTATTATAATAACTAAAACTGCCAAGAAGGTCAGAAAATCCCCTAAAACACCAGAAGACAGTCAGCATAAAGAACATCTTAAATCAGAGCATTCCAAAGATAAGAGAATCACAGATATTATAGCCACACTGAATAAAGACCAGAGAACCATTGTAGAGACCTTGTTAGAGCATGGAAATAAGAGCTCTCAAGCTAAGATATACCATGAAACAGGCATCCCTAAGACCTCCCTCCACAGGCAGATCCAAGTATTAGAGCAAAAGAACATAATCCAAGTAGAAAAGCTCGGAAAAATGAAGAAATTAGAGCTTACAGACTGGTTCTTAGGCAAGGAACAAAAATAAGGTCATTTAAGGCTTCTTTTTCTATGTAAAGGTTATTGGAACGAAAAAACACATTTAGTTCCACTCAAGATATTAATAATAACTTCACAATCCTAGTTCTAGAAAAATCAAAAATTGTCAAAAAAGCGTGTGAGAAACAAACAAAATAACTGAGGAAAATGAAAATGAAAAAAACAAACATAATGAAAATATTTAGTTTAATATTTGCAGTTTTAATCTTAGCTAGTTCTGCAATGGCTGTTACAATGAATAGTTATCCAGAAGTCTTCAAAGATGAATCTGGAAAAATAGATGTTGAGGTTGTTGTTGGAGATAAAGGGCCAGCAGAAGATGTTGTTAGTGCAGTAGATATTGGAGCTTTTCTGAATTTTAAACATGGGATAGAAAACTCTGCAAAATTAGCTAGTGAAATTCTTCCTGATTTAGATAAGAACTTAATAGTAATTGGTACGAAAGGAACAAACCAAATTGCAGAAAAATTGGTTGAAAATTACGGCATAACAATTCACAGTGATCAAGCAGTTATCAAGATAGTAAACAAAGATAGCTATACTCACTTAATTGTTGTTGGTGCAACAAAAGAATATACAAGATTAGCAAGTCGAGTTTTAGCTGATCCTGACAACTTTGAAGATTACTTTAGTTGTAATGAATTGTATGTTACAGGTAACAACTTCCAGGATATAAAAGTTAGTTGTGAACCATTTGAAGTTGTTGAGGTACCAATTGTTGGTGAACCTCCGGTTTTCATAGAACTATTTACTGGTTCAGAAGCAATTGTTTCTGCTAATGATCTTAAACATGAAATAACATTAGTAGACACATCTTATTTAGGCAATACCTGCGGGTTAGATGTTGATGGAGATGTAGTTTGGTTACGTGCTGGTGAAAGCAAAACTGTCAATGGTGTGAATGTTAAAGTTTATGACGCCGAAATAATTAAGTCTTATCCGCAAGATCAAGATCAGTGCAAAATAAGTATTGCCGGTGATACCGCATTTTGGTTAACTCAAGAGAATGTTTTTACAAAAAATGTTAACGGAGTAGATCATGAAATAACAGTTGTAGACACATCTGATTCCGGCTATACCTGTGGTTTAGATGTTGATGGAGATGTAGTTTGGTTAGAAACAACAGATGAAGAAAAAATCATAAATGATGTCTCAGTAAAAATAAAAGAAGCTAGCCTTGATAGATGTTTGATTACTGCTAGAGGAACGCTTATCTCATTAACGCATCTTGATGAACCTGTTGTTGTTCCTGTTGATGAAGAACTTGATTTGTCTGAATATCCGAACTTTTTCTTACAGGATGGTAAGTTTGCTGGATTGATTGTTGTTGGTGAAAAAGCACCTGCAGAAGATGTTGTTACTGCGGTTGATATAGGTGCTTCAATACAATTTTATATTCAGAATAGATACAGTTCAACTAGTACAGTTGGCAGTAGTAATGTAAATATTGGAAGTGCAAGATTATCTTCAGAGGTTAGTAATATTAAAAAAGTACATGCAATAGTTGTGGGTAACCCAATTACTAATCCAAAAGTTAAGGAGTTGTATCCAGACTTTTATGAAGATGTTCAACCAGGAGAGGCAGTAATAAAACTTTTCCACAATAATGGTAAAACCCAATTAGTTGTCGGCGGATATGGTGTTCAATCAACCAGGAAAGCTGCAAGGATCTTGAGTACTTGGGATTCTTATGATTTGGATGGCTATGTTCATTTCATAGAAACAGGAGTTGAGGATGAGGCTCTTCCAGCTGGCAGCATAGTTGAAACACCACAACCTATTACCACAATTGAAGAGAACGTTACAGTAACCACTCTACAAACTATCTGTGATTCTGGTTGCTCTAGAAATAACTCGTGTTTGCCATTTGGCACTAGACTGATTAATGAAGGAGATGCTGATACTCCAAAATATTGCAATATGAATAAAGAATTTCAATTGCAAAAATCAGAAGGCCAATCTTGCCAGAACAACTACGAATGTGTAAGCAATCAGTGTAGTAATGGTGAGTGTATTGATCTTGAAAAACAGATAAAAGAAAACAGAGAGGAAATTGAGCAGCAGTCAAATACACTCAAGAAAATCTTGAATTGGCTTAAAAATCTGTTTTAACTTGTTTTAATTTTTTATTAATATTTTTTTAAGTAAGAAAAAGAATAAGTTTTATGAGGCTTGAAATAATATGACTAAAAACATAGCAAGAACATTCATAGCAAGAACATTAAGTGACATAGCAAGAATATTAATTGTATTGGCATTGGCAATCTGTGCTATAACAGCAGTTAGTGCTAAAGTAGCAGTTCAATCAGAAATCAATTGTGAAGAACCTTACAAAATCCATAGGACTGATGTTCATACAATCTCATTTGAAACACCAGTAGAATATGATCAAATAAAGGAAGTTATTGAAGGCCCAAACACCAAAGACGGTCCATTCTTATATCATATCAAAGATTACTCTGAAGAAAACGGAAAACTCAAATGGATCCAATTTTATATTACTGATGGAACAAATTTTGATTATCTTATTTATGGCTCAAAACCCCTTAGCCGTGGATGGATCTTACAAGGACAAAAGATAGATTGGAAAGACAAGTCATTCTTTTTTTTAGATACTACAGATGATGAAGACGAGATAGGCATAGATGTTCTTGGTCAAATAGAGTGGATAGATGTTGGTTCTTTTGTAGATGCTCAGGGAATTATATTAAATGTTATTAAAGCTAAAACTGGTACTTTTGAATCTGATTCAGATATGGCAGAAATAATGATGTTAAACCCTTTTATTGATGAATTAGGATTAAAAATAGGGGATCTCTCAAATATAAATCATAATGTTGAAGAAGAAGATATCTGCTTAGCAAATGAGGATATTGTTATTCCAGAAAATGAGTATCTTAAAATAAAATGTGAAGAAGAAGGTTCCACTAAAAGCGATGTTTACACTCTTACTTTTGAAACTCCGGTAGAATATGAACAAATTAAAAATGTTATTGATGGGCCAATTATCACATATGGACTTAGTAATCCTGAGAAAAACAGAACATTTAGCTATTATATCCAAGACTATTCTGAAGAAAATGGAAAACTCAAATGGATTAAGTTTCATGCAGACTCAAGAATATGGCTTCACAAATCTTTTAATAAATTATTATGGAAACAAAAAACAGTTGAATTAATTGGTGAAGGATATACTGTTGGTTCTGCAAGGATAAGCGTTAATAAAGCAGAAGCTGTGTCTGTTCAAAGAGGCTCGTTCAAAAATATTGATGGAATTATGATAAGTGTTCTTCGAACGAGTGATCTCCATTGCCAGATGCCTGATTGTACTACAATAAGTCATATAGTCCTATTAAATCCATTAATTGATGAACTAGGACTAAAACTAGGGAAACTCTCAGATATAAGTCTTAATGTTGAACAACAAGACCTTTGTTCTTTTTATAATTACTCAAAAAAAGAAGAACCGATAGTTCCTAAAAAACCAATAATAAAACCAAGCACAAATCCTATGATAATTAAGAGCATAAAATCATTTATTACTATAAATCCTCCTGGTGCATATTTATCTTTTAGGGTTATAGATAGGAATTATACTAATGGATTAAGAGCACTTGATCATTATTCAAAATTTGGTAAACATGAATCAATTAATAATTTATCGGGACCTTTGTTGATAAGTTCTAATCGGGTAGTGCCAGAAGTAGACATATTACTAATTGATGAACAAGGTAATGAAAGAAAAATATTCTTACCTGCTACAAAAAGAAAAAAAACAGACATTAGTTATGAAAATACTTATTTTTGGATAGCTGATGATGGCTCAAGTTATTATGCATATAGTGGCAAACATAATAGTTTACCTGATCTTGAATATTATGAAGCATTAGATCCAAAATATCTTGCTAGAGCTGCTAAAGCTAAAGTATATGATCCTAAAGAAGTTGTTACTGTAATTATTGGAGAAAACGCTCCTTCAGGAGATGTTGTAAGTGCCGTTGATATTTCAGCATCAATTGATTTTTACACAGAAGGATCTAAAAGATTAACAAGAAAACCAAAGGTTGTTGATATTGGTTGTAACAGAGGAGTAAAAGGTATTGAAAGCAAACCCAGCTTGCTATCTTCTGAAGTAAATAATGTAAGAAATCTAAATGCCATAATTATTGGAAATCCTAAAACTAATCCTCTTGTAAAAGAGATATACCCTGATTTTTATGAGAAAGTAAAAAAAGATCAGGCAATAATAAAATTCTTCAAGCATGGCAAAAAAGTTCAGTTAGTTATTGGCGGATATGATGAAGCAGATACAAGAGAAGCAGCATTAATATTGAAGAACTTTAAATACACTAGTATTTGGGATAGGACAATTATTCTGATTACAGACAAATTAAAGATACAAATCAATAACAGTGAAGAAATAAATGAATCTGAGATAATCATAGAGGACCTGAATGAAACAGAATACAACAACAGCTGTTATAGTGGATGTTTGGATGAAGAAAACTGTTTTCCTTTTGGAACAATCATCATAAAAGAGAATAGCACAACACATGAATATTGTGATATAAATAAATCATTAGTTGAGCAAAAACAGGAAAATGCTTCCTGCCAGAATAATTACGAATGCTTAAGCAACCAGTGCAGTAATGGCAAATGTGTTGATTTAGCTAAATATATAGAACAAAATGAGGAAATGATAAGTGAACAAACAAACATCATAGAAAAGATAGTGATTTGGATCAAAAAGATATTCAAAAATAAATAATAATAAAAAGAGAGTGAGAAACAAACAAAATACATGAGGAAAATGAAAATGAAAAAAACAAACATAATGAAAATTTTAAGTTTAGTATTTGCAGTTTTAATTTTAGCTAGTTCTGCAATGGCTATTAGAATGGATGATTATCCAGAAGTCTTCAAGAATGCTGATGGGGATATAAATGTTGATATTGTTGTTGGAGATAAAGCACCTGCAGATGATGTTGTTGGGGCTGTTGATATTGGTGCTTCGTTGCAATATTATATTGGTGGAGGACAGGAAGGATCTTGTGGACTTTCTATTGATGGAGATGTAGTTTGGATTGAACCAGGAGACAAGGAATCAGTAAATGGTGTTCCTATTGAGATTATTGACACAAAAATCTATCCTGGAGGTCAAGACATGTGCAAGGTTGACATCAATAATGGCGCTACAGTATTGTGGATGACTCAGGGGAAAAAATTAACAAAGACCATTAATGGTGTAGAACATGAACTTGAAGTTGTAGATGTTTCTGATATAATAAGGGTAGGCAGTTCTAAACTAGCAAGTCAAGTAATGGGCAGTATTGAAGATCTTAATATCATCAGTGTGGGGAATCCTTGCGTTAATGATGTCACAGAAGAGATTCTTGATGCAATAGATGAACCAATAAGTTGCACTATGGGACTAGGTCCGGGAGAGTCAGTAATAAGAACTATTGAAAAATGGGGAAATGTCTATGTTCTGCTTTATGGATATGATAGGGTAGACACAAGAAGAGCCTCAAGAGTATTAGCAAATTATCAAAAATATCGTTCTTCTTTTGACTGTGATGATATAACCTACATTTATGGAACAACCTTGACTGATATAAAAATTAGTTGTGAACCATTTGTTGATTTGCCTCCAGTATCTATAGAACTATTTACTGGTTCAGAAGCAATTGTTTCTGCTGATGGTCTTAAACATGAAATAACATTAGTAGATACATCTGATTCAGGCGATACATGCGGTTTAGATGTTGATGGAGATGTAGTTTGGCTAGAAGCAACTAACGAAGAAAAAATCATAAATCGTTTGGCAGTAAAAGTACATGAAGCTGGCATTGATAGATGTTTGATTACTGCTAGAGGAGAGCTTATTTCAGTAACGCATCTTGAGCAAGCTGTTGTTAGCCCTGTCGATGAAGAGATTGATCTATCTGAATACCCTAACTTTTTCCTACAGAATGGTGAGTTTATTGGAGTTATTGTTGTTGGCGAAAAAGCACCTGCAGAAGATGTTGTTAGTGCAGTTGATATCGGAGCTTCAATACAGTTTTATTTGGGCACTTCACAGGATAGTTCTTGCGGACTTTCTATTGATGGAGATGTTGTTTGGATAAAGTCAAGTGAAAGCAAAACCGTCAATGGTGTGAAGGTTAAAGTTTATGAAAGCAGAATGATTAAGTCTTATCCACAAGATCAGGATGAGTGCAGAATTAGTATTGCTGGAGATAACACTTTTTGGTTGACTCAAGAAAATGTTTTTACAAAAAACGTGAATGGAGTAGATCATGAAATAAAAGTCGTGGATGTTTCAGGTGCAAGTCTTTCAAGTATGAGTATTGGCAGTGCACAGCTATCTTCTGAAGTCAGCGATATCAAACAAGTACATGCAATAGTTGTTGGTAATCCAATTACTAATCCGAAAGTAAAGGAGTTGTATCCTGACTTTTATAACGATGTAAAACCAGGAGAGGCAGTAATAAGACTTTTCCACAATAATGGTAAATTCCAATTAGTTGTAGGAGGATATGGTGCTGCTTCAACAAGAAAAGCTGCTAGGATCTTGAGTAAGTGGGATTCTTATGATTTGGATGGTAAATCTTATTTCATAGAAACTGGAGTAGATGATGAGGATCTTCCAACAGTTTCTCCTATATCTGTAGGGGGACAACCGCCACAACCTATTACCACAGTTGAAGAGAATGTTACAGTAACTCCGCCACAGCCTGTTTGTGATTCTGGTTGTTCTAGAAATGACTCATGTTTGCCTTTTGGCACTAGGCTAATTAATGGCATAGATGACAACACCCCTAAGTTTTGTAGTATAAACAAGGAATTCCAACTGCAGAAAAAAGAAGGAGATACCTGCCAGAACAACTATGAATGTGTAAGCAATCAGTGCAGCAATGGCAAGTGTGTAGATCTTGAAAAACAGATTAGGGAAAACAGAGTCCAGATAGAACAACAAGCAAGTACTTTACAGAAGATCTTGGATTGGCTTAAGAACTTGTTTTAATTTTTTTTAATTTTTTTACTTTATTTTTTTACACCTATCAATAACATAATTTAAAAAGCCTCAAATTTTCTCTTATTCTAAAATTAATCCCAAATAGATATTGAGGTGGAAAAGATGAAAAAATTGTTATTTATGATTGTAACATTCTTGTTTGCTATTAACATAGCTCTTGCCGCAGACTTATCAGATTATCCATCTTTCTTTATTGAAGGCACTGAATTAAAAGTAGACATTATTGTGGGAGATAGAGCAAGAGCTGAAGACATGGCAGGTGCAAAAGATATTGGTGTGTCTTTGCAGGCATTTACTGGCGCAGAAATATCTGGCGAAACTGACTCAGAAGTAACTATTTCAAGCGGATCTACTCACACAATAACAACTCGGGGAGTTGATTATTCTACAAAAGCCTCAGATATAGATGATATAAAAAAGATTAATGCAATTGTCATAGGAAATCCTGACAAAAACCCGCTTATTGAAGAATTATACCCTGAGTTTTCTGATGAAGTAAAAGATGGTGAAGCAGTAATAAAAGTGTTTGAAAACAACAACAAAATCCAAATAATTGTTGCTGGACCAGATGTTGATGACACAAGAAAAGCAGCCAGAATCCTAAGCAGATGGAAAGAAAACGATCTTAAAGGAAGTACTCACAGAATAGGTGAAGGCGGAACTATAACGCAGCAAGTTGATCTTGAAGAAGGCAAAGAACTAGTAATAGAAACAGTTATTGAATCTGATGATGCCACAAAAACAGAGGAAATTCAGAAAACAGATAATTCTGTTTCAAAATCTTCTGATGATTATGAAGATCAAAAACAAGAAAAAAAAGGCTTTTTTTCGGGAATATTAAACTGGCTTAAAAATTTGTTTTAAAAACATCTTTCTTTTTTCCTTTAATTTCTTTTTTCCTTTAAAAATCCATTAGGCAGCAACCCAAAACCCTTATATACCACATCCTAATTACACAGAACATGAGAAATCCTATTTATAAACTATTTATGCTGCTGATTCTAATATTATTTTTATTGCCAATATCGTTCTCTCAATCTGACCATATGACTTTGTTAGCAGTGTCTGAATCAGAAGACGGTTACAAAGGCAGTGTTGCAGACCTATATCTTGAAATTAATCCGGGTTCTGGAAAAGTTTTCATAGAAAGCTATCCTGCTTCCAAGATAGACACTCAGATAACAACAAGATTTGCCAAGGAAATGGCCTGTAAGTATCTGAAAAAGGAGTGTGAGGAATATGATTTCTTCTACACAATAAGAGCAGGCTCTCCAATTATTGGAGGCCCTAGTGCCGGAGCTGCAATGAGTCTTTTGACTATATCGTTATTATCACCAGATGAATTCAAGGTTTCTGAGCACATTGCATTAACAGGAACAATAAATTCAGGCTATCTTATTGGTCCAGTAGGCGGAGTAAAACAGAAAATAGAGGCTGCTGCAGAAAATGGTCTGAAAAAAGTTTTGATACCAAACGGAGAACGCTTACAACCAATTAACTCATCTCTTAATATAACTCCTGAAAATACTCTTGACATGGTTGACTATGGAAAAAATCTTAGCATAGAGGTAGTTGAGATTTCAAATTTAGATGAAGCACTCACTGAATTTACAGGCAAACAAATAGAAAAGAAAAACAAAACAATTGAGGTGGATTCAAGATATAGGGATATAATGCTTTATCTTGCTCAGGATTTATGCAAGAGAACTGAATCATTAAAAAATATCCTGTCTAACCAAACCTTTGAAAACACAACAGCAATTAATGATACTTTTTTCATCCAAAGAGAAAGAGCAGAGAATCTTACTATCAAAGGAAAATCAAATCTGGAATCAAGGAGATATTATTCATCAGCCAGTTTTTGCTATGGAGCAAACACCCAGTATGGTTATCTGATATTAAAATCAAAAGATCCAGATAATGAAACAATCCTTAAGGAAATTACTGCAGTAGAAAAAGAAATATCTGCTTTTGAGGAACTAGCTGAGTCCAGAGAGCTAAAAACAATAACTGATTTGCAGAGCTATATGATTGTTAAGGAGAGAATAAGCGAAGCAAAAACCCATCTAAAAAATTCCAGGGAATTTATTAATGGAAATAATTCTGTTGCAGTACTGAGCCAAATAGCTTTGGCTACTGAAAGACTCTACAGTGCTGAATCTTGGAGCAATTTTTTTGATATGCCTGGAAGAAAGATAAATCTCAATGAAGAGATTCTTAGTAAAGGCTGTATGGATAAGGTGAGAGAAGCAGAAGAGAGATATCAATACTCACAATTCATTTTTCCAGGTCTGCTTCAAGGAACAAGAGAACAAATTGATAAGGCAGTAAGTCAGATGAGTCAGAAAAATTATGCAGTTTGCCTGTATCAAGCTAGTATTGCTAAGGCCCAAGCTAATGTTGTATTAAGCACATTGGGTGTGAGAGAAGAAAATTTCAATGATGTTATCTTATTAAAGATTGAGGCAGCAAAAGAAACAATAGTCGAGCAGCAGGAAAAAGATATGTTCCCAATATCAGGCTATAGTTATTATGAATATGCTAATTCCCTGAAGGATGAAGATCCTTATTCTACTCTTCTTTATGCTGAATATGCTTTAGAGCTAAGTAATTTAGATATATATTTTAAGAATAAATCAGAAACCAATTTCTTTTATGGAATTATGTTGATAGTTAAACAAAACTTACCTGTATTTGTTGTGTTTATTGGAGGGATTTGTATAGGTATGATAATGAGTTTTGGTTTCAAAAATAATTCTAAGTCTAGACAACATAAACCTCTCAAGTCAAAGAATTTTAAGAATGCGTCAGGTATTAGATTAAAAAGAAAAAATTAGATTATAGTTTTAAGTAAATTAAATCTCAATCTATTCTAACTACAAGAATGTCATCGAAACATATAGAAATTTAAATCAGGTCTTTGTTGAGCTAAGGTCTCAAGAAGAATAGGAAGTTCTGTCTCACCTAATCGTGTATAACCGTTTTGGGTTCTTCCATGATCTCTTACTGGAAGTATGCCTCTTGAAAAACCAACTTTAATGTCTCCAGATGCTTCAGGGGGTAGAATTTTTAAGAGTCCTGAAACAACTTCAGCTGAATCATTTGCCCTGCAACCTACAGCTGCTATGCCCGGTCTTTCATAATCATATTCCAACCCACCACCAGGACATTTGTATAAATGAAATAAATAATCACCAACCATATATTTTGGCTTTATGAAGCCATATAAATATTTTTCTTTGTTTTGTTATTGTAAATCAGCGAAATAATATGAAAGAACAACACCTCCAGATCCTTGAAGATCAAAACCCAACAGGGATCTCCTTACGGAGATCTCTGCCGGGAAAAAGAGGTGATTATCTGCTTCCTAAAATGCTTTATGACCCCAATACCCCTGCAAAAGCCCTTATTCAGGGCTTATGCTGGGAAAAGAGGTCTTAATGAAAGCTCCTCAAGTCCCCCCAACTAGCGAGAAGCTTTCTACTTTAGAGTAGTGTTCATGATATTTAAATTTTTCTTTTTGCTAGCATCCCAGAGTAGTGACGAAAAT
>JBHPFW010000009.1:0-53031 GCA_042571645.1 Nanobdellota archaeon
TGACGCTAATGTTTCTGATAATCAGCCAACCTTTGTATTTAATTTTACTAATGGTTTGAGTGCTACTGCTGCTTGTGTGTTGTTTGTGAATAATACCGGTTTTGGTTATAATGGTAGTGTGAATAATGGTTCTTCTACCGGTATTCAGGCTAATGCGACTATTGAGGATGGTAGTTATAATTGGACTGTGAATTGTACTGATTTGAGTACTAAGGTTGGTAGTGGTGGTTTGAGGGTTATTAATGTGGATACAGGCGCCCCATCTGTTAGTGTGTTGAGTCCTGTTAATGATAGTGATACTTCTGATACTTCTCCTATTGTAACTTTTAATTTTACTGATGCTCTTTCAAGTAGTGGTGATTGTGTGTTGTTTGTTGATGGTGTTGCAAATGAGTCAAATTCAAGCACTGTTAATAATACTAATACGGAGTTGATTCCAATTCTTAGTGAGGGGGATCATAGTTATTTTGTGAATTGTACTGATCTTACTAGTATTTCTGGTGTTAGTGGGGTTTATGATATTACTGTTGATGTTACTGCTCCTGTTGTTAGTTTGAATGCGCCTGTGAGTGATTATAATTCTTCATCTACTAGTGTTACATTTAATTTTAGTGTTGTTGATGTTTTGTCTGAGGAGTTGAATTGTAGTTTGAGTATTGATGGGGCTGTGAATGTTACTAATAGTAGTTTGGGTAATGATACTGATTTTGTGACTACTGTGGTTAATATTAGTGATGGGGGTCATGATTGGAATGTTACTTGTTTGGATCTTGCTGGTAATTCTAATTTTAGTGTTACTAGGGGTTTTAGTGTTGATACGACTCCTGTGACTGTTAATTTGGATACCCCTATTGATGACGCTAATGTTTCTGTGAGTCAGCCTACTTTTGCGTTTAATTTTACTAATGGTTTGAGTGCTACTGCTGCTTGTGAGTTGTTTGTGGGTGGTGTTGGTTTTGGTTTTAATGGTAGTGTGAATAATGGTTCTTCTACTGGTATTCAGGCTAATGCTTCTATTGATGATGGTAGTTATAATTGGACTGTGAATTGTACTGATTTGAGTGCTAAGGTTGGTAGTGGTGGTTTGAGAGTTGTTAATGTTGATACTACTGCTCCTGTTGTTTATTTGGAGGATCCAGAAGAGGATGATCATTTAGGTGTTTCTCAGCCAGTATTTAGTTTTAATTTTACTGATGCTTATTGGAGTGTTGCGCAGTGTGAGTTGTTTGTTGATGGTGTTGGTTATGGTTATAATGGTAGTGTAGTGGTTGATACTTCTAATGCTATTCAGGCTAATGTTAGTTTGGTTAATGGTAGTTATTCGTGGAATGTGAATTGTACAGATGGTAATGGTAATTCGAATATAAGTGTTGCTTCAAGGAATTTAACAATTGATAGTGTTGCTCCGGTTATTGTTTTGGAATCGCCAATTGATACTGCTAATGTTTCATTCAGTCAACCAAATTTCACTTTTAATTTTATAGATGTTTATTCTGATGAGGCTTATTGTGAGTTGTTTGTTGATGGTGTTGGTTATGGGGTGAATGATTCTGTTGTGAATGATACTTCCACAGTTATTCAGGCTAATGATACTATTCCGGATGGTGGTGTTAGTTGGACTGTAAACTGTACAGATTATGCGAATAATGAAGGTGTTGTTGCTGCCAGAACTTTGACTGTTGATATTGTTGCTCCTTCTGTTTCTGTTTCGAGTCCTGTTGATGATTCGTATACTCCTGTTACTAGTCCTGATATAACGTTTAGTTTTGTTGATGTTACTGCGAGTGTTGCTAGTTGTGAGTTGTTTGTTGATGGTGTTGCTGATGTAAGTAATTCTAGTGTTGTTGATAGTGCTGTTACGGTTTTGACTCCTACTTTGGCTGAGGGTAATCATAGTTATGTTGTTAATTGTACTGATCCTAGTGGTAATAGTGATGTGAGTGTTTCGAGGACTATTACTGTTGATAATTCTAATCCTATTGTTTCTTTGAGTTTGCCTGTGGTTGATTATAATAGTAGTTCGTCTAGTGTTTTGTTTAATTTTAGTGTTGCTGATGCTTGGTCTGATGAGTTTAATTGTAGTTTGTTTATTGATGGTGTTGTGAATGTTACTAATACTGCTCTGGCTAATAATACTCCGTTTGTGACTACTGTGGATAATATTAATGATGGCGGTCATGATTGGAATGTTAGTTGTATTGATCTTGGTAATAATTCTGATGATACTGTTACTAGGGTTTTTAGTGTTGATACGATTCCTGTGACTGTTAATTTGGAGACTCCTATTGATGACGCTAATGTTTCTGATAATCAGCCAACCTTTGTATTTAATTTTACTAATGGTGCAAGTACTAGTGCTGCTTGTGAGCTATTTGTAGGTAGTGTTGGTTTTGGTTTTAATGGTAGTGTGAATAATGGTTCTTCTACTAATATTTCTGCTAATGCTTCTATTTCTGATGGTAGTTATGATTGGACTGTGAATTGTACTGATTTGAGTTCTAAGGTCGGTAGTGGTGGTTTGAGGGTTATCAATATTGATACAACTGGTCCTGTTGTTTATTTGGAGGATCCAGAAGATGATGCTGATTTAGGTGTTTCTCAGCCAGTATTTAGTTTTAATTTTACTGATGCTTATTGGAGTGTTGCGCAGTGTGAGTTGTTTGTTGATGGTGTTGGTTATGGTTATAATGGCAGTGTAGCGGTTGATACTTCTAATGCTATTCAGGCTAATGTTAGTTTGGCTAATGGAAGTTATACTTGGAATGTAAATTGTACTGATATGACTGGTAATGAAAATAGCAGTGACATATCAAGGAATTTAATAATTGATAGTGTTGCTCCTGCAGTAACTTTAGAAACACCTATTGATAATGCAAATGTTTCAGCATCTCCTTCTTTTAGCTTCAATTATACTGATCAATTCAGTGAAGAAGCTTACTGCGAGTTATTCATTGATGGAGTAGGCTATGGTGTTAATGATACAACCTTAAATGCAACTACAACTACAATTCCTCCAAATACATCCTTAAGTGACGGTTCATATAGTTGGACTGTGAATTGTACTGATTATGCTGATAATCTGGGTACAGCAGCTCAAAGAACAATTAATGTAGATTCTGCTGCTCCTGAAGTTTCTTTGATAACACCTATTGAAGGAGCTAATACAATAGGAACTCCTGATTTTACATTTAATTTCACAGATGCATCTAATACAGCTTCATGCGAATTATTTATAGATAATATTGGTTATGGTGTTAATGCTTCATCTTTGAATGGAAGTGATACTTTTATATCACCTAACGGGTCTTTGTCTATAGCAAGCCATACTTGGGCTGTAAACTGTACAGATCAGTTAGGTAATGTGGGTAATTCATCAACCAGGACAGTCGATGTGGGTCCGCAGTGCGGAGATATTATAACCTCATCTTATACAATGGTGCAGTCACTGACAAATTGTGCAGGCAATGGAATATACATTAATGCTTCAAATATAGTGTTTGATTGTAATGGCTACACTATAAGTGGAGATAATTCAGGCGCAGATTACGGAATTTACATAGATAATGGCTTAAGCAATGTTACTGTAAGAAACTGTACAATTTATGATTTTAGTGGGGCTTCTGGAGGAGGTATTTATTCGTATTCTACTAATGAATTGCTGGAATCCAACACAATAAACAATAGTTATTATGGAATCTTTTTGAATAATCCTTCATCTGGTTTGATTCAGAATAATGTTATAACTAACAGTGTTTTGGATGGGATTTATTACGGGTCTGGAGGTGTAACAAACATAACAGAAAATACTTTGACTGATTCAGGTAGATATGGTTTAAATTTGGGTACTGTAAATGTTAGAGTTTGGCATAACAATGTTTACAATAGCGCAACATATAATGTATACTCAGGTACTTGGCCATTTGAAATTTCCTTTAATGGGGAAGGTAATTATTGGGGCAGAAGTTCTTGTCCAACATTTATTGGGGGGACCGATTCAAATGATGCAACTATATTAGATAAATATGCTTATAATGCCTCTGATGGTTGGGATACTTTTGCTTCTCCGCCAGACTGTCATTATTTAGACATTCTATATTTTGAAGATATAGACCTGAATGATTTCATTAACTTGGGCATAGGTAATTCAATGCTTGAGCCAGAGAACATAACCTTATTCTTAGGTGTTAATTATTCAGGATTTTCCTCAACACCTGTAGCAAACCTGACACACAATGGTTATTGTTTGGGCGCACCAAATCCTTATCCAATGACTTTTGATGGTGTGGATGAATTTAATGTAAGCTGTAGTGTGAATAAATCCATGTTGACAGAAGGTATAGAAAATATTGTAACTGTAGATGCATATCTTACTGTTGAGTCTAAACAGGATGATGAGAACTTTACAATATATGCAGACTTTACAAGACCGAATGTTAATTTTAACTGGAGAAACACAACTGAGTTCGGCACAGGAAATCCTATTAAGTTCCCAGAACCTCATAATCTGTTGGATACTGCACAGAATCCTGATTTCTTCTATTCACCTGCAGATAATACAATATATCTTGCAGTAAATGCTACTGATGATGATAACATATCCATGGTGTCTGTTACATTCATGAATGTAAGTAATTTCCCGAATTGTGATAAATCAATGAATCTGAGTTTTAATGCAGGATCTGGTTTATGGGAAGGCAATTGTACTTTGGGATCGTTTAATTCTGGAGACTTGATCGAGGACCAACCAGGTTCTGCAGTCCAGTCAGCCACCATAGAAATTTATGCTTATGATGAATTTAATAATGTTAATAACATATACAATAACAGCTATGATAAGAGCTGTTCTGACTCTGTGGCTTGCGTTTGCAATTATGATGGTATGATTCCACCCCCTGATTGTTATCCAGCATTTACTCCGGTGTTAATCCATGATTTAGGGCCTTTGGAGTCTGACGATCCTTGTATGCAGTTTGGTCCATCAACAACTAATTTCAGTGATGAATACAATTTCGGAAACTTGAATCTGTTAATAGATGTGCAATTTAATTTATCTTGTATGGAAGCAGATCCGTTTTTACCATCAGACTTTATCTCTTTCCTTTCATTTAACTTCTCATCATTAAATTTCGAGGAGGAAAATGTAGCGCTTAAATTAGAAGCTTTACCAAATGCAATTGAGGTTAATATTACAGGACCAAATGAATTCGGTAATGCCAGAATTTACTTGAATTCAACCTATTTTGCAGAACTTAATACAACATCAACAATTAACTTTTTGCATTTGCCATTTACCTCTCAGCCGAATATAGTGGCTGATTTCAATGCGGCTGGTGTTAGTGCAGTTCAAAGCTGGGTTTCAGGATTTGATGCGCTGTTGGGCACATATACTGGAAACCTGACATTTGTAGTGAATGGTTTCTCAGGTTATAATATTACGGATAATCAAGTACCTACAGTGGTGATAAACTCTCCTGCTGATTCACAGTTGTACAACCAAAACATAACCAATATTAATTTCACAGTTAATGGAACAGGAACAGAACCAAGTTATATTGAACTGCAAGTAAATAGTGTTACAGCAGGTATTTTTAATAATAGTTTTGTTGTTATCAATACCACTTATTGTTCAGCTTTGGATGCAGCTAGAGAGTTATGGAACTGCAACACACCTGTGAATCTTGCAGACGGCCAGTATAATATCTCGGTAGATGCATATGATTTTGGTGGAGACTCCCCAGGATATTATGCAAATGCTTCAATAAGCATCACTGTAGATTCAATCGCACCTTCAACTTCTGATGATAATCTTATTGGTTGGCAGACCTCTTTGTTTAATGTTACATTAACTCCGAGTGATATTAATGGTTCTGGTGTGAATTATACATCTTATCAATTAGATGGTGGCGGCTGGATTAATGGAACATTAATACCAATATTATCTGATGCAAATCATACACTCAATTATTATTCTGTCGATACTGCAGGCAATGTTGAAGCAACTAATACTGTTTATGCTTCACTTGATACTGCTGATCCTAGTACTTCTGATAATGCTCCTGTTGGATGGCAAACTTCTTCATTTACAATTAATTTCAGTGCTATTGATGCAACCTCTGGAGTTAATGTTACAAGATATCAGATTGATGGTAGTGGCTGGAGTGATGGAGATTTTGTTGTGATAGGTTCTGATGGTAATCATTCTGTTGAGTATTATTCTGTTGATACTGCTGGTAATGTTGAGACTACTAATACTGTTTATGCTGCTCTTGATGCAAATGCTCCTAGTTCTTCTGATGATGCGCCTAGTGGTTGGCAGACATCTGCTTTTAATGTCACATTAAATGCTAGTGATACTGTAAGTGGAGTAGATTATACTTCATACAGGGTTGATGGTGGCAGCTGGGTAAATGGAACTCAGATTCAGATCACATTAGATGGTAATTATTCAATTGATTATTATTCTGTTGATGTTGCTGGTGGAGTAGAATCAACTAACACAATTAATGTTTTGCTTGATACAACTGATCCTAGCACTTCTGATGATGCTCCTGTAGGTTGGCAGACTTCATCATTTGATGTTACTTTGACTCCAGGGGATGTTAATGGTTCTGGTGTGGCATATACTAGTTTCAAGCTTGATGGTGGTAGTTGGGTGAATGGTAGTGCAATTGTTATAGATTCTGATGGCAATCATTCAATTGATTATTATTCTGTTGATAATGTTGGCAATGTTGAAGCAACTAATACGGTTTATGCAGGTCTTGATACTGCAGATCCTAGTTCTTCTGATGATGCTCCTAGTGGTTGGCAGACTAACAATGTTGTCTTTAATATTTCTGCTAGTGATGCAGGTAGCAGTATAGCATTTGTTAATTACAGTATTGATGGTGTTTGGGCTACTGGTCAGAATGTGACTGTGAACACTGATGCTAATCACACAATACAATACTACGCTGTTGATAAGTCTGGTAGGCAAGAAGGAATGCACACTATTTATGTTGCTGTGGATAAGATTGCTCCAGTAACATCTGATGATGCGCCTGTAGGTTGGCAGAACACTGCATTTACTATTACTTTGACTACAACAGAAGTAACATCTAATGTTAGTCAAACAAGATATCAGGTTGATGGTGGCGGATGGAATACGGGCACATCAATTAGTATAAATACTGATGGAAATCATTCAGTAGAATATTACTCTACTGATAATGCCGGCAATACTGAAGCAGTAAACAATATTTCAGCAGCTTTAGATACAACATTACCAATAATCTCAAGTGTTTCTGCATACAATGTAACAAATGTCAGTGCAGAGATTAATGCAACATCAGATGAAAGTTCAACTTGCTTTGTTGATTATGGAACAACATCAGCTTATTCTGACGGCCCTTCAGGTAATAGTGTTGGAACAAGTCATGCCTGGACATTGAGCAGTCTGTCTATTGCTACTACTTATTATTATAGGATTAATTGTACAGATGTTGCAGGTAATAGTGACTTATCTTCAGAATACAGTTTTACAACAACAGCTTCTGTAACAACAACATTTAATTCCTCTACTGCTGTAACGCTTTCATTCAATTCAACAACTAATGGAACATCAGGTCAATTTTTAGGTGTTGAAATAGATCCTGCAGTTAATTTTACAGGAACAATAGATGCTCAGCTATCATCAAGCAATCCAGAATCTGTAGCTCTTACTGATGAGATAGGTGTGTATGTAACAATCGAATCAGATGAAATAAATACCTCCTCGCTAGACTCCATGATAATCTATGTTTATTATGATGAGAATGATCTTGGCGGAGCAGATGAAACAGATTTAGTGCTTTACTTATATGAAGCTGCAACATCAACATGGGTAATTGCAGACCCTCAGGGACTTAATACAACAGGCGATTATTTATGGGCTGATGTTTCAGGATTATCATCTAACTATTCATTAACAGGACCATCACCTCAATTATCCCTACTTGCGGGAATTCGAGTTGTTACAACTTCACCTCCATCTCCACCAGGCGGTGGCGGCGGTGGTAGTCTCCAGGTAGCTGAGTCATGCTCAGATGGAATCAAAAATCAGGGAGAAGATGGCATAGATTGTGGCGGGCCTTGTTCAGGATGTGCAAGCTGTTCTGATGAAGTAAGGAATTGTCATGATGGTGCTTGTGAAAAAGGAATTGATTGTGAAGGACCTTGCGCTGCTAATTGTGCTGCTCCACCTGGTTGTGACGATGGAATAAAGAATGGTTATGAGAAGGGTGTGGATTGTGGAGGCTATTGCATATCTTGTGAAGAAAAAGAAGCAGAAGAAGCAGAAAAAGCAAAAGAAGCACTTCCTGAAGGAGTTCTAGAACAACCTGGAGTACCAGAGGTTATTGTAGGTGGTAGAGGCGATCTTGTAGGAAAGCCAACTGGTTATCTAGAAGAAGGGGATGTTGAAGAAAAGAAGCTAGGCATAAGAAAGGATGTGATTGGCATAGCTATGATAGTAATCACCGGTGTAATCATGTTAGTTCTGATTTTCTGGCCGAGAAAAAAGCCAAAACTTCCTCATATTCATGATCATACCGTTGGAAGTTTCAGATCAAATATGAACTTAAAACCTGCAATAAAAAAGTGATCTGACATAATTTTATTTGTTTATTCATTCTGTTCATTATTTTATTTGTTATCTTTATTTCTTTGTTCGTTATTTTAATTTCTAATATTTCTAATTAATGTTTGCTATTTAGGTTATTTATATTTATTCTAGACAACTGATTTTGTTTGTGATGTTATTTATTTTCATTATTTTTAAACAAACGAAATATTTTTATAAGCAGCCCCATTACCTCGAGAAATGGAAACAGGTTACAAAGTTTGCGACGCAATGACAAGAAAACCAATAATCTTAAGTTCAGATACTTCTATAAGGAATTGTGCTCAAGAGATGGAAAAAAATCACATAGGCACTGTTCTAGTAGGGCATAATAATGTTTTAGAAGGAGTATTATCAGAAAAAGACATTGTGAGGAATGTTGTTTCAAAAGGTTTGAATCCGGACCAGACATCTGTTGATGATGTAATGGAGAAGAATCTTATAACAATTGATCCTGCTGCAGACATTTATGAAGCATTGGTTAAGATGAAGGAATTCAATATAAAGCATCTTCCTGTCATGGACGGCCCAAAGATGGTTGGTTTGCTGACAATAAAGGACATCCTGAAAATTGAGCCTCACCTATTTGATATGGTTGCAGAGAAGTTTGAGTTAAGAGAAGAGGAAACAAAGCCTGTGAAGAATGTTTTTTCTTATAGAATGCATGAAGCTTGATTTTATCTTTAAAGTCAATATCAGGTGGTCATGATAAGTATATTTAAATACGGGTTCAGCTTAAGATTGGTTATATGTCAAAAAAAGCAGTCTCAAGGGAATTAAAGGTTCATGGCAAGCATGTAAAACTTAATGTTCTGTTTAATCCTGCAGAATTAGAGATGGTAAAGGAGATTGCGGGGATATTTTTTAGAACTAACAGACTTGAGATAATTGAGTCAGAACTAGATGATGTTGTTAGCGTAGATGCAATTCTTGAAATGGCTCTTGATGCCTTGCAGAACGTATTAGAAACTGAACCTTCTTTGGTAATAACTGATTATTTTTCTGTCAATCTCGCCATAACCAACAAAATGAATGAAAAATTCTTCGGCCAGTACTTCAGTGGAATTTCCTTTTCTTCTTGCGCTTTTATAGGGGTAAATGGAAATCTTATTGCGGACCACTTTCTTCATTCTCTAAAAAAATTTGAGGATGACACAAAGAAAGTACATGAAGCTATGTTTCATGAGTTAAGGTATATTTTAAATCATGAATTAAGACATCACTTTGAATCGCGAATTATCAATAACAAAGTTAAAACCTCGAAAAATATTCTTAAACGGGAAAGAAATGTGTTGCCTGTTTTTCATGTATACATTCTCGCAGCGAGGGTTAGAGAAGAGGGTGTAACAACCTTTGAAGGTATGCTTAAAAAAGGGAAGTTCACCTTTAAGATGGATAATTTGAGGAAATTAATAGATGGTTTGAGAAATATTAAAGATATTCGGCTTCTCAACAGTCTTTCAATCTCAAGGGTTCCTTATGATGCGGGAAGTGCCATGTGTTTGATGATTGCTTTGAATTATTTAAGAAAGAATTCAGCAGAGCAGGAGAAGGCAGAGATTTATCATGTGATAAGACATATTGATGAAGTTATGGATTCTCCAGATAAGTTTACATTGATTCTTAGCAAAGAAACAATTAGAAAATGTCTTTTAGTCCTTAGTAAACTGAGTATGGAGGAGTTCTTCAAAGAGTATGAAAAAGCGTGCAAAAAATTGAAATTATCAAAGGCAAAGAGATTGATTACCTGGAGAAAGTACAGGCAAGTTATGAAAAAAGCTTACAAAGAATCTCTTGAATTAATAGAAATTGGAGGGTTTTCTGTGGACTCGATAATAAAAGAGATAAGGGCAGATTTACTGCTGGAAGATTCAGGGGATATATGGTGAGTTTTTGCTTTTTCTATGACCGTTTATGATAATTAGATGCAAATATTCCAAAATCTTTAAAAATAAGGTTACGTAAAAATTAGTATATGTCGAAACGTATAGGTACTTTTCCCCAGAGACTGCGTTATAGAGGGGTCTTTGATATGGATGGTTTGTATAACCACATATATGAATGGCTTAAAGAGAGGAATTATGATATAACAGAAAGCAAACACAGGCACAAGAAAGATCATGCAGACAGAGCTGAAATAGAGATATATTGGGATTGTTGGCTTAGGGTTGATGATTACATAAGATATTGGGTTCATCTAAAGTTTCATATTTGGGATTTCAAAGAGGTTGAGGTTGTAAAAGCAGGCAAAAAAGTCAAGCTTTGCGAAGGCAGAATGTTTATTTCGATGTGGGCCGAGACAGAGATAGATTATATGAACAACTGGAAGACAAGGTTCCATAGGGTGCTTTTGGAGTTTTATCAAAAATACATTGTTAATAAAGAATTTGAAAGCCACCATCATGATGCTAATTATTATGTAGTTATGAAACTCCACACATCCATAAGAAGATTTTTAGATATGGAAGCAAAATCAGATGTCTTCATGGACATGGCTTAATATTATAAAAATACAGCAAAGTAAAACTCTACTAGAGTAAAACTCTAATAAAAAAGATGTCAGACAAAAAAGTAATTGTGCGGGATTTGAAGCTTGAATATGAAGGATTATTTGATTTAGAAGAAATTCATTATATGATGGCGACTTTTTTCAGAGATAAATGGTATGATTACAGAGAAATGGAATCTGAGGAATATCATTCTCCTGATGGCAAGCAGGTACACATCCATTATCATCCCTGGAAAAAATTCACTGATTATTATAGAGCTATTATGAAGATGGAATTATTAGCTACAAATATGAAAGAAGTTGAGGTTGATATTGAGGGGCATAGCAAGAGAATGTTAAGAGGAAAGATAATAATAACATTTCAGGCTTGGCTAGCGTCTGATTATTATCATTATTGGGACGGCAATCCATTGATGGTATTTTTAAGAGCTGTATGGGAACGTTATCCTTATAAAATGTATTGGAGTAAATATGCGAGAATGATCCGTGATGATACTTATGATATGTACAACCGATTAAAACAATACTTAAATATGCGTGCAGAAAAATTGGAGATAAAGGATAAAGGTGTTCATCATGGAGTATAAGATTTGTGTTGACAACCTGGAGTTTTCTTATGAGGGCGTATTTGATTTACAGGGCTTGCATGGTTCGCTTTCAAAATGGGCAAAAGAAAATGGTTATAATCTAGATGAAAAGACAGTTGCTGAGAAAGTATCAGAGAAAGGAAGAATTGTATATAGGGAAATAGAATTAAAAAAAGAGATTGAAAGATTTTTTTCATTTTTAATAAAACTCAAATTTAATATTTCTAAAATGAAGGATGTAACAATGAAGAAGAATGGAAAACCTGCAAAGCTCCAACAGGGAGAAATAGATTTTATCATGATTGGCTTTACTGAATCTTGGTGGGAGAACAGGTGGGAGCAGAAAAATCCTTTGTATTATTTTATTACAGAGCTTATTGATAAATTCGTCTATAAATTCAAGACAAGACATCATTACTTTGCAGGACCTTATGAAAACCAAGTCAGAAAGGACTGCTTCAACTTACAAAAAGAAATCCAGAGCTATCTCAATCTCCACAGACTAAAAGTAGAGAAACAAGAACCCGAGAAGAAAGTTATACCTTAATTAGTTATTTTCGCTAATTCTATTTCTATTCATACCTATATTTATTAGTTACATTAGTGTTGTCAAGGCATTAAGGCTTTTCACAGAGTGCGGTGCCATCATCCGTGAGCACTACTGATATCTGTAGATCGAATGAGGGGAGGGGGTCGCCCCGTCCGGGGATCCCCGTTCATGCAAGTACACCTGCATCAGTGCGAACCCGATGGCACCCGAACGCTAGTGAGTCTCTGTGAAAAGTTTATAAAAAACCAAAAAGAAACCTTTTTAAACCATTTCTGAACCATCTAAGCATATATGCGAGGGTAGCGAAGTCTGGTCAAACGCGCAGGACTTAAGTGGGATACCCAGTTATGCTGGGCTAAGATATCCTGTCCCTTAGTGGGTCCGGGGGTTCGAATGGATTAATATCTCGAAAGTCCCCTCCCTCGCATTTATTTTTCTTAAAGAATTATTTTGATATAAAATAAATATGATAAAAAAGAAAAAATAGTAATGATTATTTTTAAGGTTGGTATGTTCCACCTATTAATTGTTCTTGTACGCCCTCAGAAATTTGAAGCAGAGGTATGTTTTTCACATGTTGTTTTGGCGGATCAGATTGTAAGAAAGAATGTACGAGTTCTGCTTTTTGTTTTTCTGTTAATATGTTTTTGGCGTCGTAAATTGCCACTATAACGGAGTCACCATAATTTGATGCATCAGGAGAAATTTGTTTTATGAGATCATAAGCCTTTTGGCCTTGTTCCTCAACATATTCTATGAAACTAGGAGCCATACAAAAAGCCATTTCACTTTCTAGTTTAGAAAATCTTTCCGAAGCTTCATTAGCACTGTCAACTTTCATTCCAACAGCTTTAACAACCAGATGATTATATCCAACTGGGTTTTCATCTCTTAATTCAGCAAGTTCATCTATTGTAGCAGGATGTTCTCCTGCAGGTATACTCTGTTTTTTAAATGCTATTAGACTATGATATAAATCAGTTAACTTAATTCCTTCAAATGCAGCGCTCATAGAATCTTTTGTTTCATTATCGGCCATTTGATCCCAACCTCGTTTTTTGTGGTGTTAACAAGTAATTTATTAATCTAATGTTATTAGGGTTCTACTAGTATATAAATCTTTCGTTTTTGTAGTTACTATCGAGTGACTATGATTTACATATTAAGCAATTCATTTATAAAGCATTTTTTCATAAAACTATTTAAATAACCTGCTTCTCCAGCGATATAAATGCTATATGGCATGCCCCTGTAGCATAGTAGCTATTGCGCTACCTTGGTATGGCTAGAAATAGTATATTCCAATAAGGTAGAGGTCACGGGTGCAACTCTCGTCAGGGGCTTATTTTCTTTTCAAGCAAAAAAATACACGCAAATAATTATGTGGGTATAACTTTAAAGTAGTAAACATATCGAAATATTTATAAATTCAGATTTTGCGCTTTCTGTGATGAAAAATCAAGTTTTTGCACCAACAGTAGCAAGATTCAGAGATGACATTATAACTAGCTTGGCTGTACAAGAGCCCCTGGTAGAAATTGATTATAAACAAGGGTTAATGCTTGTAATCCAAAATGGAGTGTCTGGATTATCTCGCCCATCTGCATTAGAACAATATCATAACTTGCGTGGTTTAGATGGTAATTATGGTGATTCTGCTATTGTAACAATGTTATCAAATATTCCTATTGGCGAGATAGATTTTCTCCACAATGCAGAATATGCTACTGAACATGTTAAAAGAGGTGTTGATTTTACAAGATATTTACCTATAGGTTCAAGGAAGATTCTAACATTTCATTTAAACACATTAGTTTCTGAAGAAGAATTCAGAGAACAGGATAGAAATTACTGGAGAAACAAATTTAATAGTGATGTACGTCCTTATCTTGAAAATCTTGCTGATTATGCTCTTCGTAATGGAGTTGAGGTAAAAGTCGAGACTGTTCCTGTCCCCGAATTCGGAGATATTAAATCTGAAGATGAAAGAACATATGAAGGAGTAAAGTTAAATTTGTTGAGAAACCCATTTTATCTTACAGGGATGTGGGGTTTTGATCAGCTACATGATGCAGGACTAGGAATTTGTTTAGATCTATGCCATAATAGAACAATATATGAAATTGTAGCTAATGGCGATTCTGATAAAGTTTTACATGAATTAGATAGAACAGAATTAGCTATAAGAACTTTGATGGACGATGTAGAAGCTCTAGAACCAACAGATTTAGTTCACCTAAATGATGGTTCTGGTTTATATAATGGGTCAAAAGGATCAGTACATAGAGAAGGAGTTGCTCTGGGTCAAGGAGATATTAGGAATTTAGGAGAAATAATCCTTTATTTAGATGAGCATAGAATACCTTTTGTTCTTGAGATAAATGAGACAAATTTTGAAAACAGACCCGAAACAAGGGCTTCAGTAGATTATTTATTAAATATCTAACCAAGATTTCCAAATTAATTCTTCTTTTTTTCACCTTTTTTATAGCAACATTTAAATATGGCCATCTTTTCCAAGCTTCCATTATCCATTTTTCGAGGTGTTTAGGATGGAACAATCAAGACCATTAGATATGCTTAACAAAGCTCGTGATAAAAGGGTTATTGTTGAGTTAAAGAACGGAAAACAGTTTGTAGGCAATATTAAGGCCTTTGATATACACATTAACACAGTTCTAGAGGATGCTGAAGAGCGTGTTGATGGAGAGATAAAAAGAAAACTAGGCCAGTTATTCATAAGAGGAGATACAATAACTTTTATCTCACCGCAGTAAGAGTGATTTTCTATGGGTACAGGAACAGCAGCATTAGGAAAGAGATCTGGAAAGAAAACTCATATTAGATGCAGAAGGTGTGGAAAGCACACTTATCATGCAACAAAGAGTGTTTGTGCTAGCTGCGGGTTTGGCAAGTCTGCTAAGATAAGAAAATTCGCTTGGCAGAAAAAGAAATAGTTTTCACACTTTTTTGCGGGGATGCCGGAGTGGTCAAACGGGACAGGCTTAGGGCACTCATGCAGTATTTTGAGAATTACATCTATGAGTGAAAGACACCTGTTAGCTTAGTGCTTACCAGGGTTCAAATATTGACGCCTGAAGCGGTAATGCTTCGAACGTCAGTGAGAAAGTCCTTGTCCCCGCATTCTTTTTACATTCATTATAGCATTGTCAAGTTCTTTAATTTTAGTCTTATTTAGTTTGAATCCTATATTTTTTTTGAAGAGGACCATGTTATTTAGATTTCCAAGGATTCTAAAACATAGTGAGTAAGTCTTATTTCCATCCTTTTGAACATTCTCAAAATGAGATTTACTCATATTACTACACTTTACAGAAAACTTTTCTGTTAGAGACCTTATTTGATTTAGAAATTCTCTAAGATTTTGCTGATATTCTTCTGTTTTAACCATTCTAAAGGTTGCTTCTTGTAAGAACCGGTTCCTTTTCAGTTTAATGGTGGACAATTCATCCTCAAAAATGCCTTGAAGAAAATATTTTGTGCATTTCTCTGATTTAGTTATCCAAGTAGGAACAAGAAATTCAGTTTTTGTCTTATTGCCTTTAGGAGCTCCTAATGAGTAGAAGAACCTTCCAAATAAGCTATCATTAACTTGTAGAAGCCAACTTGTACCTCTGGCTTCTCTTTTGTATAATTTTATGCTTTTTGCATCAATTAAGTAAGTGATAACTATTATTTTTTTCAGTTTTTTTAAATCGTTGTAAGTTCCTACAAACCGACAAGTGAATGAATTGTCAAGATTGCCATCTCCCATAATCTTGCCAGTTATATATGCAGATGTTTCAGCTAAGTCAGATTCAGGAAATAGAGGCAGCCATTTTCGCGATTTAAGAATGGAAAGCTTTTTAGTAGGAATTGTAGTTTTGTATGATCTTAATAAATCTTGATTATCCAAAATAATGTTTTGTTTATTCATAGTATCATTCTCTGGAATAAGCAAAATATGATTAGATGGTACTTAATTGCGAAAGGGCATCAGGTATTCCAAAATGATTGCTGATATATTATGCTTATTGAAAAAATGGGATAAACTTTAGTCCTACTCCCCGCACCATTTTCTTTGTTTCAAATTAGAAAGTAAAAACAGAATTAAAAATAAATTAAAAAAATTAAATTCATTCCTCAACCTTAACAGAGACTGTTTTGGTAACCTCATAATCTTCTGTGAAACCATCTCTATCATATTCAGTAATTAAACTGAAGTAATAGGTTCCTGCAGGAGTTGGCATACCAACTTGAACTTCATCTCCGATTTTTACGACAAGAGTCTTAACAACTGATTCTTTTGGAGCTAATTTTATCTTTGTGTTTAGAAAATCATTTTCCTCAAACCATTTATTAAGATATTTTTCATCTGTTATAATTGAGCTTTGTGAAGGATCTCGAGCTTTTTGCAGGCGAAGACTAACAAGAAACTCTTTTTCTTCCATAAGTTTGTTTGACAATCCAAAGCCAATAACAGCATATTCACCGACTTTTGTTCTAACAAAATTAGGAACAAGTACAAGTTTCTCTGCTTTAAGGTCTCTTTCAATCTTGGCTATTGATGTTGCAGGAAGTTCTGGTATTTGTGCTGGTGCTTCTACAACTGTTTCTTCTGGTTGAGAAGGTGTTTTGGCTGGTTCTGTTTCTGCTTCTGGTGCAGTATCAGCTGTCTCAGTTGGTGTAGAAGGTGCTTGTGTTGTGTCTTGGCCGCAACCAGTTATTAAAACAGCCAGAATAAGCAAACTCAATATCATGCTAATTATCTTGTTTTTCATTGTTTAAAACCCCCATTTGATTATTTTCACTTTTGGTAATGTGTTTATTTTTAAATAGTCGCCATTTATTTAAAAATATTGTTATAATAATTGTTAACTATTAGATTACTTCTGATGCGTAACAAACTTAACTAGAATGCTCTGAAAACACAAATTTTATAACAAACAGAAGCTCTCGAATATAACAACATGGATTTCGCAATTATCTCTCCAGAGACTTTCGAAACATTTATAAATGAAAGCATTCATTTAAACAGATAAGCAAAAGATAGCCGTCTATTGCTTAAAAGAAGTGATGCAACAATCTGTATTGAAAATTATACTCAAACATTTGGGATAGGAATTCTTAGGGATAAGATAGCCAAAATAGATAGCCAAAAAACCGATAAACACTGGAGGTGTTTAGATGGAAGTTAAGAAAGCAATAAAAAAAATTGCTGCCTTGGGCGCTGGTGCGACAATGTTAGGAGCTACATTAATGGGAGCTATGGCACAGTCGTATACACTAGCAGATTACCCAATGCCTTTTGTAAAGGACGGGCAGTTTGACGCCATAATTGTTGTGGGCGACACAGCAGCAGCAGAAGATGTTGTTGGTGCTGTAGATGTTGGACAAAGCCTACAATTTGCAATGGGCGAAATTGTAGCAGCAGAAGGAACAGGTGTTGTTACAATAAGCGAAGGTGTCAAGATATCCAAGACCAATGAAGAATTGACTCTTGGAGAAACAGTAGGAGACATAAGAGACATTCTGGATGCAAGTGAATTGCCAGATATTCTAGCAGACGAAATTTATGAAGAGTCTGAAGGAGAAACTGACAATGAAGAATCTTACACACAAGAGCTAAGATTCAGAACAGATACTGGAAGATTTGTTTTTGAAGAAGACGATGAGTCTGCTGAAGAAATTGCTGATTTCTACCTAAAATGGGAAGATGACAGCACAAAACCAATCTATCAGTACACACTTGAGTTCAATGACCCAGTAAAGTATGATCAGACAAGTGATGCAACTGCAAAAGACGACTTTGAAGGCTCTACAATAATCATTCAGGGAAACACATACACCTTTACAGACATTGATTTGACTAATGCAGGTACTGCAATAGAAAAAATCACATTGCTTGCTGGTGAAACAGTGCTTTGGATGTCACAGGGTAAAACAGTAACAAAAACCATTGATGGTGTAAACCACGAAGTAACTATGGTGGATGTTACAGACGAACAAGACTCATGCGGTATTGATGTAGATGGCGATGTTGTGTGGATTGATACAGGAAACACAAAAACAATCAATGGTGTTACTGTTGGTGTAACAGATGCAAAAGCTGTACACGCACAACTGCAAGATACAGATATCTGTAGAGTAAACATCGGAGCAGACAAGATCGAGCTTGAAGATACAAAAGAAGTCAAGAAAAACGGCAAAGAGATAGAAGGATCAGAGGTAACCTTTACAGAGGTAGCAGATAGTGCTGAGTTCGATAAAATCGACATAACCTACTATCCAAAAGAAGAAGACACAATCTTCATGGGTGAAGGAGACACATGGGTTGATCCAGTATTGAGCAACTTCGAAATACAACTTGCCAGTGTTACAAAGACAACAGAAACATTTGAGTTTAGTGTGTCTGGCAATGATGGTAAATTCGTCTTCATGAATAATGATGGCGCAGAAGTTGAAATGCCTATTGTGCAAGAAGACGAAGGCGGAGTTACAAAGTTCGGTGAAAGATACAGCGATGATGGAGACGCAACAAATGATGAATTAGTCTACTTTGATGGAGATAGGTGTGATGGTAGTGAGGCTGTAGCAACATTGTTTGATGGCTGTGATGACTCAATGATGTGGGTTGTTTCAACTGGTGGAGAATCTCACTTGCTTCAGATATCAGACATTGATGTTGATGACAACCAAACAGACATCAGAGACCTGACATATGGCAGATCTTGGGATGAAAAAGACTTCAACACAGACGGCACAGCATCAGATATTTCATTGGGTTCAATTGGAACAATAAATATATTGTTCAATGTTACCGATGGAGACCTGACTTTCAATGATTTAGTGCTGGGTACAATGAATGCAGAAACATCTCTTGGTGCAACAATAGACTTTAGTGGCGCTGATGACAATGCAACAATTATGATTTCTGAAGAGACTGATAACTTTGATGACTCAGACACAGAAAACAATGAAGGTATGATCACCATAAGAGCGATTAATGATGTAGGTGAATCATCTCCTGAATTGACAATGCCTACACCATTGGTAGATAACTTAGGTACAGCTGATAACGATTGGGGAGAAGATTCATTAAACTACTCTTCTGGTTGGCTTTCAGCTTCAAAAGCAGATGATGACACAAAAGTCTATGTGACCATGTTGGGTACCAAAGTTATATATGACAGTGACAACGACGACGACGCAACTATTGAATACCCTGATGAAGAAGTTTATGCAAACGTCTTTATCTCACCAGTTGGTGCAGAGGTAACAATCTCTGGCGGTACTTCAGTAAGCTTGAACCCAATAAATGTTGGTAGTTCAAAGCTAGCTAGCGAAGTAGCAGGCAATGAAGATGCCCAAAACGTCATCTTAGTTGGCGGTCCAGCGGCAAACTTGGCAGCTGCTAAGTGGATGGGATCTGACTCCTTTTTGTATGGGGCAGATAGTGGCATTCCTGAAGGCAAAGGCGTCATTAAGTTAATGAAGTCTGCTGCAACAGGAAAATATGCTTTGCTAGTTGCTGGTTATGATGCAGCTGACACAAGAAGAGCTACAAGAGTATTATCCAAGTATGATGAATACGCGGATGATTTTGTTGGTTCTGAAATTGTCATAAGCGGAACAAGCTTAAATGACATAACTGTTGGCGCACCAACCACAGAGTAAACGCACTAAAAGCCGTGAAAACGGCATTTTTTTACTTTTTTTTCTTATATTTTTCTTCAAATTTTACTTATACAATTCCAACAATAAAATATTTAAACAATAGAAAGCTTCATGCTTTTGGGGGTAGATCATGGCTGAGAAAGTAAAGATAACTTATGAGACATTATTTGAAATTCTTAGGCAGGAAAAGAATAATGAATCTTTGCAGAATTTAGATAGGTCATTTTATATTGATGTAGTGGATTATTTAAAGGAAAAATCAGAGTCTGTGAAAAAAGGAAAAGAAAATCATTTTTCAGAAGAAGAATTCTTAGCCATAGAAAAACAATTAGTGAATATTAAGAAGATTCTGAAAGAGCTTTATTCTAGAAGAGAGAAAAAGATAATCGCCATGGCCCTAAACAAAGCCAGAGCAATCTCAGTAATTCTAGACACATCAGCTATGCTTGATGAAGAAAGAAAGCTTTACATAGTGTTAGTACAGCTCCTGCAAAACAACAGAAAGGATGTGATTGAACAAGTATTGAATCTTGAGATGCCTTCTATTACTTATTCTTCTATTGAGAATAATATAAAGAATGATTTAAACAATGATGTAAACAATGAACCAAAGCAAAATAATGAATTGGCTGCAGATGAAAGCAGAGAAGATATTTCTAAAGATGCTGAAGTAGATACAGATAAGGTTGAATCAGAAACACCTGCAGAAAATCCTGAAAAACCGAAAGAATTAAAAAAGGATCCCAGCAACAGTGAAAATGAGGTTTTAGTAAGGTTTTTAGACTCTATACCCAAGTTTATGGGTACAGACCTTAAAAAATACGGCCCTTTTGAAAAAGAAGATCAGGAAAGCCTTCCTGAATCAATAGCAGATGTTTTGATTAATAAGGGCCGAGCACAAGCTATATAAAACCTTTAAAAAGCAACGAATATCAAGGAATAATCATATGAAACTCCCAAAGACAATAACAAGATATTGCAGGCATTGCAAAACTCATACAGAACACAAAGTAAGTCAGAATAAGAAGAAGAATGCCAGCTCATTAACTTATGGATCTAAGGTAAGAGCTAAGCTCAGAGGCAGAGCTCGCGGCCACGGTAATCTTGGAAGATACTCAAAGCCTGCTGTCACAAAATTTAAGATGACTGGTAAGAAATCCACAAAAAAGACTGATTTAAGATATGAATGCTCAAAGTGTAAGAAATCTTCAGCTCAAAAAAAAGGAAAGAGAGCTAAAAAAGTAGAGTTTGTATAAATAATTCAAAGCAAGTTAATTCAAAAAAATAAAACAGATAAGGGTTTGATCATCATGAAAACATCAATAAAAGAGCCAACAAGCAAATTCATCAAAGTTAGATGTCCTAAATGCAAAAACGAACAGATAATGTTCGGCAAGTCATCTTCTAAAATTGGCTGTTTAGTATGCAATAAAATCTTAGCAGAACCTACTGGTGGTAAAGCAAAGGTTAAAGCCAGGATATTAGAAGTTCTAGAGTAAATTTAACTTTTGTTTTTAGTTATTGGTCTTGGCAGTGTTGTTTAAGTTTCTAAGAATTCGAAATATCCAATAAACTTGTTTAATATTTTATTTTGCTTTGTTTAAAATTCTATAATTTAAATTAAAAAATTAGTGTTCATATATTGCATCTATGAATTGTTTTACACCTGTTTCGACTGGTTGTCCAACAATTTCGCTTAGGTTAGGAAAATAACAGCTTTTAACTACACCATCTCCTGTCGGATCAAGTGTTACGTCGGTAACTATGTTTTTAGCCAAATCAAATGTAACAATTGCAGTAGTTTTCTCTCTGTTTACATCACGTCTAGCATTACCCTCAGAAGATTTACGGTGTGATAATCTATAAGCTAAAACTCCCAGTACTGAATAATCTCCTGTGCTAATTCGTTCAATAGCACATATTTGATCAAAATTAGCTTCTTCAACAGGTAAAATATAGTTTACAGAAACTATCAGGCCATCAAGATTTCTTATCATTTCACTATTAGGATCTATTACAGCACCATCAGAAGGCATGGTTAGTCTATCCTCCTCGGATCTAAAATGAGGAATTCTTAGTGAAGCTGCTTCAAAACCAATTCCGCCACCAGTAAGTCTTTTATCTCTCTCACTATACCTTGTAATAGTATTATTAGATGGTCCTTCTATTTTCAAGCCATCAGGAATTTCTTGATAATTACCAACATACTCTTTTACTAATTCTACAAACCTATTTGGTGTAATATTCATTTTTATTATCCTCAATCAGCTGAGGAATTATGAGGTCTATTTAAACTTTCCTAATTCTTGACTACTTTTTAGTAGTTTTGCCAAAGTCCATCTCATTAAGAGTTTTTTTTTCATAGGAAAACCTTATAAATAAGCCTGAATTCTATCATTTTAGACCATTTCAAGGTATTTTAGGGGTATTTGTTGATGTTATATAGAAGACAAGGCTTTCCAGAGGAAGGAGAATTAGTAACCTGCACTGTTGCTGATGTGCAAAAACATAGTGTATTTGTCAAGCTGGATGAATACGGCAAGCAAGGTTTAATCCATATTGCAGAGGTATCACCAGGAAGAATAAGAAATATTAGGGATTTTGTTTCTGAAGGAAAAGTTATTGTATGCAAAGTTCTAAGAGTGAATCTGGACCGAGGCCACATAGATCTTTCTTTAAGAAGAGTATCTGAAGGTATGCGGAGAAGCAAGATAGAGTCTTTGAAGCAAGAGCTGAAGGCAGAGAAGATTATTGAGTTCGCTTCAAAACAACTGAAAAAACCATTAGAACCTCTTTATGAAGATATCTTTTCAAAAGTCAGCAAAGAGTATGAAATGCTTTACCTGTTTTTTGAGGATGTTGTTTCAGGCAATGCAGATCTAAAAATTCTAGAACTTGATAAAAAGACTGAAGAAGTGCTTTCTGAGCTAATTAAGCAAAGAATAAAACCACTAGAAATAGTTCTGAAAGGCAAGCTTAAAGCTTGGTGTTATTCTGCAGATGGTTTGTCTGTAATAAAGGATGCTTTGAGTGTTGCAGAAAACCAGGAAAAGGCTCAGATAATATATGATGGCGGAGGCACATACACTTTAACGGTTGTAGCAGAAGATCCAAAAATAGCAAAGAATCTACTTACTGAAGTAAGCTCAGAAATAATAAAGAGATTGAAAGAAAATGAGGGTAATGGAGAATTTATCCAGTTAGAAAATTAGAAAACAAATATCTTGTTGTTAAAATGAAACATATTCTTAAATGTCCGGTTTGTGGCAGCTATACATTCAAGGATACCTGTGTTAAATGTAAATCTAAAACAATATCTCCTAGGCCCCCAAAGTATTCTCCTGAAGATAAGTTTGGCGCTTATAGGAGAAAAGTAAAAGAAGATATATTAAAGGAAGAAGGCTTGTTATAAGATTGCAAGGCGGATAAATCAAAGAATAAATCAAAGAATAAACCAAAAACTTAATTAATAATGGTGCAGGGCATAATGACTATGACATGGAAGATAACAAAAATAGCAAAAAACATACCTCCACTTAACAATCCCGTTTTGATAGAGGGATTGCCAGGCATAGGTAATGTCGGTAAGATAGCTGTTGATTTTATTGTGGATGAATTAAAAGCAAAAAAGTGTCATGACTTCTTTTCAAGCACTTTTCCTCACTCTGTTTTTGTTAATGAAAGAAATCTAGTCGAGCTTCCAAAGATAGAGCTTTATTATAAGTCTTTCAATGATAAGAAAAAGCAGGATTTATTGTTGTTGTCAGGAGATGTTCAGCCAATGGATGAGGTAGCTTCTTATGAATTTTGTGATGCATTTTTGTCTTTGGCTGTAGAGCTCGGATGCAGGGAAATAATAACAATAGGCGGCATTGGTTTGCCAGATGTTCCAGAAAAGCCTTCTGTTCATTGTACTGGTTCAAGCAAGAAAATAATAGATTCTTATATAAAAAACACAAAAGCCTTGAAAAACCTTCACACTCTGGTAGGTCCAATTGTGGGAGTTTCAGGTTTGTTAGTGGGGTTATCAAAAAAATATAAGATGGAAGGTGTTTGTTTTTTAGCAGAAACTTATGGCCATCCCTTGTTTTTGGGCATAAAGGGCTCACAAGAAGTTCTCAAAATTCTTGATAAAAAATTCAAGCTGAAATTGAATTTAACAGAATTAGAAAAAGAAATATTGGACATCGAAGAAGACCTGAAAAAATCCCAAGATTTAAGTGAAATATCAAAATCATCAAAAACAAAAAAATACAGAGGCATGACCAAAAATATGAGTTATATTGGTTAGAACAATCTTAAATTGAGGTGATACTTAATGTCAACAATAAAATCAATAAAAGCAAGAGAAATTCTGGATTCTAGAGGCAACCCAACAGTAGAAGTGGATGTAATTACAGAAGACGGCTTAAGCAGGGCTGCTGTTCCAAGTGGTGCTAGTACAGGTGTTCATGAAGCTTTAGAACTTCGAGATAAAGATGAAAGATATGATGGAAAAGGTGTGCTTAAGGCTGTTAAGAATGTTAATGAACTAATAGAACCTGCATTGCAAGGAAAAGATCCGACAAAACAACAAGAAATTGACAAAATAATGCTGGATCTTGATGCCACAAAAAACAAATCAAAATTAGGAGCAAATGCAATACTTGGAGTAAGCATGGCAGTCTGCAGAGCAGGCGCACTTGCTAAAGGAGTTCCTTTATACAAACATATAGCAGAAATTGCAGGTGTAACTGAATTTGTAATGCCTGTGCCAAGCTTTAATGTTATTAATGGCGGCAAACATGCTGGCAATCCTTTGCCTTTTCAAGAGTTTATGCTGATGCCTACTGGCGCATCTTCATTTAGTGAAGCATTAAGAATGGGTGCAGAAGTTTATCACCACCTAAAAAAATTGATTAAAAAGAAGCATGGTATTGATTCTGTTAATGTAGGTGATGAAGGTGGATTTGCACCACCTGTTCTAAATATAGAAGAGCCGCTTGATTTATTGCAGGATGCAATAGAAGATGCAGGTTATACTGGAAAATTCAAAATAGCAACAGATTGTGCTGCTTCAGAATTCTTTAAGGATGGAAAATACGATTTGGATTTCAAAAAAGAATCTGGAGACCATAATATAATATCATCTGATGAATTAATGAATAAGTACAAAGAATTAATAGAAAAGTATCCTCTAGTTTCAATAGAAGATCCTTTTGACCAGGAGGATTTTGAAGGTTATGGGGCTTTAACATCTGAAGTTGGAGAAAAAGCCCAAATTGTTGGTGATGATTTATTAGTTACTAATGTTGACCGTATTAATATTGCTTTAGAAAAGAAAGCATGCAATGCACTTCTTCTAAAAGTAAATCAAATTGGCTCAATCACTGAAGCAATCAATGCCTGCAAATTATCTCAGGAAAATGATTGGGGAGTTATGGTAAGCCACAGATCTGGAGAAACAGAAGATTGTTTTATTGCAGATCTTGTTGTAGGACTAAAAACTGGCCAGATAAAGACTGGAGCCCCATGCAGATCAGAAAGATTAGCCAAGTACAATCAACTGCTAAGGATAGAAGAAGAACTCGGCAATCCAAGATATGCTGGAGAGGATTTTAGAAATCCATAATTATTTGTAATATTTCTAATGAAAGCCAAAATAGATAGGTTTATATATGAGTTGTTAGAATATTAAATCTTACAATGTTTTCCCCCAAAGAATTGATTGAAAATATGAGCGAATTTGCTCTGAAAGGCCTTCAATATGTGCCAGACAGTATTTTCTGCATAGGACTTCTTGGATTGTGTATTTTCTTAAGAACTTTTGTTAAGTAATTATAATTTAAGTAATTCTAATAGTAGATCTTAAATTAAATAAAATAGTAAGAAGAAAGTAAAAAATAAATTTAATCCTTGCTCCAAGCTAAGATTCCCATCATTATAGGAGCCCAGATTATGTTAACACCTGGTATTAATAGCAGAATGCTCCACCATCCAGGTCTGTGTCTTTTTTCGCATATCTTCCAAAGCCAGATTATTCTATAAACAGTTATTGTTATTGCAGCAATCACATTTAGTATTGGTATGATATAAGCAATGAAAAGCAACACTGGCCACCAATGCATTTTTGCTATTTTAGATGATAATAATGGTTTTCCAACAATAGGAACCCATGCAAGCCAAGCATACTCTGTATGAGTTCTTTTCGCAATAAGCATCAAAGTCAATGAAAAATACACATAAAGTCCTAATGAAATAATTAAAATTGTAGGCAATATAGACAGAACAATTGCAGTTAAAACTTCTTCATAAGCCATTTTTCATACCCCCATTCTAAATAATAACTGATTTATTAATGCTTATCAAGCATTCTTTATATTATTTATGATTTATAGGGCTTTGTCCTGATATTGGAGTGGTCATTTGCGTTTATACTCATATTTTTACACAATCTTTTTAAATAAAAAGTCCTAAAATCAGTTAAAACCAATTAAAACTAAGAAGATCATTTTTTTAGGAGGCCCCCAAATGAAACACAAACATAACAAACCAAGTTCTAATAAAGATTCTAAAACAAGTATTGATGTTAAATCTTCTAGATTTGCACTTCTAGCAATTGTAGCAATATTTGCTATTGTAGGTATTGTAATAATGGTTATTGGAAGCACAAGATGTGCTGATGTGCCAGGGGGAGATTTATTATTAGAAGATTCAGAAGATATGGTTGGTTATGCAGGTGAGTCTGCAGCTCAAGGCGGCGCTGATTACGCAGCTAAGTCTACTGTAATTTATTCTCAATTGTTATCTGCTACTAATGTTGAGTTAGATGCTCAGGCATGTGGTGGTGGTTTGACAAGTCATTGGCGTTATGCTTGTAGTGCAGATAAATGGGCAGGCAGCAAGGCAGGATACACATCAGGGTTTGCAGTTCAGTTTGGGCAATCTAGTCGGACAATTTCTACTTTAAAGGATGAATCTGTTCAGATGTTTAATCGCGCAACTCATGCTCAACTTAATGCGTTTTCAGAGTGTGATGATCTTGATGAAGTTTATGAAAAATGGAATTGCAAAGCAAGCAAATGGTGTAATGCAAAAGCAGGATTTAAAGCTGGTTATGTAGTTGGCTGGAATTGGAATAGAAAAGATAGTAGAGTTGTATGTTTAAAAGATGCAGCAGTTGCAAAGTTTAATGTTCCAGAAATTGAATTAGAAACAGTTAGTTGTGGTGGAACAGGTTATGCTCATGATAATTGTAGAGCTCACGTATGGTGCAGACAAAAACCTGGTTTGAGAACTGGTTTTCAATCTGGTTGGGCTGCAGCTGGAAATAATCAAGTTACTTGTATAAAAGCAAATTCTAATCAAAGACCTTTAAATTTCTGTACTGATTCAGATGGCGGGAATGAGCCAGGAGTAAAAGGCTGGGCAAGAGATAAAGCTGAAAATGTAATTGCATATGATCATTGTAGAAAAACTATTAATGGTAAAAGTACTCCGGTGGATGATTGTGCAGCAGGTGTTAATAATTGTTCTTTGATTGAACAAGTTTGTGAGAGTAAAGATCGTAAAGGTAAAGTAATTAATACTGCAACTTCATGTCCTGGTGGATGCGAAGAAGGAGTTTGTTTAGAAGAAGAACAAGAAGAGGTTGCATCTTCAGTGTGTTATGATGGAGATTTTGGAATTAATTATGATGTATCTTCCTCAGTATTGCATACTGTTACTGGAGAAATCAAAATAGACCAGTGTAGTGATCAGAGTACAGGGAGACATGTAAAAGTGGATGGGTGCATCGGAACAGATTGCGGAATGATAGAGCAGTATTGTGATGGAGATGTTATTAAAACAAAGGTATTTACCCCTGAAGATCTTACAGGTAAATGTCCTCAAGGATGTTATTTAGGTAAATGTATGCAGGATAAAGTAAATCTTTGTACTGATACTGATGTTAGGAATTTTGATTCTAATGCTTTAGCAGGGAAAAATTATGGAGTTGTAGGTTCTGTTTATGCAGGAGATCATACTGAAATAACTGAGTTAACTGAGTACCCAGATGAATGCGATGGTATTAATTACATTAATGAACAATATTGTAATAAAGATGGTATAAGAGCAGTTGAGAGAAGATACTGTTCTGGGGGTTGCGAAAATGATGTTTGTCATACTTGTAATCCTGCTGCAGGAAGTGGTCTTGAATATTGTGATTTCTGTGGAACTCTAGATGATTGTATGGAATGCCGTTTAGATAAAATGGATAAAATAACTGCGCGCTATTGGAATGATTTAACTGAGCAGCAAAAAGATATTTATTATGATACTTATCTTATTAAATGCGCTGTTAAATTTGGCAAACCAAGTATATTAAAGAACTGGGTTGCTGCTTGTGATAATAGTGCAGTGTTCTCAAGACCTCTTGATGGAGATTCAATTTTTGAAGCGTCTGTAGAAGATAAAGATCTTTGGTTAAAAGCTTGTTGCGTTAATAACGACAGGTCTAATTTTGAGGGTTGTTTTAAGATTTGGCAATCTCAAGCTAAAACTAGTTATGAAAATGGAAAAAATCTTTATGAAAAGAATAAAGATGATGCTAATGCCATAATTCCTGCAAATATTCTTGGAGCTAATGAAGATTTTGATAAGTTTAGAAGTTGTGTTAATGATAAACGATACGTAGTACAGAATGATTTGGTAATAGCACAATATTGTGAGAAAAGAGGTGTTTCACCAGTAGGAGGATCATGTGAAGATGTAAAAACAGAGGAACAAATACAAGATGAACTGGGGCATGCTATTTGGAGTGATTGCAGGAAGCATTCTGCAGATGGTTATGATAAGGTTCGAGATACAAGGGATTATTTATTAACAACGAACGAAGCACCAAGCGGGATCGCAATTAATTTTGAAACTAATGAAGTTAAACAATTGAAATCAAATTCAAATGTTGATATTACTTCAGATCTAGTGTTTTTTGAAGTTAAAGAAAGTAATTTTGTATCTCCTTCTTCAGAAGCCATGGCATTGGTTTCTGTGGAGATTGATATAGGTCCAGGTCCAACTAATCCTAATGATGCTAGAATACTAGATTCAAAGGGCATGTCTGTAAATCTATTAGCAGCTCTAAATGATGGTTCATCAGGCGGTTTAAATGCTGTAACATATGGAAATTTCATTGCGGCAAATGGATTTGCAGATAATGTTATGATGGCTGGACCAGGAGAACGACCTATACCACCTATGCCAGGTCCTGGAGTGCCTCCAATTAAAGGACCTATAAAGACTCCCTCGACAGACATAACTGAAGCACAGTGGTCTGGTGAAATATACGATGGGTCTCCAACTGGCAGAGACTTTTCAATTGATAGTGTTCAGATGGATGTCGACACAGAAAATGATTTTCAAGTTTCCGAAGCTTATAGATGTGCTGGTGGAGCATCTTGTGATAACTTTAAATCAGATAGTCTATCTTTTGATAGATGGTACTCTCCAGTTATAGTTTATGATTGACGTGATTAATTATTTTTTTTACTTATTTTTCTCTATTTCTTTTAGTTCAAAAACGATAGCTTTATATGCTGCTTATTTCAAAGTAAAGATTCCGGATTAGCAGAGATAGAAAAGGGTAGTAAAAGGATATATGGAAAAAGGAGGCGAATTAGCACTAAAATGCATTCAGTATGTGCCTGATAGTATTGTTTTCTTAGGGGGTTCTTGGAGTTTGTATTGTTTTGAAAAACTTTGTTAAATAAATTTATTAAGTAATCCAGTAATTCTTTTTTTATGATAACTAATTTTCAACAAAAAGTCTATAAAATCTGCAAAAAAATTCCAAAAGGCAGAGTTTCCACATATAAAGAAATAGCTAAGGCATTAAACACAAAAGCTCACAGAGCTATTGGCCAAGCATTAGCAAAGAATCCTTTTTCTCCAGAAATACCTTGTCATAGAGTTGTTAAGAGTGATGGAAATATAGGGGGGTTTATGGGTAAAACCAAAGGCAACAAAATAAAAAAGAAAATTGATTTGTTGAAAAAAGAAGGTATTATTGTTAATAACAAAAAAATAGTCGATAAAAAGATAATTCTAAAAAATATTTAAAACTTCACTTATTTTTGATGTTAAACATATTCAACCTTAAACTTTCCACAAAGTTTTCCCGGATATTTGATCTTGAGATGACATTCTTCATTAAAAGCATTGATTATTTTGTCGAATAAAGAGACTAAATTCGCTTTTTCCATCTTCGGAGAAAAATTAGCGACTTGAGCAAAGAAAACACCCTGATATTTAAGCAAATAATTAGTTTCTTTTTCAGTAAATAATTTTCTTTGGAATAAGTTACGGTCTGTGAATTCTTCAAAATTAGGATAAACAGCGTATTTAAAGTTGTTCTCTGTATTTGTATTAACTGGCGGTAAAGAAAATCTATAAACAAATGCAGGATTTTCAGATGTGACAGAGCCTTTAAGAAAACAATCATATGAAGGACTTATGATGAGAAGGTATTCTGCGCTTTTATCAGGATCTCTTGTTCTTATATCCTTAAATGTTGAGATGTTCAGGATATTTTCTTCCAAATTGCTAGTGTCCATGGTGTTCTATTTAGATTTTCATTTCTATATGTCTCACCACTTTTTTTTTAAGAAAAATATGAAAATATTTTAAAACAACTTATTCTTTCTTCTTCTTTTTTGTTTTCTTGATTTCTTTTTCTAGATCAAGCTCTTCAAGAAGTTCTTTGTAACGGTTTCTTATAGTTACTTCTGTTACTCCTGCAACATCTGCTACTTCACGCTGTGTACGTTTTTCGCCGTGGATTAAAGCAGATACATAAAGTGCAGCTGCTGCAATCCCAGTAGGTCCTCTACCAGATGTTAATTCTGCTTTTTGTGCTCTCTCAAGAATTTCAATTGATTTAGACTGTGTTTCTGCACTTAATTTTAAGGATGATGCAAATCTTGCAATATAATCTGCTGGATTGCTTGGCAAAATTGTAATTCCAAGTTCTCTTGTTACAAATCTATAAGTTCTTCCAATTTCTTTTTTCTCAATACCAGAAGCTTCACTAAGTTCATCTAAAGTTCTAGGAACATCATGTCTTCTACAGGCAGCATATAAACTTCCTGCAACAACACTTTCCATTGATCTACCTCTAACCAAACCACGTTGAACAGCCATTGTATAAATTCTAGCTGCTTCTTCTTCAACTGATTTTGGAAGTTTTAAATATGAAGAAACTCTTTTTAATTCTGCTAATGCAAGTTTAAGATTTCTTTCAATAGCAGTGCTTATTCTGTACTGCCATTTTCTTAATCTAAAGAATTTGTTTTTGTCTTTTCCGCCAAGTTTGTAAAGATCAGCTTTTTGACCAACTTCAGTGCCTAAACCTTGATCATACTGAGTATAAGTCATTGGTGCGCCAGTTCTTCTTCTTTTTTCTGCAGATTCAGAATCAAATTCTCTCCATTCCTGGTCAAAGTCAACCATCTTGTCTTCAATGACTAGACCACAATCTTTGCAGATTACTTCTCCTTTTTCTCTGTTATGGAATAAGTTTATAGAACCGCATTCAGGACATTTTTTAATAAAGTGTTGCATACATACCACCATCTACAATTACAATAATTATAATAAACTAATCTAACCCCCAATCATGTAAAACATTTATAAGTTGGTTTAATAAAGTTTCACAATCTTTATAAATAAGAACCAAGACCCCTATATAAACCTTTCGGTTTTATAGAAAGATTTTTAAAGTGTTGCTCAGTGTTTTATGCTAAATAAGACTTCTGTTTTTGTTTTTAAAGCAAATAACTCTTTATTTATAAATAATAACCCTTATGAATGATGCTTATTTAAAAATATTGACTTGATTGACTCAGAATTGATAACTGGAGCTTTAGAATTCTCTAATCCTTATTTGAAGAGTAAATACGCCGCAGCCCGGACTTTCAGGCAAAATAGCCTTTTGAACCGGGATATCCTTTCGGAAACTGGATTTCAAGTCCAGCGCAATACCAGGTTATGCGACTGCGGCTTATTTTGTTCTATTAAATAAGTGTTATTTAAAGTTATTCTTAAATAAAATATTAAAATGAGAAGGTTAACACAATTCACATGCTGAGAACATTCTGTAAATCAAAGATATATGAAGCTACTGTTACCCAAGCAGAAGTCCATTATGAAGGCTCAATCACAATAGATGAAGAACTAATGCATGCAGCAGACATTCTTCCTTATGAACGTGTTCAAGTGCTTTGCTTGGACAATGGCCAAAGATTAGAAACCTATGCAATTCCAGGAGAAAAAGGCTCAGGAATTATTGGAATGAATGGTGCTGCAGCAAAACTAATAGAAAAAGGCCACAAAGTTTTGATTATTTCTTATATCGCAACAGAAAAATATAATGGCAAACCTAAATTAGTAAAGGTTGAGGGGGATAATAAGATTGTTGAGAATGAGCCAACACACAGTTTTTAATTACTTCTTAGTGCTCAAAAGAGAAAGGTTTAAATATTCTCTTTGATTCTTTTTAATATAACATAAAATAAGGGGTGTTTTGGAGCAATTACCATGAGAAGAAGATCCTTTATTGCATTATCATTCTTAGCAGGTTATGGTGTGTTTGCAGCAGGTTCATCAACTCCGCTAATTTTTGGTGATGATAGAAAATCTCAAAAGAATAACTCTCTTTTTGTTTTCAATCAGGAGTATGACATAAGATGGGCAGAGAAATATAATGCTCTTTCTGAGTTGATTTATGGAATACCTAATCCAACTCCTCTTGAAAAATTTGTAGGAGTAAAAGATAAATTATTAGAAAACAAAATACTTCGTGCTGCAGATCTTAATACTTCAGCTGTAGCAACAATAGATGATCTAGGAGAAGTTCACGAGTTAGATTATATTTTGAAAACATATGCTTTGGCTTGTTCTGGTGTTGGAGCATTAAAATTTGATCCAATCATTCCAAAACTGATTGAGTTTTTTAATTCGTCTGTTGGCGGAACTTATCTTGCTTCAGAGATAGCATTAGAAAAAGGCGCAGCTATGAATTTATCAGGAGGTTTTCATCATGCATTTCCAGATCATGATGACGGTTTTTGTTATTTTAATGATGTTGCAATTGCAATTAAAAAACTTCAAGCTGAGAAAAAAATTGAAAAAGCGATGATTGTTGATTGTGATGTTCATCACGGGAATGGTAATGCTTACATTTTCAGAAAAAATCCCTCAGTCACAATCTTTGATATTTACCAAGAAGATAATTATCCTGCTAAAAAAGTTGATGTGGAGTTTCCTGTTCCTTTATTTTCAGAAGATGAAATAGGTGATGAGAGATACATTGGTGAACTTCAAATACTTCCGCATATCATGAGACAATATAATCCAGATATTATTTTTTATTTAGCTGGTGCTGATCCATATGAGCATGATAAATTAGGAAAGTTTCTTCTTACAAAAGAAGGTCTAGCAGAAAGAGATGAATTCATTATCAAAAATTCCAGAGATCTAGGCATTCCAATTGCCATTGTCACTGCAGGCGGTTATGCACAGAATCCTCAAGATGTTATAGATATACATTATAATACTGCAAGAATATTGAGAGAACTCTTTTAATTGTTTTAATTATGGAGATTTTCCCCTGTTTTTTTTGTTATTTGTATTTCTTTCTCCTCAAGTTCTTCCATACCCAGAACTCGTCCAGGTGTAGGCAAACCAACAATATATGCAGCTCTACCATACCCAGAATTAATTATTGATGATAAAAAACCTTCTTCTCTAATTATATCACGATCTTTATTATTAACAACAGCAGTCGCAAGATCCAACTCAACATCAGGATGCGATTCTAAAACAGTAAGCACTGTTTCTGAACAAGTCAATTTGTTTCTTGTAAATGGATTAAAATCATAACCACTGCCGGCAAGACTTTCAGCTTTTCTTATCATAACTGAAGGATCATCAACTTCAACTTCAAAAACATGATCTTGGCCCCCATCCCCAAATGAACTGTCTTCAAACTTCACAGCTTGAACAGATGTACCAGATGCTTCAACAACTATAACTTCATTAAATCTAGGGTCATAATAAGCAAAACCAACATGTCCTTGAATTTTTTTTTGCGTTTCTTCAGAACTAAAATATGCTGAAGCTTCTGCACCTCGGCCTCCTTCATAGCTAAGCACATAAACCTTACTTTTGTCCATGGTGAAAGTTGCTGTTTGTTTATTACCGCTTTTAAATTCAGTAGTGCCACTAACTTCAATTGTTCCTTTGTCCAATTCAACATTTCTTCCTTGAATTTCTTTGACATTGACTGATCTTTTAGTTTTATCAACTATGTTAATATCTAATGTGCCACAAGTCCTTCCAGCAAAGCTCGTTGTACCAGTAGATTGACATTCAGAAAATACTGGGATTACATCCACAGTTTCTTTTTCGGCATATCTAATTGTTGTATGCTCAAGTGAAGTTAAATCAGTTCTTACATCAGCTGAACCACTATCAACACTTATTTCATTATTTGTTACTGTGACTGAAGATTCCTCATCTTCCAAGCCAAAAACAGTTAGCTTTAGAAGAGGGGGTATATCGTATCCATCTCTTTTCACTATTTTATTTTCAATATCCAGAGGTTTTCTTAGCCATTTGTCATTTAGGTCATCATAATATAGATTATTAAGAAAATCTTCATCACCAAATCCAAATTGAACTGAAAATTCGTCTTGTCCCTTAGATGAGAATGAAGCACTATCTTCAAAGATTTGCGCTACATTATTATTAGTTATATCTCCTGATGATTCAAGAAATGCAACAGTAACATCTCCAAGAGTTGGTTTGAAATATATTCCATCAACAGATACAACTTTCATTTCAAGTCCTTTTGCTACATAAGTTTCTTGGGGTATCGACAGTTCTCCATTGTTCATTCTGAATTGGCCTTGCATAGTATGCGGGGGTTGACCATTAATAGATAACTGCCATTTTGAGGCTTTTGAACTAAGCCAATCCCCTGATCCAAATTTACCTCTTACATTTATTCTGCATTCATCAGCACAGATTATGTTTTTCCCACCACCCCTTGCAGGTTCCACAATTATTAATTCAGTTCCAGAAGCAACTTCTAAACTGCCATCACCGCTTTCCATTTTAAAACCATCTTTTGCAGTTATATGCACTTCGCGAGGAGGATTTTCGCCTTCCCTTTTTTGGAACTCAATCTCTGCATTGCTAACTGTTACTTCTTGTTTACCTACATTTCCATTATTAAGATGGATTACTCCGTCTTTGACATAACCATTTCCCAATACTTGATTACCTTCCGCAGAAATTGTTGCAGCTACAAAATCAACTCGTTTACCATCTGAGCTAATTTCTGTTATTTCACCACCCACAATTTTACCTTCAATCAATCTGCCACCTTTTACAGTAACACCCTCTTCTTCTAATTCAGCAGTAGCTCCATTTAAAATAACTGCATCTAGAGGTGGTTTTGGCATTTGGGTTATTTTTGCTCCCGGAACCAGTTTAACTATCAGCACACCGCCACTTTCTATGACAGAACAGCCAGAAGTACAACCAGTTACAATAGTAGGATCCATGCCAGCTTCAGTTAGTTCATCATTAAATTTATCTTCTTCAGTTTGTTGCTGTTCTTGTTCATCTTGTTCATTTTCTTCAGCAGATATTGGCAGCAAGGATAGGACAAGACAAATAATAATCGCAATTACTTTCTTGTTTTTATTAGATAGCATTTTAATCAAGTTGATATTTCACACCAAATGTAAACGTGTATGTTTGATCTTTCAAGACTGATGAGTTGAACTCAATTGTGTATAAAACCTCTGTACGCATATTTATGACATTAAAGAGAACTCCTTCTTCATAGCCCAAATCTGTTATAAAACCTAATGGAATGCCATTCTTTTCATCATGTTGTTCAACAACTTCTTTTGATATTATCAATGCTTTATTGATTTCAGAAGGAATAGCAACAAAGAACTCACTTATAGTGGTTTCAGAATTATCTTTTTTTATGATTACAGGAAAATCCAGATTAAAGAGTGTAGTTTCATTTACTATTGTCGTTTTTACAGTTGCATTACCAAAATTAATTGTATAAGGTGTAAAATGTGAAAGATTTATACAATCAAAAATGCTTTTTTCAATACCCTTACTTAACTCAGTCTCAATTATTTCTTTTGTCGGATTCTTAAATTCACCATCTAAATAATAAAAAGGAATTTTATAAAAACCATATTCAAAGTAAGGATCTGGTGTTTCAAAATAACCGCCTTGAATAGAATTTATTGCTATGGCCATTCTGCCTGTTTTTTCTAAACATTCTTCTACAAAAGTTTTAATGCTGAGAGTTTCTATTTTTGTTTCAAGTATTTCAGCTACTTCTGTTTCTTTAGTTGTTATCTTTGATCTTTGATAAATAAAAAAAGAAGCTCCTGCAAGAATAATCAACCCTAATATTATAAATACTGTAATTTGCGATTTTTTACTATTTTTTTTGCATCTATGCATTTTGTTCAGATATTGAGTTGTTTATTTTTTTAAGACTAATGTTCTGCCTGATCACTCCCACTCAATTGTTCCTGGTGGTTTATGGGTTATATCATAGAAAACTGCATCTATTCCATCAAGTTCTAATATTTTATCAGCCATTTCTTCAACAATCTTTATGTCAATATCTGCAAATTTGGCTGTCATTGCTTCTTGGCTGTAAACAGGCCTTAAAACAATACTCTCCCCATCACTTAATTGAAGCGGAATCAGGACTACTGGAAATTGCCATATTTTGTTTAGCAGATTTTTCTCATTTATTATTTTGTTTACTATTGAATCTGCTTCTCTTAGCAAGTCAAGTCTGTCTTCAGTTAAATAAGCTTTTTTGATTTTAATATTGTCCCTTTTTATACCACCTTTTAGTCTTATTAACTTAATAACTCTGTTAATATCTTTAAACTTATTAGTGATATTAGTAGAAATTTCCTCAAGCTCATCCCACTTAGCATCACCAACTATTACACAAGGATGAGCATAAGTTCTGTTGTCTCCTTGCACACCGACACTTTTTAGAGGAAGAATCACAAATGATAAATTCTCTTTTATTATTTTGCTGATTCCTTTTTCTAATTCTTCTTTATTCTCTACTTCATCTTCTTTTTCAGCACATAAACATCTAACAGCTAAACCAGGCCCAGGAAAAGGATGCCTGTCAATTAGTTCGTCTTTAATTCCTAATTCTCTTCCAAGAGCTCTAACCTCATCTTTATACAATTGATTTATTGGTTCAATAACTTTTCCTTCTTCAATAAGTTTTTGTATTTCTTCAACTCGGTTATGATGTGTTTTAATCAGAGCAGCATGTTTTGTGCCAGCAGATTCAATAGTGTCAGGGTATATTGTTCCTTGACCAAGAATCCATTTATTAGGATCCAATTTCAAATTCTTCAATTGTTCATGCGCAACTTCAACAAATTTCTTTCCAATAATTTTTCTTTTTTCTTCAGGATCATATACGTCCTTTACAGAATCAAGAAATTCATCACTCGCATCATAAATATGAAGATTTGGGTAATGTGCTAATGATTCTTTAACTAGAATGCTTTCATCTTTTCTCATAAAACCATTGTCAATATGCAAACCATGAACTCTTTCTGCACCAAGAGCTTTATTTAATAAAACAAAACCTACTGTGCTGTCTACTCCGCCTGAAACTAAAAGGAAAACATTCTTTTCATTTGCCTGTTTTTTAATTTCTTCAATTTTTTCATTGGCAAAATTCTTCATAGTCCACTCTTTTTTTGCTTTGCAAATATTCACAAAATTTTCAAGAATCTTCATACCATTTGGTGTATGGGTTACTTCTGGGTGGAATTGCAAACCAAAATATTTTCCATTACCCATTCCAGCAACAGGGCAGTCAGCTGTAGAAGCAAGAATTTCAAATCCTTTAGGAATTTCCTCAACATTATCGCCATGGCTCATCCAGACTGTTTCTGAATCATTTAAACCTTGAAATAAATCATTTTTATTTTTGATGTCTATTCTAGCACTGCCATATTCTCTTTTTTTGCCAGACTCTACTTTTCCATTAAGTTCATGAGCCATAAGCTGCTGGCCATAACACAGTCCTAAAATTGGCTTATCAAGCTGAAACAGCTTTTTATCAGGTTTTGGTGCATTATCATCAAATACACTTGTAGGCCCGCCAGAAAGGATTATACCTTTGATTTCAGGCTTCTGAAGCTCATCAATTGAGATATCATTGTGGACTATCTCAGAATATACATTTAGCCGTCTAATCCTATTAGCTATAAGATGTGCATACTGCCCTCCAAAATCCATAACAAGTATTTTATCCATGTATAGGCATAAATAAGGGCTGTTTTTAAGTTTTTTGGGTTTTAAAGGGTTAGCAGCATAAGGTCGAAATTTCTTTGAGAAGCATATTTAGTGCGTTGCGGGGGGTCGCCCCCTACGGGGACGCAGCACCTTGCAACAAAATATGAAAAATTTCGAAGCTGCTAACCCTAAACAATTTCAAAAGAGCTGCCAGGGCGAGTGCCAATCAGGTGTTGTTGCATCTCGCAATCATGAGGGATTCACGCAAAAGCATGTGGAATTCTTTAGCACTCTGGGCACTGGCAGCTCATTTGTCAATAATATTTTTAAACAACCAACTGTCTCATCAGATAATATGAAAGCAAACAACATTATAGAACTAATAGGAAATACACCAATTGTCAAAATAAACAAACTAAATCCTAATCCGAATGTAGCAATATATGCTAAATTAGAAGGCTTTAATCCCACTGGCAGTATCAAGGATAGAATTGCATTAAAAATGCTTGAGCAGGCAGAACAAGAAGGCACTTTAACAAAAGGAAAAACAATTATTGAACCAACTTCTGGAAATACTGGAATCGCATTAGCAATGATTGCTGCTGTAAAAGGTTATAATCTTGAGATAGTTATGAGCGAAGCGGTTTCTGTAGAAAGGCAAAAAATAATTAAAGCATTTGGCAGCAAAATTACATTAACTAAAGGAGAACTTGGCACAGATGGAGCTATAATGAAAGCCAGAGAATTAGTAAAAGAAAATCCAGACAAATATTTCATGCCAGATCAATTTAGCAATAAATACAACAAATTAGCTCACTATAAAACTACTGGCGAAGAGATTTGGAAACAAACTAATGGCGAGATAGATTATTTTGTTTCTTCGTTAGGAACTTCTGGTACATTAATGGGTGTTGGTTTGTTTCTGAAAGAGAAGAATTCAAATGTAAAAATAGTTTGCGCAGAACCAGAAAAAGGACATTACATACAAGGACTGAAAAATATGGGGGAGGCAATAGTTCCTTCAATATATGACCCGACGAAACTGGACGAAACAATAATGATTAATACAGAAGAAGCTTTTGAAATGGCCAGGCAAATAACAAAGCAGGAAGGCATCATGGTGGGTATGAGTTCTGGAGCAGCAATGTTAGCTGCAATTGAAGTCGCAAAGAAAATTGACAAAGGCACAATTGTTGTAATATTTCCTGACAGGGGAGAAAAGTATCTGAGCACTGATTTGTTTAAGGTTTAATATTTCAGAAATAAAATAGAAAAGTAATAAAATAATTAAAAGAAATTTAAGCCAAAAGCTGAACTTTGTCTTTGCAGTTAACTTTAGGAACAAATCTTATTCTTTGGTTATGGCAGGATTTTATAGTGCCATTAAAGTCATCCTCTGAATGAACTTCTATGTTCTGAATTGTGCCGTTCATTTCTTCTTCCCATCTGCCAAATGAAAGCGTGTAGTCAACATTTGTTTCTGCTGGAACATCGTCCGGAAGTTCTGTATAGTACATTCTGTCATCTGTTAATTTGATATGGATTGAAAATCCTTCAATGGTTTCTCTAGCCTGATTTGATAAGCTTAATTTTGCAACTTTGTTGTCGGTGCCTCTTTCAAAGTAACAGCTAATAAATAAGAATGAAGATTGTTCAGTGCATTTTTCAGCTATTTCGGGCTGTTCTGTTGTTAAGCCAGACTGAGTTAAAGAATTCATACGACCTGATCCAGTATCATCGTCAGAAATAAGGCCTTTTTCTTTCATAAGCTTTTCAAGCAATGCTTTATTGTCAACTTGTTCTGTTTCATTATCAGCTGTTTCTGTGGTTGTATTATCAGGTTCTGTAGTTTGCTCATCAGTGTCTGTTTCAGTTGTAGTAGTGTCTGTAGTTGTTTCAGTCTCGGTTTCATTTGTTTCAGAACTTGGTTCTGTAGTTGTGACAGATGTTTCTATTGTATCTGCTGGGAGTGTATCTGTAGATCCTGTGTCAGTATCTTCTTCTCCACATCCAATAACAAACAAGAAAACCATAATCAAAGCAATTATTCCAATCTTATTAAGCAGTTTCATGTTCTCACCATTTTGTTTTGTTTCTTTAAATTAAGTTATTTTTAAATTGATATCTACAGATTTTTCCCAATGTATTTAAATCTTTTTATAAATAAACTACATTTCTTTATAAATATAATAAATAAGCTTTTTAAATAAACTGAATATTCTCAAAAAACATGGTAAAAACACTATTTGTGCCTGTGAAAAGTAACCTAGAGCTGAAGAAATGTATAGAAAGGGCTTTGCCAGTGATTGGAGATGAAGCTGTTGTTTTAACTACAGCCCAACATAAACACAAAAAAGAGGAAATAATAAAGATATTAGAGGTAAATGGGAAAAAAGTTCTAAGTTTTCACCAAATCCTTGGTTGTAATGTTCCAAAATTGCCCAAGACAAAAGATATTTTATTCATAGGCACAGGAAACTTCCATGCATTAGGGATTTTTATAAAAAACAATATTAATGTTATTTTGGCCAATCCACTATCTGATGAAGTAAAGAAACTAACCCAAGAAGATTTTGAAAGATTTGAAAAAATAAGAAAAGCAAGAATTACAAAATTTCTTACTTCAAAGAATATTGGCGTAATAATCACACTCAAGCGTGGCCAAAATTTTGGCAATGTAAAGAAATTAAAGCAAAAACACAAAGACAAAAATTATTATGATTTCTTAACACCAACAATTGATTTTAACGATTTGGAAAACTTTAATTTTATTGATTGCTGGATAAATACTGCCTGCCCAAGAATTGGCTATGACGATACAATAAGAACTGAAAAGAAAATAATAAACATAACAGATATTCTTAATTTCAATGAAAAAAATAACTAAAAAACCATTTAAACCAGAACTTCTGGCACCTATCAGTGATTTTACTAGCTTAACTGCTGCAATAGCTGCAGGTACAGATGCAGTTTATTTTGGTATAAAAACATTGAATATGCGGGCTAAAGCAGAGAATTTCAATACAGCAGACATGAAAAAAATTGCAGATATCTGTCATAAAAATAAAATAAAAGCATATTTGGCATTAAACATAATGATTTATGACAATGAACTAAATACCGTCGAGAATCTGCTAAAAAAAGCAAAACAATCAGGAATTGATGCAGTGATTTGCTGGGATCATTCAGTTATAACATTAGCAAAAAAACTTAAGCTTCCTATTCATCTGAGCACACAAGCTTCTGTTAGCAATTTTGAGGCATTGAAATTTTATTACAAACAAGGCATAAGAAGATTTGTACTGGCAAGAGAACTCAATTTAAAACAAATAAACTCCATGATAACTAAAATAAAGAAAGAAAAGCTCAAAGCAGAAATAGAAGTTTTTATTCATGGGGCGAGGTGCATTTCTGTTTCTGGCAGATGCTATTTAAGCCAGGATGTTTACAAACAATCTGCCAACAGAGGTCACTGTTTGCAAGTATGCAGGAGAAGTTTCATAATAAAAGACAAAGAAGATAATTATGAATTAGAAGTTGATAATGAATTTGTTTTATCACCAAAAGATTTGTGCACAATCCCAATACTTCCTCAAATAATTGATTCTGGAATTAATTCATTTAAGATAGAAGGTAGAAAAAGAAAACCAGAATATGTCAAGACAGTTGTAGAATGTTATAGACAAGCAATTGATTTTATTCTTGACAACAAAAACAAAACAAATTTCAATAAAGAATATGATAAATTATCAAAACAACTAGTTAAGCGATTAGAATCAGTCTATAATAAAGGATTCTCAACAGGTTTTTATCTAGGAATTCCACTAAAAGAAGACCACTCAGGATTATACGGTTCAAAAGCCACAACCAAAAAGGAGTTTATAGGTATTGTAAAGAATTATTACAAAAAGATTGGTGTGGCAGAGATTCTTTGCCAATCTAGGGGATTTAAGAAACACGATAAAATACAGATACAAGGTCCTACAACAGGTGTAGTGGATCTTAACGCTGAGGACATGCAAATAGATGGCAAATCTGCAGATAACGCATTGAAAGGCAAAAGAATAGGATTAAAGACAAATACACTGGTCAGATCCAATGACAAGGTTTATAAGATCATTAAATTAAGGAGATAATAAAATGGAATCAAAACAACAGATAAGATCAGAGGTTCTGGAAAAAAGAAAGTTCCTGCCTAAACTAGAAGTAGAAGAAAAAAGCGTATCAATAATTAACAATTTTCTCAACAGTGATTTCTACAAAAACAACAATAATATAATGGTATATTGCAGTTTAGATAAGAATAATGAAGTGAATACATTAAACTTAATTGATAAAATGCTAAAAGACAAAAAGAATATTATTGCGCCTTATGTGAAAAATAATAAAATAGCCATTTCCCAAATATTCCATAAAAAAGATCTTAATTGCGGCACTTTCGGGATTCTGGAACCAAAAGATACTCAAACCCATTTTTTTGATGAGGATAATTTAGATGTAGTTATAGTTCCAGGCATAGCATTTGATGAAAGAAAGAATCGAATTGGATATGGTAAAGGTTTTTATGACGAGTTTTTGAAAAAAACAAAAGCAGCTAAGATAGCCTTTGCCCTCGAATTGCAAGTATTGGATAAAATTCCTCAAGATCCTCACGATGAAAAGGTTGATATCATAATTACTGAAGAAAGAGTTATAAAATAATCATTGCCAGCGCAATTTGAGCAGAGCTCAAATGCGCCAAAAATGTTAACATTTTTGTGCGCCTAGAACTCTCCGCTTTCTCTAAAGGCTGTTGCGACAGTAACTGAGCATGCATGATGTAATAAACTCGTGCAATGAGTTCGCCCGGGCAATGATTAGGTGTTTAACATGAATCTAAAAGACATAAAAGACAAAATCCATCCAAAACTATTTGAGGTCCTGGAAAAACAGAATATAACTGAACTCAGACCTGCACAATCAAAAGCATTAAAGGCAGAACTTCTTGATCATAAAAATCTTTTAGTCTGCACACCAACAGCTTCAGGAAAAACATTAGTTGCAGAAATAGCAGCAGTAAACGGCATACTCACAAATCATGGCAAAGCAGTTTATATTGTGCCGTTAAAAGCTTTAGCTAATGAAAAGCACAAGGAATTCAAAAATAAATACAGCCATTTAATGAAAATAGCATTAACTTCAGGAGATATAGATTCTGCAGATCATTATCTGGCAGAATATGATTTTATCATAACAACTTCTGAGAAATTTGACAGTCTAATACGCCACCATTCACCATGGCTTAAGGATGTAGGTGTTGTAGTAGTGGATGAAATCCATTTAATGAATGATCCGGGCAGAGGCCCCACTCTAGAAATAGTAATAACTCTGTTAAGACAGCTTCTCAAGAATGTTCAAATAATTGGTTTATCTGCTACAATAGGCAATCCAGATGAGCTTTCAGAGTGGCTGGATGCAAATTTAGTTATAGATACTTGGAGGCCTGTAGAGCTCAAAAAGGGAGTTTTATTAGATAATAAAATTGAGTTTGAAGAATAATATATGATCTATGTTGCCGTCATCTTTTAATAACATCTTATTTCTCAAATCTATTTCTTATAAATCTCAGAAAACAGCGAGAATAATGTCATCCCCACTAAAAATTGAACAATTGAATTTATTATCAATCTGATTACAGTGATTTCACTAAAAAATACAGCGATATTCTTGACCAAAATAATCATTATGGAAACATAAACAAAACTAATCACCACAGTAATAAAATATTCTCTGATTAAAGCATCTCTTATAATTTTGCCAAACTCGAATGCTGCTGAGAATCTTTCATGTTTGAGAAAGTTCATTATGGCTGAAGGCAAAAAATAGAATATCAAGATAGATAGAACTATAAACGCATATGTGGATAAATCAAGATCATTCCAATTAATATATCTAGAAAATGCCAAATCGCCAAATAACTTATTTCCTATTCCAAATAGGAGTACAATAAATAAGGGTATTGAATATAATAAAACTATAAGAAAGACAAACAGCCCTTTTGTCAGAAGCTCAAGCCAGTGAATCCATTCAGGAAGATCTTCTATGCCTTTCATTGTATTTTTAGCAGTTCTTGACATATAACCTATAGCAAAAAATTGAGTTAGAATATTAAGATAAGGTATAAGATACATTGAACATCCTATGATAAATCTGTCTGGCTTGATAAATGGTTTCTTTATAGCAGAAAAATAACTCATTTTAGTGTTTCTCTCCCCTTTTTTATTTATTGATTTATGATTTTTAATAAAAAAAAGAATTTTAAAAAAATTAAAACTTGATGTATTTTTCTGTGTATTTGCCTATGATTGGCAGAGGCTGTTGTTTGCCTGTAAATGCATTTATCATGCCAATTATCCACAGAACAAGCAATATTATAGCTCCTATTGGCAAAATTAAGAAGCCTATCAAAATCAACATTGTTGCAACTCCGATAACTCCTACTAACACTCCTGCTATCATGAGCCCAAGCCATTGTTGGAAATGATATTTTACATATTCATTTTCTTTTTTCACAACAAATAGCACAACAGATATTGCCCATCCAATAAGGCCCAAAATACTCACTAAGTAAATTAAACCTGCTATTGTTTTTCCTTCTTCAAGATCTTTGCTCGCCATTCTTTTAAAACCCCCGTTTTTTTTGAAATTATTCTACATTAATTATATTAATATCCTATATTTATTCTTATTTATTAAATATCTTCTGTTTTTAGATCCTTTCCAACTCTGATTAAGGATAAAACAGACATCACTATGCCGGTTATTCTTGTCAGATAACCAAGGAAAGGTATTATGCTAAGCCAGGCCATTATGACATTTGTGATTGTGAAAGGGACTGTATTGTCTTTCTGCAGCACTTCTTCTTTTCGAATTAGAGAAAATATCAGATTTGCAATTGTTAATGGAATTACCCACCACATAGAAATAAGATAGCCAAAAGGAATTAATCCTACGGCATAACCTATGCCAACAAGTATTTCAAATATAAATTGCAATAAATTCATAGTCTTTATTTTTGAGCTCATTTTTTCAAATGGAGCATAGAATCTTAAACAATCCACACACCCCTTATTTATTAATACTCTATATTACTTTATTTAAAAAATTTTCGCAGATATCAACAATATTATCAAGATAAACCCAAATTCTGAAGTATTAGATCTTTGTCAAATTCAACTAAATCATCATATGTCTGGCCAGTACCAATATATATTATTGGTTTTCCAGTAACATAACTTACAGATAAAGCAGCTCCCCCTTTTTCATCAACATCAACCTTTGAGAGTATTATGGCGTCTATGCCAATAGCTTCATTGAATTTTGTTGCTTGTTCTACACAGTCATTGCCGGTTATACTCTCACCGATAAAGATATTAAGGTCTGGGTTAGCTACTCTGACAATCTTTTTCATCTCTTCCATTAAATTAACATTTGAATGCAATCTTCCTGCTGTGTCAACCATAACAATATCTATATTTTTTGTTTTAGCATATTTTATAGCATCAAAAGCCACTGCAGCAGGATCTGATCCGTAATCATGTTTTATTAGCTTGACATTTAGATTGTTTGCATGCTCTTCTAGTTGGTTTATTGCAGCCGCCCTAAAAGTGTCTGAAGCAGCAATTATTGGATTGAGATTGTTGTTTTGGAAAAATTTAGCCATTTTTGCTATTGTTGTTGTTTTTCCTGAGCCATTAATTCCTGAGAAAATTATCACAAAAGGTTTTTCTTGTTTGGCTTTTATTTTTTCTATTATGTTTATTTTTTCTGTGCTTAATATTTCATTGATGCTTTTTATCAGAGTTTGCTGGATTATCTCGAAAATTTGGCCTCTAATAACTTTTGTCTCTACCAATTTCGCTTTGAGATCTTCTCTCATTTTGTCTATTACTTCTACTGCAACATTATTCTCTAGTAATACGAGTTCAAGATCCCAGAATAATTCATTGAATTTTTCTTCTGATAATGATTTTTTTGTTATTACTTCAGATATTTTAGAGAAAAAGCCTGTTTTTTCTTTCTCTTTTTTTGGTTCTTCAAGAATTTCTTCTTTTTCAGCATTTATAGGTTCTTCTTTTTCTATTTTTTTGGGTTGTTCTGGTTCTTTTTCTTTTACTTCTTCAGGAATTTCTTCTTTTTTTGTTTCTTTTTCTTTTTTTATCTCTTCTGCAGGTTCTTTTCTTTCAGTCTCTTCCTCTTTTTCTTTTTCAGAGATTTCTTCTTTTTTGATTTCTTTTTCTTCCTTTTTTTCTTCAGGCTCTTCGTCTGGAATAACTTCTTCAACTTCTTCTTCGCCGATTATTTTATCCTTTATTCTTGAGAAAAATCCTTTTTTTGTTTCTTGTGATACTTCCTCTTTTTCCTCTACATCAGGTGTTTCTTCTTCTTTTACTTCTGTCTCTTTTTCCTTTTCTTCAGGTTTTGTTGTCTCGGCTGTTTTTTCTTTTTTAGGCGCTGAAACCTTTTTTGTCTCTTTTTTCTTTGGTTCTGCTTTTTTTTCTATTTGTTTTTTAACTTCTTTTGGTTGTTCTTGTTCTTCACTTTCTTCGATAATTTCAGCTTCTTCTTCTGCCTCTTTAGAAATCTTATCTATTGCACCTTTCAGCTTTTCCTTTAAGAATTTAAACATATTACTCAACCAGATATTTAAGACATCATTTTATGAAGCTCTTGCTCTGTTTTTTGCATTGCTTCAGTAAGTTGTGTAAGCTGAACCATCATTTGTTGTTTATAATTGTTTATTTCTTCTCTTTGTTCATCGAGCAGTTTGTTTGTATTTTCAATGGATTTAGTCACAGCGACATTTGCCCCTACATTAACAATCAACTCTTTTGTATTCTTAATTTGGGCTTTTGCAAAAATTCCGTTTGTAATCGGCACAAGAAGTTCATCTCCAATTTTTTTGCCTTTAAAATCACCTAGTGAGTCCTTTACCATTTCTATTTCTAGGCCTTGCTGTTCTAATTTTTGTACTTGCTTTTGGAATTCCTGCAATTGAGCTTCCAATATCTGCATCTCTTGATACTTCGTCTGTAATTTTTTCTGATCTTCCATATTAAAACCCCGCAAATATGTTTAGCTATACTCAAATAGTTTTTGAAGTGATTTATGTTCTTCAATGTTTTTTATTGCCTGCGCTATAAGATTTGCCACTGAAATTATTTTTATTTTTGGAATCTTTTTGTTTTTTGGCAGAGGTATTGTGTTTGTTATGACAATTTCTTTTGCAATTGATTTCTGAAGCCTTTGTTGAGCAGGGTCTGAAAAAAGTCCGTGTGTAACTGCTAAATAAACATCTTTTGCTCCTTCTTTTTTCAGCACTTCTGAAGCCAATGTTATTGTTCCACCAGTATCTATTATGTCATCAAGTATGATTGCATTTTTTCCTTTAACATCTCCAACTATATTCATTTTTGCTACTTCATTTGGTTTGTCTCTTCTTTTATCAATTATTGCAATCGGACAGCCTAACAAATTTGCCAATTTTCTTGCTCGTTTTGTGCCGCCAACATCCGGACTTACCACAGTAAAATCTTTCAATTTCTTTTTCTTGAAATACTCAGCAAATAATCCTGTTGCTGTGAGATTATCTGCAGGGATGTCAAAGAATCCCTGTATCTGTGATGAATGTAAGTCAATAGTTAAAACCCTATCAGCACCAGCTTTGGTGATTAAATTAGCTACTAATTTAGCAGTTATAGGTTCTCTGGATTTTGTTTTTCTGTCCTGTCTAGCATAAGGGTAATAAGGCACAACAGCTGTTATCTTTTCTGCAGATGCCCTTTTCAATGCATCTATTGTTATGAGAAGTTCCATTAGGTGGTCATTAACCTTTGGAGAAACAGGCTGCACAACAAATACGTGCTGGCCTCTTACAGTTTCTTCAATTCTAACATATATCTCCCCATCTTTGAATTTAGCTATTTTTGTCTTTATTAGTTTAGTTTTGAGACTGCTAGCAACATCTTTTGCTAGTTCTTCATTTGCAGAACCAGATATTAGTTTGATTTTGGCCATTATGACACCCCTCCTTATCTCGCTTTTTTAAGATTAGAAGCTTCATTTTTAAGTGTTTTGGTTTTTAAAGGGGTTTAAATGGAATTTCAAAACCTTTATAAACAACTTCAAAACACTCCAGAAACATGGCAAAATTAAGAAAAGGTGTAGCATCCAGGACATTAGACAGGCCTTTTACTAGAAGATCTAAATATCGGAAAAAGTCCTTTGTTAAGACTTCTCCAGCTTCTAGAGTGGTAAGATACAATATGGGTGATCTTAAAAAGAAATTCCCATGCAAACTTGTTCTTAGAGCCAAGGAATCTCTTCAGCTAAGAGATAACTGCATAGAATCTGCTAGAGTGTCATGCAACAGAGTATTAGAAAAACAGCTTGGCAAAGGTGGTTTCAGATTGGTCATCAGGATGTTTCCTCATCATTATATTAGAGAAAATCCTCTTGCTTCAGGTGCTGGTGCAGATAGAATGTCTACTGGAATGCAGAAAAGCTATGGAAAAGTTGTAGGCAGAGCTGCTCAAATCAAAAAAGGCCAGGAAGTATTACAAGTTGAAGTAGAAAAATCAGGCCTTTCAACTGCAAAATTAGCATTGAAAAGAGCTTATAGTAAATTACCTAATTCTTATACAATTGAAATTAAAGAAGAAAAAGCTTAATTATTCTAAATCAAATTTTACATGTAACGGCCTATTCGTGCCATCATAAATTAATCTTAAACTACAATAAGCTTGAAACCCTCTATTTGAGTTATCTATAAAATTAGGTCCAGCTCCGCAAACAATATTGAGTCCTCCTCCAGGGCCCCTGCTTTCATTGTTTATTTCAATTGTCGGAGTAAAAACATTTGTTTTTGCACTATCACCTTTTTCATTGTGATGATGGATTAAGTCTGCTTTAAGGCCAAAACCAAACCTCAACCAAAGATAATAATCCATTTCTTTTTGATAATACCGACTGTATGCCTTGCCAATAAATCGCCTATAATGTAAATAAACATTCCCACTCAAAGTATGTTGCACTGTTTGAATTCGTGAAATATTTTGACCGTGTAATACTTCTGGCTGTGCATTTTCAAAATAAACTCTAGTTAAAGGAGGTTTGTCTATAACACTGCTGCCTTCTATTCTTGTATATCCAACATTAATCTCATCAATATATGGTAATCTGAATAAGCTTACTTTAGTTGATAAACCTCTGGCATCTTCACTTAATTTCCATAATTTAGTATCAGGTATAAGAGCTAAAGAATCTTTTGGATCTTTGTTATATGGATTTTTATCAATGGGAAAAACATAAGTGGTGTTTCCTAATGTTGGTTCATTAATACGCATAAAGTTTTTTAATAAGACATAATTCAAATCCAAAGCCAATATTTCTGGTTCGGGTTCTATTAAATATCTTAAACCTATTGATCTTTGAGAGATTGATTCAGAATTAACATTTCCTCTGAAATGTGTTGAGTTTTCTAATGATGCTTGGCCAAGAAGAGATAAAAAGTCTAAGATAGGAATTTCAGAATTTAAATCAAAATAAGTTCCATTAGTAAAATAATCCCCCTCTAATTCAGGAATCATTGCATATGCTCTGTGTTTCGATGTGCTTAATCTTCTTTGATTAACACCTAGTTCCAAAGCAACAGCAAAATTGTTAAGCAGAACTGATTCAAAGTCGCCAGGTTTATAAAATGAATGTCCAAAAGCAGGAGTGGTAAGATATCCATCAATCACTATAGGCTTTCTCCATCCAGGAGGATGTTCTTTGAAGTAATCATCCCAATTAAGAGAATCTTGAGACTTACGAAAATCTTCAGTTGTATAATTTGTTGATTCCGCTCTTTGACGATCAGCAGTTGTCAATTTTTCTTTCTTTATCCCTGTTTGATCTGATTCTTCTTCATCAAGATCTTTAAATTCTGCTAAACGCATAACCTCTTCTTTTTCTTCTATTGGTGCTTGCTCGTACACAGTTTCATCTGGAACTTCAGGTTCTACTGGAGATTTAATTTTCTCTGCTTCTTGTGCTGGGTCTTCATCTGTTGAAGTGTCAGTAAATAAATTCAAAATAAAAGAGGGAATTACGCAAGACTCTATTTGTTCTGTTGACTCAGTTGAGTCAGAAGGAGGAATATATGTTGCAGTACTGGTCATACTTCTTTCTCCTAATGATTGTGTTAAGTATATTTTATTATTCTCATAATCTATTCTTAATTCACCTTTTCCTTCTTCAGAAGTTTCAAAGTAAACAGTGTTTTTCTCATTATCATAATATATGTTTGTAAAGCATCCAATTCCTTTTACAAAGGAAATATCTCCTGAAATGTATGGTTTTTCTTTTGAAGGAATCAAAAGTTTATAGGTATCTCCTACCGATTCATATCCAAAACCTAATTGTTCTAATTCTTCAGGAAAGTCATCAAAATCAAAACAAGTATGCCCTTCCTCAGCTCCAACCAAAGAAGGTGTGAGTGAAACAAAAGCTAATGCACCGCAAACAGCAGCCATTACTGGTTTTGCATATGCAGCTAAAGTCCCAAGAATTGTTGGTTCAGAAATTGCATTCTGTGAATCTCCAATTCTTGCTTGCTCATCAAGAATTTTATCAGCTAATAGAGAAAGTTCAGGATATTGTGCTATTTTTTGTGCTGCAATTTGTTCTAAATAAACACCAGTCATATCTTGTGCTCTTTCATAATCATAATCTACCCAATCTACAATTTCAGCAAGTTGTTCAAGACTTCCACCATTACTCTGTATTTCAGATCTCATAACTTGATTAAAACCTCTTTCCTCAAGAAATTTAGAAGTTTTTTTGACTTTTTTAGCTAATCCATTATATTTAAGATCGAGAAGTTCATCAATTTCTGCAAGATTTCTTTCTGGCTTTTTTCGCATTTTTTAACACTATGCTTGATTTATATACGCTTTTTTTCAGTTTTAGAGCTTTATCAAACTCAAAATGGTCTGGTTTAGCTCGGAGTAGCCCAAAATAGTCTGAAATAAGCTTTAATACCTCTAAAAGCCACTAAACAGCTTCAGAAGCAATACCTCGATCACTATTTCACAGTAGTGTTGGTATATAATTCTTTAGATTAATTGTTTGAAATAATTCTAAGCGTTTTTCCAATCGAAACCTATATAAACCACTTATAAACCCCTAATTATCTATGGATATCAGCTCTTTGATGAATTATTTTTGGGCATTATGGGAAAACCCAACATTCAAATTAGTTATTTTGCTAATAGGGTTCTTTATCATTACTAAGATTTCATTATGGCTTATTGGAAGTGTTGTTCTTAAGTTCACAACAAAAACAAAAACAGAATTAGATGATAAAATTGTTGCTTTAATTCAGAATTATCTGCCTAAGATAGTGTTAGCAATTGCAGCAAAAGTTTCTGTTGATACATTAACTATCCCTTCACCTTGGAACTTTTATTTGATTAATATTATTGCCACATTAATTATAATATACATAACAAGATTTGCACTCGGTTTTATTGACATCATTATAAAAGAATGGGGTGCTAAATGGGCTAAAAGAACTAAATCACATATGGATGATGAGATTGTAAAATTAGTCCACAAAACTTCAGGTGTTGTAGGTTGGATCTTGGCATTATTCTTTATATTTTCAATCTGGGGCATCGATGTTAAAGGTTTAATAGCGGGAGTTGGTGTAGCAGGCATAGCAATTGGTTTTGCTGTTAAGGACAGTTTAGCAAATATATTCGGTGGCATATCATTAATATTGGATAAAGCAATTAAGGTCGGCGATCATATAGAAATTAGTGCCACTGAATCTGGAGAAGTTGTGGATATAGGTTTGAGATCAACAAGAATAAAGAATTGGGACAATGAACTAATAATTATACCGAATGGCGTCTTGGCTAATTCACAATTTAAAAACTGGAAACTTCCAAGCAAAGACATAAGATGTGTTATTCCTTTTGGTGTAGAATATGGTTCTGATATTGATAAAGTTAAAAAGCTTGTTCTTAATATTATCAAAAAATATCATGAATTCCCTAAAGATGATGAAAAAAGAACAGCCAGCATAATGTTTAATGATATGGCTGATTCTGCTTTATTGTTTTCTGCAAGATTCTGGATACATGATGTCGGCAAAAGAGCTTCTACAAAAGACAAAGCAAGAAAAGAAATATATGATGCGCTGAACAAAGCCAGGATAGGCATTCCTTTCCCGACAAGTACTGTTTATTTGAAAAAAGAAACAGGGAAGAAAAGGAAGTAGAGATGACTTTCTTAAATCCGGTAATTCTGAGAGGCTAAAAATTAGATGGGGCAAACTCTTTTACATTACATTTTACATGTTTGTTTCAATTCAAATGGAAGCCTTAAAAACCTTTAAATACAAGTCCCAATTACCTAATTAATAAGATGAAAACAATTTACTTAATATGGGCTTTAATTGCAATAATTATAATATCTGGCTGTTCTCAAAATGGAGGAGGTCCAGATTTAGTTATAAATCCGGTTGAACTTTCTCTTAATGATTTGATTTTGACTAACGCAGATTTATCTGATTACCAATTTATGGACTTATCACAACATCCAGATTTTCAAGAAGAAATGAAAAATCCTTGGTTAATTAAGGGTAATGATATTAAAAAATGGATTGAACTGATTCATGTAAATAAAAACATTGATGTAAATAAGG